>URCA01000008.1 GCA_900546265.1 uncultured Oscillospiraceae bacterium | reverse complement strand
GTGCTCGCCCCTACAACCTCTGTCCGAATGGGCGGGGTTGCAAAAGGCGGCTCTCGGCCCGGAAATAGAGGGATACGGTTTGCTCGGCGGCGGGCGGGGTTTTGCGCAGCAGCTCCATGGCGGCGTGGCGGGCGCCGGCAAAACACAAAGAGCCGCCGCGGCGCGGCAGCCCTTTGTGCTTGTCTTTTTATTTCACCGGGCGGCAGTGCCAGATCCGGTCGGAATAGTCCCGGATGGACCGATCGGAGGCGAAGACGCCGCTGCCCGCGGTGTTGAGCAGGGCCATGCGGGCCCATTTTTCTTTGTCCCGGTAGGTTTCGGCGGAGAGATTCTGCGCCCGCAGGTAGTCCTCGAAGTCCGCGAGCACCATATACGGGTCCTTGGAGGTGAGGGAGCCGGCGATTTCCCCGTAGGTGTGGCCGCCGAAGCCGGCGTACATGGCGTCGATGGCCCGGTGGATATGGGGATTGCCGGTATACAGCGACTGAGGCTGATACCCCTGCTTTTTAAGAGCCTCCACCTCCTCGGTGGACATGCCGAAGATGAAGATATTGTCCGGGCCCACGGCGTCATAGATTTCCACATTGGCCCCATCCATGGTGCCCAGGGTGACGGCGCCGTTCATCATCAGCTTCATGTTGCCGGTGCCGCTGGCCTCGGTGCCAGCCAGGGAGATCTGCTCGCTGATGTCGGCGGCGGGCATGAGCATCTCGGCCAGGGTGACGCGGTAGTCCTCCAGGTACACCACCTTGAGCTTATCCCGCACGGCGGGATCGCTGTCGATCTCCTTGGCCAGGTTGCAGATGAAGCGGATGATCTCCTTGGCCAGGTAGTACCCGGGGGCGGATTTGGCGCCGAACAGGTAGGTGCGGGGGACGAAATCCATGTGCGGGTTGTCCTTGAGCTGGAGATAGGTGTGCAGGATGTGCAGGGCGTTAAGATGCTGGCGCTTGTATTCATGCAGGCGCTTGACCTGCACGTCGAACAGGGAGTCGGGGTCGATGGAGACACCGGCGGTCTTTTTGACGTAGTCGGAGAGGCGGGCCTTGTTTTCCCGCTTGATGGCGGCGAAGCGCTCCAGAGCGGCCTTGTCGTCCGCCAGGGGGCGGAGCTTCGCCAGTTCTTCGGCGTGGAGGACGAAGCCGTCCCCGATGCTTTCCCGGATGAAGGCGGTCAGGCCGGGATTGGCCTGGCAGAGCCAGCGGCGGTGGGCAATGCCGTTGGTGACGTTGGTGAATTTCTCCGGTGTGACGGAGAAGGCGTCGGGGAAAACGGTGTGCTTGACGATCTCGCTGTGCAGCTTGGACACGCCGTTGACCGAGTGGCAGGCCGCGACGCAGAGATTGGCCATTTTGATGAGGCCGTAGCTGATAATGGCCATGCGGCCCACCTTCTCGGTGTCGCCGCCGGTGGCCTCCATCATCTGGGCGCTGAAGCGGTTGTTGATTTCCCGCACGATCTGATAGATGCGGGGCAGGCGCTGGCGGAAGAGATCCTCCGGCCAGCACTCCAGGGCCTCGGCCATGACGGTATGGTTGGTATAGGCCACGGTGCGGGTGACCAGATCCCAAGCCGCGTCCCAGGAATAGCCGCACTCATCCAGCATGATGCGCATCAGCTCAGGAATGGCCAGGGTGGGGTGGGTGTCGTTGATGTGGACGGCGGCGTTGTCCGGCAGGTTGTCCAGGGTGCCGAACTGCTCGAGGTGGCGGCGCACGATGTCCTGCACCGAGGCGGAGACCAGGAAATACTGCTGCGACAGCCGCAGGGACTTGCCCTCCCGGTGATTATCGGCGGGGTAGAGCACCTGGGTGATGACCTCGGCCATGGCCTTCTGCTCCATGGCGCGCATATATTCACCCTGGTTGAACAGGGACATGTTCATGCCCGGGGCGGTGGAGCGCCACAGCCGCAGGGTGGACACGCCGCGGCCATCCTTGCCCGCGACCATCAGGTCGTAGGGCTGGGCGATGACGATATTGGCGTTGTCGTGCACCACGTGATGGAAGCCGTTGTCGTCCCACCATTCCCGGATATTGCCGTCGAAGCGCACTTCCTTGGCCAGTTCGGGACGGGGCAGCAGCCAGCTTTCCCCGCCGGGGAGCCAGAAATCGGGCAGCTCGGTCTGCCAGCCGTCCACCAGCTTCTGGCGGAAAATGCCGTATTCATACAGTAAGGAATAGCCCACGGCCGGGATGGCGGCGGTGGCCAGGCCATCCAGGAAGCAGGCGGCCAGGCGGCCCAGGCCGCCATTGCCCAGGCCGGCGTCGGGTTCCAGCTCGAACAGGGCGTCCAGCTTGACGTGGAAGCCGTCCAGCACCTGGCGGGCCTCCTCGGTGAGGTTCAGGTTATACAGAGTGTTCTTAAGCGAGCGGCCCATGAGGAATTCCATGCACAGGTAATACACCTGCTTGGACTGCTGCCGGTGGGCTTCCCCAATGTATTCCACCCGGCGGGCGCGCATCATGTCCCGCAGCACCAGCACCAGCGCGTTATAGAAGTGCTCGTTGGTGGCGCTTTCGGGCTGCACGGAAAAGTTGTGCAGCAGTTTGGCGGTCAGGAGCGCTTTCAAATCCGCTTCCGGCTGGGCCTTGGGCACGGGGGAAGCGGATTTCTTCTTTATCACTTTCGCTTTCTCAGCCATGGTCTTAATTCATTCCTTTCCATTCGATGGGCTATCGGAAATGCCGGCTGCAAGGGGCAGCCCGGCGGAAGCCTCGGCACGGGGCGGGACAAGCGAACGAAAGGACGCCTGTCTGCAGCTTCATTATATAGTGTATGCGGAAAAAAAGCAATAGTTCAACAATAATATCCAAACATTTTCTACAATAGGCAGAAATACGCTGTTGAAAATAGCAAAATGCACAAATATCGACACGTTTTAAATGGTAAGGCGATTACAGAAAGCAGGGGGATTCCACAAAGAAAGAAGCCGCCGCGAAGGGCGGCGGCCTGGTTACGGCTGGGGGAGGGCGGGGATAGGTTTGGCCAGACGGAAGGTTTCCGCGAGGGAGCAGCATTTATCGATAAGGCATACGGCGGCGGCTTCCTTGCACCGGGGGAGGCGGCGGAGTGTCAGGGGCCACATATGGCTGGCGATGACGTTCTCCGCCTTGTGGGACAGGCGGAAGCGCTGCCGGGCGTTTTTCAGAGCGGTGGCGGGGTGGGTGAAGCCATGCAGGCCGTATTGCCGGCCGACAGTGTGCCAGTCGTAGAGAAAAAAGTCGTGCAGCAGGGCGCCGCGGATCAGGCTTTCCCCGTCCACCCGCAGGCGCAGGCGGCGGCAGAGCCAATAGCTGTAATAGGCGACGGAGAGGCTGTGCTCCAGACAGGAGACACGCCCGTGCTGGGTGAAGGCGCTCATGGATTGCACCTCCGGACAGGCCAGAAGAGCCTTGGCGCAGGCATTGAAGTACAGATGCTCGTCTCGGGTGAGTTTCATGAAGCCGCCACGTCCTTTCTCTCTTATTGTATGCATTTATAAGGGCGAATGCAAGGGAGGGAGGGATTCTTTACCGCTTCTTAAGAGATTTTTTCGATTTCACAGGGGAGGCGATCCATTTTTTTCTTGTCAGGGTGGGATGGATGCAGTAAAATAAAGAGCGTTCCGCCGCGTTTGTGGGAACGAGGCGGAACGGCAGGCTGACACATGTGTGGGAAGAAAGGAGCACTGGTCAATTTATGTGTGGAATTGTGGGATTCATTGGCCGCAAGCCGGCGGCCCCTCTCCTGTTGGAGGGGCTGGCCAAGCTGGAGTACCGGGGGTACGATTCGGCCGGCATCGCGCTGGTGGGAAGCGCCGGCGTGGAGATTTACAAAACCAAAGGGCGGCTGGCCGTCCTGAGCGAAAGCATTCACGCGGGGGAAGGGATGGAGGCGACGGCCGGCATCGGCCACACCCGCTGGGCAACCCATGGGAAGCCCAGCGACGAGAACTCCCATCCCCACCGCAGTTCAAGCGGGCGGTTCGCCGTGGTGCACAACGGGATCATCGAGAACTACGCCGTGCTGAAAAAGGAGCTGCAGGATAAAGGGGTGACGTTCCTTTCCGAGACGGACACCGAGGTCATCGCCCACCTCATCGAACAGGCGTATACCGGGGATTTCACCGCCGCGGTGCGGGCGGCCATCGCCCGGCTGGAGGGTTCCTACGCCCTGGGGGTGCTGTGCGCCGAGCATCCGGACGAGATCGTCGCGGTGCGTCGTTCCAGCCCGCTGATTGTCGGGCTGTCGGAGGAGGGCAACTTCATCGCGTCCGATATCCCCGCCGTGCTGGCGCACACCCGGCGGATCCTCCAGCTGGCGGACGGCGAGGTGGTTTGCCTGACACGGGACGGGGCGCGGGTGCTCGACGAGGGCGGCCGGCCGGTGGAGAAGAAGGAGATGCTGGTCGACTGGGACGTGACCAGCGCGGAAAAGGGCGGGCACGCCCACTTCATGATCAAAGAGATTCTGGAGCAGCCGGCGGCGCTGGCCGCCACGGTGTCCCCCCGCGTCGGGGCGGACGGGGGGATCGTGCTGGACGGCATCCGCCTGACGGCCGCCCAGCTGCGCAAAATCCGGCGCATCGCCATCCTCGCGTGCGGCTCCGCCTATCACGCGGGGGTGGTGGGCAAATACGTGCTGGAAAAGCTGACCCGCATCCCGGTGGACGTGGATGTGGCGTCGGAGTTCCGGTATCGGGACCCCATTGTGGACGCGAACACCCTGGCCATTGTTATCAGCCAGTCGGGAGAGACGGCCGATACCCTGGCCGCCATGCGGGAGGCCAAACGGCGGGGGGCGCGGGTGCTGTCCATCGTCAACGTGGTGGGCAGCTCCATCGCGGCGGAGAGCGACGACGTGCTGTATACCTGGGCGGGACCGGAAATTTCGGTGGCCACCACCAAGGCGTATTCCACCCAGCTGGTTATGCTGTACCTCCTGGCGTTTTACATCGCTCACAAGCTAGGACATATTGACGACCGGGATCAGCGCCGGCTGCTCAGCGCGCTTATCCGTCTGCCTGATCTGGTGGCGGGGATCCTGCGCCAGGCGCCCCAGCTGCAGCAGCTGGCCCAGCGGTACGCCTATCTGGAGCACGCGTATTTCATCGGGCGGAATCTGGATTACGCCGTGGCGCTGGAGGCATCCCTCAAGCTCAAGGAAATCAGCTACATCCACTCGGAGGCGTATCCCGCCGGGGAGCTTAAGCACGGCACCATTTCCCTTATCGAGGAGGGCACCTTCGTGGTGGCGCTGGCCTGTAGCGACAAGCTGACGGAAAAGACCATGTCCAACATCAAGGAGGTCAAGGCCCGGGGGGCGGAGGTGCTGGTGGTGACCACCGACGACAACCGGGAGGTGCTGCCGGAGGCGGATCACGTGATTTATATCCCCAAAACCAACGATCTGCTCATGCCCTCCCTGGAGGTGGTGCCCATGCAGCTGCTGGGCTACTACATCGCGCTGGCCCGCCACTGCGACATCGATAAGCCACGCAATCTGGCCAAGAGCGTGACGGTGGAATAAGCACGGTTCAAAAAAGTACCGGCATGCCGATTCTGGGCGGCATGCCGGTACTTTTTATTTGTCGCCCGCCAGCAGGTTCTCGGCGTAGCGGTGCAGGGTGTCGGCGGTGCGCACGTTGTCGTTGCGCTGCTGAATCATGCCCTGCACGTAGTCGGGCAGGGACATGAAATACGCCCGGGCCTGGGCATCCTGGCTGATCAGCTCGGTCAGGCCGCTGTAGGAATGTTCCATGGTGCTCGTCCTTTCCCCGGCGGCGGGAATCATGCGGCGCGGGCCGGCCGCCGGACAGGGCGCGCGCCTTCCGGTACTAGTATGCGCCGGGGAGAGGAAAAAACGCTGGAAACGCCTGGCGGGTCCCGTTATTCCAGAAAGCCGTCGGTCACCAGGTCGGCGTATTCCGGGTGCTTAGGGAACCAGGCGGCGGCGTACGAGCAGGTCAGCCGGGCCTTTTTGCCCTCGGCACGGATCTGCCGGGCGGCGGCCTCCATGAGCCGGCCGGCCACGCCCTGTCCCCGCAGAGAATCGTCCACAAAGGTATGGCGGATGTCCGCTACGCGGGCGGACACCGACGGAAAGGTCACCTCCGCCAGCAGCCGGCCGTATTCGTCCTCTAAAAAAATCCGGCCCGTTTCGCTTTGAAAATCCATAGGCATTCTCCTTCTTTCCTGTTAAATCGGAGCTCTGCTGGTATCATAATACAGGCGGGGGCGGGACGCAAGCTATTTTTCGGCGGGTTCTTTCTTGGGCGCTTTGGCGAACAGCTCCCGCGCACCGATATACAGCAGCAGCACCCCGAACAGGCGGCGCAGCAGCCCCACCTCCATCCGGGCGCCCAGAAACGCGGCGGCCACCGAGGTGATCACGCCCGCCAGGGTGCAGAACAGCACCGCCTGCCAGACGATGCGCTTGTTCTTGATATGAGAGATGAGGGCGCAGGGGGCGCAGCCGATAAAATACAGCAAATTCACCCCGCCGGCGGTATACTGGTTTACCCCGGCCACCGCGGTGAGGTAGAGGATCAGCAGGGAGCCGCCGCCGATGCCGAAACCGCTGATAATCCCGGTGACCAGGCCCACCAGGAATTCGAGAATTTTCATCGTCCGTCCCCTTCCGTTCGCGAGATGGTCAAGCTATGGGTGCGGCCCGTCATAAAAGCAGCACCGCCTTCACGCCGCCGTAGAGAATCAGCAGGCCGAAGCCCCGCCGCAGCCAGACCACCGGCACCTTTTTGAAAAACAGGCCGGACAGCAGGCCGCCCGCCACACCGCCCAGCAGGTAGGGCCAGGCCAGCCCCCAGTCCATCCCGCCCTTGAGAAGAAAAACCGCCAGGGACGCGACGGACAGGGGGAGGATGACGGCCACCGAGGTGGCGAAGGCTTTCTTTTGCTCCATATGCAGCCAGCTGACGAACAGCGGCACCAGAAACAGGCCGCCGCCCGATCCAAACAGGCCGTTGGCCACGCCGGCCAGGGCGCCGGTGATAATATATTTGACTTTATCGTTCAACATGTTCCCCCCAATTACCTGTAGTTTGCGTCTGATGGGCCGGAAAATACCTGAAAAGGGCGGATGGAGGGAGACTTGTTTTTTTCGCGGGGCCTTGCTATGATACTAGGTAAGCGAAGAATAAATCACGCCTGACGGCTCAGCGGCGGCTTGGTGGGGAATTTTCCCTTCACCAAGCCATCCACTGGATTTAATCATCGCTTACCTAGTAATCCGCCAAGACTAAACTGTGTGGTGGATGGCAAGTGCTTTTTCGTCCGGATTTTTAATAAGGGTAGGAGAAGGAATATGACGATACGATACGGCATCATCGGCACGGGATGGATCACCGAGGCGTTTCTGGCGGGGGCGGCGGGTGTGCCCGGGATGGCGCTGCGGGCCGTGTGCTCCCGCAGCGAGGAGCGGGGCCGGGAATTCGCCGCCCGGCACGGGGCCGATTTGGTATTCACCGATCCCGCGCGGATGGCCGCGAGCCCGGACATCGACGCGGTGTACATCGCCAGCCCCAACGTTCTGCACGCCGCGCAGAGCCGGCTGTTTCTCGAAAACGGCAAGCACGTGCTCTGCGAAAAACCGCTGGCCGCCCGGCCGGAGGAGGTGGAGAGCCTCCAGGCGCTGGCCGCAAACCGAGGACTGGTGTATATGGAGGCCATCATGCTGCTGCATATGCCGCAGCTGGCCGTGCTGGAAGAAGCGGTCGGGCGGCTGGGGCGGATTTCCCTGGCCCATTTCGATTTTTCCCAGCTATCCAGCAAATACCCGGCCTATTTGGAGGGAGCGGCCCTGCCCAATATTTTCAATCCCGCCATGGAGACCGGGGCGCTGATGGACTTGGGGGTGTACTGCGTGTATCCGGCGCTGTATCTGTTCGGCGAGCCGGAGGGGCTGACGGCCAGCGCCGTGTTTCTCGACTCCGGGGCCGATGGGGCGGGCGCCGCGGTGCTGCGGTATCCCGACAAGGTGGCGGTGCTCACCTATTCCAAAACCGGCCAGGCGGTCGCGCCCTCTCAGATCGTGGGGGATCGGGGGACGCTGACCATCGGCTCCATCTCCAAGCTGGAGGACATGGTATTGACCGAGAAGGGGAAAGCCCCGGAGCGGCTGGTCGGGGAGCAGGACAAGGCGGCACTCATGGGGTACGAGGCGGCGCGGTTTTGCGCCGCCGTCGGCGCGGGGGATGCGGACGGCCGGATGGACGAGGACAGCCGGCTGGCCCTGCGGGTGCACCGCTGCATGCGGGAAATCCGGCGTCAGGCGGGAATTGTCTTCCCGACGGATAGGGATAAAGGGGAGCCGCGCAGACGGCCGGAGGGCTTACCTCCCGAGGACAGGAAAATCTAGTAGAGTTTGTTGAAAAATCGTGCTTGTACACAGGAAAGTTCTGTGCTATACTCTATGAGGTACTCGCATCTGCCTGGATTTTGTTTCGCTGGAGGGAGCCGCCTGTGATTGAGACCGTACTGCTGGCCCTTCTCCTTGCCAAATGCCGGGGTTACCGCATCGCGCCGTTCTGGAAATCCGTCTGGTTTTACCCGGTTTTTGCGGTGGATCTGTTCTCGGTGTTTCTCCAGGTGCAGATTTTTTTGCACAATGATGCGTTTCTGCCGGTGGCCGGTGTACTCAAGAATGTGTATATGGTGCTGTACATGCTCCCCCTGCTGCGGTACCGGCTGTACAAGCCGGGGATGATAGGGGCCGGCTGCATCGTGGCGGGCACGGCGATGAATAAAATCGTCATGGCCGCCAACGGCGGAAAGATGCCCGCGTTCCCCACCCTGTCGCTGCGTACCGGGTATTTTGACCCCGCGCTGCTCGAGGCGCCGGGCTCGATCCATTGCCTGGGAACCGAGGCCACCAGGCTGAAGTTTCTAACGGATTACATAGACATCGGGTATTCGGTGCTGAGCATCGGGGATTTGTTCATTCGCGCGTTTGTGGTGCTGATCGTGTTTTACGCGGTCAAGGCCATGCAGCCGGCGGCCGCGTGAAAACCGGCCATAAACGGGATAGGGCGGTGGCCTGATAAATCACGTCACCTTGCGGCTGCCGCCGCAGCTTTGCTTTGCAAAGCCCCTACCTGCCAAGCAGACTGATGCGGTATTTCATTATGCTTTGTGACTTGGCAGGAATGGGAGGTTAAAATGGATAAGGTATGGATTGTTCTGCTGCAGGTGCTGACGGGATACATGCCCCAGGCCTTCGGCTTTTTGTTGTTTGTCTACGGTTTTTGCGACCAGAAATGGAACCACCGGTATTGGCTCGGCGGGCTGCTGCTGTCGGCGCTGAGCATTATCGCGCGCCTGCTGCCCATTGTCACGGGGGTGTCCACCCTGCTGGTGATCATCTCCCTGATCCTCATCAGCACGTATTTCTGCCGGCTGCCCATGATGAAATGCATCATTTCCTCACTGCTGACAACCATCGTCATGCTGGTGGTGGAGCTGCCCGCCGTCACCCTGTACCCGTTGCTCATCGGCAAGGAGGCATTCCTGGCCGTGCAGCAGGACGAGCTGCAGTGGGCGCTTTACGGCATCCCCACCACACTGCTGTTCTGGCTGGTGGTGGCGATTTTCTATGTCGTTCGAATGAGGAGGGCGGTGCGCCGTGCAAAAGTGGATACGGAAGGCGGCGCACAGCCTGGCGGCAGCGCAGGGGGCTGACCAGAGCCGGGAGGACGTCATCGCCTATGGGCTGACCGCCCTGTGCCAGATAGGGGCCATCCTGCTGGGCGCCCTCGTCATCGGCCTGGCCGCAGGCATGGTGTGGGAATGCCTGCTCATCTATCTGGTGGTGGGCACGTTCCGCAAATGCACCGGCGGCGCCCACGCGCCGAGTCTGCTTGGGTGCATCCTGACCAGTCTGCTCACCATCGGGGCGATGGCGGGGCTGGCCCGGTATCTGCTGGCTCCCCGCCTGACGCCGCTGACCGCGTCTCTTTGCCTGCTGGCGTTCGTCTGGATCTGGTGGATAATCATCCGCAGGGTGCCGGTGGATTCCCCCAACAAGCCCATCCGCCGGCCGGAAAAGATCCGGCGGCTGCGCCGTCAGAGCTTCGTTTACGCGGGGGTGTGCACCCTGGCCTGTGCCGGAACGGCGGCAGCATATTGGCTGCGGCCCCTGCCGACGACGGCGCTGAGCGTATATGCTTCGCTGATTCTCGCCCTTTGTTGGCAGTCGTTTACCCTTACGGCTCCTGCCGGATTGCTGTTGTGCCGCCGTGGGGGTAAGTAATTGATAAATTTGCATAGTAAGGAGGTGCTCTGAGTGAAAAAGAAACTGTTCGGTGCTTTGGCCGCGGTTTGTGCGCTGGCCGCCACGCTGGTAGCTTCTTCCGCCTGCATCTGGTATCTCTATCAGCCGGAAGAGCCCGAGGCGCTGTCCGATAAATAAGACGGACGGAAAGGGGAGCTGGCGGGGCCATTTGGCCCAGGCTGGCTTCCCTTATTCCAACATGTACGCGGAAGGGGAGCCGACCGCTCGCGGATAGTATTGGAAAACGGAAAAGGGGGGGATTCGCCATGCAGAATCGGGAAATGCAGCGGGACAAGCAGGTCGCGCAGATGCTGTTCACGCTGAAGATCATGTTTATGCTGTTTTCCATGTTCCCGGTATTTGAAAAGGCGTTCGGCGACCGGAAAAGCGGGACGCTGACCCAGGTGAAGCCCTCCCTGATGGGGATTCTCATCCTGGTGGCGGCCGTGGGTGTGCTGGGCGTTTTCCTTTTCTCGACCTTTGCGGAGTTTAAAAAGCGGCGTGTGGTGCTGCTGCTGGAGCTGCCGCTGTTTTTTGCCTTATATATCCTGACGCTTTGGATGTCCGGCCTGCATACGAGCAACTACAAGTTCCTGTTTTTATTCGTCATCATCTACTACACCATCGCCCATTCAAAGCAGATGGGGTTCCTGGTGGCGGCCGGCGGCTCGGCCCTGGTGCTGGGACTGGATTTGTTCACCGGGAATAGCCAGGACGTGAACGTCTATTTCCAGCAGGATCTGGCCCTGGTGGTGTCCTTCTTCGTGGTGGCCCAGTGCCTGGGGCTGTTTGTGCGGGTGCAGAGGGAATATGCCGCGTATCTGGAGGAATGCGCCCGAATGGACGGCTTGACCGGCGTGTACAACCACCGGTCTTTTCATCAGCTGCTGGAGGCGGCGTATGCCGCCAGCGTGGAAACCGACGCTCCGCTGTCTGTGATTATGATGGACATCGACTTCTTCAAAAAGTACAACGACCTTTACGGGCACCAGCAGGGGGATGAGGTTCTGCGGAGTATCGCGGCCGAAGTCGGGGCGCATCTGCGCCCGGAACAGACGCTGGCCCGCTACGGCGGCGAGGAGTTCGCCGTCATTCTGCCCGGATTGGCCATGCAGGAGGCCCAGAAGGTGGCGGAGGAAATCCACCGGGCGGTGGGGGAACTGCCCGTCACGGGGGAGGAGGTCATGCCCTCCGGACGGCTGACCATCTCGCTGGGACTGGCGTCCCTGGACGCGGCGGACAGCGGCTACGAGGCGCTGCTCAACCGGGCGGACGCCGCCCTGTACCGCGCCAAGTATCTGCGGCGGGACACCATTGAGATTTATTCCTCTGCCATCGACAAATACAATCACGAGAACGGCGGCAGCCCGTGCAGCGAGGAGTCTCTCAACTCTCTGAAAACCCTTATCGGCATCATCAACTCCCGGGACAGCTATACCTACAACCATGTGGAGAGGGTGGTGTATTACTGCGAAATTTTCGCCGATTATCTAAAGCTCCCCGCCGAGGAGAAGCGGCGGCTGTTGTACGCGGCATATCTGCACGATCTGGGAAAAATCAATATCCCTAAGGAGGTGTTGATCAAGCCCACCGCCCTGAGTGAGGAGGAATGGGGGCTGTTCCGCCAGCACTGCGAAATCGGCTATGACACCATCAGCCGGATAAGCGAGCTGCGGGATATCGCGCCCATCGTCCTGCAGCATCACGAGCGGATGGACGGCACCGGCTATCCCAACCGGCTGCGGGGCGGGGAGATTCTGTATCCGGCGCGAATGCTGGCCATTGCCGACAGCTTTGACGCCATGACCAACGAGCGGCCTTACAACAAGCGCAAAACATTTAAGGAGGCCTTTGTCGAGGTCCGCTGCTGCGCCGGCACCCAGTTCGATCCCGATTTGGCGGAACAGTTTATCGCGGCCATGCAGGAGGCCAGCTCCCCCAGCCACATCGCGTCGTAATAAAAAATAGGGTACGCGGCGACAACTGTCGCCTGCGTACCCTATTTTTGTTATTTCCCCAGGCTGTCCTTAAAGTCCAGAAATTCGTCGTAGGTCATCAGCTTGTCGAGAATCTGGCCGTTTTCGATTTCGATGATGCGGTTGGCCACGGTCTGGATGAACTGGTGGTCGTAGGAGGAGAACAGCACGTTGCCCTTGAACTCGGCCAGGCCGTCGTTAACGGCGGTGATGGATTCCAGATCCAGGTGGTTGGTGGGCTGATCGAGCACCAGGACGTTGGAGCCGAACATCATCATGCGGGAGAGCATACAGCGCACCTTCTCGCCGCCCGACAGCACGTTCACCGGCTTGAGCACGTCGTCCCCGGAGAAGAGCATCTTGCCGAGGAAGCCCCGCAGGTAGGTCTCGGTCACGTCGGTGGAATACTGGGCCAGCCATTGCAGGATGTTGTCTTCCACCCCGTCGAAAAAGGCAGAGTTGTCTTTGGGAAAATAGGACTGGGTGGTGGTGCCGCCCCATTTGTAGCTGCCCGCATCGGGCTCAAGCTCGCCCATGATGATTTTAAACAGGGTGGTGGTGGCGATTTCATCCTGGCCGACGAAGGCGATCTTATCCCCTTTGTTCACCCGGAAGGAGACATTGTCCAGAACCTTAACGCCATCCACCGTCTTGGTCAGCCCTTCCACGGCCAGGATCTCCTTGCCCGCTTCCCGATCCATGGTGAAGCCCACGTAGGGATAGCGGCGGGAGGAGGCGGGCATTTCGTCCACCGACAGCTTCTCGATGAGCTTTTTGCGGGAGGTGGCCTGGCGGGACTTGGACTTGTTGGCAGAGAACCGCTCAATAAAGCTCTGCAGTTCCTTGATTTTTTCTTCGTTCTTTTTGTTCTGATCCTTCATCATCCGCTGCATCAGCTGGCTGGATTCGTACCAGAAGTCATAGTTGCCCACGTAGATTTTGATTTTGTTGTAGTCCACGTCCACGATATGGGTGCAGACATTGTTCAGGAAATGCCGGTCGTGGGAGACCACGATGACCGTGCCGATGTAGTCCATCAGGAAGTCCTCCAGCCAGCGGATGGAGGCGATGTCCAGGTGGTTGGTGGGCTCGTCGAGCAGGATGATGTCGGGCTGGCCGAACAGGGCCTGGGCCAGCAGGATTTTCACCTTCTCCTTATCGGCCACCGCCGCCATGGGGCTTTCCAGCAGGGAGGTGTCCAGGCCGAGCCCCTGCAGAATCCGACCGGCCTCGGTCTCGGCTTCCCAGCCATTCAGCTCAGCGAACTCACCCTCCAGCTCGGAGGCCAGCACTCCGTCTTCCTCGGTGAAATCCTCCTTGGCGTACAGGGCATCCTTCTGCTTCATAATCTCATACAGGCGGGGATTGCCCAGAATGATGGCGTCCAGCACGGTGTATTCGTCGTAGGCGTAGTGATCCTGCTTGAGCACCGACATGCGGGTTTTGGGATCGATAGCCACCTCGCCGGTGGAGGGCTCCAGCTCCCCCGCCAGGATTTTCAGGAAGGTGGATTTCCCCGCGCCGTTGGCGCCGATGACGCCGTAGCAGTTCCCTCCCGTGAATTTCAGGTTGACGTGGGTGAACAGGTTCTGCCCGCCGAAGCTCAGGCTGACATCCGAAACAGTAATCATGGTTCCTCCAGGTATTCCGCAACATGCGTGTATTTGACAAACAGGGTAAGTATACCATCAATCGGGGGGAAACACAATACGGTTTATTCCTCCCGCTGCAGGACATAGTCCGCGATGAGGCCCGCCACATCCACGCCGGTGCAGGCGGTCAGCGCCGCGAAGTGGGCGTTGGAGTTCACCTCGCAGACCAGGGGACCGGTCTCGGATTGCAGCAGATCCACCCCGGCGATTTCCGCGCCCAGGATGGCGGCGCATTCCAGGGCCAGGCTCTCCTCCTCCGCCGTGGGGGAACAGGCCTCCCCATGACCGCCGTTCCCGATGTTGGCGCGGAAATCCGTTTCCGACCGGCGGCGCATGGCGGCGACGACCCGGCCGCCCACCACGTATAGCCGCTTGTCCTCCCCGGCGGACGCGGCGACAAACTGCTGGAGCAGGAACGGCTTGGGTCCCATGGTATCGGCCAGACGGCAGAGCTGGCCGCGGTCGCGGGCCAGGTACACCTGCCCGCCCAGGGAACCGAAGCATTCCTTGACCACCAGGGGAAAGCCCAGCGTCTCCGCCCCGCGGCGGAGAAACGCGTCCCCCTGCGCGTCCATGTTCACATAGGTCATGGGGGCCACCAGGGTGCGGGGCATGGGAACGCCCCGGCGGGCCAGTTCCAGATGGGTGGCCGCCTTATCGTCGCAGACGGCCACCGCCGCCGCCGTGTTGTACAGCCGCACGCCCATCGCCTCCAGGGCCCGGGCCAGGCGCACGTCCTTGTCCCAGAACAGGGCGTAGTCTCCCGCTTGAAGCGGCGGAACGCGCAGGGCCCGTTCCCGCCGCTCACCGGTGAATTCCGCCGTCACCGCCGTGTTGGGCAGCGGGGTCCACAACGCTCCCCTGGCCGCCGCGGCGGCTGTCAGGGAGCGCACCACCTCCGGGGGGCCGTCGGGGTTCCAGAAACCGTTATAGAACACATAGCCTGCCATGAGACATCCCTTCTTGCGCCGCAAGGCGTCTTACGTAAAACTGTGCTCCACCGTCACCACGGTGAACAGCTGGGGATTGACCACCGTCACCCGCCGCTGCAGCTCCGCCTTGACGCTGGCCTCGTCCTTGAAATCAAACGGGGCCACCACGTCGAAAATCAGGTTGGTGTGGGTTTCTCCGAACACCACCCGGAAATCGTGCATGGTCAGGCGGGGATCGATGTCCTCCAGAATGGTTTCCACCGTGATTTTCAGGGCCTCCACCTCTTCGTTGCCGCTGTCCACCGGATCCATATGGATGCAGGCGATGGCCCGGTATTTCCGGCTCAGCTCCCGCTCCACGCAGTCGATGAGATCGTGGCTGCGCATCATATCCTCGTGACAGGAAACCTCGGCGTGCAGGGACAGCACCAGCCGGCCGGGGCCGTAGTTGTGGATCATCAGATCGTGCACGCCGATGATGCCCGGATGGGCCATCACCGTGTTTTTGATGTCCTGCACCATCTCCGGGTCGGGCGCCTGCCCCAGCAGGGGAGACACGGTTTCCTTGATGACGGTGAAGCCCGACCAGATGACGAACAGGGCCACCAGCAGGCCGACATAGCCGTCGATGGCCACGCCGCTCAGCCAGCCGATCAAGGAGGTGAGCAGCACCACGCCGGTGCAGATGACATCGTTGCGGCTGTCCGCGCAGCTGGCCTTCAGGGCCTCCGAACGGATAGTATTCCCGATTTTCTTGTAAAACAGCGCCATCCAGAGCTTGACCGCGATGGCCAGCGCCAGCACGACGATGGTCAGCACCCCGAACTCCGGCAGGGCGGAGTGCCGGATCTTATCCACCGCGGACAGGAACAATTCGAAGCCGGCGGCCATGATCAAGGCCGCCACCCCCAGGGCGGAGAGGTATTCCATCCGGCCGTGGCCGAAGGGATGCTCCGCGTCGGGGGGCGCGGAGGAAAGCTTGAAGCCCACCAGGGTGACGATGGAGGAGCCGGCGTCGGACAGGTTGTTGAACGCGTCGGCCAGAATGGCCACGCTGCCCGACAGGGCCCCGATGGCGAGCTTCGCGGCGAACAGCAGCACGTTGGCCGTCAGCCCGGCGGCCCCGGCCAGCCGGCCGTAGGTATAGCGTACCCGTTCGTCGTCCGTATCCTCCGGACGTTTGACGAACGTTTTGACAAGCCATTTCGTCAGCATGGCGATTCCTCCTCTTGATAAAGCCCGCCGGCCGCTCAGGCCAGCTCCGGCAGGGCCGCCAGGTAACGGGCCACCCCGTCGTCGTTGTTGCCGGCCACGATGACATCCGCGGCGGCCCGCGCGTCGGGCCGGCCGCTGGCCACGCAGCAAGCCACATCGGCCGCCGCGAACAGGGGCAGATCGTTGCTGTTGTCCCCGAAAGCCACCAGCCGGTCGGCGCCGATCAGCGCCTGAAGCCGCCGGGCGCCCTTGTCCTTGCCCGCTTCGGCGCTGAAAACTTCCAGATACCAGTTGTTTTCCATATAATTGTCCTTATACAGGGTGCAGGCAATGCCGGGCAGGGCGGTCAGCCGGTCTCGGATCCGGTCCAGCCGATCGTATGCGTCCTGCAGGGAGAAATAGACCCCCGCCCCCTCGCCGTAGGCGGGACGCTGCCGGAAGCATTCCGGAAACCGGGCGCCCCGCTTGGCCAGAAAGACCCGTTCTCCCTCGGAGGTCAGTTCGGTGAAGCAGGCATGCAGCCGGCCGTCCTCCACCCGGTAGAGAAAGGGGTTCTTCCCTTCGGCTGCGCAGGCGGCCAGCACCGCGGCCACCGCGTCCGGCGGCATTTCGCAGCTCTGCAGGATGGCGCGGGAGGCCATGTCGTAAAGCATGACCCCGTTCATCAGCACCAGCGGGGTGTTCCAATGGATGCCCTGCAGGTCGAGCATCCCGAGGCCGATGAGGCTGCGGGCGGTGGCCAGGGAGAAAAGCAGCCCCCGCTCAACGGCCCGGTTGATGACGGAAGCGGAAAAAGGCGACACCTGCTGGTTGTCATGCAGCAGCGTGCCGTCCAAATCGGAAATATATAAGGTGGTCATGGTGTGAAAATCCTTTCTGCGCGGTTCAGCCTTCGCCCGGATAGAGGGCTTGGAGCACCAGCTCAAAATACGGCCGGCCGTAATGGTGGAACGTCCGGCGGGCCACCATATCCATCAGCTCGGTGCGGGTGACCCATTTGGCCTGCGCCACCTCCTCCGTCTGAAGCCTCAGGGAGGACAGCTCCACATCCCGACGAAGCACCCAGATATCGGTAAAGGAATTGCGCCGCCGGATCCGGCCCGCAAAGCGCAGATCCTCCCCAGCGGTTTCGATGCCCAGCTCCTCCCGCAGCTCCCGGGCGGCGGCGGTGTGGCTGTCCTCCCCCGCGACGGCGGAACCGCCCGTGGCGGCCCAGATATCCGGCATCAGCTTGAGGTGGGCGGCCCGTTTCTGAATCAGCAGGCGGCCCTGTCCGTCGATGATCCATATATGCACGACCAGATGGTATTGGCCGGGCTTCAAATGCTCGCCGCGCTCCATCGTTTCGCCGGTGGGGTTTCCCTCCCCATCGCGCAGGTCCCATCGTTCCATCGGTTTCGCTCCTTTCACCCCTGACACGGGGGACGGTATATGGGTCATATTGTATCCCATTTTAGGCGGGTTGTCCACCGCTATTGCCGAATTTCTGTGAAAATGACAGAGCAGGGTTGACAGCCGCGCCGGGGGGCGGTACACTTCTTTTACGGCCGGGCTCGCTCCCGCGCTGACAGGAAAGGCGGAATCGCCCATGGAAACCATCCGGCTGGACGCATTGGCGGCCAAACAGTTTCATATCTCCGCCGAGGAGGCCGCCGGGCTGATCATGGCCGGCCGGGTATTCCTCGGCGGCGTCCCGGCGGACAAGCCCGGCACCCCTGTGCCGGCGGACAGTCTGCTCACCCTCAAGGAGAAGGCGCGCAAATACGCCAGCCGCTCCGGCTACAAGCTGGCCAAGGCGCTGGATGTGTTCGCCGTGGATCCGGCGGGGATGACGGCGTGCGATATCGGCGCCTCCAACGGCGGCTTCACCGACTGCCTGCTGCAGCACGGGGCCGCACATGTGTTTGCGGTGGACGTGGCCTATGGCATCCTTGCCTGGGAGCTGCGGGAGGACGAGCGGGTCACGGTGATGGAACGCACCAACGCCCGGAACCTCACGCTCGAACAGCTGGAGGCCTTCGGCGCCGCGCCGCTGCCCTGTCAGCTGGTCACGGCCGATGTTTCCTTCATTTCCCTCAAGCGCATTTTCCCCGCCGCCGATCGGGTGCTGCGGGAGGACGGGGAATGTCTCTGCCTGATAAAGCCCCAGTTCGAGGCCCAACCCCGGCAGCTGGGGAAAAACGGCATCGTCAAGGATCCGGCCATTCTGCCGCCTCTGCTGCTCTCCCTGGCCGCCGCCGCGCGGGACAGCCGGCTGTTTCTGCGGGGGCTGACCGTGTCGCCCATCCACGGCACCAACGGCAACGTGGAATATCTGGCCGCGTTCTCCCGCCGGGACGCCCTGGACGAGGACGAAACCGCCGCGCTGGTGGCCGCCGCGCTGGCCGAACAGCCCGACGAATAGAGCCGGCCATATTATTGACAAGAGTAGGCGCAGCGGGTATAATAAAACGGAAAACGAGGCTCGCACCCCCGGCGGGTGGGAGCGTTTTTCATATCGGCGGCGCATGGGGCCGCCTGCCGCGGAAAAAGGACGACGGACGGCGGGGTGGCGCCGTGTTTTTCAGACGGGGTTTCATCCCGCGACCGAAAGGGGGATTGTGTATGAAGCGCGGCGCTTTGGCCGCTCTGCTGGCCGCGGCAACGCTGCTGCTGGCCGGCTGCAGCATGGACGTGGACGCGTATTTGATTCCCCCAAAACTCCAGGGCGAGGAACAGCAGATTCAACAAGCCCTGGACGAGTTTATCCAGACGCGGTACGGCAAGGGTGCCAGCACGAACTACACCCTGAAATATCCCAAGGGCGGCGAGTATACGTCCGCCTTTATCCTGACCGATTTGAACAGCGGCCGGCTCGATACCGCTTCCAAGCAGTCGGCGGCCAACGACGTGGCCCTCGCCTTTTACCAGGTGGCGCAGAAGGGGGCCGCCGCCAACACGCACATCAACCTGCTGCGTCAGACCGACGGCGACTGGACCTCGGTCAGCGACGTGGAGGGGCTGAGCACCGATATCGAGCGGGTGGTGTTCGGCGATCTGGACGGGGACGGGATCGAGGAGCTGATGGCCGGCTGGAGCATTTATAACAACCGGGATCAGCAGCTGCACGTCTACTCCCTGGCGGGGGACACCATCACCCCGCTGTCCACCGATAATGTTTATACCCAGCTGTTCGTCGGGGACGTCACCTCCTCGGGGCGGGACGATTTGCTCTTGATGCGGCTGGAGGGCAATAATGTGACCACCGCCCGGCTCAAGGGCCTGCAGGACGGCCAGCTGGTGGAAAAGGGCGCGGTGCGCCTGGACGGGTATATCAACCAATTCGGCACGGTGCAGATGGGCCGGCTGGCGGACGGCATCCAAGGGGTGTATATCGACGCGCTCAAGGACGCCAACACCACCATTACCGAGCTGGTCTACTGGGATCACGGCCGGCTGAACGCCCCGTTTTATGATACCAGCAAGAACATCACCAGCGCGACGGCCCGCTCGTCCGGCATGGCCGCCCGGGACATCGACGCCGACGGCCGGGTGGAGATTCCCCTGTGCAACCGGCTGCCCGGTTATTACGAAACCGAGGACCCCAAGGAAACCATGTGGCTGACCGGCTGGTATGACTGGGATTATGCCGCCCAGACGGCCAAGCTGAAATTCAACACGGTGCTCAATCTGGCCGACGGCTATTATGTGCGTATCGACGACAGCTGGAAGGAGCGGTTCACCACCCTGTACACCGAAGCCGACCGCACCCTGTGGTTCAAGCCGATGGAAAACGGGCAAATCGGCGAGCCGTTTATGGCTGTCCGGATATATAAGGATAACGAGTCGGTATCGGAGGATCCGGACAAGAAGTTTGAGCCGTTCGGCAGCAGCGGACATGGGAGTGGCATGGGCTATACGGAAAGTGTGCAATATGCCTTTTGGTTCGACCAGGACAACGCGTATGGGCTGACGTCCCGGGAGGCGGTGCAGGTGATTGTGACCAGGCTGCTGTTTCAGTAATAGCGGCGGATCTTATAGGAAAGCGGCGTTTTGCTAGAGTGTGGGAAAGGACGGGGACATGCGGTGAAAAAGATCCTGGTTTGCGAGGACGAGACGTCCATCCGCGAGTTCGTGGTGATCAATCTCAAGCGGGCGGGCTATGAGGTCGTGGAGGCCGGCTCGGGGGAAGAGGCCGTCGAAAAATACGACGCGGAGCAGGGCGGCGTGGACATCGCCCTGCTGGATATCATGCTGCCGGGCATGGACGGCTTCGCCGTCTGCCGAGAGTTGCGCCAGCGCAGCGAGACCATGGGCATCATCATGCTCACCGCCCGCACCCAGGAGATGGAGAAGGTGGGCGGCCTGATGATGGGGGCGGACGATTATGTGACCAAGCCTTTCAGCCCGTCGGAGCTGGTGGCCCGGGTGGACGCCCTTTACCGCCGGGTGACGGCGGTGCGCAGCCGCAACGAGGTCAATTATCTGGAAAAAATCGAATCGGGCGCTTTTGTGCTTAACCTGCGCAGCCGCACCCTGAAAAAGGACGGCCAGCCGGTGGAGTTGACCCAGGTGGAATTTCAAATTATGGAATATTTCTTCACCAATCCGGGCAAGGCGCTCAGCCGTACCGAAATCCTGACCCGGGTGTGGGGAGAAGAGTATTTCGGGGAAGAAAAAATCGTGGACGTCAACATCCGCCGCCTGCGGATGAAGATCGAGGACGATCCCTCGGCCCCCAAGTATATCCTGACTGTCTGGGGCATGGGATATAAATGGAGCGCCGACGGGGCGAAGGCCTGATTCTGACGGGAAAAGGAGGCGCGGCGTATGCGCAAAGGGATCACCCGGCGCTGGATGGTCAACGGGTTTGCCGTCATCGTCGGTTTCCTGGTCATCGTGGAAATCGCCTTTATGGTGGCGGTGCGTTCGTACTATTACCAGGGCGTGGAGACAGCTTTGAGCAACCGGGCGGAGACGTACCGCAATTCCGTATCCATGTCCGTCGCCTTCAGCAACCTGTCCGCGGGAACGGTGGATTTGTCCCAGCGGGCCCAGGAGCTGGTGGAACGATTCAACAATAAAGAGAAGATGGAGCTGCAGGTGCTGGACAAAACCGGCGCCGCTCTGATTTCCTCCACCGGGTTCGTGCCGGCGATCGATTTGAACATGGAGGATTTCAAAAGGGCGCTGCAGGCGGGCTCCAACGACAGGGGCGTCTGGACGGGCAAAAACGCCAACCGGGAAAACGTCATGGCCTATACCCTGCTGGAGCGGGATCAAAACGGCAATGTGATCGGGGCGCTGCGCTATGTGGTGTCGCTGACCCTGGTGGATCGGCAGGTTTGGATTCTGGTGGGCGTCATGCTGCTGTTCGGTGTGGTCATCGTGTTTTTCGTCGCCTTGTCCAGCTCGTATTTTATCAGCTCCATCGTCAACCCGGTGACTGAAATCGGGCGGGCGGCCAGGCGGATCGCCCTGGGGGAGTATGACTTCCGTATCGAGAAAAAATACGACGACGAAATCGGCGAGCTGTGCGACACTCTCAACTATATGGCGGGGGAAATCGACACGGCGGAGCGGATGAAAAACGACTTTATTTCCTCCGTCTCCCATGAGCTGCGCACCCCGCTGACCGCCATCAAGGGCTGGAGCGAGACCCTGCGCCAGGTGGGGCCGGACGACACTGAGATGATGGAAAAGGGGCTGGACGTCATCGCCGGGGAGGCGGAACGCCTGTCCGGCATCGTGGAAGAGCTGCTGGATTTCTCCCGGATGCAGAGCGGGCACCTGATGATGAAGTTCGGCCGCACCGATGTGGTGGCCGAACTGGAGGAGGCGGTCTTTCTGTTCCGCGACCGGGCGGAAAAGAGCGGGATCGCCATGCAGTATGTGGAGGCGCCCGATATACAGCCGGTGCTGGGGGATCGGGACCGTCTCAAGCAGGTGTTCATCAACGTGCTGGACAACGCTATCAAATATTCCAACGCCGGCGGGAAAATCCGGGTGGAGGCGGCGGATATGGGCGGCCACGTGCAGATTGTGGTCAGCGACACCGGCGTGGGCATCTCCAAGGAGGATTTGCCGAATATCAAAAACAAGTTCTACAAGGCCAATAAAACCCGTCCCGGCTCCGGCATCGGCCTGGCCCTGGCGGACGAAATCATCCGGCGACACAAGGGACGGCTGGACATCGAGAGCGAGGAGGGCGTCGGCACCACGGTGATCATCACCCTGCCGGTGGCCCCGCCCGACGCGCCCGCGTTGTCTTAAGAGAATACCAGCGGTGTAAAAGCGGGCAGTCCCCGCGCTGTTAATAAAGGAAAGGCACAGGGAACGATTATGTCTCAGAACACCAAGAACGCTTGTCCCGGGAAAAAGACCTCCATCGGCGGGCAGGCCCTCATCGAGGGGATTATGATGCGCGGGCCGGAGACCACCTCCATGGCCGTGCGGCACGTTTCGGGAGAAATCGTGCTGGAAAGCTGGCCCACGGCCGGAGGCCATAAGCCGAAGGTGCTGCGCGCTCCCTTTATCCGGGGCATTTTCAACTTCATCGATTCCCTGCGGTATGGGTATAAATGCCTGATGCGCTCCGCCGAACTCAGCGGCTTGGAGGACGAGGAGGAACCGCCAAAAGGCAAAAAGGATAAACAGGAGCCGCCGGCCGGCGCGTTCGCCATATCCACCGCCCCGGACGCGCAGAGCGCTCTGGAACGGGAGCAGGAGGTGGTCCTCGCCGCCGAAATGGCACAGGAGGATACCGCCGCGGCCTGCGGTTTGCCGGAGGCTGCCGTGAGCGTGGCGGAGATCGGGGCCGAGGAGGCCGCGCCGGCTGTTCCCGCCGCCCCGCCGGCGGAGAAAGCTGCCAAGGAGGAAAGCAAGGGCGAGAAGGTGCTCATGACCTTCCTGATGGTGCTCAGCTCCATTCTGGGGGTGGCCCTGGCCATCGGGCTGTTTTTGTGGCTGCCGTCCTTTTTGTATACGCTTCTCAAGGGCGCCGTGCCCGCGCTGGACAGCAGCGCGCTGCGGGGCGTGTTCGAGGGGGTGTTCCGGATCCTGCTGTTCATCGGCTATATGCTGCTGGTGTCCCTGATGAAGGACATCAAGCGGGTGTTTATGTATCACGGGGCGGAACATAAGGCCATTTTCTGTTACGAGGCGGGGGAAGAGCTGACGGTGGAGAACGTCCGCAAGCAGCGGCGCTTCCATCCCCGCTGCGGCACCTCCTTCATGATTTTGATGCTGCTCATCGGCGTGATTGTCTCCATGATTATCCGGGTGGACGATCCGCTGCTGCGCACCGCTATCAAGCTGCTGACCATTCCTCTGGTGGTGGGGATCGGCTATGAGCTTATCAAGCTGGCGGGACGCAAGACCAACTGGTTCACCAAAGCCATTTCGGCCCCCGGCATGTGGCTGCAGCATATTACCACTAAGGAGCCGGACGACAGCATGATCGAGTGCGCCATCGCGGCGCTCAAAGAGGTCATCCCCGCCGACCCCGAAGCCGACAACTGGTGAGGGCGGCGATGGAATACCGAGAATTGTATGCCGAAACGGAACGGCGGCTGCGGGAGGCCGGGTGTGACAGCCCGGCCTTTGACGCCGTCTGTCTGCTGGAGGATGTGGGTGGGCTGCCGCGGGGTACCTCCCCCCGGCTGAACGCCCGGACCGTTCCCGCCGACAAGGAGCGGGCGGTGCGGGACGCGGCGGAGGATCGGGCGGCCGGCCGCCCGCTTCAGTATATTCTGGGAAACTGGGAGTTCCTGACGCTGACACTCTCGGTGGGGGAAGGGGTGCTGATTCCCCGGCCGGACACCGAGCTGCTTTGCGAGGCGGCGGCGGCCCGGCTGCCCCTGGTGCCCGGCGGGGACGCTCCGCGGGTGCTCGATTTGTGCGCGGGCAGCGGCTGCGTGGGGCTGGGGCTGTGCAGCCTGTATCCGGCGGCAGCGGTGACGGCGGTGGAGCTGTCCGACGAGGCGTTCGTCTATCTGAAGGAGAACACGGCCCGGTATCCGGCGTATCGCGTGTGGCCCATCCAGGCCGATGTGCTGGCGGACGGGGAGCGGTTCGGCGGCGTCTATCAGGCCGTGTTGGCCAACCCGCCGTATATCCCGGCGGCGGAGCTGCCCTCCCTGATGCGGGAGGTGCGGCGGGAGCCCCGCATGGCGCTGGATGGCGGCGACGGCTTGGTCTTTTACCGGGTAATCGCCCGGGTTTGGGCAGCCAAGCTCTGCCCCGGCGGCTTCTGCGCCGTGGAGGTGGGGGCCGGGCAGGCGGCCGCGGTGTCCGCGCTGTTTGAAGAGGTCGGTTTGACGGGGCTGGAAATCCTCGAGGATTTGGGCGGAATCCAGCGGGTCGTCGTCGGCTGGAGAAAATAAACGCGAATAATTTCGAACGAATGTTTGCTTTTTTCGCCGAATCGGTTGCTTTTTCCGTATGGATCTCGTATAATAGAAAACGAAATCGAACATATGAGCGCGTTTGAATCAAGCGCTTTGGAAAGAAGGATGACGATATGGCGGATGTCAAGAAGAAAGCTCCTGAAAAGGCGGGCGTGAAGGCGGCCGTGGGGGATGAGCGCAAGAAGGCCCTGGAGGCCGCCCTGCAGCAGATTGAGAAGAATTACGGCAAGGGCGCGGTCATGCGCCTGGGGCAGAACGTGGGCATGAACGTGGAATGCATTCCCACCGGCTCCATGGCGCTGGATGCGGCGCTGGGCATCGGCGGCCTGCCCCGCGGTCGTATCGTCGAGATTTACGGGCCGGAGGCGTCGGGCAAGACCACCCTGGCGCTGCATGCCGTGGCGGAGGCCCAGAAGAAGGGCGGCGAGGCGGCGTTCATCGACGTGGAGCACGCCCTCGATCCGGTGTACGCCGGGGCCCTGGGGGTGGACGTGGACTCCCTGCTGGTCTCCCAGCCGGACACCGGTGAGCAGGCGCTGGAAATCGCCGAGGCGCTCATCCGGTCGGGGGCTTTGGACATCGTGGTGGTCGACTCGGTGGCCGCGCTGGTGCCCCGGGCGGAAATCGAGGGCGAGATGGGGGACAGCCATGTGGGGCTGCAGGCCCGCCTGATGTCCCAGGCCATGCGCAAGCTGGCCGGCGCGGTGTCCAAATCCAACTGCATCGCGATTTTTATCAACCAGCTGCGTCTGAAGGTGGGGGTGGTGTACGGCAACCCCGAGGTGACCGCGGGCGGCAACGCGCTGAAATACTACGCGTCCGTCCGGCTGGACGTGCGCCGCACCGAAACGCTGAAGGCCGGGTCGGAAGCCATCGGCGCCCATACCCGGGTGAAGGTGGTCAAAAACAAGGTGGCCCCGCCCTTCAAGGAGGCGGAGTTCGATATCATGTACGGCGAAGGCATCTCCAAGGAAGGGGAGCTGCTGGATCTGGCGGTCAAGCTGGACATCGTGCAGAAGTCGGGCGCTTGGTTCTCCTACAAGGAGGAGCGGCTGGGCCAGGGCCGGGACAATGTGAAGGAGCTGTTCAAGGGCAACCCGGAGCTGACCGCGGAAATCGAGGCGCTGGTGCGGGCCAACCTCGACAAGCTCAACCCTTCCCGGACCAAGACCAACCGTGAGCCGGTGGAAATCCCGCTGGCGGCGGCTGCCAAAATGTCCGCGCCCGCCGCCAAGGCGGCCATCGACATTGTGGTGGACGACGAATAAAGCAGCGGAATAAAAGACGGGGCGGTTTTAGAAAACCGCCCTCAGTCTGTCGAAAAAGGGAATCCGTCATTCGTGAAACGAAAAAAGCGGAGGCGGGTTACCGATCGGTGTTTGCGAGGACATGTGCCTCGCAAACACACCTTATAGGCGAAAAATAGCGGAAACACGTGTGTTTCCGCTATTTTTTAAGAGCAGGGCGTGGTCGGGCGGAGCGAACGCTCCGCCAGCGGGGATAGAGGGAGCAAGGCGAGTATAACGAGCCGTCGCGATCCGGCATCCCCGTCCAGCAGCGTGTCGACTTTGTCGACACGCTGGGGGCGGTTTTAGAAAACCGCCCTATTCTTTTTTGGTAAGGAGAGGCGCGGTATGATCATTACGGATGTGCGCAAGCGGCGGGGGCGGCTGTATCAGCTGTATCTGGACGGGGAACCGGCGGTAACGGTGGACGCCGCGGCCTTCGACGAATCGCCCTATCGGATGGGAGGACGGATCGACGACGATCAGCTGCGGGAGCTGCTGGAAGCCGGAAGCCGGCGGCGGGCGCGGGAAAAAGCGCTGTACCTGCTGTCCATGCGGGATCACTCCCGCGGGGAGCTGGAGCAGAAGCTGCGCCAAACGGCGGGCGCGCAGGCGGCGGAGGAGACAGCGGCCCGCATGGAGGAGCTGGGGCTGGTGGACGACGAGGCCTACGCCCGCCGGCTGGCCCGGGACCTGCTGGCCAGAAAGCACTATCCCCGCCGCCGCCTGGCGCAGGAGCTGACGGGCAAGGGGATTGACCACGCCCTGGCGGAGGAGGCCGCGGCCGAGGCCATGGAGGAAGCGGAAACCGACGACGGACAACAGGCACTTGAACTGTTGCGCAAAAAATACTATAATAGGCTGTATGACGAAAACGCCCGCCGGAAGACCGCCGCGGCGCTGGCCCGTTACGGCTTCGGCGGCGACGCCGTCCGGCGGGCCATGGAAGCCGCCCTGTCGGATCAGGAGGACAGCGGGGACTGACGGGACAAAAGAAAAGTGGAGTACAACCTATGACATGTAAAGTGGGAATGGTATCTCTCGGCTGCCCGAAGAACCAGATGGATGCGGAACTGATGCTGGCCAAGCTGGAGCAGGCCGGCTTTGAACTGGTGGCGGAAAGCGGCCTGGCGGACGTGGTGATTGTCAACACCTGCGGCTTCATCGAGGACGCCAAAAAGGAATCCATCGAGAATATTTTGGAATTCGCCCAGCTGAAACAGGAGGGGCGGATTCAGCGCATCATCGTCACCGGCTGCCTGGCCGAGCGGTACCAGGAGGAACTGGTGACCGAGCTGCCCGAATGCGACGGCGTGCTGGGCCTCGGCGCCAACGGGGATATTGTGGAGGCGGTGCGCCGGGTGATGGGCGGGGAGAAAACCGTCCGGTTCCCCGCCAAGGACTGCTGGAGCCTGGAAGGCGACCGGCTGCAGACGACCCCCAGCTTTTTCGCTTATCTGCGCATCGGGGACGGCTGTAACAACTGCTGCACCTACTGCGCGATCCCGTCCATCCGGGGCCGGCTGCGCTCCCGCCCGATGGAGAGCCTTCTCGCGGAGGCCGAGAAGCTGGCGGCCGACGGGGTGAAGGAGCTGATCCTGGTGGCCCAAGACACCACCCTGTACGGCACCGATTTGTACGGGGAGGCCCGGCTGCCCCAGCTGCTGCGCGGCTTGTGCGGCATCGAGGGGATCCGCTGGATCCGGCTGCTGTACTGTTATCCGGAGCACATCACCGACGAGCTGCTGGACGTCATGGCCGCGGAGGACAAGGTGCTGAACTATATGGACATCCCGATCCAGCATGTCAGCGGCAAGGTGCTGACCGCCATGAACCGGATAGGCGACGCGCGCACGCTGCGGGAGCTGATTGCCCGCATCCGCGACAGGGTGCCGGGCATCGTCCTGCGCACCACGGTGATGACCGGCTTCCCCGGCGAGGGAGAGGCGGAATTTGTAGAACTCTGTCAATTTATACAGGATGTAAAATTCGAGCGGCTGGGCTGCTTCGCTTTTTCTCCGGAGGAGGGGACCGTCGCGGCCTCCCTGCCCGGACAGATCGAGGAAGAGGAAAAGCAGCGCCGCCGGGATATCGTCATGGAGGAGCAGACGCGGATTTCCGACGCGTATAACCAGGCACAGGTCGGAAAAACCATCCCGGTGCTGGTGGAAAGCTATGACCGGTACGCGGAATGCTGGTTCGGCCGCAGCCAGGGGGATGCCCCCGACATCGACGGCAAGGTGTTTTTCTCCTGCCCGCGCGGTGCGGTACAGCCTGGTAGGCTGGTGCAGGTCAACATTACGGATGCCATGGACTGGGATCTGATGGGAGAGTATGTGGATGAATCTGCCCAATAAACTGACGGTGATACGCATCCTGCTGGCTCCTATATTTTTACTGCTGCTGCTGTGGGAGTTTCCGTTTCACAATCTGACGGCCGGGCTGGTGTTCGGCGCGGCGGCGCTGACCGACATGTTCGACGGGAAAATCGCCCGCAGCCGGGGCCTTATCACCAACCTTGGCAAATTTCTCGATCCGCTGGCCGACAAGATGCTGACCACGGCGGCGTTCCTCGGCTTCCTGGCGGCGGGGCGGCTGGACGTGTGGGCGGTGATGATCATCCTGACGCGGGAGTTCATGGTGACCTCCGTGCGGCTGGTGGCGGCCAAGGACGGCACCGTTATCGCGGCCAGCCTGGCCGGCAAGGCCAAGACGGTGGCTCAGTTCGCGTCCATCCTTTACATGCTGGCGGCGCTGGAGTTCTGCAGCTGGGAGCACACGCTTCTGGCCGGAACGGCGGTGCCGGGCTGGCTGTTCGACGTGCTGCCCCTGGTGGGGCAGGCGCTCATCTGGGTGTCGGTGGTGCTGACCGTGATTTCCGGGTTCCAGTACGTCTGGTCGTACCGGCAATATTTCACCAGCGGCGGCTGAATGGAAAATAAAGGTGGATTTTTCCGCCGGATCGTACTATAATGACAATAGATAAGCGATGAAGAAATCGTGCCTGGCGGCTCAGCGACCACTGGGTTTTATCATCGCTTATCTAGCGGCCCGCAGCGGCTGCCTGATATCGCTTACAGACGTTTACCGGGAGAAGTATCCGGCACACGGGCGTCCCAGAGAGGGAGCGCCGCGCCGCAGGCGGCGCGGGTGGAAGCGCTCCAGACGGCCCCGCTGGGAGAAATGCACCCGTCAGTCCGCGGAGGGAACGGGCGGCAGAGCCCGCCTTATAGTATCTTCGCGCGGAAGCCCCCGTTACCGGGCCAACAAGGCGGAAGCCGCGGCGTGAAAGCGCCCGTTTTCCGCGAACCGGAGTGGAACCGCGACGAGTCGCCTCCGTTTCGTCCAGGCGTAGGACGCTGGACGGGACGGAGGCGTTTTTCATAAGGCGAGGGGGAGCGCTCCCTCACCTTATGCGGCGGTTCCCCGGGGCCGCCGCGAGGGTTCCCTTGTGTTATTGCTAAGTAAGAAAGGAATGGGCATTGCATGTTTGAACGCATGCGCGAAGACATCGCCGTTATCCAGGAGCGGGATCCCGCCGCCCGATCGGCCCTGGAGGTCATGCTGCTGTACAACGGCTTCAAGGCCATTCGCGCGCACCGGAAAGCCAATTGGTTTTACCGGCACAGAATGAAATTTATCGCCCGCTGGATTTCCCAGAGGTGCGTGCGGCGCACCAACATCGAAATCCATCCCGCTGCCCAAATCGGCCGCCGCCTGTTCATTGACCACGGCACCGGCGTGGTCATCGGGGAAACCACCATCATCGGCGACGACTGCACCATTTATCAGGGAGTAACGCTGGGCGGAACCGGGAAGGATAAGGGCAAGCGGCATCCCACGCTGGGCAACAACGTGATGGTGGGCTCCGGCGCAAAGGTGCTCGGGCCGATCACCATCGGGGACAATGTCCGCATTGCCGCCGGCGCGGTGGTGCTTGACGCCATTCCCGAAAATTCCACGGCGGTGGGCGTACCGGCCCGGGTGGTGCGGCGCAACGGCGCTAAAATCGTCGATCTCGACCAGGTGCATATTCCCGACCCGGTGGCCCAGGAGCTGTGCCGCCTGGAGCACCGGATCGCCCTGCTGGAAGCGCAGCTGGGCGAAAAGGCCGGGGGAGACGCCCCGGACCCGACGGCGTTCGTTCAATAACAATACGGGAGTGTCCGC
This sequence comes from uncultured Oscillospiraceae bacterium, assembly GCA_900546265.1. GTDB lineage: Bacteria > Bacillota > Clostridia > Oscillospirales > Acutalibacteraceae > UMGS856. The sequence goes on along the minus strand of URCA01000008.1, from coordinate 98,463 downwards.
CGCAGGCCGCCGCCCTCCGGAAAAGCGAGACGGAGGACGGCGGCCCGGGAGGGCCCGACCGGAATTCAGTATGGAAAGAGAGAAGCAGCCCATGAAGATTTACAACACCCTGACCCGCCAAAAGGAAGAGCTGGTGACGCTGGAGCCGGGAGTGGCGCGCATTTACGCGTGCGGCCCCACGGTGTACAACTACATCCATATCGGCAACGCGCGGCCCCTGTGCGTGTTCGACGTGCTGCGCCGGTACCTGGAATGGCGGGGCTACGAGGTGAAATTCGTCCAGAACTTCACCGACATCGACGACAAGATCATCCGCCGGGCCAATGAGGAAGGGGTCGGCTATCAGGAGATCGCCGCCCGGTATATCGAGGAGTTCTGGGTGGACGCCAAGGGGCTGGGCGTGCGGGAGGCCACCGTGCATCCCAAGGCCACGGAAAACATGGAGGAGATCGAGAGCCTCATCGCCGGACTGGTGGAAAAGGGCTATGCGTACCGGGCGGCCAATGGGGACGTGTATTTCCGCACTCACAAATTTGACGAATACGGCAAGCTGTCCCATCAGCCGCTGGACGATTTGGAATCGGGAGCGCGCATTGCCGTCGGGGAGGAAAAGGAGGATCCCATGGATTTCGCCCTGTGGAAGGCGGCCAAGCCGGGAGAGCCCAGCTGGCCCTCCCCCTGGAGCGACGGGCGGCCGGGCTGGCATATCGAATGCTCCGCCATGGCCCGCCGGTATCTGGGAGAAACCATCGACATCCACTGCGGCGGCCAGGATCTGATTTTCCCCCATCATGAAAACGAAATCGCCCAGAGCGAATGCTGCAACGGCGCGCCGTTCGCCCGGTATTGGATGCACAACGGGTATATCAACGTGGACAACAAGAAGATGTCCAAATCCCTGAACAACTTCTTCACCGTGCGGGATGTGGCGGAACAGTACGGCTATGAGCCCATCCGGTTTTTCCTCATCTCCTCCTCCTACCGCAGCCCCATCAACTACAACACCGCCATCATCGAGCAGGCCAAGGCCTCTCTCGATCGGCTGTACAACTGCAAAAGCGCGCTGGAATTCGCCGTCGGGAACGCCGGCGAGGGTGACGGGGATCCGGCGTTTGCCGCGGCGCTGGCCTCCCGGCGGGATCAATTCATCGCCGCCATGGAGGACGATCTCAACACGGCGGATGCCATCGCGGCCCTGTTCGAGCTGGTGCGGGACATCAACGTCAAGTTGGGTGCCCAGCCGGCACGGGCGGACGTGGCGGCGGCGAGCGAGCTGTTCGAGGAGCTGACCGGCGTGCTCGGGCTGCTGTACGATCGGAAGACGGAGCTGCTGGACGAGGATATCGAGGCGCTTATCGAGGCCCGCACCGCCGCCCGCAAGGCCAAAAACTGGGCGGAGGCGGACCGGATCCGGGACGAACTGACGGCCAAGGGCATCGTCCTGGAGGATACGCCCCAGGGCGTGAAATGGCGCCGGGCGTAACAGCCGGTGCTAGGTAAGTGATGATGTAATCCCGCGCAAGCGCCTTGACGGAAAATTTTACCTGTTTCTGCGTTGAGAAACCTTGAAAAGCGTCCGCTTTTCGGTGCTTTTTCGCCTTGAAACCGTCAAAATTGTGCTCGTCAATCCGCACACGCCATTAAATCATCGCTTACCTAGGTTTCGCCAAACGGCGGATATTGCGGGCCCCACCGCCGAAAAGACGGCGGCGGGGACGGGACAGAAAAGGGGAAGCGACATGCACAGAGGAATTATCACCGTCACCCTCAGCCCATCCATCGACGTCACCCTCTGGCTGGACGGCCTGCGCACCGACGAGGCCAACCGGGTGACGGATGAAAGCCGGGGCGTGGGAGGCAAGGGCATCAACGTCTCCCGGGTCGTGCAGTCCTATGGATTGGACAACCTGTGCCTGGCGGTGGCGGGGAAGGACAACCACGCCGAGTTTTGCCGGTACCTCGAGAAGGACGGGCTGCGCTATGAGGTGCTCCAGGTGGAGGGCGTGGTGCGGGAAAACCTGACCCTGCGCTATGAGGAGCAGACGATCAAGCTCAACCGCAAGGGCCTGTCCATGTCCACCATGATGGTGGGGGCGCTGATGGCCCTGATCCAGTCCAGGATGAAGCCGGGGGACATCGTAGCCTTCGGCGGCAGCCTGCCGGAGAACATCACGCCCCAGGATTATCTGGAGCTGATTCTGGCGGTGAAAAACGCGGGGGCGCTGGTGGCCGTGGACACCGATTTGTTCACCTTGGAGCAGTACCGCCGTATATCCCCCTGGCTCATCAAGCCCAACATCCACGAGCTGCGGCATGTGGTGGAGGTGCCGGGCACCACCATCACCGACGTGGTTTCGGCGGCGCGGCGGCTGGCCGATGCGGGAGTGGAAAACGTGCTGGTATCCCTGGGAGGAAACGGGCTGGTCTGCGTCAGCCGGGATACCGAGAACGGCCCGGGGGAGACCATTCGCGCCATGGTGCCCAAGGTGGAGGTGAAATCCACGGTGGGCGCCGGAGACAGCACGCTGGCGGGGTATATCGTCGGCTTTGTCAAGGGCAAGAGCCAGCTGGAATGCTGTCGGCTGGCGGCAGCCTGCGGCACGGCCAGTGCCATGAAGGACGGTACCGACGTGGCCGACAAGGCATCCGCCGCCGCTTTGCTGCCCCAGATCCAGGCGGAGGTCATGGCCTAGGTAAGCGATGATGAAATCCAGTGGTTGGCTTGGTGCGGGAGATTTCCTCACCAAGCCAAGGCTGAGCCGCCGGGCGTGATTTTTTCAGCGCTTATTTAGAAATCGCCGCGAAAGCGTACGCGGCGCCACAAGGACATATCAGCCTGCCGGACAGCCGGCGGACGTGTGAAAGGAGTGCTCATACCCATGAACATATCCCGATTTGCCAAGGCGATCGCTTATGAGTGCCTGACGGCGCTTCTCCTGGTCATATCCGTACTTTTTCAGGCGGCGATGCATACGGAGGGGCAAATGGAGGAAGCCTATGTGCGATCCAACGTTCTTCTGTTCCTGACGGCGGCCGTCCTGCTGGGCGTGGGGGTGTATTCCCTCATGTCCTACACCCGCCGGCATCGGCAGCATGTCTGGGATTCGGTGTTTTTCCTGGTGATCGGCTTCGCTTTCATGATTGCGGCGGTGATGACCATCGTCAATTTCGGCGGGCTGGAGGGAACGTTTACCGAAAGCGGATACACGGCGATGAATGTCAATGTGGTGCTGCTGACGGCGCTGCCGGTGCCCTTCTGGGTTCGTTCGGTTATACTGGCTTGCTCTACCCGGGAAAAGAGTGTGGGCAAACGGATCGGCGTGCAGGCCGGTTTTGTGGTGCTGGCGGTGGCCATGGCCGTGTTGATCGGCACCGGCCATATGATGAAGATCGAAAAGTACGCCGCGGCGGACGGCGGGGCCGCCGCCGTGGAAGGCTTTGAAAATTCCCAAGCCGAGGAAGGAGACAGCGACAATGTTTGACAAAACCGAGACCCTGACCCTGCAGGTGGAGGGCATGACCTGCCCGCACTGCGTCCAGCATGTACAGGAGGCCTTGAAAGCGGTCAAGGGCGTGAAAAGCGCAAAGGTCAGCCTGGAGGCGAAAAGCGCCCAGGTGACCTATGTGCCGGCCAAGACCGGGAAAGAGGAGCTGGTCAAGGCGGTGGAAGCCGCCGGCTACACGGCGAGGTAAGCAGAAAGGGACGCTATGACCGAAACGATTACCCTGCAAATCGGCGGCATGACCTGTGTGCGCTGCTCCGCGGCGGTGGAGCATGCTCTTAAGGGGCTGGAGGGCGTGGATCAAGCGACCGTCAGCTATGCCAACGAGCGGGCTGAAATCACCTACGATCCGGCCAGGACCGACCGCAAAAAGATGGAGAAGGCCATCCGCGCTTCCGGATACAGCGTGGTGGAGGACAAGGCCACCTTCCGCAAGCGGGAATTGACCGCGCTGACCGTCACGTTTGTGATAGCGGCGGTGCTGTCGGCGCCCTTCATGCTGATGATGGTGCTGATGTTCGCGGCGCCGAACGCCCATCTGACCCATATCCTGCACAATGGCTGGCTGCAGCTGATACTGGCGACGCCTGTGCAGTTCGTGGTGGGGTGGCGGTTTTACAAGGGAGCTTTTCTGTCGCTGAAAAACCGCAGCCCAAGCATGGATGTGCTGGTGGCCCTAGGAACCACGGCGGCCTATGGCTACAGCCTGTACAACGTGCTGTCCGGCGGCGGGCATTTGTATTTTGAGAGCGGGGCCATCATCATCACCCTCATCCTGCTGGGCAAGCTGCTGGAGACGCGGGCGAGGAGCAAGACCTCGGCGGCCATTGAGCTGCTGATGAACCTGCAGCCCAAGACCGCGACGGTGCTGCGGGACGGCAGGGAGACGGAAATCCCGGCGGCGGAGGTCGTGCAGGGAGACACCGTGCTGGTGCGCCCGGGGGAGAGCCTGTCGGTGGACGGCGTGGTGCTGACCGGAAAATCGGCGGTGGACGAGTCCATGCTCACGGGCGAGAGCATGCCGGTGGACAAGCAGCCGGACGACAAGGTATTCGGCGGCACGGTCAACGGCGCGGGCGCGCTGACCATCCGGGCCGAGGGCGTGGGCCGGGACACCATGCTGGCCGGGATTATCCGGCTGGTGGAGGAGGCCCAGTCCTCCAAGGCGCACATCCAGCGGATCGCGGACAAGGTATCGGCGATTTTTGTGCCGGCGGTGATAGGGATCGCGCTGCTGACCTTCTTGCTGACGGCGCTCCTTACCCGGGATGTAGCGCAGGCCGTGACCCGGGCGGTAGCGGTGCTGGTCATCGCCTGCCCCTGTTCCCTGGGATTGGCCACGCCCACGGCGCTGATGGTGGGAACCGGCCGGGCGGCCGGCATGGGGATTTTGATCAAGAGCGCCGACGCGCTGGAAACCGCCTGCCGGATTCAGGTGATGATTCTGGATAAGACCGGCACCATCACCGAGGGGAAGCCCACGGTGACCGATTTGATCGCCTACGGACTGCCGGAGCGGGAAGCGCTGCGGCTGGCCGCGTCGGTGGAACAGCTGTCGGAGCATCCGGTCGCCCGGGCGGTGACGGACAGTTTCGACGGGGAGCTGGCCGGGGCGAAGGATTTCCAGTCCCTGACCGGGCGGGGCGTATCCGCCCAGGTGGAGGGAAAGACCATCCGGCTGGGCAACCGGCGGCTGATGGAGGAAGCGGGCATTGCCGTGGAGACCGACGTGCGGCCGCTGGAGGAGCAGGGAAAGACCGTGCTGCTCATGGCGGTGGACGATCGGCTGGCGGCGGTTATCGCCGTGGCCGATCCGGTACGGGATACCTCCCGGGCCGCCTTGGATTCCCTGCAGCGGCTCGGGATCCGTACCATCATGGTGACGGGGGATAATCCCCGCACGGCGGCGGCCATCGGCCGGCAGGTCGGCATTGACGAGGTGGTGGCCGGCGTATTGCCCGAGGGCAAGGTGGAGGCCGTGGAGGGATACCGGGCCGAAGGGCTGGTGGTCGCCATGGCGGGGGACGGCATCAATGACGCCCCGGCGCTGGCAGCGGCCGACGTGGGCTTTGCCATGGGCGGCGGCACCGATATCGCCATGGAGTCGGGAGACGTGGTGCTGGTGGGGGGCGGGATTTCCGCCCTGGCCACGGCGGTGCAGCTGTCCCGGGCGACCATGAGGAAAATCAAGCAGAATCTGTTCTGGGCGTTTTTCTACAACATCATCGGGATCCCGGTGGCGGCCTTGGGCTTCCTCGACCCCATCATCGCGGGGGCGGCCATGGCTTTCAGCTCGGTGTCGGTGGTGACCAATTCCATGCTGCTGAAAAAAAGCCGACTGGAAAGGCGGGGATGACGGATGCCGTATGATATTGTGATCGTCGGTGGCGGCCCGGCCGGGCTGTCGGCGGCGGTCAACGCCGCGGCACGGGGCAAGACCTGCGCCGTGCTGACCAACGATCGCAGGCTCAACCCCTTGTTCCGCGCCCGGGTGGTGGACAACTATCTGGGGATGCGGGGCCTGTCCGGCGGAGAGATGCTGGACAGGATGCACGCCGAGGCCGAGGAGGCCGGGGCGGCTTTCCTATCCGGCCGGGTGGTATCGGTGCTGCCCCTCGAGGACAAGTTCCTGGTGGGGCTCGGCGACACGCCGGTGGAAGGCAAGCGGGTGATCCTGGCGACCGGCGCGATGGCCGGCACGCCGCTGCCCGGAGAGGCGGCGCTGGTGGGGCAGGGAGTCAGCTACTGCGCCACCTGTGACGGGATGCTCTACCGGGGCAAGACCGCCGTGGTCACCGGCAACGCCGCCGATCTGAGGGAAGAAGCCAATTTCCTGCAGGGGATTGGCGTGCGGGTGACGGTGATTACCCGCCAGGAGCTGGACGGGCTGGCCCCGGGGATCGGCCACCGGACGGCCCGCAGCATGGCGATCCAGGGGGATGGCCGGCTGGAGGGGTTCGTGGCCGACGGGGAGCAGATTCCCTGCGACGTGGTGTTCGTTCTGCGGGAGGTCATGGCCCCGGACGCACTGGTGCCCGGCCTGGAGCTGGACGGTCGGTTCGTCAAGGTGAACCGCCGCCAGGAGACCAATATTCCCGGCCTGTACGCTGCGGGCGACTGCACGGGCAAGCCGCTGCAGATTGCCAAGGCGGTGGGCGAGGGACTCATAGCCGCCCAAGAGGCGGCCAAAGGGTAAAACGGCGCGGAGGCATTCTTCGCGCGGCGAGTACCCGGCGTCATCTAAAAGCGAGGATATACGCTGGAGCTTTTTCCGCCATCCTGCGTTGTCTTCATTCGAAAAGCGGCAGCTTTTCTCAATCATCCGCCTTGTCTGGCGAAAAAATCCCTGCGCGTTTATCTCATGTTTTAGCTGACGCAGGGTACTAGAAAGGAAGTGCAATTATGGCAAATGTCAATCATTTCGACAGCGATCATTTCGAAGCCGCCTTGGCGCAGCCCGGCGTGGTGCTGGTGGACTTTTTCGCGACCTGGTGCATGCCCTGCAAGATGGTGGCGCCGGTCATCGAAAAGGTGGCGGAATCTTATGCGGGCAAAGTGACCGTGGGGAAGGTGGATATCGACGAGGAGCCGGATCTAGCCGCCGCCTACAATGTACAGAGCGTTCCCAGCATCCTGCTGTTCAAGGACGGCAAGCTGGCTTCCACCCTGGTGGGGGCGCGGCCTTTCGAGACGTTTGCGACCGAGCTGGACAAGCTGGTCTGAACAGTCTAAAAATGACATCGATAACAGAGGCGCCGGCTGCTGTATAAGCAGCCGGCGCCTCTGTGCTATTTTCGATTAGTCCAGCCAGGACCAATGGGGCAGGTCGTCCAGATTTTTCAGGCTCTATGTCAATAGTTGGGGTAAGCCCATGAAATGAAACTGCATGGATGAGGTGGGGATTACGCAACCTCATTTTTGTCGTGGTTAAAGATGTGAAGGATACGGTTTCTGAACCTGTTAAAGTTTCTGTAGCCGTAAGCGTTTCTTTTCAGCACCTTGATTTTGTTGTTACACCCCTCTGTGAAGCCGTTTGTATAGCTGCAGTCAAAGGAATTCAGTATACCTACTGACCAGTTCACCATGGTTTTCGAGCACTCTTCAAACCGCTTTATTCCCGAATTGGATGCCGCCATTACCCAATCAGACAATTGCTTTCGAGCACTGTTGCTGTCCTTGCAGTCCAATAACATTAAGAAACTTTCTTTCATCCAATAGGCATTGCTCAGCATTTCACTGGAATATAGCATAATATTCACCTGCTGCCTTTGCTCATCGGAAAGAAATTCATAACGCTTGTTCAGCAGGGTTCTGGAACGCTTAAAATATTTGCGTCTACTAGGCCAGAGTTGTTTCTGAATGTCTTTTCTAATAGCTTCAAACGCCCAGATTACCTGTCGTATGTAATGGTATTTGTCCACAACAAAGGTGGCATTTTTAAAGAATGTATCCGATATATCCGCATAGGTAGCCCACATATCGCTAACGAAGTACATTGTTCCAGATCGATCAAACCCCTTGAAATATGCCGTTAATTTGTGCTTTTCCCGGCTTGGTAATATGTCCAGGATCCGCCTGTTAACGGGATCCGTGATGATGCATTGATATTTTTCTCTGTCTGTGTTGCCTTTGAATTCATCAATGGAGAGCACAGAGGGAAGTTTACGTGGTGCGTATTGTACCAGATCAAATAAGACGGATCACCGTAGACACAGAGAGGTTAACCTCCCGCGCGACGCTGGAGAAAGAACGGACATCCGTGAGTTGCTGTATTACATAGGCACACAGCCGGTTAGTCATACGGTGATACTTCGGAAGAAAACCATTTGCTTCATAGAATCGTTTCCCACAGTTTGGACATTTGTATCTTCTTTTTCGCAGATACAGCACGATATGCTTGCCAAACGCAGGAATGTCCTTGATTTTTTGCTGCCGGTAGTCGTGGATTGTTCTTGTCGCGGTACCGCAACAAGGACAATTATGGGGTTTCGGTTCTATTTCAATGTCTATTGAGGTATATTCCGGGGGCTGTGTAATATTTTTTACGATTACCCCTTTTAATCCAAGCAACTTTTCTGTAAAATGAGTGTAGAGCATATTCGATTACCTCCAAAAATGGTGTCTAAGCAATTCCATTTTACAGGTTTTTTCGAATATGCTCTACTTTTATTTTCTAGATGCTCTATTCGTTACCCCAATATTTATTATAGAGCCTAGAAAGCCTTGGAGCTCTCCGTGAAAAAGGCGCTCCAAGGCTTTTGGCTACGTATAATCGGAAAAACTCAGGAGGGGAGGGTTTCGTTGCGTCGTTCTCCTCTTATAGAACGGATGCCTTCAACATCGTCGCCGCTTACTTCCAACAGTACACGCCAGTATGCCATATCGGCGGTGTGCGGGTTTGGGCATATTGAAGTATAGTGGACAGCCAGAGAATCCCCATTTGCAGCAATATCGTCTATTTGCAATTTCATGGAGCCGCTTTCTAGTGTGATATAGAGCATGAGTAAGGCTTTTTCTGAAAAATATTCATCCGAATATTTTTCAGTGGGATAGTTGCTATCCAGTTGAAGTTGATCCAGCTGGCTTTTGCTTTGAATAAGTTTTCCCTCAAAGACCTCAGTGTCCCTTGAGAACACCCGTATAGAGGCGCTTACTACATAAGGGATTTTTTGAGAGGATACCGGCTCGCTTGCTACTGTTGTTGCAGACGACGAAGCTGTCGAGGCTTCTGCACTATCTATTATACTATGTCCGCTGTTTTCCTGATAGCTCGATGGATTTGATTTGTTCTCACACCCTGCCAAACACAACAAGGTAAGAAAAAGAGAACAGAGCAGTGCCAAAGACCTATTCATAACTTCACCCCTTTAATACCATGCTAATCCGAAATAAACATTGGGTTCTGAAGAAGGCGCTGATATTTTTCTGACCGTTATCGTATATGTGCCTGTCACCGGCGGTTTGAAAGAAATCAGTTGGACATTGCCGCTGCTTCTCTGCGATCTGTAAACTGTCCCATTGGGAGCTTTAACCTCCAAATATAGTACCGCACAGGCCGGATTAGACGGCGTACTTGGCACCGTATGACTGCCGCTCACCCGATTGTTTTTTAACCAGGCCAAACAAACTCGTGTTAAGGTATCGGATGAGGAAACAGTAAATGTTTTGGTATAGGTGCTCATACTGCTTCCCATTGTAACCCCGGCATACCGATTGTTTGAAGCAATATATGATGCAGCTTTTGCATCCAGCAGCCCGGCACCAGTTTTAGCAAGCATGGCAGTAGCGGTTCCGCCAGCGGAAGAACTTCCCATCAGCTGCCCACAAGCATTTATTCCTGCGAGCATAATGGCTTTTGTAAGAGCCTGATTGGACGATAAGGCTGGACGAAGTTGATATAGCAACGCGATTACCCCTGCTACTTCTGGGCAAGACAAACTGGTACCGCTATTGTCCCCGGCCGGAGTTTGAATACCATCACCAGGAGCAACTAAGTCTGGCTTCATTGGAAGCGAACTATTCGTGCTGTAAGAAGAAAAAGTCGACCATACGTCGTCGGTTCTGGATGCCGTATTTTTGTCATCATTTGAACCAACGGATATAGTGTTGTAACTCATACATCCGTATGGGATGCCACTGGTTCCATCATTACCCGCTGATTGAACGGTAGTAATATCATGCTGTATAGCTATATGATCGAACCATTTTGATAAAGGATCATACATATTATGAGTTCCGTCCCAAGATACGGACATGGATATTATGCGAACGCCCTGAGAAATTAACCATTCCATAGCGCCCTCAACCTGTCCGGCTCGACCATAGCCGGTCGTTGAGTAAAGGGTAACTCCTGGTGCAATCCCGGGAATACTCCCGTTTGTCGCCGCAATGATCGAGCCGCAAAGAGCAGCATGCCCCGGATCTTGTGTTGGAGCAGCGGGATCCGCGATCAATCTGCCTGAACTGTACAAAGTGGAAAAAACATTTTTTTGACTCTGAGTTAGATCGGCATATCGCAGCACTCCGCCATCATACAAACCAACCTTAACTCCAGAACCGGTATAGCCACGGGATTTGAGGTACGTGATATTCGTGGCCTGCTGCCAAATAGATGCTGAGGTTGTGCCATTTGCGGCCGATAATGGAATGATATTTGTATCGGGTACGATCATTTCATGCTCATCCAGATACATGTATTCGATCAGGGGGGATTTCGACAATTCATTTATTTGATCCTTTGTAAGGTTCATCTTTATTAGAGGCGTATATTGGCTTATCCATGTCACTTGCGAGTCCTTGATGGACTGGGTATCGGATAAAATAGTTTTTACGGAGGTAGTATTTTCCTGGGTATAAATATTTTCATATATTTTGCGCTTTGCTTCAATTAAGAGCTGGGTTTCATTCAGCTCTCTTACATTATCATTGGACGAGACTAGGCTTTGTAGCTCACGTTGTTTAGCAAGAGAAATAGATTTAGTGGCGCTGTTTTTAATGATGTTGACATTATTCTGCGCCTGTTTTACGATTGCACTTTCATCGCAATCAATGTCTTTAGTCCAAATAGAAACCGGTATAGTTTCATCTCCTGTGGCTATCTCCATTCTGGAAATAAGGTCAGTATATATTTTTTTTGCAAAGAGACCGCCAGCTTCAACCGTTTTGGCTTTGACGGCTAAAACCGGGAATACTACTAAGCATATTGCCATCACAAATGATAATAGTTTTTTCCGCGACACTTTAATTCCCCTCTCAATTTTTGTAAATCCGTTAGAGTTTTAAAAAACCATGGGAATCACGACCTTTCACTCATAATTATAATACCATTTTATGGAATTTTCAATATATAATATATTGACATTTGCGTTTTCATTTGCCTTTCACTTTATTGTTTATGCAGGAGCGCCTGGAAGATTTGCAACAACGTGTTGAATATTGGGCAAAAAAATGGTAGAATACAATATTATGTATATGGCGCAAAGCCGTGGAGAGGAACGGGGCGAGAGGGATTATGAGCGTGAAACGATGGACCGTAGCGCAGCCGGACGGCGATTTGGCGGCAAATCTGGCGGAAGAATGTGAGATTCATCCCTTTCTGGCCCTGCTGCTGACCACGCGGGGCGTCACCAACCTGGAAGAGGCCACCGATTTCCTGGTCAATGGGGAGATCGGAGACGACGTGTTCGCCTTTGCCGATATGGACGCGGCGGTGGAACGCATTCAAAGGGCCATCGACAGCTACGAGCGGATCGCGGTGTTCGGCGATTACGACGCCGACGGCGTGACCGCCACGGCGCTGCTGTACGACTTCCTGGCCAAGCGGGAAGCGGACGTGGTGTACTACATCCCGCAGCGAGAGGGCGAGGGCTACGGCCTGCACCGGGATTCGGTGGAAAAGCTCAAGGAGATGGGCGCCAAACTGCTGATAACGGTGGACAACGGCATCGCCGCGTTGGAGGAGGCCGCCTACGCGGCGGAGCTGGGGATGGACGTGGTCATCACCGACCATCACCAGCCGCAGGAAGCCCTGCCGCAGGCGGTGGCGGTGGTGGATCCTCACCGGCCGGACTGCGGCAGCGCCTGCAAGGACTACGCCGGTGTGGGCGTGGCCTTCAAGCTGATTTGCGCGCTGGACGGTGACGCCGACCAGATGATGGAGGAATACGGCGATTTGGTGGCGCTGGGCACCCTGGCGGACGTGATGCAGCTGCGGGGGGAAAACCGCACGCTGGTGCGCCGAGGGCTGCAGGTGATGAACGAGCGCCGGCGGCCGGGACTGGCCAAGCTCATGGAGGTCGCGGGGGTGGGAGACAAGCGGGTGACCGCTTCCACAGCGGTGTTCACCCTGGCCCCCCGGATTAATGCGGCGGGCCGGATGGGCAGCCCCGAAACGGCGGCCGGGCTGCTGCTGACCGCCGATGGGGAGGAGGCCGCAGCGCTGGCGGAGGACATCCAGCAGCTCAACGTCGAGCGGCAGGCGGCGGAGGCGGCGATACTCGGCGAGGTGCTGGAACGCCTGAAACAGCAGCCGGAACGGCTGGCGGCGCGGATTTTGGTGCTGGAAGGGGACAACTGGCATCCGGGCGTGGTGGGGATCATCGCCTCTCGTCTGATGGAAAGATTCGGCAAGCCCTGCATCGTGCTGTCGGTGCAGGACGGGGTGGCCAAGGGCTCGGGACGCAGCCTGCCCGGCTTCTCCCTGTTCGACGCGCTGACGGCCTGCAAAGAGGTGCTGACCGCCTACGGCGGGCATTCGCTGGCGGCGGGGGTGACGCTGGAGGCGGCGCGGATCGACGAATTCCGCGAAGCCGTCAACGCCTACGCGACGGCGGTGTGCCCCCGGATGCCGGTGCCGGAGCTGCACGTGGATTTCCGCATGCGGCCGTCCCAAATCGATGTGGAGAAGCTGGATCTGCTGGCGGCGCTGGAGCCCTGCGGAACGGGAAATCCCGCGCCGGTCTTCGGCCTGTTCCAGATGCGGCTGGACAATATTGTGCCGGTGGGCGGGGGCAAGCACCTGCGGCTGTCCCTGTCCCGGGAGGGGACGGCTGTGGCGGCCATGAAGTTTCACACCACGCCGGCGGATTTCCCCGTGCCCTGCGGAGAAACGCTGAATCTGGCGGTCACGCTGGAACGCAACGAATACCGCGGGACGGTGTCCCCCTCCATTATCATCAAGGATATGCGCTTTGCCGACACCCGGCAGGAGGAACTGCTGGAGGCGCTGGACAATTACGGCCGGGTCTGCCGGAGGGAGACGCTGGGCGAGGGGGTCGAAGCCCTGCCCACCCGAGAAGGGATGAGCCGGGTCTACCGGCTGCTGCGGGCGGCCGGCAGGTGGAGCGGCACCCTGGAGCAGCTCCATCGTGCGGCGGGCGCGCAGACGCTGAATTACCTGCAGCTGCGGCTGGCGCTGGACGTGTTCCGGCAGGCAGGGCTTATCGACCTGGAAGATTTGGGCGACCGGCTGCATATCGCCGTCCGCCCGGCCGAGGGCAAGGCGGACTTGAACGCCACCCCCTTGATGCAATACCTGCAGAGCGGTACATAATCGACGACGACGCCCTTTCGGACGCGTCGCGTCTCTCCGGAAAGGGCAGGAAACCTGTATGAATCAGCAAATGGGCGCGGATTTGACGGTCGACGAGGTGGTCGTCGAGCTGAAACGGCGCATTATGAAAAGCGAAAAGCCGTACGATTTGGACGCGGTGGATCGGGCCATCCAGCTGGCCTGCAAGGCCCATGAGGGGCAGAAGCGATCGTCGGGGGAGGATTATGTTTGTCATCCCCTGCTGGTGGCCTGCATCCTGGTGGATTTGGGGATGGACAGCGAGACCATCGTGGCCTCCATCCTCCACGATGTGGTGGAGGATACCCCGGTGGAGCTGGCGGATGTGCAAAAGCAGTTCGGCGCCGATGTGGCCGCCCTGGTGGACGGAGTGACCAAGCTGAACAAAATCCCCTTTTCCACCAAGGAGGAGCAGCAGGCGGAGAATGTGCGCAAGATGCTGCTGGCCATGGCGCAGGACATCCGGGTCATCATCATCAAGCTGGCCGATCGGCTGCACAACATGCGCACCATCGGCGCCCGGCCGCCGCAGAAGCAGCGGGACAAGGCCAAGGAAACCATGGACATTTTCGCCCCGCTGGCCCACCGGCTGGGCATCCGCGCCGTCAAGGAGGAGCTGGAAGATTTGTCCCTGCGCATCCTGGATGGGGTGGCCTACCGGGAGATCGAGGACGCCCTCGCCCTGCGGGAGGGGGAGCGCAACGAGTTCCTCAACAGCATCCAGGATCGCATTAAAGAGCGGCTGGCGGAGTTTGATATGCACCCGTATGTGGCGGGGCGGATCAAAAGTATCACCGGCATCTACCGGAAAATGTTCATGCAGGGCAAATCCTTTGACGAAATTTACGATATTTACGCGGTGCGGGTGATTGTGGACACGGTCAACGACTGCTACAATGTGCTGGGCATCATCCACGACATGTTCCGCCCGCTGCCCAACCGCTTCAAGGACTATATTTCCACCCCGAAATCCAACATGTATCAGTCCCTGCACACCACGGTTATCAGCAAGGAAAAAATCCCCTTCGAGGTGCAGATCCGCACCTGGGAGATGCATTACACGGCGGAATACGGCATCGCGGCCCACTGGAAATACAAGCTGGGCATCCAGCGCAAGGATAAGCTGGAAGAACGGCTGGCTTGGGTGCGGCAGTTCATCGAGAACCAGAAGGACGTGGACGACGCCGAGGATATCGTGCGCAGCATCAAGACCGATTTGTCCAGCGACGACGTGTTCGTTTTTACGCCGAAGGGGGACGTGATCACCCTGCCAGTGGGGGCCACGGTGATCGATTTCGCCTATGCCATCCATTCCGCCGTGGGCAACCGGATGGTGGGGGCCAAGGTGGACGGACGGATCGTCCCTCTGGATTACCAGGTGAAGACCGGGGAAATCGTGGAGGTTCTTACCACCTCCGCACCGGGCAGGGGACCCAGCCGCGACTGGCTGAATATCGTCAAAACCGGGGAGGCCCGCAACAAAATCCGCGCCTGGTTCAAGAACGAGCGCCGGGAGGAAAATATTCAGCAGGGCAAAGCCGATCTGGAGCGGGAGCTCACCCGCAACTACATCCGCCTGCCCGAGGACAAGATGGAGGAGTTCCTCCTGGCCCAGAGCAAAAAGCAGCACTGCGCCACGCTGGACGATTTCTACGCCGCCATCGGCTACGGCGGGGTGCTGCTGTCCCGGATTATTCCCCGGATGAAAGAGGATTACCAGAAGCTGGCCAAGGTGGAGGAACCCGTTCACCCGGAACAGCTGATTACCGCCCCCCGCAAGCACCACAACAACGGGGGCGTCATTATCGATGGGATGGACAACTGCCTGGTGAAGTTCGCCCGGTGCTGCAACCCGGTGCCGGGGGATCCGATCATCGGCTTCATCACCCGGGGCTACGGGGTGTCCATCCACAAGCGGGACTGCATCAACGTGCCCCGCAACGTGACAGAGGCGGCCGAACCCGATCGCTGGGTGCATGTCCACTGGGAGGAAAGCGTCCGGCAGGAGTTCAAAGCCACCCTGCACCTGACGGCGCGCAACCGGCACGCCCTGCTGGCGGATGTGACCACTCAGCTGGCCTCCATGCATGTGATGATCCACGCCATCAACGCCCGGGAGCCGCAGGACGGCTATGCCTCCATGAGCCTGACGGTGGGGGTCAACGGCCTCGATCATCTGCAAAGCGTCATCAACCGCCTGCTGAAAATCCCCGGCGTGGAGCAGGTGGACCGCAGCGGGGTGTAAGCCCCGCGGGAGGAACGATATGGACTGGGTAGTGGAATCGCAGCGTTTGGGCCTTCGTCCCATGACGGAGGACGACTTTGACAGCCTGTGCGTTTTCCTGCAGGATGCGGAGGTCATGGCCGCCTGGGAGCACGCCTTTTCCGACGACGAGGTGCGGGCGTGGATAGCGGAAAACCGCCGCCGGTACGCGGCGGGGGAGCCCAGCTATTATGTCGCCGTGGAGAAGGCGACCGGCGGGATTGTGGGGGCCATGGGGCCGCTTATCGAGACGATTGGTGACGAGCGCCACATGGGCGTCGCGTATATACTGGCCAAGGCCCACTGGGGCCGGGGATTGACCGCGGAAGGGGCGGGCGCCTGCATGGCCTACGCTTTTTCCAGCCTGGGGGCACGCCGGGTCATTGCGGAAATCCGGCCGGAAAACCGTCGATCCCGCCGGGTGGCGGAACGGCTGGGCATGCAGGTGACCGGCGAATTCGTCAAGCGGTATCACGGCAAGGATATGCTCCATTTGATTTACAGCCGGGAAAGGACTGTCTAGATGAAAGCGATTTATCAGCGGGTGTCGTCCGCCTCGGTGACGGTGGACGGCCAGACGGTCGCGTCCATTGGCCCGGGGGTGCTGCTGCTGGTGGGCGTGACCGTGGAGGACACGCCGCGCCAGGCGGCGCTGCTGGCTCGCAAGGTGGCGGAGATGCGGCTGTTCACCGATGAACACGACAAGTTTCAGTATGCGGTGCGGGACACGGGCGGCAGCGTGCTGGCCGTGTCCCAGTTTACCTTATGCGCCAATACCCGCCATGGACGGCGGCCGGATTTTTTGGAGGCGGCTCGGCCGGAAAAGGCTCTGCCGCTGTTCGAGGAGCTGGTGGATCAACTGCGCAAAGCGGGGATTGCCGATGTGCAGACCGGCCGGTTCGGCGCAGATATGCAGGTGTCCCTGGTTAACGACGGGCCGGTAACGGTTACGCTGGACACGGATGTGTGGGGCTGAGGAGGAAGCATTCATGGAGATACGTACGCTGCCAGTGGGGCAGCTGGATACCAACTGTTATATCGTCTGGGAAGCGGACGGGCAGGCGGTGGTCATCGATCCGGGCGCGCAGGCGGGGCGGATTTTGGACGAGGCGGATGCCGCAGGCGTGCGGGTGCGGGCCGTGTTGCTCACCCACGTGCACTTTGATCACATCCTGGCGGCCCGGGAAATCATGAACGCCACGGGCGCCGAGCTGCTGGTGCCCGCGGGGGACGAGCCGGCGCTGACCTCACCGGCCCGTAGCCTGCTGGCCATGTTCCTGCCAGGCTGCCGGTATGATTTGCAGGCGGATCGTCTGCTGGTCGACGGCGACACGGTGACGGCGGGCGGGCTGACCCTGACGGTGATGCACACGCCCGGCCACACGCCGGGCAGCAGCTGCTACATCGGGGACGGGGTGGTTTTCTCCGGGGACACCCTGTTTGCCGGGGGCGCCGGCCGCACCGATTTTCCCGGCGGAGACGAGGCGGCGCTGCGCCGCTCCCTCAAACGCCTGGCGGCCTTGGAAGGGGATTACCGGGTTTTTCCCGGCCATGAGGAGAGCACCACGCTCCAGAGGGAGCGGCTGGAGAACCCGTATGTCAACGGCTTTTTTGAGGAATAACACGCAGGACGGGACGGAATGAGGGCTGACCATGACATTATGGCTGCGCGGGCATGGATACCGCTTTGAAATGGAGAATATCTGCCGGCTCTTTCTGCCCCAGGAAAAAATCCGGGCGGTGGAGGAGAGGCCGGAGGAAACCGAGGGCGTGACGGCCGAAACCGGCTTGGAACGGGGTGAAACCGCCACACGCATTGTCTGCCGGCTGCGGCTGGACGATTTCGACGAGACGCTCGTTGCCGAAGTAGATAATACCCGCGCAGACTATCGGGACGCCTGCGAGCTTCAGATGGCGACGCTGTTGTATCAGCTGTTTGTGCGGCTGTTCGGGTACGCCCAGGCGTGGGGGATTGTCACCGGCGTGAGGCCGGTGAAGCTGCTGCGCCGCCTGATTCTGCAGGACGGCGAAGAGGCCGCCCTGCGGTATTTCCGCGAGGCGCTGCTGGTGGACGAGAAGAAGACCGCGCTCTGCCGGGAGACCCTGTCCCAGGAGAACCAGATTCTCGATCTGTCCCGGCCGGACAGCTTCAGCCTGTATATATCCATCCCCTTCTGCCCCACCCGCTGCGATTATTGCTCCTTTGTGTCCCAGACCGTGGAAAAGGCAAAACGCCTGGTGCCCCGGTATGTGGAGCTGCTCGCGCAGGAAATTGCCCGCACCGGGGAGATTGCTAGGGCGCTGGGCCTGCGGCTGGAGACGGTGTATTTCGGCGGCGGAACCCCTACCACCCTGTCGGCCGAGCAGCTGATGACGCTGTTCCGGGCGGTGGAAAGCAGCTTTGATTTCTCCCATCTGCGGGAGTACACAGTGGAGGCCGGGCGGCCGGACACCGTGACCATGGACAAGCTGCGCGCCATCCGGGCGGCCGGAGCGACCCGGGTGAGCATCAACCCGCAGACCCTGCGGGACGACGTGCTGCAGGCGATCGGCCGCCGCCATACGGTGGCCCAGTTCCTGGAGGCCTTCGATATGGCCCGCCGCTGCGGGCTGGATAATATCAACACCGATCTCATCGCCGGGCTTCCGGGCGACGACTATGAAGGATTTACTCAGACGCTGGAAGGGATACTCCGGCTGGATCCGGAAAGCGTGACGGTCCATACTCTGTCCATGAAGCGGGCCTCCAACCTGGTCATTCACCGGCGGGCGGATTACCGGGTGAAGGACGACGCGGTGCGGATGGTGGGGCTGACCGCCGACCGGCTTCCGCTGGCGGGATACCGGCCCTATTATCTCTATCGGCAGAGCCGTACGGTGGGCAATCAGGAGAATGTCGGCTGGGCCAAGCCCAGCCGGGAGGGCCTGTACAACGTCTATATCATGGACGAAACCCACACCATCCTGGGGTGCGGCGCGGGGGCGGTGACCAAGCTCAAACAGTTCGGCACCGAGTACCTGGAGCGGATATTCAATTATAAATTCCCGTATGAGTATATCGATCGGTTTGAGGAAATGCTGCGGCGAAAAGAAGGGATCGCCGCGTTTTATGAGCAGTATATGCCGTCCATCCGTTAGGTAAGCGATGAGTAAGGCCCCCGCTCCTTTTGGCCGACAGAAAATTGTGGCAACGTACAAGTAACCCGTCGCGGCGCCGGGAAAACGGGCATACTATGCGGTAGAACCGGTTTTGGAATAGTTTCGGCTTTCGCCGCATTGTATAGAAGAAGCGCCCGGACGGACCGGGCCGGGGTTACAGGTGGAGAGAAGGCCGCCCGCGGGCGGCGGACTTAGGTGATTCATATGATCATGAAAAGAGCCATTCATAAACGGGTGCTGCTGCTGGAGGATATCAACAAGCAGGCAGCGGTGGACGCCGCCGCCTTCATTCGCCGGGAAAACCGCCGGTATTTCAGCGATTTGGAGGCCGTAGTGCGGGAGCTGGCCACCGGCATGCGGGATCGGTGCCTGGTGCTGCTGTCCGGGCCCTCCTCCTCGGGAAAGACCACCACCGCCCTGCTGCTGCGGGATCAGCTGCGGGATTTCGGGATAGACGCCCACACGGTGTCCCTCGATGATTTTTATCGGGGGCGGGAGCAGGCGCCCCGCCTGCCCAACGGCAGCTTCGACTACGAGTCCCCCGAAGCGCTCAACCTAGGGCAGCTCCAGACCTGTATGCGCTCCTTGATTAAGGACGGGCGCGCCGACCTTCCTCGGTTCGATTTCACGGTCGGCCGGCCCTCCAAGGAGACCAAGGAACTGAAGCTCGCCCATGATTCGGTGGTGATTTTCGAAGGGATTCACGCCCTGAACCCGGTGTTTGAGCAGCATCTGCCGCAGGAAAATATTTTCAAGGTGTTCGTCAACACCATCTCGCCGATTTATGAGCAGGAGGGCAAGCTGATGGCCCGGCGGGATATCCGTCTGGTGCGGCGGCTGCTGCGGGATTTCCGGTTCCGCAACTCGTCGGTGGAAAATACGCTGGATATGTGGCCCCAGGTGATGCGGGGAGAAAATCTGTACCTGTTTCCCTACGTAGACACGGTGGATATCCTCATCGACACCACCCACGCCTATGAGCCCTGCGTGTTTGCGGGCGAGCTGCTGCCTCTGCTCCACCAGGTGGCGGAGGATAACCCGTATATCGAGACGGTGCGCCGGCTGATCCCCATTCTGGAGCGATTCGCCCCCTTGGCGGCGGAGGACGTGCCGAAGGAGACCCTGCTCCGGGAATTCCTGGGCGGCGGGCTGTACTGATTTTTCGGTTCAAAGTTTGTTCGCATATTCTTAAGAGATCCTTCACCTGGCCTTCTGTTGAAATTTTGACGCTGTTGGAGTATAATACTGGTAACACGAACAATCACCCACTTGAGTTTGAAAGGCAGGTAAGATCATGACCACGTTTGAAGATATTCTGTGCAAAGGCAAAAATGCGGCAGAGTGCGTCGGCAAGAAAGCCACCGATCTCGTCGAAGTGACCAAGCTGAAAATGGAAGCCGCCGAGACGGAGAAGGACATTGCCTCCACCCTGGAGGGCCTGGGCCGTCTGGTGTATGACGGGCGCAAATCCGGCCAGGACGTGACCGCCCTGACGGAGGAATGCATCGCCAAAATCGACGAGATGAACGCCAAGGTCGCGGAGCTGCGCGGCAAAATCGACGAGTACAACAACGTCGTGCGCTGCCCCCAGTGCTCCGCGGTGAATACCGACGATTCCGCGTTCTGCAAAAAGTGCGGAACCAAGCTGGCGTAAAGCGCCGAGACAAACCGATACGAGAGGCAAGAACGGGAAACCCTTCTTGCCTCTTGTTATTGTATACGGGTATGGGAACCCCCCTCCGCTGGCCGCGCGGCAGGCCGGGAGACGGTTTTCAGCCTGATGAAAGGACTGTGATTGTTCATGGCCATCCCCATGGAGCATTATGAAGAAGCGGCGGCGTATATCCGCCTCCGGATGACCGAGAGGCCGGAGGTGTGCCTGGTGCTGGGCTCTGGGTTGGGCCGCCTGGCGGAGGAAGTGGAAGACGCGGTGTCCATCCCCTACGAGGACATCCCGCATTTTCCCCGTTCCACCGTGGCGTCCCACGCCGGCCGGCTGGTGCTGGGCCGCTTGAACGGCCGACCGGCGGCGGTCATGGCGGGGCGCTTCCACTACTACGAGGGCTATTCGATGGAGACCATTACCTTTTATGTGCGGGTGATGCACCTGCTGCAGGTGAAAAAGCTGCTGATCACCAATGCAGCCGGCGGGGTCAACGAAAGCTTCCGGGTGGGGGATTTCATGCTCATCACCGATCACCTCAAGTTCTTCACCGACAGCCCGGCCCGGGGCGCGGCGCTCCCCGCTTTTGGCGAGCGGTTCTTCGATCTCAGCCGGGCCTATACGCCCCGGCTGCAGCAGCTGGCCGCGGACACGGCGGAAAAACTTGGCATATCTTTGCGCCGCGGCGTATATTTTTATATGGCTGGTCCACAATTTGAAACACCGGCCGAAATCCGCGCCATCCGCCTGCTGGGCGGGGATGCGGTGGGCATGTCGACGGTGCCCGAGGTCTTGGCCGCGGCGCAGTGCGGCATGGAGGTGCTGGGAATTTCCTGCATCACCAACCTAGCCGCGGGGATGACGCCCGGCGGGGTGGTCAGCGACGACGAGGTCAAGGAAAGCGCCGGGGCGGCGGCAGACGCTTTCTGCGCGCTGATGCGCGCGCTGGCGGCGGCTGTCTGACGGATCGAAGGCGGGAAGGGGAGAAGCGCTTGGCGAAAAATAAACGGCAGAGTTTCCAGCAGGGGGCCATCATCCTGTCCCTGGCGGCGGTGCTGACCAAAATCATCGGCGCCCTGTTCAAAATTCCCATCCAGCGGGAGGAAATCGCGGGCATCACCGGGTTCGGCTATTTTGCCACCGCTTACGATATTTATCTGCCGGTATATACCATTGCCATTGCCGGTTTTCCCATCGCGGTGTCCCGCATGGTGTCCGCGAGCGTGTCGCTGCGCCGGTACCGGGATGTGCAGGTGATATACCGGGTGGCCCGCAAGGTGTTTTTCGTCACCGGCACGGTCGGGGCGCTGGTCATGCTGGGCGCGGCGTTTGTGTACCCCGGCTTTGTGGGCATTCCCGGCAGCTTCTGGCCCATGGTGATGATGGCCCCGGCGGTCTTCTTCTGCTGTATGGTGTCGGCCCACAGGGGCCTGTACGAGGGCATGCGGAACATGACGCCCACCGCCGTCTCTCAGGTGATTGAGGCACTGGGTAAGCTGGTTCTGGGCCTGGGGCTGGCCGTCGGCGCTCTGCGGTGGGGGCAGTGGCAGTATGCGCAGGGCAAGCCGGTGTTCGGTACAATGGCCTCCTCCGCCGCCCATGCACGGGAGCTGAGCCTGCCCTTCATCGCGGCGGGCGCTATGCTGGGCGTGACGGCGGGCTCCTTTTTCGCCCTGGTGTACATGGTGATCCGCCATCATCGACTCGGCACCGGCATCACCAAAGAGGAGCTGGCGGCAGCGCCTGTCCCGGATTCCAGCCGGACGGTTTTCCGGGAGCTGATGCGCATCGCCGTCCCGGTGGCCATGGGAGCCCTGGCCACCCAGCTGACCAATCTGATCGACGTGGCCTCCCTGCAACGGTGCCTGAAAACCGTTTTGGAGCAGCACGGCGATGTGCTGCGCGGCATGTATGAGCCCTGGCTTACCGCCAGCGGCACCAAGGATATCCTCAGCTGGCTGATTGGCGGACGGGGCACCGCCATGACCTACGTCAATCTGATTCCCAATATCACCCTGACCTTCGGCATCAGCGCCCTGCCGGTTATCACCTCCGCCTGGGCGGTTAAAAACCGGGAACGCCTGGTGCGCACGGTGGAATCGGTCATCCGCCTCACCCTCCTCGTCGCGCTGCCGGCCAGCATCGGCCTGGCGGTGCTGGCAAAGCCCATCATCTTTTTGATTTACGGGCAGCAGCATGTGGCCGCGCTGGTGGGGCCGCTGCTCGCCGTGTTGGGCGTGGCGGTGGCCTTCATCTGCTTGACCGGCCCCATCAACGCCATGCTGCAGGCCGTGGGCCGGGCGGACATCCCCATGAAGATCATCCTGGCGGGGGGCCTTATCAAGCTGGGCCTCAACGTGATTCTGGTTCTCCAGCCCCGGATCAACATCATGGGTTCCGCCTACAGCACCCTTGTTTGTTACGTGTTCATGGTGACAGCCAGCCTGTTCAGCCTGAAAAAAGCCACCGGCGTACGTCTACGGATCGGCCGGGTGTTCCTGCGGCCGCTGACCGCCGCGCTCTGCTGCGGGGCGGCCGCCTGGGCGGCGAACGGGCTGCTGGGACGGGTGATTTCCGTCAAGGCCGCCACCGTGGCGGCCATTGGTTTGGCGGCGCTGGTGTATCTGGCGGTCCTGCTTTTGGTGCGCGCTTTTACGAAAGAAGATATTTTAAGTCTTCCAAAAGGCGAAAAAATCGCGCAAACACTTGAAAAACGCGGATGGATAGGGTAATATAGTACTGTTCCGTCGAGAAAATGGCTTGTAGGAAGGGTTTTATGCCACGGATATTTCAGGTTAAGGAAAAATATGGCATACAGGATCTGCTGGAAATCATGCGGATTCTGCGTTCCCCCGAGGGCTGTCCCTGGGATCGGGAGCAAACCCATCAAAGCATCCGCACCGATTTTCTCGAAGAAACCCACGAGGCGCTGGAAGCCATCAACAACGGCGACGCCGAGGCCCTGAAAGAGGAGCTGGGCGATGTGCTGCTGCAGGTGGTGTTTCACGCCCGCATCGAGGAAGAACAGGGTGTGTTCGCCTTCGACGATGTGGTGGACGGCATCTGCAAAAAACTGGTGGTGCGGCATCCGCACGTGTTCGGGCAGGAAACCGCCGACAGCACCGGCCAGGTGCTGCGCAACTGGGACGCCATCAAGAGGCAGACCAAGGGCGGCAAAACCCAGGCCGACCTGCTGCAGAGCGTGCCGCGCACCCTGCCGGCCCTAATGCGCGCCGCCAAGGTGCAGAACCGGGCCCGCCGTGTGGGGTTTGACTGGCCGGATGTGTCCGGCGCGCTGGAAGCGCTGGACAGCGAGACGGCCGAACTCAAGGAAGCCATTGCCGGCGGTGACGCCGCCATGGTGGAGGAGGAGCTGGGCGACCTGCTTTTTTCCGCCGTCAATGTGTCCCGTTTCGTTAAAACCGACGCGGAGCAGGCACTGACCGGCGCCACCGATAAGTTCATCCGCCGGTTTGCGCGGGTGGAACAGTTGGCGCGGGAGCGGGGCCTGGACATGAGCGCCTCCTCTCTGGAAGAACTGGATGCTCTCTGGAAAGAAGCCAAGCGGGAGCAAGCCGCACCCCCAGGCAAATAGACCCATAATTTCTTTATCCATGCGCGGTCTAACCCGCTGGTGTATAAAATCTAGGAGGTACAATTGTATGAACAAGGTTGAACTCATCGCTGCCGTTGCTGAAAAGGCCGAGCTGTCCAAGAAAGATGCTGAAAAGGCTGTAGCCGCTTTTCTGGAGTCCGTTGAAGAGGCCGTTGCTTCCGGCGACAAAGTGCAGCTGGTAGGTTTCGGTACCTTTGAAGTCCGCGCCCGCGAGGCGAGAACCGGCCGCAATCCCCGCACGAAGGAGACCATCACCATTCCTGCTTCCAAGCAGCCTGTCTTCAAGGCCGGCAAGGCTTTCAAGGACGCTGTCGCGAAATAAGCACGTATTAAAGATGGAAGCCGCTCCGAAAGGAGCGGCTTTCTCTCTTCCAGTGAAAATGGGATGGGGACGCTGATAAAATCCCCGTTCGCGAAAGGATGAACGGTTTATGAGACTGGATAAATATTTGAAGGTGTCCCGCCTGATCAAGCGGCGCACCGTGGCCAACGAGGCCTGCGACGCGGGGCGGGTTGTGGTCAACGGCAAACCCGCCCGCGCCTCCTATGATGTGAAGGAGGGCGACGTGCTGGAAATCGGCCTGGGTGCCCGAAGCGTCAAGGTGCAGGTGGTGTCGGTGCAGGAGGTGGCCGCTAAAAACGATGCGGCGCTGCTCTACCGGGTGCTGGAGGGATAAACGGCCCGCCGGCGGATTTCGGACATATTTTCCTCCCTTCCCTCATAAACTGGAGGTGCAAGGGGGTGTAAGCGTGACAGAAGACAAGAAGATACTGCAGATGCCGCATCAGCTGATTCTGGAGGATCGGCGGGCGCTGACCGTGTCCGGCGTGTCCGACGTGGACAGCTTCGACGAGCTGACCGTGGTGGTGTATACCGATCTCGGGGAACTGACCGTGAAAGGGGAAAACCTCCACATCAACCGGCTGAATCTCGAAAGCGGCGAGCTGATGCTCGAAGGCCATATACAGTCCCTTGTGTACACGGAGGTACACTCCCGTTCCGGCGGTTTCTTTGGCCGATTGTTCAAGTAAAGGCGGAAGAAAAAGCGGAGAGGTACGCGCGCGGTGCGTGCGCCTGCGAAAGAATGGGATGATGGGATGGGACTGACCAACGGCGGACAGCTTACCGGGCTGTTCCTTTCCTGCGGCCTGGGCTTCCTGCTCGGGCTGTATTATGATGGGTTCCGGGTGGCGCGCTTGGTGATGCGCTCCTCCAAACGGGTGATCTTTTTTCAGGATTTGTTCTTTTTTGTTTCGGCCGCGATACTCACCTTTTTCTTTGCCCTGACCGTGACCGGCGGCGAGCTGAGGTTCTATCTGTTCCTGGGGCTCGGCATCGGCTTCACCGCGTATTATTTTACCATCGGCCGGGTGGTCATGGCGTTTGCTGAAACAGCGGTGCGGGCGGTTCTGGCCGTTTGGCACTGGTTTTGGCGCCTGGTTTTCGCGCCGTTCCGGCTTTTGGGCCGTCTGCTGCGCCGCCCGTTGGGATTCCTGCAAAAGCTTTGCGGCGCGGCGCTCGAAAAAGTTTGCCTTTTTTTGAAAAAGGGCTTGAAACGGGCTGTACATCTAGTGTATAATCAAAAAAAGAGACCTGAAGAGGAATAATTACCGGAAGCGGAAATAGCCGGCGAAAATCGCCAGCATTTTACGGAAGTGTGTATACAAAAGCGGCGGTAGATTTGTAACCGCCGGGTTTTTTAACATAGAGGAGTACAACTGAAAAGATGAAATCCGCGAAAAAGAAAAAGAAAAGCATTTTTCTTCGGATTGCCCTGTTGGCCTTTTCGGTATACGTGGTGGTGACGCTGGTGCAGCTTCAGCTGGAAATCCGCGACCGCCGCGAGGAACTCAGCACCAAGGCTAGCGAAATTGAAAGGCAGCGGCGGGTAAACGAGGATTTGGAAAATAAAAATCAGAATACCGACGAAGCACTTGATCAGCAAGCCCGGGAAAACGGGAAAGCCCGCCCCGGTGAGCAGATATATCAGGAGATACCAGGCGATTGATAGAAAAAATAGGGGGAAAACAAGCGTTTATGCAGCTGGAAGTTGGAGCGATTTTAGAGGGTAAAGTCACGGGAATCACCAAGTTTGGTGCGTTTGTGGAGCTGCCGGGCGGCAAAACCGGCATGGTACACATCTCCGAGGTGGCCCCTACCTATGTCAAGGAGATCCGCGATTATGTCACGGAAAATCAGATGGTGAAGGTCAAGGTGCTGAGCATCAGCGAGGACGGCAAAGTCAGCCTGTCGATGAAGAAGGCTGTGGAGCCGACCGCTCGTCCTGCCCGCGCTGTCTCGCCCGGCCGTCCGGGCGGCTTCGAGTGGCAGCCCTCCCGCGGCGATTCCGGCAGCTTTGAGGACATGATGTCCAAGTTCAAGCAGGCGAGCGACGAGAAAATCTCCGACCTGAAGCGCTCCTTGGACGGTAAGCACGGCGGCTTTTCCCGCCGTGGCCGATAAACACACAGCATTCAGCAGGGAATCGCGTCCGGCGGCCGCCATGGCGGCTGGGCGTGGTTCCCTGTATCTTTTGTCGGGGAATGGTATCCCCTCCGGGAAAGGCGGGTTCGGCACGATGAGAATCATACATGCGCGGATATATACCATG
Organism: uncultured Oscillospiraceae bacterium; assembly: GCA_900546265.1. GTDB lineage: Bacteria > Bacillota > Clostridia > Oscillospirales > Acutalibacteraceae > UMGS856. Next base: position 71,578 of record URCA01000008.1, on the reverse strand, counting down.
GAAGCGGCCGGGGTGATCCCCGATGGCTATCTGGATGTGCAGGATGGCAGGATTGCCGCCGTAGGGGCGTGGCCGCCGGCGGACGATGCGGCCGGCGAGGTGCTGGACGCGAAGGGCGGCTGGCTGCTGCCGGGCTTTGTGGACGCCCATACCCATTTGGGTATGTGGGAGGATGGCCTCGGCTTCGAGGGGGACGACGGCAACGAGGACACCGATCCCTGCACCCCCCAGCTGCGGGCGGTGGACGCGATTAATCCGCTGGATCGCTGCTTCGAGGAGGCGCGGGAAGCCGGCGTGACCACCGTGGTGACCGGCCCGGGCAGCGCCAACCCCATCGGCGGCCAGCTCTGCGCGCTCAAGACGTGGGGGCGGCGGGTGGACGACATGGTGGTCAAGGCGCCGGTGGCCATGAAAATGGCCTTGGGGGAAAACCCCAAGACCGTCTACCATGGGAAATCCCAGGCTCCGGTGACCCGGATGGCCACAGCCGCCATCATCCGGGAGGCGCTGGCCCAGGCGGCTCGGTACGGCGCGGATAAGAAGCGGGCCGCCGAGGACGAGGACGTGGACGAGCCGGAATACGACATCAAATGCGAGGCGCTTCTCCCCGTGGTCGAGGGCCGCCTGCCGGTGCATTTCCACGCGCACCGGGCCGACGATATCTTCACCGCCCAGCGGCTGGCAAAGGAATTTGGCCTGCGCTATGTGATCGTTCACGGCACGGAGGCCCACCTCTGTGCCGACCTGCTGGCCCAGGACGGGGTGCCGGTGCTGTGCGGTCCCCTGCTCTGCGATCGTTCCAAGCCGGAGCTGCGGCAGCTGACCCCCGCCAACCCGGGCATCGTGCGCCGGGCGGGCGCCGCCATCGGCATCATCACCGATCACCCGGTCATCCCCCTGCAATATCTGGGGGTGTGCGCCGGCCTGGCGGTGCGGGAAGGGCTGCCCCACGAGGAGGCGCTGCGGGCGATCACCATCGGCCCGGCACAAATCTGCGGCATCGACGATCGGGTGGGATCCATCCGGGTGGGGAAGGACGCGGATCTCGTCCTGTTCCCCGGCGATCCGCTGACTGTGGCCGCCCGGCCGCGGGCGGTGTTCGTCGGCGGTCACCGGATTTAAAAGGAAAGGGCGGATAGCCATGCGGGAAATTTCAGCGGCGCAGATCGAGGAAACGGTCTGCCGCCTGTGTATCGAAGCCAACCGGCACCTGCCGGCGGATGTATGTGCCGCCGTGCGCGGCGCCGGGGCGCGGGAGACGCAGCCTCTGGCGAAAAACATCATGAAGGATTTGGCCCATAACCTGGACGCGGCGGAAGAGCTCCAGCTGCCGGTCTGCCAGGATACCGGCATGGCGGTGGTTTTCGCCCGGCTGGGGCAGGAGGCGCACATCACCGGCGGCCTTTTGGCCGACGCGGTCAACCGGGGCGTGGCGCGGGGCTATACCGAGGGGTATCTGCGCTGCTCGGTGGTGGCCGATCCTCTTCGCCGGGTGAACACCGGCAACAATACTCCGGCCGTGCTGCATGTCACGCTGACCGAGGGGGACGCGCTGGAGCTGATGGTGGCCCCCAAGGGCTTTGGCAGCGAGAATATGAGCCGGATATATATGCTGACCCCCGCCGCGGATCGGGAAAAGGTCATCGGCTGCATCGTCGACGCCGTCCGGCAGGCGGGAAGCAATCCCTGCCCGCCCATGGTGCTGGGGGTGGGCATCGGAGGGGACTTCGAGCTTTGCGCTCTGCTGGCCAAGCGGGCCCTCTGCCGCCCGCTGGATCAGCCGAACGGCGATCCCTTCTACGCCCGCATGGAGCAGGACGCGCTGGAGGCGGTCAATCGGCTGGGCATCGGGCCGCAGGGCTTCGGCGGCGTTACCACCGCCCTCGGGGTCGCCATCGAGACCTATCCCACCCATATCGCCGGTCTCCCGGTGGCCGTCAACGTGGGCTGCCACGTGACCCGGCACGCTTCCGCCATACTCTAAACACAGGATGTTCGTATAAAGTTCATAAATACTCTTTATTTTTACATTCTTATATGGTATACTATATGCATACCATTCCTCTGGTGAGGAAGACGGAATGTCTGCTTCATCGGGGGCCGGCGGGGGATTCTCCCGCCGTGTAAAGATAGGAGCTGATTGTATGAAGATTACGACTACTGGAAGGAAATGCACCCTGCGGCCGGCTTTTGTGGAACGAACGGAGACCAAGCTGTCCAAGATGGACAAGTTTTTTGACTCCGCCGCCTCTGCCGACGTCACCGTTTCCAACGAGCGGAACAAGCAGCGGGTGGAGATTACGATTCGATGCAATGGGCTGCTATTCCGCGCCGAAGAGGCCGCCGAGGATCCCAACGAAGCGGTGGATAAGCTGGTGGACGTGCTGCTGCGGCAGATCCGGCGGAACAAAACCCGGCTGGAGAAGCGGCTGCGCGAGGGCGCTTTCGCTCCGGATCCGCTGTTCAGCGAGCCGGTGGAGGAAGAATCCGATTTCCAGGTGGTCAAATCCAAGACGTTTCCGGTCAAGCCTCTGGATGTGGAAGAGGCGATTTTGCAGATGAATATGATTGGGCATCAGTTTTATATGTTCCGCAACATGGCGACCAATGAGGTCAACGTGGTGTACCGCCGCAACGACGGGAACTACGGCCTGCTTGAGCCGGACGCGGACGAATAACCTCAATATCTTTCAATGGGGGCGGGCAGGCTTGCCCGCCCCCATTGGTTTGCCCGGAGCGGCCGGGTGACGGAAAGGACAGAAAAACATGGCTAACGTGGAATTTTGCGCCCCTTGCCTGTTCGGCATCGAGGGGATTTTGGGCGACGAGCTGCGGCGGATGGGGGCGGAAAATGTCCGGCCGGAAAACGGCCGGGTGCTGTTCGCCGGCGATATGGAGCTGCTGGCCCGGGCCAATATCGGCTCCCGCTATGCCGAACGGATTCAAATCCATCTCGGCAGCTTCCCCGCCCGTTCCTTTGAGGAGCTGTTCCAGGGGGTCAAGGCCCTGCCCTGGGAGGTCTGGATCGGCCAGAAAAACGCCTTCCCGGTGAAAGGCTGGGCGCTGAATTCCGCGCTGCACAGCGTTCCCGACTGCCAGTCCATCGTCAAGAAAGCGGTGGTGGATCGCCTGTCGCAGACCTATGGCCTGCGCTGGTTTGAGGAAACGGAGCCGGTGTGTCAGATTCAGTTCACCATTCTGAAGGATGAGGTCACTCTGCTGCTGGACACCAGCGGCGCGGGCCTGCACAAGCGGGGCTATCGGGCCAACGCGGGCGGCGCCCCCATCAAGGAAACCCTGGCCGCGGCCATCGGGGATGTGATGCGGGTGCGCCGGGCCGCCCAGGTCTGCGATCCCTGCTGCGGCTCCGGCACCATGCTCATCGAGGCGGCGCTAGCCGCTAAAGGGATCGCCCCCGGCGTCCGCCGCCGGTTCGCCGCCATGGATTGGGGCAGCGTGCCCGGATCCATCTGGAAGGAGGAACGGCAGCGCGCCCGGGAGCGGGAACGGCCGGACGCCGTTTTCCAGGCCCATGGCGGAGACATTGACGAGGCGTGCCTGCGGCTGACCGAGGAGAACGCGGCCAAGGCCGGCGTGGCCGGCTGCGTGACGGCCAAGCGGGCGGATCTGCGGCAGTTCCAGCCGGAAGGGGACACCGGCGTGGTGCTCTGCAACCCGCCCTATGGCGAGCGGCTGCTGGATGTGAAGGCGGCGGAGGAGCTTTACCGGGTCATGGGCCGGGTGTTCCGCCCCAAGCCCGGCTGGAGCTATGGGATTATCAGTCCCCATGAGAATTTCGAGACCCTGTTCGGCCGCCAAGCGGATAAGCGGCGCAAGCTGTATAACGGCATGCTCAAATGCCAGCTGTATATGTACTTCAAGTAACCGGAGGAGAGAGGAGCGAGAAACCATGCGGCATGTGTTTATCGTCAATCCCGCGGCGGGGAAAAAACGGGGGGCGCTGGAGCTGCTCCCTCGCATTCACGCGGCGTTTGCCGGGGCGGAGGAGGGCGCCTACGCCATCCGGGTGACCCGGGGCGCGGGGGATGCCACCGCCATCGCCCGGGAGGAGTGCGCCGGGGAGGGGCCGGTGCGCTTGTACGCCTGCGGCGGAGACGGCACCCTGACCGAAACAGCCACCGGTGCCGCCGGCTGCCCCCGCGCTCAAATCGCGGCCGTTCCCTGCGGATCCGCCAACGACTATGTCCGGTCCTACGGGGGAACCGCGGCTTTTCTGGACATTCCCGCCCAGGTGCATGGCCGGGCCGTCCCGGTGGACGCGGTGGACTGCGGCGACCGGGTTTCTATGAACAGCGCGTCCATGGGGATGGACGCCGCCGTGGCGCAGAAGATGGTGCGGTATAAGAATTTGCCGCTGGTTTCCGGTCCCATGTCCTATAACCTCGCCATTGCGGACGTGTTCTGCCACCGGATCGGCGTGGATTTGCACGTCGTCATGGATACCCCCGACGGGCCGGTGGAGCGCCGCGGCCGCTATTTCTTCGCCCTGGCCGCCTGCGCCCGGTTTTACGGCGGCGGTTACTGCGGCGCTCCCGGCGCGCTGGTGGACGACGGCCTGCTGGACTTTGTGCTGGTAAAGGTCATGCCGCGGCTGAAAATTCCCGGTTTCCTCTCCCGCTACAAGGCGGGCCGCCACATGGATATGGCCTGCTGCGAAGCCTTCCGGGGCACGCGGATGCGGGTCAGCTCCCTCTCGCCGGTCGTCTGCAACATCGACGGCGAATGCTTCAGCGCGCCGGATATTCATTTCCAGGCGCTGCCCGGCGCGCTCTCCTTCGTGCTGCCGGAAGGCGTGCGCCTGCCCGGCCGGGCTCCCGCTGTTTCCGCCAGTTTGTAAAAAAATTGTGAAGTTTGAAAAATTTCCAGTGAACCCTCTTGATTTTTCTGAAAATCCGATTACAATAGATTTAGCACTCGAGGAAACGGAGTGCTAAAATTATCAATACTCTTCAAGGAGGATTATTCTTATGTCTATTAAACCGCTTGCTGACCGTGTTGTCATCAAAATGGTAGAGGCTGAGGAAACCACTAAGAGCGGCATCATCCTCGCCGGTTCCGCCAAAGAGAAACCCCAGATGGCCGAAGTGGTGGCCGTCGGCCCCGGCGGCAACGTCGACGGCAAAGAGATCACCATGTATATCAAGGTGGGCGATAAGGTTCTGACCAGCAAGTATTCCGGCACCGAGGTCAAGCTCGACGGCACGGAATACACCATCGTGCGGCAGAGCGATATCCTGGCCGTTGTGGAATAAGAAATCCTTTCCGGTAAGATTTTTATACTATACGAAATAACAGGAGGAACCAATCATGGCAAAACAGATTCTGTTTGGCGAGGACGCCCGCAAGGCTCTGCAGTCCGGCGTGGACCAGCTGGCCAATACCGTAAAAATCACCCTGGGCCCGCGGGGCCGCAACGTGGTGCTCGACAAGAAGTTCGGCGCCCCCCTCATCACCAATGACGGCGTGACCATCGCCAAGGAAATCGAGCTGGACGACGCGTTTGAGAACATGGGCGCCCAACTGGTTAAGGAAGTCTCCACCAAGACCAACGACGTGGCCGGCGACGGTACCACCACCGCCACCCTCCTGGCGCAGGCCCTCATTCGTGAAGGCATGAAGAACGTGGCCGCCGGCGCCAACCCCATGGGCGTCAAGCGGGGCATTCAGAAGGCTGTCGACGCGGTCGTGGAAGCGGTCGTCTCCAACTCCAAGAAAGTCAGCGGTTCCGAGGATATCGCCAGCGCTGCCACCATCTCGGCCGGCGACGAGGTCATCGGCAAGCTGATCGCCGAGGCCATGGAGAAGGTCTCCGCCGACGGCGTCATCACCGTGGAAGAGTCCAAGACCGCCGACACCTACACCGAAGTGGTGGAAGGCATGCAGTTCGACCGGGGCTACATCACCCCCTACATGGTTACCGACACCGATAAGATGGAGGCCATCATCGACGATGCCTACCTGCTGATCACCGATAAGAAAATCTCCAACATTCAGGACATCCTGCCCCTGCTCGAGCAGATCCTGCAGGCCGGCAAAAAGCTGGTGATCATTGCCGAGGACGTGGAGGGCGAGGCCCTGTCCACCCTGATTGTCAACAAACTGCGCGGCACCTTCACCTGCGTGGCCGTCAAAGCCCCTGGCTTCGGCGATCGCCGCAAGGAAATGCTGCAGGATATCGCCATCCTCACCGGCGGCCAGGTCATCTCCGACGAGCTGGGCCTGGATCTGAAGGAAACCACCATGGATCAGCTGGGCCGTGCCCGCCAGATTAAGGTGCAGAAAGAAAACACCATCATTGTGGACGGCGCCGGCGATCCCGCGGCTATCAAGAGCCGCGTGGGCCAGATCCGCGTCCAGATTGAAAACACCACCTCCGATTTCGATCGGGAGAAGCTGCAGGAGCGGCTGGCCAAGCTGGCCGGCGGCGTGGCGGTCATCAAAGTCGGCGCTGCGACCGAGATCGAAATGAAGGAAAAGAAACTGCGCATCGAGGACGCCCTGTCCGCCACCAAGGCGGCCGTGGAAGAGGGCCTGGTCGCCGGCGGCGGCGTGGCGCTCATTACCGCCTCCGCTGTGCTGGATCCCATGCTGGCCGCCGCCGAGGGCGACGAGAAGACCGGCATCCAGATTGTGCTCAAGGCTCTGGAGGAGCCGGTGCGCCAGATCGCTCTGAACGCCGGCCTGGAGGGCAGCGTCATCATCGACAAGATCCGTTCCGCCGGCAAGGTCAACTATGGCTTTGACTTTGCCAAGGAAGAGTATGTGGATATGTTCACGGCCGGTATTGTCGACCCCACCAAGGTCACCCGGTCTGCTCTGCAGAACGCGGCTTCCGTCGCGGCCATGGTGCTGACCACCGAATCCCTGGTGGCCGACAAGAAAGAGCCCGCCCCGGCGGCTCCGGCTGCGCCCGGCGGCATGGACGGCATGTATTAATCGGTAAAGAATAAAGCAAACAAGCGGCGGGAGATTTTTTCTCCCGCCGCTTGCTCTATTTCGGGGCCGGTTCCGCCAGGTTGCGCACGGGAATGCCCCGCCGCCGGCAAAGGCCCACCGTGTAAAAAGTGCCGCCGCTGTTTTCCGTCAGGTAGCATAGGCAGCAGTCGCTGTGCTCTGCCAGATGGCGGTTGCGCTTGTACATGCAGCCGCTGGTGTAGCGTTCGGCGGTATACACCACCTTGTCCGCCCGTTTCAGGATCGCCTGATACCGCTTCACGTCCTCCTCCGCCCAGCCCCGCGTCTGATCCCGGCAGGGCAGCACGAGGATCAGGCGGATGAACGGGTATACCGCCTTTAAGTCCAGCACCGCTTCCGCCGCCAGGGTGTCGAAGCCCAGGGCGCCGCCCGCGCCGAAATACCGCACCCCCTGGCGGATAAGGCTCTCGATTTCCGCTTCCAGCCGCTCCCGCAACGGCGCGACAACCTCCGGCGGAATTCGTCGATGGCCGGTAAAGCAGCAGGTCGTCATAGAATACCTCCCATATATAATGTGCTTATTACTTGATTATACCATTTAAAAATGTATAATCAAGTAATATAACACTTTTTTAATGGGAATACTGCCACTAAGAAAGGTGTACCCTATCTTGTGATAGGAGTGGTAGTATGGATGCCCAGTTTATTCGTGATCGCATTACTGGTTTGCGTCTTAACAAAGGCGTTTCGGAATACACACTTAGTTATGAGCTGGGTCATAGTAAAAACTATATACAGAACATCACCTCCGGCCGGGCACTGCCTTCCATGAAAGAATTCCTCTATATCTGTGACTATTTCGGCATTACGCCCCGCCAGTTTTTCGACGAGGAAATCGCCAACCCGATTTTGGTGCAGAAGGCACTGGACGGCATGAAAGCCATGAAGGACAAGGATCTTTTGACGCTCATCGGCCTGATTGACCGCCTGAACGAGGAAAACGCGTAATGGTAGAGTTAAATGTTCTGCCCCTTCTGGAAAAGCAAGGCCGTACGAAATATTGGCTGTATAGGCAGCTGAACATGAGCTATCAGAATTTCAGCAGGATGATTCGAAACGAAACCAAGTCGATTCGGTATGAAAATATTGAAATACTTTGTCAGGTGCTGGAATGCACACCCAATGATCTTTTCGTATTCGTCGACGATTGATTTCATGGCCTATTTCAGCTATCAGGACTCACCCGCAAAATAAACAAAAACCCCTTTGGCCCGCCGATCTTCCCATGGTATCCCTACAAATTTCCACCGGGCGGGATTTTGCGCTTGAATTCGACCGGAAATTGCAATACAATAGTAGCAGCGAACCCTGTCTGTTATGGGGTGGAAAACGCAGGGAGGTTGTGAATATGCAGGACTATGGAATGTCCGGCTGTGGAATGTCCGGTTACGGGAGCATTCTGCGCAGGAAATGCCGTGTTCACAATACCGGTGCGGGCAAAATTTGACAAGTGCAGGCTGTGGCGCGTTCGGCGTCCCAGCCTGTTTTTATTGCCGGGACAAGCTCCCGGCGGGAAAGGGTAGGTGGTTTGTACTATGAAAAAAGTGGCGGTTATCATGGGCAGCGACAGCGATCTGCCGGTGGTCGGCAAAGCCATCGATAAGCTGGGGGACTTCGGCGTGCCCGTGGAGGTTCATGTCATGTCGGCGCACCGCACGCCCGAAGCCGCGGCGGCGTTTTCAGCTTCGGCGGCGGACAAGGGCTTCGGCGTCATCATCGCGGCGGCGGGCAAGGCGGCCCATCTGGCGGGCGTGCTGGCGGCCCACACGGTGCTGCCGGTCATCGGCATTCCGGTAAAATCCTCCACCCTGGACGGGCTGGACGCCCTGCTTTCCACGGTGCAGATGCCCTCCGGCATCCCGGTGGCAACGGTGGCCATCGACGGCGCGGAAAACGCCGCCCTGCTGGCCGTGCAGATGCTGGCGCTCAGCGACGAGACGCTGAAAAACCGGCTGATCGCCATGAAGAAAACCATGGCCGAAGGGGTTCTCGCCAAGGATAAGGCCCTGGCGGACAAGCTAAATCAGGCGTAATGCTTATACGATAGGAGACGAGTATATGAACAAGCTGGAACAACTGTACGAGGGCAAAGCCAAAAAGGTATTCGCCACCGAGGATCCGGAACTGGTGATCGTCGATTACAAGGACGATGCCACGGCTTTCAACGGCGAGAAAAAAGGCACCATCATGGGCAAGGGCGTTATCAACAACCGGGTGACCAACTTCCTGATGCAGAAGCTGGAGAAGGAAGGCGTGCCCACCCATTTTGTCAAGGAGCTGTCCGAGCGGGAAACCGTGGTCAAAAAGGTGTCCATCGTTCCCCTGGAGGTCATCGTCCGCAACATCGCCGCCGGTTCCTTCTCTAAGCGCTTCGGCGTGGAGGAAGGCACGGTGCTGAAAACCCCGTCCCTCGAGTTCAGCTATAAGGACGACGCGCTGGGCGATCCGCTGATCAACGAGTATCACGCGCTGGCCCTTGGCATCGCCACGAGAGAGGAAATGGATTGCATCGCCAAATACGCGTTCAAGGTCAACGAAGTGCTCAAGGCCTTCTTCCTGACGCTGGACATCGAGCTGGTGGACTTCAAGCTGGAGTTCGGTAAGCTGGCCGACGGCACCCTTGTGCTGGCCGACGAAATCTCCCCCGATACCTGCCGGTTCTGGGATGTGCACACCCATGAAAAGCTGGATAAGGATCGGTTCCGCCGCAACCTGGGCGGGGAAGTGGAAGCCTATCAGGAGATCATGCGCCGCATGATGGGTGAATAATAGCAGGGACTACAGGTTTTGTACCAAGGAGGAACTATATGGGCGGCGTATTCGGCGTAGCCTCGCATGACAATTGCATCACCGATTTGTTTTTCGGGGTGGACTATCACTCGCATCTGGGCACCCGCCGGGGCGGCATGGCCGTCTACAGCGCGGACAAGGGGTTCGAGCGGGCCATCCACAACATCGAGAATTCTCCCTTCCGCACCAAGTTCGAGCGGGACGTGGACGACATGTCCGGGCCGCTGGGTATCGGCTGCATCAGCGACACCGATCCCCAGCCCCTCATTGTCCGGTCGCATCTGGGCAACTACGCCATCACCACCGTGGGGCGGATTAACAACCTGGAGGAGTTGGTGGGGCAGGCCTTTGCCAACGGCAGCTCCCACTTCCTGGAAATGAGCGGCGGCAAGGTCAACGCTACTGAGCTGACAGCCTGCCTCATCAATCAGAAGGACTCGATAACCGAGGGGATCCGTCACGCGCAGGAGCTGATCGACGGCTCTATGACTTTGCTGCTCCTGACCAAGGACGGCCTGTACGCCGCCCGGGACCGGATGGGCCGCACCCCGCTGATTCTCGGTAAAAAGGACGGCGCCATGTGCGTGTCCTTCGAATCCTTCGCCTACCTCAACCTGGGGTATAAGGACGAGCACAGCCTCGGCCCGGGGGAAATCGTCCGCGTCACGGCGGACGGGTACGAGGTGCTGCAGGCTCCCGGGAAAAAGATGAAAATCTGCGCGTTCCTGTGGACGTATTTCGGCTATCCCCCCTCCTCCTACGAGGGGGTCAGCGTGGAGCAGATGCGGTATAACTGCGGCCGGATCCTGGCCCAGAACGACAAGGACACCGAGGCGGACTTCGTGGCCGGGGTGCCCGATTCCGGCACCGCCCACGCCGTCGGCTACGCCAACGAATCGGGGATTCCCTTCGCCCGCCCCTTTATCAAATACACCCCCACATGGCCCCGTAGCTTCATGCCGCAGAATCAGTCGGTGCGCAACCAGGTAGCCCACATGAAGCTCATCCCCGTGGACGCCCTCATCCGGGACAAGCGGCTGCTGTTCATCGACGACTCGGTGGTGCGGGGTACTCAGATGCGGGAAACGGTGGATTTTCTCTATGACAGCGGCGCCAAAGAGGTGCATATCCGGCCCGCCTGCCCCCCCATCATGTTCGGCTGCAAATACCTCAATTTTTCCCGTTCCACCTCCGACCGGGATCTCATCACCCACACGGTGATCCAAGAGCTGGAGGGGGAGGAGGGCTTCCGCCATCTGGAGGAGTATATCGATGCCCGCACCGAGCGGTACGCCCGCATGGTGGACGGCATTTGCAAAAATCTGCGGGTCACCTCCCTGCGGTATCAAACCCTGGAGGGGATGCTGGCTTCTATCGGCATCGACCCGGAGCAGGTTTGCACATATTGTTGGACGGGCCGCGAATAAGCCCGCAAGGCTCAAAGAAAGGCTGGAACTTAAACGATGAATAACAGCGTAAGCGAAAGCTATGCGGCCGCCGGCGTGGACGTCACCGCCGGGTATAAGGCCGTGGAACTGATGAAGGCCCATGTAGCCCGTACCTCCGTGCCCGGCGTGCTGTCCGGCATCGGCGGCTTCGGCGGCCTGTTTGAGCCGGATTTCAGCGGCATGAAGCGCCCGGTGCTGGTTTCCGGCACCGACGGCGTGGGCACCAAGCTGAAGCTGGCCTTCCTGATGGACAAGCACGATACCGTGGGCATCGACTGCGTGGCCATGTGCGTCAACGACGTGGCCTGCTCGGGCGCGCAGCCTCTGTTCTTCCTGGATTATATTGCCTGCGGCAAGAATTTCCCGGAGAAAATCGCCGCCATCGTCTCCGGCGTGGCGGAGGGCTGCGTCCAGTCCGGCTGCGCCCTCATCGGCGGCGAAACCGCCGAAATGCCCGGCTTCTATCCGGAGGATGAATACGATTTGGCGGGCTTCAGCGTCGGCATGGCCGATTATGACAGCATCGTCGATTCCAAGAATGTGCAGGCGGGGGACGCTCTCATCGGCGTGGCCTCCAGCGGCGTGCATTCCAACGGCTTTTCCTTGGTGCGTAAGGTCTTCGACGTGAACGAAAAAACGCTGGCCGTCCATTACGACGAGCTGGGCGCCACCCTGGGGGAAACCCTGCTCACCCCGACCAAAATCTACGTCAAGCCCCTGCTGGCCCTGATGAAGCAGGTGAAGGTGCACGGCATTTCCCATATCACCGGCGGCGGCTATTATGAGAATATCCCCCGGATGCTGCCCGAAGGGCTGACGGCGGTCATCGAGAAAAGGAACGTCCCGGTGCTGCCGGTGTTCCAGCTGCTGCAGAAGGTGGGCGGCATTCCCGAGCGGGATATGTTCAACACCTTCAACATGGGCACCGGCCTGGTGCTGGCCGTGGCGCCGGAACAGGCGGACGAGGCGGTGCGCCTCCTGAACGCCCACGGCGAAAAGGCCATGATGCTGGGCGAGGTCCGCTCTGGCGGCGCCGGGGTCGAGCTGGTCGGCTAAACGGGGAAAGGCGGATTTTATCATGGTACATATTGCCGTTCTGGTGTCCGGCGGCGGCACCAACCTGCAGGCCCTGCTGGACGCACAGGAGGCGGGAGCGATCCGGAACGGCCGGATCGTCAAGGTCATCGCCTCGCGGCCGGACGCCTATGCGCTGGAGCGGGCGGCCGCAAAGCAGGTGCCCACGGCGGTGGTCAGCCGGAAGGCTTACGCCACCCCCGAAGCCTTTGACGAGGCCCTCCTGGCCGAGCTGGAGGCTTGCGGGGCGGAGCTGGTGGTGCTCGCGGGCTTCCTCTCCATTTTGGGGGAGAAGGTGATCGCCCGGTACCGCAACCGGATTCTCAATGTCCACCCGTCTCTGATTCCGGCCTTCTGCGGCAAGGGCTTTTATGGCCTCAAGGTGCATGAGGCGGCGCTGGCTTACGGGGTCAAGGTGACCGGCGCGACGGTGCATCTCGTCAACGAAATCCCCGACGGAGGGGCCATCGTCCTGCAAAAAGCGGTGGCCGTGCAGCCCGCCGATACTCCGGAAACCCTGCAGCTGCGCGTCATGCGGCAGGCGGAATGGGAACTGCTGCCCCAGGCGGTTTCCCTGTTCTGCGAAGGGAAAATCCGCGTGGAAGGCAACATCGCCGTCGTTGACGAATAAAACCCGGCCCCGTTTTCTATGGAGGATGGGGCCGCTTTTTCAAGAGTAAGGGAGAGAATGCTATGCAGATACAATCGCTGTCCAAAGAACTGAGCGCCACCACCTATCCGGGCCGCGGCATCGTCCTGGGCAAAAGCGCGGACGCCCGCTGCTTCTATATCGCCTACTTCATCATGGGCCGGAGCGAGAACTCCCGCAACCGTATTTTTGAAATCGACGGCCGCGGCATCCGCACCAAAGCCTTCGACGAAAGCAAAATGGTGGATCCGTCCCTCATCATCTACGCGCCGGTGCGGGTCTGCGGCGATGTCACCATCGTCACCAACGGCGATCAGACCGACACGATTTATGACGCGCTCGAAGCGGGGAAAACCTTCGAAGAGGCGCTGCGCACCCGCACCTTCGAGCCGGACGCCCCCAATTTTACCCCCCGCATTTCCGGCGTGGTAGAGCCGAAAGCCGACCGCTATCGCCTGTCCATTCTCAAATCCGCCGACGGCGATCCCGCATCCACCCGGCGGTATTTCTTTGATTATGACGCGCCCCGCCCCGGCGAAGGCCATTTCATCCACACCTACCAGCAGGACGGGAACCCCCTGCCCTCTTTCGAGGGAGAGCCGGTTCCCGTGACCATCGAAGGAGATTTGGATGCTTTTTCGCGCACGGTGTGGGAAAGCCTGAACGCGGACAATAAGGTGTCTCTTTTCACCCGGTCTATCGATCTGGAATCCGGAGAAGTGACCAGCCTGATTTTCAATAAGCACCAGGGACAATGAAAGAAAATCGCGCTGAGAAAGGAAAGTGAAGTATCATGAACGAACTGCCGCTGAAATACGGCTGCAACCCCAACCAGAAGCCCTCCCGCATTTTTATGCAGGACGGCCGCGAACTGCCCATCGAGGTACTGAACGGCCGCCCCGGCTTCATCAATTTTTTGGACGCCTTCAATAGCTGGCAGCTGGTCAAGGAGCTGAAAGAGGCGACCGGCCTGCCGGCGGCCGCTTCCTTCAAGCATGTCAGCCCTGCCGGCGCGGCGGTGGCCCTGCCCCTGTCCGATACCCTCAAAAAGATCTACTTCGTGGACGATCTGGAGCTGTCGGATATGGCCTGCGCCTATGCCCGCGCCCGCGGCGCCGACCGGATGAGCTCCTATGGCGACTGGGTGGCCCTGTCCGACACCTGCGACAAGCAGACGGCCACCCTCCTCGCCCGGGAAGTGTCCGACGGCATCATCGCCCCCGACTACACCCCGGAGGCTCTCGAAATCCTGAAAACCAAGCGCAAGGGTTCCTACAACGTGGTGAAGATCGATCCGGCCTACACCCCTGCGCCCATCGAGCATAAGGACGTGTTCGGCATCACCTTCGAGCAGGGACGCAACGAAGTGAAAATCGACGAGGCCATGCTGCGCAACCTCGTGACCGACAACACCGACCTACCCGAGTCTGCCAAGCGGGATCTGCTCATTGCCCTGATCGCGCTGAAGTATACCCAGTCCAATTCCGTCTGCTACGCCAAGGACGGCCAGGTCATCGGCGTCGGCGCGGGACAGCAGAGCCGGATCCACTGCACCCGTCTGGCGGGCAACAAGGCGGACGTCTGGTATCTGCGGCAGCATCCCAAGGTGCTGGCCCTGCCCTTCCGGAGCGATATCCGCCGCCCGGATCGGGACAACACCATCGATGTATATATATCCGACGAATACGAGGATGTGCTGGCCGACGGCGCGTGGCAGCAGTTCTTCACCGCCCGGCCGGAACCCTTGACCCGCGAGGAACGGCGGGCCTGGCTGGACACCCTCACCGGCGTGTCCCTGGGCTCCGACGCCTTCTTCCCCTTCGGGGATAATATCGAGCGGGCGCATAAGTCCGGCGTCAGCTTTATCGCCGAGCCGGGCGGATCCATCCGGGACGATCACGTGATCGAAACCTGCAATAAATACGGCATCGCCATGGCCTTCACCGGCCTGCGGCTGTTCCATCATTGAGGAAAGGCGGGCGGCCTGTGGAAAAAAAGGATATTCTGGTGGTGGGCGGCGGCGGCCGTGAACACGCCATCATACGCAAGCTGAAGGAAAGCCCCCGCTGCGGGAAGCTCTACTGCACCCCCGGCAACGGCGGCATCGCCCGGGACGCCCAATGCTTCGACGTGCCCGCCACCGACGTGGCCGGCGTGGTGGAGCTGGCGACCCGTCTGATGGTGGATCTGGTCTTTGTGGCGCCGGACGATCCGCTGGTGGCCGGCATGGTGGACGCGCTGGAGGAAGCGGGTATCTCCGCCTTCGGCCCCCGCGCCAACGCTGCCATTCTCGAAGGCAGCAAGGTCTTCTCCAAAGACCTTATGAAAAAATACGGCATCCCCACCGCCGGCTACGAGGTGTTCGACAAGCCGGCGGACGCGCTCAATTATATTCGTCTGCAGGACAGCTATCCAGCGGTGGTCAAGGCCGACGGCCTGGCCCTGGGAAAAGGCGTTATCCTCTGCGACGGGTATGAGGAAGCCAAACAGGCCGTCAAGGAGATCATGGAGGATCGGGTGTTCGGCGCGTCGGGCAGCCGGGTGGTGGTGGAGGAATTCCTCACCGGCCCGGAAGTCTCGGTGCTGGCCTTTACCGACGGCAAAACCGTCAAGCCCATGGTTTCCTCCAAGGATCACAAGCGGGCCTTTGACGGTGATATGGGCCCGAATACCGGCGGCATGGGCACCATCAGCCCCAACCCCTATTACACGGACGAAGACGCCGCCTTCTGCATGGAGCATATTTTCCAGCCCACCGTGGACGCTATGGCCAAGGAAGGCCGCCCCTTCAAGGGCTGCTTGTTCTTCGGCCTGATGCTCACCCCCAAGGGTCCGAAGGTGATCGAATACAACTGCCGCTTCGGCGACCCGGAAACCCAGGTGGTGCTGCCTCGGCTGCAAACCGATTTGCTGGATATTGTGGACGCCATCCGGGAGGAACGACTGGCGGAGCTGGATATCCGCTGGAAGGAAGAAGCCTGCGCCTGCGTGGTCATGGCCTCCGGCGGGTACCCTGCCGCTTACCGCAAGGGCCTGCCCATCGCCGGCCTCGACCAGGACGGGCAGTTGCAAGAGGCCTACGCGGTCTACCATGCCGGCACCGCGTGGAAGGACGGCCGCTTTTATACCAACGGCGGCCGGGTGCTGGGCGTGACCGCCGTGGCGGATACCGTTGCCGCCGCCCTGGACAAGGCCTATGAGGCCGTGCAGCACATCGAGTTCGAAAACGCCCACTACCGCAAAGACATCGGAAAATAAAAAACCGGCATGCAGCGCGCTGCATGCCGGTTTTTCTATACCTTCGAGTATCCGAAGCTGTTGACGATGGCGTCGATTTTCTGCTTGGCCCCACATTGGGGACACTCGTGGGAGATGGAGGTCTGGTATCCTGGAATGTCTTTCTCCCCGAATATCGCGTGCACCGGCAGCCCATGGGATTCCTGGATGGCGCTGAATATGGCGGCGATACCCACCAGACGCCCGCTGTAATACTGTAAGCACTCCAGCGACCGGTTGATGGTCTTGCCGGTGGAGGCGGAGGAGATCAGCAGCAGAATATTCTGATTCCAAATCATCTTCTGGGTGTTGTCCCGGAAAATCATCTGGTTGTTGGCGTTCAGCTCCGGCGTGATGACGCAGATGTCTCGCCCCGCGCTCATGGACGGACCGGACTGGGACAGCTCTCGCGCCAGAAAGGCCCCCAGCATCTCGGTGCCCTCCAGACAGATAATGGTGTCCACCGGCGTGGTCGTGCGGTAATGCTCTGCCAGAACGGCCGCGCCGCTCTCCGCC
The DNA here is from genome assembly GCA_900546265.1 of uncultured Oscillospiraceae bacterium. GTDB lineage: Bacteria > Bacillota > Clostridia > Oscillospirales > Acutalibacteraceae > UMGS856. The sequence goes on along the minus strand of URCA01000008.1, from coordinate 54,829 downwards.
ATCTTATGCTGGCTCTTGATGGCGGTCATGTCGATGTAATAATTGACATGTGAGTGGTTGGTGGCGAAATGGCCGGGGATCACGCCGATTTTAACAGACTTGTTTTCCCGGGACACGATGCTTTGCACACGGTTTTCCATAAGCTCCTCCTTGAAACGACCGGAATAAAAATGGTCGTTTTTATTATTGTAACATATTGAACAGGTTTTATCAATATTTATCGCAAAAACAGTGAATTTATTTGAGGAGCACGCGAGAAAGGAAAACCCCCTTCTTCTTTTCATAACCACCAAAGTTTTTAACGGCCGCCTGTGCAGCCTGCTGAAAAGCCGAGGCTTGTTCATGTAAAATTCATGGGTTTTTCCGCTCAGTTCCTTGCATTGTCCGGGAAGGATATGCTATAATGGCACCATAAGAATAAGGAGTGGAAGAACCGATGGATACTTTTGTGGAGCAAATTGTCGCCAAGAAAAAGGGCGGTAAGGAATATGGCATCATCTTTCTGGTGATTCTGGCGGCCCTGATTCTGACGGCGGCCCTGTTTTTGTTGTTTCCGCCGCTGATGGTGCTGGTGGTCGGTATCGGCTACGGGGCCTGGTGGCTGATTACCAGCCAGAATGTGGAGTATGAGTATAGCGTCACCAACGGCGACATCGATATCGATCAGATTACCGCCCAGCGCAAGCGCAAGCGTATCGTGTCCGTGAGCGGCTCGAAAATCGAGAGCTTGGTGCCCTACAACGCGGCGGAATATGCCAACCGCCATTTTGACCGGACGGTGATGGCGGCGCCATCCATGGAGACGGCCACCTGGTGCTTCACCTATCACAGCAAGAAAAACGGCCATACCCTGGTGGTGTTCTCCCCCGAGGAGCGGGTGCTGAACGCGCTGAAGTCTGGTCTGACCAAGCTGGTGGAGCTGGAGATGAAAAGGAAATCGATGTGATCCGGATGTCGGGCAACATGGAACATGTTGCCCGACATCCTGGAAAAACCGCTTGCGGGCCATGAACGGTGGCCCGCATTTCTTGTCTCCTGCGCTTACATTCTTGAAAATTCGGAAAGGATGAACACCATGAAAGTGCTGACAGCCAGAGGCATGCGTCTGCTGGAAGCGGCGGCGGTGGAGGAAGGCCTGGATTACCGCCGACTGATGGAAAACGCGGGAAGCGCCGCCGCCCGGCGGATCCGTACCCTGGACAGCCTGTCGGGCCGCACCGCCGTTATTCTCTGTGGCAGCGGCAACAATGGCGGCGACGGCTTTGTCGTGGCCCGTAAGCTGGCGGAGGAAAGCTTCGCGGTGACCGCCGTGCTACTGTGCGGCCAGCCGAAGTCTGCCCAGGCCCGGGAGATGTACAGCCGCATGGAAGGCCTCGGCGTTTCCGTCCTCAACCTGGAGACCGAGCCGTATATGGTCGCCAGCGCTGTGCGGGAAGCGCAGCTGGTGGTGGATGCGGTATACGGCATCGGCTTTCACGGAGATTTGCCCGATTATATGCGCCCCCTGTTCCGCCAGGTCAACGCCGCCGAGGCAATCACCATCGCCATTGACGTGCCCAGCGGCATGGACTGCGATACCGGCCTGTGCGATCCCGATACTCTGGTCGCCGACCGCACCATTACCTTCACCGCCATGAAGCCGGGCCTGCTGTCCGCCAAATCCTCCGCCGTCTGCGGCACGGTGGAGGTGGTGGGCATCGGTATCGACGAGCGGCTCATCGATCAGTTCACCTCCGATCAGTCGATTATCGATTGGGATATGGTGGCCCATTGCTTCCAGCCCCGTCCGGCGGACAGCCACAAGGGCACCTATGGCCACCTGCTGTCGGTCTGCGGCAGCTATGGTATGGCGGGCGCCGCTATCCTGGCCGCACGGGCCGCTCTGCGCTGCGGCGCCGGTCTCGTGACGGCGGCCATGCCCGCCTCGGTGTATCCTCTGGCCGCCGGCAGCGTGCCGGAAGCGCTGTTTTTGCCCTTGCCTGAAACCGGCGACGGCCTTCTGGCCATGGCGGCGCGGGAGAAGCTGCGGGAGCGGCTGGCCCGCTGCACCGCCGTCCTGGTTGGCTGCGGCCTGGGCTGCGGCGGCCAGGTGCCGGCGGTGGTGGAGGACATTCTGCGTCACGCCTCCTGCCCAGTGGTGTTGGACGCGGATGGTATAAATTGCGTCGCCCAGCATATAGATATAAGGAAAACGACCCAGGTTCCGCTGGTTCTCACGCCTCATCCCGGGGAAATGGCCCGCCTGCTCGGCTGTTCCATCGAACAGGTGCAGGATAACCGGCTGGAGACAGCCCGCCGCTTCGCGGAGGAGCAGCAGGTGATTCTCGTCCTCAAGGGCAGCAAAACCGTCGTCGCCGCTCCCGGGCAGACCCTGCTGGTGAATACCACCGGCAATCCGGGCATGGCCACCGGCGGCAGCGGCGATGTTCTGGCGGGCATGATCGCTTCCTTTATCGCGCAGGGGATGGAGCCCTATCGCGCGGCCATGTGCGGCGTGCATCTGCACGGGCTGGCCGGGGATGCGGCGGCGCATCGGCTTTCGCAGCACGCGATGCTGCCTTCCGATTTGCTGGAGGAACTGGGCGGGTTGTTTTTGCGCCTGGAATAAACGCGGGAAGCCGATGCGCCGCCGCCGTCCGGGCGGAGACTCATCGGCTCCGTTTCGCCGGCGGAAAGGGAGCGGCCAACTCTGTGCAGCCGGAGAAATGGAGTAGTTCTATGACCCGCCGTTTTTTCGGCCTGTGCCTGGTGCTGCTGATGGCGCTGCTGCTCTGCACAGCCTGCAACTCGCAAAACAAGAATCCCGAGAAGCCGGTGACCACCGGCTTTGCCTGCGATGTGGATATGACGTATCAGGATATGCGGGTGAAGGGACATTTGACCCGGATGTCCGCCGGCACGCTGAAAATGGAATTCACCGAACCCGCCACCCTGAACGGCATGTCCATGGAGTGGGACGGGGAGACCATCTCGGTCAAATATGCCGGCCTGTCCTTCGGCGTGGATCCGGCCGCCGTGCCGGAAAGCGCCCTGGGCAAGGGGCTTCTGGACGCGCTGGACGCCGGCTTTCGCAGCGGGGGAGAGGGGCAGATGACCGATAAGGGGCTGTCTGTCACCGGTCAGTCGGTCAACGGCCAGTTCGAGATGCTGTCCGATCCGCAGACCGGCCAGCTGCTGTCCCTGAAGATCCCGGAATTGAAGGTGGCCGCCACCTTCTCCATTTTTCAGATCGCCGAAGAACCCGCTAAATAAGCCAAGCGCCGGCTGTGTACGCAGCCGGCGCTTTTTCTATCCGGTTTTGTCAGACTGGCGTGACCGCATAGGTAACATAGGCTCCCGCCGGCCGGTATCCAAGCTTTTCCGCCAGTGCTGCGGAAATCGGGTTGGCGGCATCCCAGCTGGGATACAAGCCGCGATCCAGGCAGGTAAGAATTAGCCGGGCGGCGCAGGCCGTGGCCAGTCCCCGCTGCCGATGCTCCGGCGCCGTGTCGATTTCAATCTCGATGCCGCCTTCATAATACGCGTAGGTGGACGCGCCGCAGACTGGTTCGTCCGCGCACAGGGCCGCCGTCCCCACGGCGTTTGCCCGGTAATCCTCCCAGGTCGGAAACTGGCTGACCAAATCCCGGCTCCATTCTTTGGCTTTCAGCTGTTCATACAGCTCCCGGCCGATGGGAAGCTCCTGGTATCCTGCCGGAACGGCGGCCAGCCTGGCCAAATACGCCCGATCGAAGGCCGATGGATCCTTCTCAAAGGCGTATCGCTCGACGCGCTCGAACCGCCCCGGGTTTCTCTGCTCGATGAGGGCCTCCCAAGCTGCGTCGGGCGGTACCGCCAGCAGCCAGCGAGGGATGTGCCCCGCCAGCTCCGCCGCCCCGGCCGCCCTGGCGTCCCCGCCGAAAAAGCAGAAATCGCCGAGCAGCAGCTGGGCGCAGGCGGGCGGGGTTTCCTCTTCGGCGTACGCTTCCCCCATCAGCCCTTGCAGGCAGGACCAGACCATGGTTTCCTGCACGCCCTCGAACAGTGGGGCGATGGCGGGCAGCTCCTCTTTTGTCAGCTTACGCATACGCGTCCTTCCTTCTTTTGCCCGTCAAAACGAAAAGGCCGGGCCAATAGGGGCTTCCCCCCCGTATTTGCCCGGCCCGGATTCCTGGAATCCGGCGTACCTTATTCGTACGCCACGACGTCGATCCATTTCATCAGCAGCTCTTTTTCCTCCGGACGGTTCTCCGTCAGGCGGGCGGCCGCCACGATGGGCAGCCATTCCTGGACATACTTTTTCGACGTATGGGTCTTTTCGCAGAACAGGTTCATGTACTTCTCCGCCATCTCGGGGGACTGGAGGGACAGCAGCAGATAGGTCTTGGCCACGTCCGCGCTGGCGTTGCCCTGGCGGGCGGCGATCCAGTCCACGATGTAGGTGCCCTTGTCGTTGATGATGATGTTAGCGGGGACGAAGTTGCCGTGGCACAGCTTGACATGCTTGGGCATGCTGTCCAGCCGGGTCAGCAGCTCGTATTTGATGGAATCGCTGATGGTGTCCAGGCTGTTGATGAGCCGGGTCAGCTTATCCTTCAGCTTGCTCAGCTTGGGCATTTTCTCCTGATGCACCTTCAGCTGGAGATCCACCATATCCTCCAGATACCTGTCGGCGTTCTCCGGATGCTTCTTCATCAGATCCTCCAGGGTGTCTCCCTCGATGAGATCCATGGTGATGGCCCAGTGCCCGTCGATGACCGATACTTCGTGAATGGTGGGAACCAGCAGGTCGGTATACTCGATGCGGGCATGGGTCAGCGCTTCATACAAAGCGTCGGTCTTCCGCCCGGTTTTGAAGATCTTAACCGCTTTGTCTCCCTCCCGGTAGATGTCGACGGTTTCGCTCGAGGCAATCAGATTTTTCAGTTCCATGTGGTAAGACTCCTTTCCGTTTGCAGCCTTGGCAATTAAAAATCGCCTGAAACTATATGTATTATACAACTTTAAAAAGGACTCTGTAAAGAGTTTCTTGTAGATTTAACAAACAATTTGCATTTATCGGCCTTTTGATGCAAACTGCTTGGGAACTTATGTGCATAGTGGATATTTTTCATAAGAATATCGCCCGCTTTTCAAGGGAATTTTGTTGCTCTCTGCATGGCTGTCAGGTAATTGGTCGATTTACATAATTTGCCCTTCTGCATTTTGGTTAAAGCCGGGGAAATGATGAGTTGACAGAGAGGGATACACCTGATATAATTAAATTGTTAAAAAAATAACAACTATCCTTGTGGGAAATAGGAACTGGAGGAACAAAGCAGATGAGCAAGAAAGAACTGACGACCCCCGCCGCCGAAACCGCGAACACCGGCCTGGTGGATACGGTGGACGCCTTGGTGGCCAAGATGAATGAGGTTCGCGAAGCCCAGCGTATTTTCGCCACCTATACCCAGGAGCAGGTGGATAAGATTTTCTTCGCCGCCGCTATGGCTGCCAACCAGCAGCGCCTGCCGCTCGCCAAGATGGCGGTGGAGGAAACTGGCATGGGCATCGTGGAAGACAAGGTCATCAAGAACCACTACGCCTCCGAGTATATCTATAATCAGTATAAAGATACGAAAACCTGCGGTGTGTTAGAAGTAGATTCCGTGGCCGGCATCCAGAAGATCGCCGAGCCCATCGGCGTGGTGGCGGCGGTCATTCCCACCACCAACCCCACCTCCACCGCGATTTTCAAAACCCTGATTTGCCTGAAGACTCGCAACGGCATCGTTATCAGCCCCCATCCCCGCGCCAAGAAGAGCACCATCGCCGCCGCGAAGGTGGTGCTGGACGCCGCCGTGGCGGCCGGCGCGCCCAAGGGCATCATCGCCTGGATCGACGTGCCCTCCCTGGAGCTGACCAACGAGGTCATGCGCAGCGCGGACATCATTCTGGCCACCGGCGGTCCCGGCATGGTCAAGGCGGCGTATTCCTCCGGCAAACCTGCCCTGGGCGTCGGCGCGGGCAATACCCCGGCCGTCATCGATGACACGGCGGACGTCACCCTGGCCGTCAACTCTATCATCCATTCCAAGACCTTCGACAACGGCATGATCTGCGCCTCCGAGCAGTCGGTCATCGTTCTCGACAAGGTCTATGACAAGGTGCGCAAGGAATTCGAGGCTAGGGGCTGCTATCTGCTGAAGCCCGACGAAATCGAAAAGGTGCGCAAGACAATTCTCATCAACGGCGCGCTCAACGCGAAAATCGTCGGCCAGTCCGCCCACACCATCGCGAAGCTCGCCGGTGTGGATGTGCCCGAAACCGCCAAGATCCTCATCGGCCAGGTGGAGAGCGTGGACATCGAGGAGGAATTCGCTCACGAAAAGCTGTCCCCCGTGCTGGCCATGTACCGGGCCAAGGATTTCGCCGACGCGGTGAACAAAGCGGATCAGCTGGTGGCGGACGGCGGCTACGGCCACACCTCCTCCCTGTACGTCAACGCCGTGACCGAAAAAGACAAGATCGATGCCTTTGCGGCCCGGATGAAAACCTGCCGCATCCTGGTCAACACCCCCTCCTCCCACGGCGGCATCGGCGATTTGTATAACTTCAGCATGGCGCCGTCCCTCACCTTGGGCTGCGGCTCCTGGGGCGGCAACTCCGTGTCCGAGAACGTGGGCGTCAAGCACCTGATCAATATCAAGACCGTCGCCGAGAGGAGAGAGAACATGCTGTGGTTCCGCGCGCCGGAAAAGGTCTATTTCAAGAAAGGCTGCCTGCCGGTGGCCCTGGCTGAGCTGAAGGCCGTTATGGGCAAAAAGCGGGCCTTCATCGTGACCGACTCCTTCCTCTACAAGAACGGCTATACCAAGACCATCACCGATAAGCTCGACGAGATGGGCATCACCCATACCACCTTCTACGATGTGGCGCCCGATCCCACCCTGGCCTGCGCCAAGGAAGGCGCCAAGGCCATGGCCTCTTTCGAGCCCGACTGCATCATCGCCATCGGCGGCGGCTCCGCCATGGACGCCGGCAAGATCATGTGGGTGATGTACGAGCATCCGGACGTGGACTTCATGGATATGGCTATGCGCTTCATGGATATCCGCAAGCGCGTGTACACCTTCCCGAAGATGGGTGAAAAGGCCTACTTCATCGCGGTGCCTACCTCTGCCGGCACCGGCTCCGAGGTGACCCCCTTCGCGGTCATCACCGACGAGACCTCCGGCGTGAAATACCCGCTGGCCGACTATGAGCTGCTGCCCAAGATGGCGATTATCGACGCCGATATGATGATGTCCATGCCCAAGGGCCTGACGTCTGCCTCCGGCATTGACGCCATGACCCATGCTCTGGAAGCCTACGCCTCCATGATGGCCACCGACTATACCGACGGCCTGGCGCTGAAAGCGCTGAAAAACATCTTCACCTATCTGCCCCGCGCCTATAACGACGGCGCCAACGATCCGGTGGCTCGGGAGCGGATGGCCGACGCCTCCACCATGGCCGGCATGGCCTTTGCCAATGCCTTCCTGGGTGTGTGCCATTCCATGGCCCATAAGCTCGGCGCGTTCCACCACCTGCCCCACGGTGTGGCCAACGCCCTGCTCATCAATGAAGTGATGAAGTTTAACGCTGTGGATTGCCCGACCAAGATGGGCACCTTCCCGCAGTACCAGTATCCCCATACCCTGGAGCGGTACTGTGAGTGTGCCGACTTCCTGGGTATCAAAGGCAAGACCAACCAGGAAAAATTCGATAATCTGCTGGCGGCTATTGACGAGCTGAAGGCTAAGGTGGGCATCAAGAAGACCATCAAGGAATACGGCGTGGACGAGAAGTACTTCCTCGATACCCTGGACGAGATGGTAGAGCAGGCTTTCGACGACCAGTGCACCGGCGCCAACCCCCGCTATCCTCTGATGAAGGAAATCAAGGAGATGTATCTGCGGGTTTACTACGGCAAATAATTTTCTTTCCCCATAAACGAAACAGGCGGGAGGCACCGGATGCCTCCCGCCTGTTTCGTTAAGCTCGTCGCCGCTTGTTCTGGTCCTTGCTCCGGCTCTCAACCGGGAAAGCGGCTAATTCGTTGCGCCTCTGGGAACCGACAATCACCGGCGGCAGGAATTCTGACCGCTTTTTCGGGTTAAGGGTGTACGGATACGGCATCATCATGGCGTCGCCTCCTTTCCTTTGCGCCGTTCTCGCTCATAGTTTCTCACCGGCGTGCAAAACTATGAGTTTCTTAAAAACTCGATCTATTTATCTTAAGGTCTATACGAATCCCCCTGTTATACGGTATAATAGGGGTACTCGAATTGAGGGAGGGACACACACATGGGCTTGACCGTGCGTCATGTCAGCAAATCTTTTGGAACGAAAAAAGCGGTGGATTCCATCAGCTTTTCCATGGACGAACCGGGGGTTTTCGGCCTTATCGGCACCAACGGGGCGGGGAAAACCACCACCATCCGCATGATCCTCGGCGTCATGAACAAGGACGAGGGCGACATCCTCTGGAACGGCCAGCCGCTGGATAGAAATCGGGTGCGTGTGGGCTATATGCCCGAGGAACGGGGAATTTATCCCAAAAACAAGGTCCTCGAGCAGCTGGTCTATTTCGGCGAACTGCGGGGCATGAGCCGCCGCGCCGCTACCGAGTCGGCCGAGCGCTGGCTGACCCGCCTGCAGCTTACGGAATACCGCGACATGCTGGCCGAAAAGCTGTCCAAGGGCAATCAACAGAAAGTGCAGCTCATCGCCACCGTCATCCATGACCCGGAGCTGATTTTCCTGGACGAACCCTTCAGCGGTCTGGATCCCATTAATGTGGATGTCTTCAAAAGCGTCCTGGCCGAGCTGCTCGCGGCGGGAAAATACATCGTCATGTCCAGCCACCAGATGGCCACCGTCGAGGAATACTGCAAAGATCTGGTGCTGCTCACCCAAGGAAAAACCGTGCTGCAGGGCAACCTGAAGGAGATCAAGGCCGGCTACGGCCATACCAATCTGAGCGTGTCCTGCCATGAGGACGTGACCGCCCTGGCCGAGAGTCTGGGCCTGCGCCTGCTGGAGCGGCGGCCCGACGGCTGCGACTTCAAAATTGAAGGCGACGCCATGGCCAAAGCCTTCCTGAACGCGCTGGTGGCGGCCGGTATCTTTCCCGAGCGTTTCGAAATCCGGGAACCGTCGCTGCATGAAATCTTTGTGGAGAAAGTAGGGGCTGTGCAATGAGAGACGTACTGACGGTGTTCCGCTTCACCCTGCGGGACGCCTTGCGGAAAAAAGCCTTTATTCTCACCACCGTCATCGTGCTGGTGCTTATCGTGGCGGGCTGCACGGTGCTGCGTGTCGTGGACATGAATAAAAGCGCGCCGGATACCGGCACGGCGGAGCCCGCTCCCGCGGAAAAATCCGACACCTGTTATCTTATCGACGACGCCTCCCTGATTCCTGGCGCCTTGGAGGCCTTGACCGCGGCTCAGCCCACGGTCGACTTCGTGGCCGGCCAGTCGAATAAGCTGAACGACTATAAGGCCGAGGTGGAAACCGATAAAAGTAAATCCATCCTGCTGATTGCCGCCGGGAAGACCGGCCAGCCGGAGCTGACCTTCTACTCCACCGATTTCATGAGCGGGCTGCCCGCCGAAACCCTCACCCGGGTGGTGCAGAACGTGTACGTGGCAGGTCTGCTCTCGCAGGCCGGTGTCTCCGCCGATGTCCAGCAGGCCGCCTTGACGGATTTGAGCTATTCGAGCCAGATCGTCGGCAAAATGGATGTTTCCGGCTACGCCATCGGCATCCTGCTGACCATTATCGTCTTTTTCGCTGTCTACTATTACGGCTACGGCGTGGCTATGTCGGTGGCCTCGGAGAAAACCTCCCGCGTGATGGAAACCCTGGTGGTCTCCGCGAAGCCCTCCCGCATCCTGTTGGGCAAATGCCTGGCCATGGGTGTGCTCGGCCTGGTGCAGCTGCTGGCCTTCCTGGTGGTGGGGGCCGTCTGCTTCGCCACCATCGTGCCCGCCGGCTTCACCATTATGGGCATGCCGCTGGCACTGTCCTCCTTCACCTTCGGCTCCGCCCTGCTGGTGCTGGTCTACTTCCTGCTGGGCTACGCGCTGTACGCCGTGATGAACTCGGTCTGCGGCGCGACGGTCAGCCGCGCGGAAGATCTCAACTCCGCTATGATGCCGGTGGTTCTGGTCAGCCTCATCTCCTTCTATGCGGCCTACGCCACCATGTTCCTGCCCAGCGAGGGCATTAAGCGTCTGGTGACCTATATCCCGTTCACCTCGCCCTTCGTCATGCCCTTCCGTCTGCTCAACGAGCAGGTGCCCGTCATGGATATTCTCATTTCCCTGGCCCTGCTGCTGGTGTCCATCGTCCTGGTGGCGGCGGTGTCGGTGCGGATTTACACCGCCTCGGTGCTTCATTATGGCCAGCGCCTGAAGCTGAAGGACGCCATGAAATTGAAAACCTGACCCCTTGACAAACGTCGCCCGGCGTTGTATCATTATCCTAATAATCATATGGATAAAGGTGACGACGGGGAACCAGTACCCGGAAACCTCCTGCAGAGAGCTGCCGGTCGGTGCGAGGCGGCGGAGGGACCCGGCGAATTCTCATCCCCCGAGCTGTCCGCTGAACCCGGTCCCGGCCGGTCAGTAGGCGGGAACGGTTTCCCCCCGTTAGAAGGGACGGCATTCGGACGGCCGGACGACATCTGTAAGGATGCCCGCCGCCGCTGATGCGCGGAGCGGCCCGCCCGGCGGGCAATGAGAGTGGTACCGCGGAGGAACACAGGCCTTCGTCTCTTTATCAAAGAGGCGAAGGCTTTTCTATACCCCATGAGCGTCTGCGGAAGAAAGGATGACAACGATGCAGAAAAACGGTTCGGAAATCCTGGTGGAATGCCTGCTCGAACAGGGAGTGGACACCGTGTTCGGCTATCCCGGCGGATCGGTGCTGAATATTTACGACGCGCTGTACAAATACAGCGATCGCATCACCCATGTGCTGACGGCCCATGAGCAGGGGGCGGCCCACGCGGCGGACGGCTACGCCCGCGCCACCGGGCGTGTCGGCGTCTGCATCGCCACCTCCGGCCCCGGCGCTACCAACCTGGTGACCGGCATCGCCACCGCCTACATGGATTCCATCCCCATGGTAGCCATCACCGGCAACGTGGCTGTGCCCCTCCTGGGCCGGGATTCGTTTCAGGAGGTGGATATCACCGGCATCACCATGCCGGTGACCAAATACAATTTCATCGTCAAGCGAGTGGAGGACTTGGCGGATACCGTCCGCAAAGCCTTTATCATTGCGAAAAGCGGCCGCCCCGGCCCGGTGCTGGTGGATATCCCCAAGGACGTCACTGCCGCCCTGACGGAATACGAGCCGGTACCCGCCGCGCCTGCCCGCCCCGCCGAACCTCCCAAGGAGGAGCGGCTGGCCATGACGAAGGAACGGCTGGCCTCCTGCCGGCAGCCCCTGATCTATTTTGGCGGCGGCGTCATCTCCTCCGGCGCCGAGGCGGAGCTGCTGGCCCTGGCGGAATCCCAGGATATTCCGGTCTGTGCCTCCATGATGGGTCTGGGCGGTTTCCCGGCGCGTCATCGGCTGTGGCTGGGCATGGTGGGGATGCACGGCACCCTGGCGGCCAACCGGGCGGCGAGGGAATGCGACCTGCTGCTGGTCTGCGGCGCCCGGTTTTCCGACCGGGTGGCGGGCAGCCGCACCGGCTTCGCCCCCCATGCCGAAGTGGTGCATATCGATGTCGATCACGCGGAATTTGATAAGAATATTCCCGCCGCCGTGCGGGTGGCGGGCGATTTGAAGGAGGTGCTGGCCCGTCTGGCCGACGGCCTGCCTTCCCGCCGCCATGAGGCGTGGAACCAGGGCCTGGAGGCCTGCCGCCGTCCGGTCGTCCCCGACCTGTCGGATCCGGACGCCGTCCCCGATCCTCTGGCGATTCTTCAGACGCTCCGCCGCCTCACCCCCGATGATACAGTGGTGGCCACCGACGTGGGCCAGCATCAAATGTGGACGGCTCAGCACTTCGAGATGCGCGCCCCCCGCACCTTCCTGACCTCTGGGGGCCTGGGCACCATGGGCTACGGCCTGGGCGCCGCCATCGGCGGCCAGTTCGGCTGCCCCGATAAGCGGGTGGTTCTGATTTCCGGGGACGGCAGCTTTCATATGAACCTCAATGAACTGACCACCCTGGCCTCCTATAATCTGCCCATCGTGGTGCTGGTGATGAACAACCGGGTGCTGGGCATGGTGCGGCAGTGGCAGAAGGTGTTCTACGGCCGCCGCTTCTCAGCCACCGATCCCCACCGGAAAACCGATTTGGTCAAGCTGGCCGAGGCCTTCGGCTGCACCGGGATGCGGATCGCCCGTACCGGGGATATCGAGCCGGTGCTGCGCGCCGCGCTGGCGGCCGGCGGCCCCGTGGTGGTGGACTGCCAGATTTCTCCCGACGCCAATGTGCTGCCCATGATCCCTCCCGGCGGCACGGTGGAAAACATCCTGCTGGAAATGGAGGAGGATTGAGGTTGAGAGATAGGCCGCTTCCTCTTTCAAAAATCGGTTTTATGGGCCATACCGCCCGGAAAGGATAGGATTCGGATGCAGGAAAATAAAGTGGTGTTCTCCGTCCTGACGGTGAACCATCCCGGTGTGCTGCTGCGGGTGACCGGCCTGTTTTCCCGCCGGGGCTTCAATATCGATTCCATCGTCGCCTGCAAAACCCAGACGCCGGAGTTCTCCCGCTGGACCCTGGTGGTCACCGGCGACGAGGCCACCTTTATCCAGCTCAACCGGCAGCTCCTCAAGATGGAGGACGTCCTCACTGTGGAGGTGCTGGAACCCGACAGCTGTACCTGCAGCGAGCTGCTGCTGCTCAAGCTGGATACCGAGAAGGCGGGCCGCAGCGCCGTGCTGCGCATGGCCCAGACCTACGGCGGCCGGGTGCTGGACATCGGAGAGAAAACCGTCACCCTGGAAATGACCGGCCGTCCGGGCCAGGTGGATCACTTTCTGGCCCAGCTGGAAGGCTTCGGCATTGTGGAAATGGCCCGCACCGGCATCACTGCCCTGGAACGGGGCGACGGCACCATTCACACCGGCGATATCTGACGAACCATACAGGAGGTATTGAAACCATGGGTATGACAATGACACAGAAAATTCTGGCCGCCCACGCGGGCCTGCCGGAGGTGGGGGCCGGGCAGCTCATCGAGGCGAAGCTCGATCTCTGCCTGGGCAACGACATCACCGCCCCTGTGGCCATCAACGAGTTCGAACGCTGCGGCGCCTGCCGGGTGTACGACAAAAGCCGGGTGGCCCTGGTGATGGATCACTTCACCCCCAATAAGGACATCAAGGCGGCCGAGCAGGTCAAAAAGACGCGGGAATTCGCCGGTAAAATGGGCATCGAGCACTTTTACGACGTGGGCCGCATGGGCATCGAGCACGCCCTGCTGCCCGAGCAGGGCCTGGTGGGACCCGGCGACTGCGTCATCGGCGCCGACAGCCATACCTGCACCTACGGCGCCCTGGGTGCCTTCTCCACCGGCGTGGGATCCACTGATTTGGCCGCCGGCATGGCCACCGGCAAGGCGTGGTTCAAGGTACCCTCCGCCATTCAGGTGGTGCTGACCGGCCGGCTGGGCCGGTTCGTGTCCGGCAAGGATGTTATTCTCCACCTCATCGGGGAAATCGGCGTGGACGGCGCGCTCTACCGCTCGCTGGAATTTACCGGCGAGGGCGTGGCCAGCCTGTCCATGGACGATCGCCTCTGCATTGCCAACATGGCGATCGAGGCCGGGGCGAAAAACGGCGTGTTCCCGGTGGACGACGTGACCATGACCTATGTGGAGGGCCGTTTCAAGCGCACGCCCGTGGTGTACGAGGCCGATCCCGATGCGGTCTACGATCAGGTCGTGACCATCGACCTGTCCGCTCTGCGCCCCACTGTGTCTTTCCCCCACCTGCCGGAGAACACCAAAACCATCGACGAGTGCCGCACCGCCGGGGAAAATGGCGGCCCGGTACGCATCGACCAGGTGGTTATCGGCTCCTGCACCAACGGCCGCATGGAGGACATGCGGGCGGCCGCGGAAATCCTCAAGGATCGCAAGGTGGCCGACGGCGTGCGGTGCATCATCATTCCCGCCACGCAGGAAATCTGGCGGCAGAGCATGCACGAGGGACTGTTTGATATTTTTGTGGAGGCGGGCGCCGTGGTGTCCACCACCACCTGCGGCCCCTGCCTGGGCGGCCATATGGGGATCCTGGCCGCCGGTGAGCGCGCTGTGTCCACCACCAACCGGAACTTCGTGGGCCGCATGGGCCATGTGGACAGCGAGGTTTATCTGGCCAGCCCCTATGTGGCGGCGGCCTCCGCCGTCGCGGGCGTCATCGCCGACCCCGCGTCGCTGTAAATGAAAGGAGGAATACCCATGACCGCACAAGGACGGGTACATACCTACGGGGATAACGTGGATACCGACGTCATTATCCCCGCCCGCTATCTCAACACCTCCAGCCATGAAGAACTGGCCGCCCACTGCATGGAGGATATCGACAAGGACTTTGTTTCTCGCGTCCGGCCGGGTGACATCCTGGTGGCGCGTAAGAATTTCGGCTGCGGCTCCTCCCGCGAGCATGCGCCCATCGCCATCAAGGCCAGCGGCATTTCCTGCGTCATCGCCTCCACCTTTGCCCGGATTTTTTACCGCAACGCCATCAACATCGGCCTGGCCATCTTGGAATGTGACGAGGCCGCTCGGGATATTCAGGCCGGGGACGAGGTCAAGGTGGATTTCGACACCGGCCTCATCACCAATCTGACCACCGGGAAAACCTACCAGGCAGAGCCTTTCCCGCCCTTTATTCAGAATATTATTCAAAAAGGCGGCCTTCTCGCCTCTATCCAGGATCGGCTGTAATTTCAGCCGTCGCACACATCCCCGGCGGAAATATTCCGTCGGGGATGTGTGCCGTCCGGGACAAAATTGCGGCGGTAAAATGTCGGAAGATTATAACAGATCGATCTGTGGTGAATTTTCACGCGAAAAAACGAAAATTAAGTTGACAAAGAGACATTTTTCCCCTATAATAATACACGTTAAAAAAGTAAATATTTGGCAAAACTGGCGAAAGCCAGCGACGCAAAGCGATGAGTCTAAGGCGAAGGTTCGCTATGATTGTCAGGCTGCATGATGAACGTACAGAGTTGATACGTGTCGTTATGCAGCCTTTTTTTATTGGCCGCGGTTCCGGACGGCTTCTTCCGGACACGAAACAAGCCCCCCATAAGCAGTCCCCTGCCGCCCGCGCTTCTTTCCAGAGCCGGTACGACAGGGGACTTTTTATGTGGCGGCTGCCGTGTCCGGGCGGATCCCCAGGCGCAGCCGGTAGCTGAAGGTCATGGGGCAGGGCCGATCGCCCAGAGCGGCCCGCACCGCTTTCTCGAACGCCTCCAGCTGTGGCAGGACGGCCTGCGGGGCGGTGCGGATCAGCGCTTGCACCCCGCCTTGGCTGAGGGCCAGCGCGAGCAGCCGATCGGCGCTCCCATCCTCCGTATGGGCGAAGACCAGCTCCCGGGAGAATGGGAACCAACCGCTGTCCCGGATGCGGGACAAATGCCCATCCTTGTCCCAGCGGCGAAAGGTGCCGCGCACCGCCGGGTGCGTGTCCTCCATACGGCGGATATAGGCCAGCAGGACCTGGTAGGCCGTCTCCGCCCGCCTGTTGCAAAGCGGGATGGTGTCGTAATCGTAGGCCATGAACAGCCCGCCAGGCTGGAGAATCCGGGCCGCCTCCTTCAGGGTAGAGGCCGGTTCCATCCAGTGGAAGGACTGGGAGCAGGCGACGACATCGGCCCATCCGTCCGGCAGGCCGGTGTCGTCGCCATAGCCCGGCTGAATGCGAACGCTCGGGCAGCCGGCCGCTGCGCGCTCGGCCGCCGCGCGCATGTCGGGGCTAGGCTCTATGCCCACAACCTCCCGGGCCGCCTCCGCCCACGCTAGGGTAGACAGCCCGGTGCCGCACCCCACGTCCGCCACCGTCCGCGGCGGAAAGCCGCGGTATACGCGGGCAATCTCCAGAATTTGCGGCGGGCATGCGGGCCGCGCCTTGTCATAGGCGTCGGCGAAGCCGAGAAATCGGGCGGCGTTTAATTGTCGGCTGTTCATAAGCGTTCATCCTTTCCAATAGATATAGTATACCGGTGAAAAAAGGAATTGGCAATCCCCGGTCCGGTATGTACCATGGGGAAGCTTGACAACCCAAAACAGGTGCGGTACTATTTATCTGCATGATGGAGATTGATAAGAGAAAGGTATGAATCAAATTGATCAAACGGGCTACAGCCGTTCTTTTCGCGGTAGTGTTTGCGGCTTCCCTGGCTTCCTGTGCAGAGCCGAAGCCGACCCCCGCTTCCACCACCGGATCTTCGGCCTCGGATACGGAGCCGGGGCCGACGACACAAAGCACGGGCGAATCCAGCGGCGTATCTTCCACAGCGTCGGCTGAAAGTCCATCCTCCGCAACGCGGACAACCGCGCGTCCGGCTTCGACCAAGACCACCGTGAAGAAAACCACCAGGATCCCCCCGACGTCCGCTCCCACAACCTCAAACGCGATAAAAGCAGCCGCTTTTACCTTTTCGCAGACCTTTCCTCTGGAAATCACCGCCTATGGTGCGCGTTTTCAGATTCTGGACGCGGCCATATCCGGCGTAAAAATGGACGCGGACGGCGGCTGCACATTTAACTTTAGCTGCAGTGCAAAACGGCTGGAGGACGGGATTGCGGGGAAAAAGACCTGTGCTGTCCGGGTGAAATGGTTCAACGAGAACGGGGAACAGGTCAAGGCGACCGGGCCGGCTATCGGCAGTCTCGGTGTGGGGGAAACCGGCCGCTGCAATACCGTCATGGGCATGAAAGCCTCGGAGATGCAGGGCTCGCCGAACAGTCGCTTTACCGTGTCTTTGGAAGGCTATGGCGAGGCCGGATAAGACGAGAAGGGAAGACGCAGAGAATATCTGTTGACGACGATCGTCCTGCCGGCGGGTCCGCAGAAAAAGGGATTGGCAATCCCCGGCGGCTTGCAATCGACGGGGGATTGCGCTATACTGTTGAAAGCGGTACAGCCGTTTCAAGAAAGGCGGAAAAGGGATGAAAGCAGTCGATATTTCCCGGGAAATGTTGAGCGCTCCGGTCTATCCCGGCGACCCCAGCCCTTCGCTGGAAGCCCTCTGCCGCCTGGAGTTCGGCGACGTGTGCAATACCTCCTCATTGCATGCCTGCCTGCATAACGGCACCCATATGGACGCTCCCCGGCACTTTGTTCCCGACGGGACGGACGCCGCCCATGTGCCGTTGGACGCCTGCATCGGGGAATGCAGCGTGGTTAATTTCGACGGCCTTCTTCTGGGGGCCCAGGCGGAGGCGCTCCTGCCCAGCCTGCGCTCCCGGGTGTTGTTCAAGGGAAAGATGGAGCTCAGTCCCAGCGCGGCGTTTGTGCTGGCGGACAGCGGCCTGCGGCTGCTGGGGGTGGAGGGCCAGTCGGTGGCCCCGGCGGAATGCACCGTGGCGGTGCACCGGCAGCTGCTGAGCAGCGGCATGGTGCTGCTGGAGGGCCTCGATTTGTCCGGCGTGGAGGAGGGCACCTATTTTCTGATGGCCGCCCCATTGAAAATCGACGGCGCGGACGGTTCCCCCGTGCGGGCCATCTTGTTGGAACGGCAAACCTAATCTCGGGAAGTGTTGGACGGTGTCCGTCGGCCGGGATCTGATAACCGAAAGGACGAATGTGAATATGCATCCGATTTTGGCGGCGGGGGCCGCGTGGGATTCCTGGTCGAACGTGGCGTTCATTCTGCCGTGCATGGTGCCGGCCCTGGTGCTTCTGGGCTTTTGCATTTATAACGACGCCCGCCTGCGGGGGGAGAAGCGGCCAGTGCTTTGGGGCGTGCTGTCCGGGGTGATGTTCCCGGCCGCGCTGGTGTATTTCCTGGTCACCCGGCTGGCCAAACCCATTGAACTGACGTGTAAATTCTGCGGCTATTCCTTGTCCCGGTGGCATACCGTCTGTTCCTCCTGTGGCCGTCTGCTGGTGGGGCCTGGGAAGAAGGTTAAGAAGTTCCGCCGCCGGCGCAAAGCCTTTTTTATCCTCTTTATTCTGCTGCTGATCGCCGGCTGCGTGACGGCGTCTGTTATTGGAATCAATATGTCTTGAGGGAGGGCTTGTTTTGTACGGATTTGAAACGCAGTTGGTGGACACGATTGTCCGCTTTCTTCTCGGGCTGCTCGGGTTGATCCTGCTGGAGGCCGCCGCTGGGGTGTTCCTGGGGCTGTGCGTCTACAACGACGCCTGTTACCGGGGGGACAGCAATCCGGTGCTCTGGGGGGTTCTTTCCGGCTTTTTCAATATTGTCGCTCTGGTGTATATCATCGTGCAGCTGAGCAGCAAGAACAAGACGGCGTTCTGCGTGCAGTGCCGCGCCCCCATCCCCCAGGGATATACCGTTTGCCCGGCCTGCGGGATGCCGCTGTTTCTGCGGGGCAAGTCGGTGTCCGCGGAGCAGATGGAAGGCTTTCGTCGGCGCCGGAAGCTGTTTCTCATCCTGTTCATCGTCTTTTTCGCCGTGGCCCTCATTTTGGGCGTCTTGGTGATAGTGGATTATATCACCAATATCTTTCAAACGGTGACCTCCTTCGGCAATTATTGGGAAACCGCCCTATAATCTTACGGACATACGAAAACCCCCTCCAGGCGCCGAAGCGCCTGGAGGGGGTTCGTTTTGCTTATACGAATCGGTTTTGCAGGGTGCCGATGCCCTGGATGTCGGCCTCCACCACGTCCCCCGGGCGCAGCCAGTGCTGCTCCTCTGGCGGCCGCCCCTGCATGACGCCGCCCGGCGTGCCGGTGAACAGGATGTCCCCCGGCTCCAGGGTGATGTAGCGGGACACATAGGCCAGAACGGCGGCGGGCGTGAAGAGCATATCCCGGGTATTGGCCCGCTGGCGCACCTCGCCGTTGACCCGGCAGGCGATGTCCAGATTGCCCGCGTCCACCTCGTCGGCCGTGACCACATAGGGCCCGATGGGGGCAAAATGATCCCAGCTTTTGCCCATCAGCCATTGGGTGGACTGAAACTGGAGCACCCGTTCGGACACGTCGTTGCCCACGGTGTAGCCGAAGATGTGAGCCGGGGCGTCCTCCTCGGCGATGTGACTGCCGCCTCGGCCCACCACGGCCACCAGCTCGGCCTCATAGTCCAGTTTGGCCGCCTCCTCGGGGAAGGGGATATCCTGCTGATGGGCGGCGATGGTATTGCTAAATTTGGAAAACAGCACCGGCTGATCCGGCTTGTCCATGGCGATTTCCGCCGTGTGATCCCGGTAGTTGAGACCCACGCATAGGATTTTTCCCGGCCGGGGCACCGCCGGCGCGTACCGTACCGGCTGGGCGACCGGCACGGTTTTGCCGGCCAGCAGCCGCTCCACTTGGGCGAGGGCATCGTCCCCGCCCGCCAGCAGCTCATGCAGGTCGGCCGGCGCAGCCAGATGCCGTCGGGCCGCCGTGGCGGCGATATTCACCGGCCCGCCCAGCGTCTGCACACCCAGCCGTATCCGGCCATTCTCATAAAAATGGAACCATTTCAAAATAAGCGCTCCTTTCTGTTCGAAAACATGTAGGTCGACTGCTTTCATCATACCCGGGTTCCCCGCCGAAATCAACGAACAGACCATGAACATTTTCTTTAGATTCCCGGTAGACTGCTGTCCGGCAGGTACGGCCCGGCCCTGTGCTGCATACATTGTAATGGAACGATAGGCTCAATACCCGGTCATTTGCGGATGAGCGGACAGAAAGGAACGGTCGACGACTATGGACAGCGTCTATTTTAACGTCAGTTCCATCACCAATGCCATGCGGGGGAAGAACCTGCTGGAGCGTAACGGGATTCACGGTTATATCAACCGGACCGTTGATGAAGAGGGGAACAACGGCTGCGGCTACAGCCTGCTGGTCAGCGGGGATACCGCCAAGGCGGAAAGCCTGCTGCGGGCGTCGGGCATCCGGATTACCGGCAAGGTCCCGGCGGATAGATAAAACAGGAAAGGAGTGATCAAGTTTGATATATTGGGACAATGCCGCCACCACCTGGCCCAAGCCCATGGCCGTGACCGAAGCCATGAGCCGGGCGCTCACGCGCTACGGCGCCAATCCGGGCCGGGGCGGCCATACGATGGGCATGGCCGCCTCCCGCGAGGTGTACCGCTGCCGGGAAACGGCGGCGGAATTTTTCCATCTGGACAATCCGGGCCAAGTGGTGTTTACCCTGAACTGCACCATGGCCATGAATATGGCTCTCAAAGGCATTTTAAGGACAAGCGGCCGGGTGGTGGTCTCCGACCTGGAGCATAACGCCGTCATGCGCCCCCTTCACGTGCTGTCCCCAGGCCGGCCCATTTATGACGTGGCCCAGGTGACGCCGGGGGACGATGACCAGACGGTGGAGGCCTTCCGCCGCTGCATCACCCCCTTCACCCGCGCGATTGTCTGCACCCATGCCTCCAACGTGTTCGGCGTGCAACTCCCCATCCGGCGTCTCGGGGAGCTTGCGCGGGAACACGATTTGCTTTTTGTGGTGGACGCCGCCCAGACGGCGGGGGTGCTGCCCCTGGACATGGAGGCCGATCACATCGACTTTCTGTGCGTGGCTGGGCACAAGGGCCTGTACGGCCCCATGGGGACCGGCATGCTGCTGTGTGGCGATCGGTTCCAGCTGCCCTCCTTCGTGGAAGGGGGGACGGGGAGCCAGTCTCTGCTGTATGAGCAGCCGGATGAGCTGCCCGACCGCCTGGAGAGCGGCACCCCCAACACCCCCGGCATCTGCGGCCTGCGGGCGGGGATGGAGTGGGTGAAGGCCCGGGGAATTGACGCCATCCGGCAGCAGGAGCTGCGGGACGTGCAGATGCTGTACGATGCCGCAGCCCGAATCCCCGGCGTTACGCTGTATACGCCGCGGCCCGAGGACGGATACGGCGTCCCCGTGCTGTCGCTGAACATCGAGGGGCGCGCGAGCACCGACGTGGCGGAGGAACTCAACCGCTACGGTGTGGCGGTGCGGGCCGGCCTGCACTGCGCGCCGAGCGCGCACAAAAAATTTGGGACGCTGCCGGGGGGGACGGTGCGGCTGGCGCCGTCGCTGTTTACCTCCAGAGCGGAGGTGGCGGAGACCTGCCGGATTTTACGGGCTTGCGCCGCTTCCGGCGGCCGCCAGGGCGTCAAATAGGCCGGCTGTATCACAGATTGTCGCTGAAAATCCCGAAGAATTTCGCATTCTTCGGGATTTTTTCGCACAAAAGCCGCCTGGAACCACCCCGCTCAGCGGCGGTTTCGCCCAAAAACGCACGGAAAAGCAGCGGCGGCCAAATCTGAAAATTCTCTTTCATTCGCGGCAAACCCATTGCAATAATCCGATAGTATGGTAAAATATAAAGGATAGAGGCGAAGGGGAAACTTTCGCTCCCCGCGGAAGGATGAAAAGCAGCATGGCAGACTTTTTTACAGACGTCTGGAAATCCATCGTCGGGTTTCTGGGGTCGTTCAACTGGATAGTGGACACGCTGGATATCCTTCTGGTGGCGTTTATCATTTACAGCGCGATCAAGCTGGTGCGGGATTCCCGCGCCGAGCAGCTGCTCAAGGGTATCATCCTGTTGCTGGTGATGTTCGGGGTGGCCAAGCTGCTGCATATGAAGGCGCTGGATTTTCTGCTGCAGACGGTATTCAACAGCAGCCTATTGCTGCTGGCCATCATATTCCAGCCGGAAATCCGGCGGGCGCTGGAGCAGGCGGGGCATTCCCGCCTGGGGCTGCGCAGCATTTTCGGCGTCAACGGCGAGCAGAACGAGGAGAGTATCAAGCAGTGGCAGAAGGCCATCTCCGCCGCCTGCGCGGCCTGCGAGACGCTGCAGCGCCAGAAGATGGGCGCCCTCATCGTCTTCGAGCGGGACACCAAACTGGGGGAAATCGCCAAATCGGGCACCCTGGTCAACGCCGACCCCACCAGGGAGCTCATCGGCAATGTGTTTTTCAACAAGGCCCCCCTGCACGACGGGGCCATGATCATCCGGGACGGGCGGGTGTACGCCGCGGGCTGCATCCTGCCGCTGTCCGATAACCTGCAAATCAGCCGGGATCTGGGCACCCGCCACCGCGCGGCGGTGGGTATGAGCGAAAATTCCGACGCCATCGTGGTGGTGGTTTCGGAGGAAACCGGCACCATCTCCACCGCTGTGGCCGGGGAGCTCAAGCGCAATTTCAGCCCCGAGGCGCTGCGGGTGGCGCTGGAAAACGGCATCATCTGGGATCGCTCCCGTCAGGATAAGGACGGCGAGCCGAAGGGCGGCCTGTTCCGCCGGGGAAAATCCCGTGACAAATAGGGCTATTCCGCGGGAATTGGTTCTGGCCGGCTGCCGCAGCCGGCGTTTCGGCCGCAGCGGGCGCGGCTGAAACCGGCCACTTCCATTTTTGCGAAAGTATGGGTGTACAACATGAAGAAGCTGTCGTTTAACAAGGTGCTGCACAATAAAAAGTTCATGATGGTATTTTCCCTGGTGGCGGCTGTCGCGATCTGGGCGGCGGTGGCCTACGGGCCGAGCAGCACCATCACCAAGACCATCAAGGGCGTGCCCATCAACGTCTCGCTGACCAACCCGCTGGCCTTGGAGGAAAACCTCCAGCTGACGGGGCAGAAGGAATTCACCGCGGATATACAGATTCAGGGCCCCCGCTCCAAGGTGGAGCGGCTGACTGGCAGCGACATCATCCTGACGGCGGACACCGCCGACGTGGTCAAGCCGGATAAGTACACCGTGGCGGTGAAGGCAAGCAACCTGCCGGATGGCTGCGAAATCAAGGACACCACCAAGCAGACCATCACGCTGACCTGCGACAAGTGGGTGGGCAATTCCTTCCCGGTGGAGGCGGATATTTCGGGCGTCAAGGTGACGGACGAGACCATATACCGGCTGGGCACCCCGATGCTGGCGGCTGATTTCCTCACAGAAGGCAAGGCCCAAGTGAGGGGGCCGTCCGGCGTGATCAGCAAAATCGACAAGCTGGTGGCCAAGGTGACGGCCGGAGAGCCCATTGCCGACGCGCAGGTGTTTTCCACCGAGCTGACGGCGGTGGACAGCGAGGGGAAGGATGTGGATTTGTCCGAATGCACCTTCCCTGACGCGGCGGAGGGCAAGGGCACCGTCAACGTCACGGTGCCGGTCCAAGTGTACCGGAAGGTGAATTTCACCTATCAGCTCGAGAACGTGCCGGAATATTACCAGGGGGTGACCAACTTTTTCACCCTGTCGCCCACCTATATCGAATTCTGGGGATCGCCCACGGCGGTGGAGAGCTTCGCCGCCCAGGTGGCCGATTTGGGCAAATTCGATTTTGACAACATGAAGGCCACCGACAACGAAAAGGTTATCCCGCTGACCATCCCAGACGGCATCACCGTGCTGGGCGATGTGCGGGAGGTCAAGGCCGCCTTCAAGCTGAGCAACGTCTCCTCCAAAACTATGGACTTGACACTGGAGATGGGGTCGAAGGGGAACGTGGTCATCCAGAACCAGCCCGCGGGCCGCAGCGTGACAGTGCAGGATAAGCTGACGGGGATCGTGCTGTGCGGCCCGAAATCCGCCCTGAACCGCGTCAGGGCCTCCGACTTGGTGGTGACCATCGACATGGCCAACAACGCCACCACCGGCCCCAGCCTGTTCCAGGCACGGATTACGGTCAAGAACCGGAAGGATATCTGGGTGTATTACGGCGATAACAAGCACGGCATCGACGTGGGAGTCACGGTGGACGTGGCCTGACACGAAAAGTGACCGGATAGAAAAGCCCCCTGCCGCGCGGCGCCGCGGCAGGGGGCAATTGATAGGCGGCCCTCCGGGAGCAGGGGGCGGAGGCCTGTGGAAAAAGAGAGAACGGAAGCGGAGGGAAACAGCCTCGTGGATCTGGAGACGGCAAGACTGGTGCTGACGCCTGTGACAGAGGAACACATCGATCCTATCTGCGCTCATTTCACCAAAGAGGTCGTCACCTATATGGTTCCAGGCCCGGCGAAGGAGCGGGGCGACATGGAGGCGGTCGTCCGCCGGTTCATGGAACAGCGGCGGGCCGGCACGGATTTTGTATATGCCATCACGCTGAAGGGGAGCAGCGAATTTATTGGCGTTGCCAGTCTGCACCATGTGCCGGCTCCAGTGCCGGAGCTTGGCATTTGGACAAAGATGGAGGCGCACGGGCATCATTATGGAAGGGAAGCCATTGGGGCGATGCTTCGGCTGGCCGCTTCCATGGGGATAGGCCGGCTGTGTTATCCTGTCGACCGGCGGAATGTGCCGAGTCGAAAAATCCCGCTGTATTACGGCGGGAGGCGGACAGACGCGTTCCGTCTGGTGCGTACGCCGGACGGCAGGACGCTCGAAGAGGAACGATACGAAATCGAAACCGGAAGCTGGCCGCCCGTCCTGCGTTGAACAGAGACGGGCGGCCGGCCTTTTTTATGGAAAAGTAGAGCGATTTTATTCTTTTTTTCGTGTTAAGAAAATTCCAGCGATTGCTCCAATAAGAACAATAGGTGCTAACCGCACAAATAGCCATTCAAATATATGAAAACCTGCTCCAAAAACAGCCGTTTCAGGGTCGTTATAGTTCAAACTTAAATAGGGACTATTTAAAGCAATTAAGGCCGCCGAAATGATTACTATAATAGAACACAGTGCAATAAGCAATCCTTGCATGATTTTTCGTCTGGCAATCTTTTTTTGTGCGAGCTGTAAATTTATAATCTCTAGTTTTTCCGAAAGTACTTTTAAATCATCGACCTTCGTTTCAACAACCGTTTCCCCAAGCAAAGTGCTCACCGGGACTTCCAACACCTCAGATATAGAAATTAACATATCTGAGTCAGGAACCGACAATCCTTGCTCCCATTTCGAGATGGTTTGTCGTACAACATTCAATTGAATAGCAAGTTCTTGTTGTGAAAGCCCTTTGGATTTTCTGATTGATTGAATGTTTTTACTTAACATTATACATGTCCTCCTTTTGATTTTCTCACCAATAGTATATGAGAAATTGTCCGTGGCCACAAGCAACGCATGTTAACATTCCGGTTACTCGTATGATATCAATCCCAGAGCCTTCTCATCATCAAAATCATAATTGCCAGTGTTTGTGGTAAATTCAACTATAAAATCTTAAGATAAATTGTCACAAATGTTCTCTTATTTGTGTTATAGTTAGAGAAGAGGTTCTCGATTAACCAGGCGCGCATCAACCGGGAATTCGCCTTTTCCACGGCGTATGTGTCGGACGACGGGCTGACGATTTATCCGATGAAATGGTTTTTTGAAAGGCCGGTCTCGGCCTGGGAGGCCGCGGGCATCCGCCGGGAGGGCATACAGGCCCTGGAGGAGGCGTGGCTGTACGCCATCGGCGACGCCTATAAAAACGCGCCGCTGTATGACAAAGTGAACAGCTTCCTCGGCCGGACGGTGACTTCCGGCTGACGGAGGAAGCAAAAAGGGGCGGTTGCTCGCGGCTTTTCAGCCCGGAGCGACCGCCCTTTTATCCATATGCAAAATGAGGGGGAGGAGGTTACAGGGTGGCACCCGGTATGATTTTATGGGGGAGGACGGGGGGCGGGGTGCCGTGGACGACGGCGTCCACGGCGTCGGCGCTGATCCGGTCGATGGAGCAGCCCACGGTGGTCAGCCGCTCGGACAGGTAGCGGAGCATATCGATGTCGTCGAACCCCATGACCCCGACCCGGGCGGGGACGGGGACGCCCTCCTCCCGCAGGGCGAGCAGCATGTGCAGGGCCTGGTAGTCGCTGGGAAACAGCAGGGCGGTGCGGGCCGTCGAGGCCCCGATCAGGGCGCGGACGGCGGGAATATAGTCCGGCTGGGCCACCACATGGGTTTCGAGACGAGGAAGGGCGGCGGCCGCGGCCCGGAAGCCCTCATACCGCCGCCGCTGGGCGTCGATATTGACGCGGGACTCCTGCTCCTTGGCGGTATAGACGTAGACGAGGCGGCGGTAATCCCGGCCGGCGGCGTAGCGGACAGCGTCGCCCATGGCGGCCTCCTCCCACACCCCGGCGTGGGGGAAACCGGACAGGCGGTTGCCCACCGTGACCAGGGGGACGCGCAGCCCCCGCAGCCACTGCTCATACGCCTCTCCCCGGCCGGCGGGGCAGAGCAGGATGCCGTCGGCCCCCAGGCCGCACAGCCGGCGGACGCTGTCCCGTTCCCGCGCAGGATCCCGGTCGGTGAGCAGGAGGACGACGGTGTAGCCGAGTGCGCGGGCGCGGGCCTCCACCGCGCTGGCCAGCTGGGCGAAATACTCGTTGCGCAAATCGAAGAGGACCAGGCCGATAAGCCAGGAAGCGCCCCGCACCAGGCCGCTGGCCCGCATATCCTTGACATAGCCCAGCTCCTCGGCCTTTTGCAGGATGCGGCGGCGGGTTTCTTCCTTGATTCCAGGCCGGCCGTTCAGGGCGCGATCCACCGTGCCCTGGGACACGCCGCAGATCGCGGCGAGGCGGGTGCTGGTGATTTTATCCGGCATGAGGGAGGTTCATCCTTTCGTTTCGGCGGATGGTTCCACCGTGAGGATCAGGCGGGCTCCCGCCGACAGGCGGCAGCCCTCCAAGACGACGTCGTCCCCGTCGCGGCGGCAGGGAAGGGGCCGTCCGTCCACTGACGCGGCGGGGCGGCCGGCGGGCAGCCAGGGCAGCGCCAGGCGGAGAAGGGACAGCGCGCCCTCCTCGACGTTTAGCTCCAGCCGGTTGTCCGTGATGTCCACGGTGCCCCAGGCGGCGTCCACGCTCCACAGGCAGCGAAAGCGCTCGCCCAGCGCGCGCAGCGGGTCGAAGCCGAGGCGGCCCCGAGGCAGGTCGAAGAGAAAGCCGCTGTATACGAGAAGCAGGGAAAAGCTGGCCATGGAGCGGGCGTAGTTGCTGCCGCACTCCATCTCGTTGAACGGATTGCGCTTATCCCCGTCGTACCGATCCCGGACGGCCCGGACGACGGCGAGGCCTTCTTCCCGCAGCCCTTCCCGGATCAGCAGGGCGGCCGCCTGGTATTCCATGCCGGTCATGCATTCCTGACAGTAGGGCACAGGCACCGCCGGCCGGTGCGCGCCGTCCGGATATTCGCAGATGACCATGCCGCTCTCCCCGTTGAGGCAGTAAACGCGGCAGGGATTGCAGTAGGCGCGCATGTCGGGCTTGAAATTGTTCCGAAACAGGCTTTGCAGGGCGGTGCGGGTCTGTTCCCGGTCGAACAGATCGCCCAGGCCGCAGAGATCGGCGTGCCACTGGCCGCAGAGCTGGTCGATTTCGCAGCCATGGCCTATCTGGTATTTCAGCTCCCCGGCCTCCTCGTTCCAGTACCGGGAGCGGGTCTCCTCGTCGTAGGGGTCGAGCAGCTGCCGATCGGTCAGGCCGATGGGCTGGTCGAAGTAGGCGCCGTTGAACAGGTGCTCTTTTGTCCAGGCCTTTCCCTTTTCAAACAGGGCGCGGTACGCGGCCGCTGTTTCCGCCTCGCCCAGGTAGGCGGCCATTTCCTCGCCGGCCCGCAGGGCGGCGAGATAAAAGCCCTGGAGCCAGGCATTGGGGCCGTACAGCTCCATATCCAGGGTGTGGTGCTGCCGCCCCTCCAGCACGCCGTCCTTGTTCCCGTCCCAGCGGTAGGGGTTGGCGGGGCTCCAGGCGTATTCGAGGGCCAGCTTGACCTGCGGCCACAGGGAGCGGAGCCAATCGTCGTCCCCGCACAGCTTCCATTCGCGGTAGGTCTTGATAACGCCGCCCATCTGGCCGTCCACGCAGGGGTGGAAGCCGTCCCGGCCGCGGCCCAGGGGAAGCTGGAGGCGAAAGGACATCCGCCCGTCCTCCCACAGGTTATAGCGGACATCCAGTTCGCGCATGGATCGCTCCAGCTTGGGGAACAGGAAGGGGAGGGCGTAGGCGTAGTTCCAGACGTGGGTGCAGCTGCCCTCGCAGCTGCCGGCGGTTTCGTGCAGGCCCTCCCAGCCGTAGAAGGAGCCGTCCTCCAGCCGCATGACGGTGGGGGTTTTGAGCACAGCCAGGTTGGCCGACACCGCCTCGCTCACCTCCGGGGGGAGGGTGGAGGCGAACAGGGCCCTTTGAAAGCGGCGTGTCCGCTCGTACAGAGACGTCCAGTTTGCCAGGGCGTAGGCGGCGGTATCCTGCGACGTGGGGAAGAGGGTGCTGTCGTAGGTTTTCCATACCACGTCCCGCTCCCCCTGGGGCGTCTGCTCCCGGCAGGGGTTCCAGTAATTGAAGCGGTTGGGATACCGCCAGGCGAGCAGGAAGCGCACTGTCCGCGTTTCTCCCGGCTCGAGGGAGAAGGGAACGGCCAGGGTGGCCACGTCGCCGCCGCCGGGCTCGTCATAGCGCCGCGGGGGGAGGGGGCCATCCTGGGCGAAGTCGCGCCAGTACACCGTCGGGCCGTCGAACCACTCGCCCCGGTACCAGGCCTCCTGGGCCTGGACGTCCCGAGCGTCGGTAGCCAGGGTCAGCTCGCCGTATTCCGGCGCGTCCTCTCCGCAGGCTTCCTGCCAGAAGGCCAGGCCCGACCAGCCGTCCCGGCGGACGAAGCGGTTGCGCGTTTGCCGGGAGAAGGGGTTGCGCACTGAGAAGGCGGCAGTATAATCGATGGGGAAGGCGGCGGTGTTTTCCATCGCCACCTCAAAGAAAGCCGCCGGCAGGCTGGAATTCTTATCGTCCAGGGGAATGAAGGGGTTGAAGGCCGTCAGGGACACCCGGCCCGGAAAGGCGGGATCCGCGAATTCCAGCCGGGCGATGGGAAACTCCCCGATAAAGGTATGCTCCCGGAAATGGGGGAAGCCGGCCAGGCTCTCCCGCTGGGGGCCGTAGCCGTACCCGGCGAAGTTTCCCTTGCCATAGGCGCCGGCCAGATCCTTGTACAGATCGCCGGCCAGAACCTTGGCGCACAGCAGACGGCCGCCGGCCGCCGCCTTGACGGCCAGATGGCTGTAGTCGTTTATCGCCCCCTTATGGGGGCGGCCGTCGATTTCCCAGTCCGTGAGGCGGCCGTTGCCGCCCAGGCCGATGCTGCCGGTGCCGATGCCGCCCAGAGGAAACACGATTTCCCGGGTGCTGGCGCCGGTATACACGCAGCGCGGGTTGACGTTGTCCGTGGTCATACGTATCACGCGTCCTTTCCATCAGCGGGTGTCCAGGGGCTTTCCGTGTACGTACACGTTATAGCACGAAAGGCGGGGAGTGTCAACCTATCCGATGGAGAAAAACGAAAAAAAGCCCCCGCCGCGAGCGGCAGGGGCAAAGGCTGCAGACAAAGAGGCAACCGGCAGAGGGTTAAGAGGCGGAAACCAGGCGGTTCTGCCGCAGAAAGGCGACCAGGCTGTCGGCCATGGAGCGATGCTGTTCGACGGTGGGATGGCCGTTGCCGCCCTTGTTGGGGCCGCAGGGCAGGGGACAGACGTAATAGTTCTTCGCGGCCCCGCCCAGGCGGTTCACCGCGTCGGCGGCCTCGTCCAGATAATCGGCCATGATGCCGCCCGCTGCCCAGACGATGGCGGCCCGCGGATTCTTCCGCCGCACCTGCCGCATGAAGTCCTGCATCGCCTGGGTCAGCGCCGAGGAGGAGCCGCCGGTCCACAGGTCGTTGGTGCCCAGGTTAATGACCACGATGTCCGCCTGGCGGGAGAAAGCCCAGGGGGCGGTTTTGTCCCGGTAATAACTGATAGACTCGTACATGGGAGGCAGGGCGGGGTTGCCGGAATCCCAGCCCTGATACGCGCCGATGCCGCTGCGGGCCAGGACGCTGATGTCCGCGCCTAGGGCCTGCGCGGTCAAATAGGCGTAGCTTTGCGTGCCGTCCTGGTTCTCTGAATAGTCGCTGGCCGGCTGGGGGAGGCCCAGGCAGAGATTCCCGAGGCCCACGGTGATGGAATCGCCCAGGAATTCCATGTAGAGGGGCCGGTCGGCGGGGCGGCTTTTCAATTGTCCTGTCAGTTCAATGGCGCAGAGAGTCGCTTGGCCATAAAAGCTCTCCGTCTGGCGGACGACCTGGAAGGTGTGGTCGCCTTGGGGAAGATTTTCCGCAAGGAACAGGCGGGAGCCGGTTCTATGCGCGCGCTTTTGCTCTTTTCCGTCCACGAGGACGGTATAATACAAGGTCTGCGAGGCATTTTCCTTCAAGGTCAGGCTCACGCTGCCCGCGCAGGCGGCCTGAAATTCCAGGGTGTTGGCTGACCAGTCGAAGCTGACGCCGGAGGAGACGGGGCCGCTGCGGCCCTGAATTTTCACCTTGGACAACACGGCTGCATCGGCCAGGGAGAAAACGGAGACGGAGGCGTTATTCGAGGTGGGGGCCGAGGAGACGGACCCGGAAGAGGCGGTCGTCCGATCGACGGAGGCGTTTCCACCAGCCGATGTGGAGCCGCCGGAGGGAGCGGGCGCCCGGTTTCCCGTCGTGGTTTCGATCCGGTCCGCGTCTTCGCTTTGACCGGAGGAGGTGGAAGCAGCGGTCACTTCCGCGGCGGAGGTTGATTCCGCGGCCCCGGGGGTTACATTCCAGCTCAGGCTTTCAGAGGGGGCGGGAGGCGAATTTCTGCAGGCGGCGGAAAGAAAACAGAGGACGCCGCTCAGGACGATGCCGAGGATCCGTACAGCCGATTTGTCACACGGGCACATAGTGGCCAAGTCCTTTCCGATTTGATATTCGCACGACCCGATCCGCCGGACGCGGCGTATTGGACGAAGCAAAAAACCGGCGGGGCCTCGTTTAAAAGCCCAAGCCGGTTCGCATGGTTTGTCATCGGGTGGCCACCTGCATAGTACCGCAAGAAAAGGCTGGCTGCAATCCTTCATTTTTTACTGATGGATCGTTTTCCGAAAAAGGGGGCAGGGACGCATGAGTTTAGGCGGCGGGAACCAGGTGGTTCCGCCGCAGGAAGGCGACCAGGCTGTCGGCCATGGATTGGTGCTGTTCGGCGGTGGGGTGACCGTTGCCGCCCTTGTTGGGGCCGCAGGGCAGGGGACAGACGTAATAGCCCTTCTGCGGGCCGCCCAGGCTGTCCACCGCGTCGTCAGCCTCGTCCAGGTAATCGGCCATGATGCCGCCCGCTGCCCAGACAATCTTGGCCTGCGGATTCTTCTGCCGCACCTGCCGCATAAAATCCTGCATGGCCTGGGTCAGCGCCCGGGAGGAGCCGCCGGTCCACAGATCGTTGGTGCCCAGGTTGATGACCACGATGTCCGCCTGACGGGAAAAATC
Organism: uncultured Oscillospiraceae bacterium; assembly: GCA_900546265.1. Taxonomy (GTDB): domain Bacteria; phylum Bacillota; class Clostridia; order Oscillospirales; family Acutalibacteraceae; genus UMGS856. Next base: position 23,471 of record URCA01000008.1, on the reverse strand, counting down.
CCAGCGGGCGGTTTTGTCCCGGTAATAGCTGATATAGTCATACATGGGGGGCAGAGCGGGATTGCCGGAATCCCAGCCCTGATACGCGCCGATGCCGCTGCGGGCCAGGACACTGATATCCGCGCCCAAGGCCTGTGCGGCGTAATAGGCATAGCTTTTGGTGCCGTCCTGGTTCACCGAGTAGAAGCTGGCCGGCGCGGGAAGGCCCAGGCAGAGGTTACCCATTCCCACTGTAATGGAATCGCCCAGGAATTCCATGTAGAGGGGCCGATCGGCGGGGCGGCTTTTCAGCTGCCCTTTCAATTCAATGGAGCAGAGGGTTACCTGGCCGAAAAAGCTCTCCGTTTGGCGGACAACCTGAAAGGTATGGTCGCCTTTGGGCAGATTCTCCGCGAGAAGCAGCCGGGAACCGGAGCTGCGCGCCCGCGCCTGCTCTTTTCCGTCCACTAGGACGGTATAATACATGGTATCCGAGGCCTTTTCCTTTAAGTTCAGGCTCACGCTGCCCTCGCAGACGGCCTGAAATTCCAGGGTGTTGGCCGACCAGTCGAAGCTGATGCCGGACGAAACGGGGCCGCTGCGGCCTTGAATTTTCATCTTGGCCAGCACAGCTTTATCGGTCAGGGAGAGAACGGACATGGCGGGCTCTTTTGGCGTGGTGACGGTAGGCGAGGAGGTGGGGGCTTCGGTCGAGGCAGTGGTTATCCGGCTGGTGGGGGTGTTCCCGCGCGTTGGCGCGGCGTTTTTGGACGACGGGGACGGCCGATTCCCCGTCGTGGAACCATCGGAAGAGGTTTGGTTCTCCGGCACGGCTACGGATTGGCTTGGGTTTTCACTTTGGTCGGAGGAGGATGCCGTTCCTGTATCCCAGCTGCTTTCCGGAGAGAAGGAAGGCGTTTTTCCGCAGGCGGTGGACAGAAAACAGAGGGCACCGCTCAAGACGATGCAGAGGATTCGCACGGCAAATTTGGCGCGCTGGTACATGCTTGACAAGTCCTTTCCTATTTTTTGTTTTGTCCACGGCTAGTTTGGAGTGCTTTTGTTTCGTATACAGTTATCTTCATTATAAAAACAAAAGAGCGCTAACTGAATGGAATATATATTACGAAAACGTGAGGGATTTTAGCTTTTTGTATGACGCTTTATTCGTTTTTGTTTTTGACTTATGGGAACCACTCCGGTATAATACTTACTGCCAAGACCTAAAAAAGCAACGGGGAGAATGAAGAATATGGATAAGAAAATGCCGAAGTTTGCCAAAAGACTGCTGGTTATCGTCCCCTGCGCCATCGCGGCGCTGATTGTTGTCGCCGGCTGTTTCGACATTGTGCCGGCCGGGTACAAGGGCGTCAAGCTGACCATGGGGGCGGTGGGCGACACCGTGCTGAATGAGGGGCTGGCGTTCAAACTGCCCTTTGCGCAGCGGATCGTGCATGTGGACGCCCGGGTCAAAAAATACACGGTGGAGGGCGAGACCTCCGCGAGCAAAGACATGCAGTCCATCACCACCAACGTGGCCGTGAACTACCGGGTGGACGGGGCCAACGTGGACGAGCTGTATAAAAATCTGAGCCTCAACTATGAGGACACCATTATCGCGCCGGCCGTGTCCGAATGCATCAAGTCGGTCACGTCCCAGTACACGGCCGAGGAGACCATCACCCGCCGCAGCGAGATTTCCTCGCAGATCAAGGATATGCTCAAGGAGCGGCTGGAGGACAAGTACATATTCGTGGACAGCCTCAACATCACCGACCTGACCTTCAGCGCGGCGTTTGATAAGGCCATCGAGGAAAAACAGGTGGCGGAGCAGAACGCCCTCAAGGCGAAGTACGATCTGGAGAGGATCAAGACCGAGGCCGAGCAGGCGGTCATCAAGGCCAAGGGCGAGGCGGAGGCCATGGAAATCAAGAACAAGGCGCTGACCGAAAGCATCATTGAGCTGGAGTTCCTGGAAAAATGGGACGGGAAGATGCCCACCTATTACGGCGGGGACGCGGATTTGCTTTTGTCTCTCAACCCGGACAAGGAGAAGGCGGCGGAATAAAACAGACAGAACCGCCGGCGGGTCATGGAATGTGGCCCGCCGGCGGTTCTGTTTGTATTTACGCGCCTTCACAGCGCTGCTGCCGGCTGCGCATGCGGCGCCAGTTATAGAAGCCGTAGAGATCGTTGCAGAAAAACATGGCGAAGCAGACCACCATGGGCAGATACGACAGGCTGTCCATAGCGGCCAGCACCCAGAGGACGATCAGAACCAGATCGTTGGCCGCGTATGCCAGCGCGTAGGCCGGGCTGCGGCAGAACATCAGGTAGGATGCGAGAAAGCTGGTCAGGATGGACACCGTGCTGACGAGAAGGTTAGCGGTTTCGAAATAGGCGAGGATGAAGTAGAACAGGACGGTGACGATAAGGCCGAGGCCGCTCATCCAGGCGATTTGTCCGGCGGTCAGGCGGGCGACGGCCACCTCGCTTTTACCGGCCTGATACGGGTGCTTGAGCCAGGACACCACCGACATGACGGCGATGGGCGCGGTCATGCCGAGGTAGGTGATCATTTCGCCGTAGTAGCGGAACCGCAGGGAGACGGCGGCGTAGGCCAGGCTGAACACCACGGTGAGGATTTGGCCAAGGACCTCGCCCTTGGCGACGAAGATGAGGGCGGTCACGCCGATGAGGGAGGCGGCCAGAGTCAGGGGATGGCCGCCGCCGAAGAGGAAGGACAGCGTCACCACCGCCAGAGAGAACAGCCACAGGCCCCATTCGAAGCCGGTCAATTTGCGGAAAGGATTCCATGCTTGCATACGAGAAACCTCCATAAAAAATAAGCACCCGTGGCGCACATCTTCAAAGACCTAACGATGTGCGACGAATGCTTAACAGCATACACTACCCGGTGGCAGTTCCTATATAAGAGTTCTGTGACCGTATTATATCCGAGGAAGCGGGAAAAGTCAAGGGGGCGGATTGGTTTGCGAAAACGTCCCTTACACCGAATCCACAGGCTGCTCTAATAAAAATTCTGTACTGACGGAAAAAATCTCAGAGAATGCTTTTAATTCTATATCTGTTACGTATCTCTCGCCATTTTCAATCCTCTTGATTGCAGTTTTATCCATGTCAATGCCTTTTATCTGCATTTTCTCGGCAAGTAATCTTTGTGATGTTTTCTCAGGCAAGTTCTTTCTCAATACGGCAATTTTTTTACCGCACAGATTTCGAGTACCGTCACTTGCTTTATGCTTAAACATTTTGTCCTCCGTATCATCAATGTGAGTATTTGTATTACTCATATTGATTATACGGTTTGCTTCTGGTATAATTGAGTAATTCAAATACTCAAACCGGAGAGAAAGAGGAGGAAATAATGTGATTATAGATGTTACAGGGACGATTCTCACACCTGGCAACGGAGGAAAAGACTGTTTCGGCAACGGGGAACATATAGACGAAAATGGAGAATTGATCGAATGCTGTTGTGATGAGTGTGACTACTATTTAGATTGTTTTCCGGAATATGAACATATAGAATAGGAGGGCATGGCATATTGCAAAAATCCGCCATATTAAAAAGTGTTTGAGAAAAGTCCCAACTCACACTCAACTCACAGCAGCGTAATTTCTAAGGAAAAACACCAAGCGCATATTCCCCTTACAAGACAGAGCAAAGCCCCGAGAAATGGCTCTATAGGCTACTTCTCGGGGCTTTTAACGTGGTGCCGCAGGCGGGACTTGTAACCCGGGCGGGTTCAACTCTCGGCGGCTCCAGCGAACATAAAGGACGCACATCCCTGACGGGACGCACGTCCTTTATGTTGTCAACAGATAGCAAAAAGATGCCTGCACAAAATGTTGACGAGGATTTGAACCCGCAAAAAGTTGGTAGCGCCGCGGAGGCGTCGTGAGTGCGCTTGCAAACGAACAGCCGCAGCAAGCGTGACTTTTTGCGGAAAGGAGGAGCGACGGCGTGAGTGAACTCTAATTTCTGTTCAAAATCGGAACAAGCGATACAAAGTTTGTTCCGACGTGGTTCGAGTGGAATTATAAGACTTGGAAAATCCAGTCATATCAATGGTCTACAGCCAATCGGCAAGCTGTATTTTACTTTACCTTACAAGATTACCTACCAAATTGCGATTTTACAAGTCTATCAAATTCATCTGTTTTAATCCAATAGTTAAAACCTCGCACCAAAGAAATAAAACCGCCATCTCTTAACCTATAAAATACGGATTTCATTGTATTCTCTGATTTAATACCCGTTAATTTTCGTCCAAGTCCATTTTTGATAGAATCATGCTTTTGCAAATACTCAATAATGATTTCCTCTGGAGATGCGAGGCGCTCATGTCTTATCACTACCAACACAGAAGTATCTGTTTCTTCAATTATAGGAGCCTTTAACCGCAACTTTTCCATTGCTTCAAATGCAGTATTAAGGCCTTCTCCAACATCTTTATTTGGCGCATCAGGGAATTTGTTAATTATTCGAACTAGCTTTGGATTTCTTGCCGATTGGGAATCTAGTATATTTTTTGTTGTTACATAACCAGGAAGCTTTCCCGGACTTTCTACCTCAACTCGGTTATCAAAGACCCGAATTTGAATATCAGTTGCAATACTGTAATCTCTATGAAGAACTGCATTAGTTATTATTTCGTGCAAAGTTTCGTCAGGATATTGGATGTTTTCAAATCCAACGCCTAGCTTTTTGATGCTCTCAATTATCTCCTTAACCTTTTTTACTGCTCCAAAAATTTGAGAGTATGCAGAACCTTCTATTGTTATTGGTTGACCGTCTAGCATATCTCTATCAGGTTGTCCACTTGTTTTATAGCGAAAAATTTTAATTGCAGATCTTTTAGGTAGCGCTATTTGAGGCTCATCCATAAAGAGCATGGCACCAGCTACGGTAAGTTGCTCCTCTTTGCATAATCTTTGTTTTATAAGCCATTGCGTTTTATCAATATTTGGTACTACGCTACTGGAAAACAACTCCATTATTGCAGAATTAACAGCTTCTTCAATCTGGGTTTCGGGGACAACCTCATTTTCAAATTGAGCTATTCCTTTATCTAATTGAAGTCGTCTAAGTTTTTCTGGTGTATTCGCAGGATCCTTTTGCGCATTGTGTCTAACATAAGGGATGCCATCTGTTGCATTTACAATAGTTGCGGTCTTCATAATACTTAACGTCTCTGATAGCTTTGCAGGTTTAACCGCTTTTGACTTTACATCATTAAAATAGTTTTCTTCAATGTTGAGAAGTTCAGAAATTCGATCTTCCTTTATAAGGACGGTATTATATAACATAAATTACACCACCGTTGTCTATTTTAATTTTATATTACCACAAAATAAACAAATTGTCATCCGTCATCTAAATTTGTTCCAAAACATGTAGAAGACCGCCGACCAAAGTCGACGGTCTTCTACATTGGTGCCGCAGGCGGGACTTGAACCCGCATGATGTTGCCACCGAGGGATTTTAAGTCCCTTGTGTCTGCCGATTCCACCACTGCGGCGTGGGGCACACCTATCATAGACGTTTTTTCGTCCGCTGTCAAGACAGGGCGGCCGAAATATCGGCCGCCCTGTTCTAGAACGTTACCATTCGATGCCGGGACGGGCGGCCTGACCGCGCTGGTAGGGGTGGCGGACAACCCGCATTTCGGTGATGTAATCGGCCAGCTCCAGGAGCTCGGGAGAGGGATCCCGGCCGGTGAGGACCAGCTCCAGGCTGTCGGGCCGGTTCTTTACGAAGGCCAGCAGGGATTCCTCCGGCAGGATGCCGGTGTTCACCGCGTCGAGCACCTCATCAAGCACCAGCAGATCCAGGCCGGACGCGGCCGATTCGCAGGCGCGCAGGAGAGATGCGTAGAAATCCCGGGCTTCCTCCCGCTCCTCCGGCGTCATGGAAAAGGTAAAAGGGACATGAGGCAGGGCATCGAAAACCGTGACGCCCGGCAGGACTTTCAGCGCCGCGCATTCGCCGGAGGATCCATCCTTGAGAAACTGGGCGAAGCCGACACGAAGGCCGTGGCCGGCGGCCCGCAGGCAGAGACCCGCGGCGGCGGTGGTTTTCCCCTTGCCGCCGCCATGATAGATATGCAGCAATCCAGCGCGCATGATGCAACCGTTCCTTTCGTTATGGGGGGCTCAGCGGCCGAGGGCGGCCAGCACCCGGTCGGGAACATTGGTGATGATGCCGTCCACCTCAAGGGCGATGGCTTTTTCAATGGCCTCGGGGGCGTCCACCGTCCAGGCGTTGATGAGAATGCCCCGTTCGCGGCAGGCGGCCACTATCGCGGGGGTCAGGCCGCCCAGCTCCGGATGGATAGCGTCGGCGTGACAGCGTTCCACGAGGGCGAGGGTTTCCTCCACGGAATAATGCTCGCCATAGAGCAGGCCGAGGCGCAGGTCGGGATGCAGCTCCTTCAGCCGGCGGCCCCAGTCGTGCCAGAAGGTGGAGATGATGGTGCGCTCGACGCAGCCGAACTTGGCGATATTGGCGTAGAGGAGGTGGAGGGCCTCGTCCAGATCCTGGCCGGCGGCCAAGGGGCCTTTCAGCTCGATGTTGACCACGTCCATATGGTGGGTCAGCTCCAGCAGTTCGTCCAGGGTGGGGATGGGGGTGCCGGCGAATTTCGGGTTGAATTTCACGCCGAAATCGAAGGCTTTCAGCTCGGCCATGGTCATGTCCTGGATATGGCCGGCGCCGGTGGAGGTACGGCTGATGTCATCGTCGTGGCAGACGGCGTACTGCTTGTCGGCGGTCAGATGGACGTCGGTTTCGAAGCCGTCGGCGTGCATATCCAGCGCGAGCTGGAAGGCGGGCAGGGTGTTTTCCGGCGCGTATGCACTCGCGCCGCGGTGGGCTTGAACCTGAATCATGCGATGACCCCTTTTCTGCACAAGATATGTCTCATTATACAACCGGGCCGCGGGGGATGACAAGCCTGAATCGACGGGGTCTCGTTTGAATTTTCTATAGGGCGATAAAAAACAGGAATAGTAATAGGGGAAATTCGATTCTTTACGGGATACTATCCCGTGTAGTATACTGTTAGACAGAAAACGAGATTGCCGGAAAGGAATGGGCGCGGCCATGAGTGAAAAACGGGCGGGCAAGGTCGTCAGCGTGACGGACATCGGCTCCAATTTTGTGCGCATGGGGGTATATCAGGCGGGCAAGGGAGGCGTACAGCGGTTGGACTATCTGGAAGTTCCGCTGCGGCTGGGGCACGAGGTATTCGCCACCGGCCGGATCAGCGTCTCCACGGTGCGGCAGCTGTCCTCCATTTTGCGGGGATACGCCCAGGTGATGAAGGAATACGGGGTCACCGAATACCGGGCCATCGCCACCACGGCCATGAGGGAAGCGAAAAACCGGGCCTATGTGCTCGATCAGCTGCGGATACAGAACAATCTGGTGGTGGAGGTGCTGGAGGACGGAGAGGAAAGCTCCCTGGTGTACAGCGCGCTGTGCCGTTCGCCGCTGCTGCGGGAGGAATCGCTGCTGTCCTACGTGGGGACGGGCAGCGTGGGCCTGGCGGTTTGGCGGCAGGGGGCGATGGATCTCAGCTGCAATCTGACCATCGGGTTCCTCAAGCTCAGCGAAATGCTGCGGGGCCAGGAGGAGCTGACGGCCCGGTTTTACAGGGTGCTGGAGGAATATGTGGAGAACTATTTCCAGCGGGTGGCCCTGCGGCTGGATGGGCAGACCTTTTCGCGCATTCTGCTGTCTGGGCGGCAGCTGGATTCCATCGCGGCCCTATGCGGCGGCCGGGAGGAGAAGGGGGCGCTGGTGGTGGAACGCCGCCAGCTCGAGGAAATGTATGCCCTGCTCAAGGGGATGAACGCCTCCACGGTGGCCCGGGAAATGCAGCTAAGCGAGGAGGTGGCGGACCAAATCGCGCCCATGCTGGCCATTTACCGGCGGATGTTGGATATCACCCAGGCCAAAAAGCTGGTGGCGCCGCCGGTCAACCTGATGGAAATCCTGGCCGCCCAGCTGCTGCTTCCGGCGGAAAAGACCGCCTTCGAGCAGGCGCAGCGGGCGGGGGCCGTGGCCTCCAGCCGCCGGCTGGCCCTGCGGGAGGGGGCGGACGCCGCCCATGCCGAGCGGGTGCGCAGCGTCAGCGTCCTGCTGTTCGGCAAGCTCAAAAAGCTCCACGGCATCAACGCGAAACGGCTGGTCCTGCTGGAATGCGCGGCGCTGCTGCATGAACTGGGGCACCGGGCCAACGTCAAAGACGAGGCGCAGGCGGCCTATGATTTGATCAAATCCTCTTACATTTACGGACTGGATGACGAGGAGACCATGCTGGTGGCGGAAATCGCCCGGTATGGCAACCCTCACCGGACACCCGACGCGGATCGGCCCCTGCCCGAAAAGCAGCGGCTGCTTGTCGACAAGCTGGCGGCCATCATGGGCCTGGCGGACGCCCTGGATATCACCCGGAAGGGGCGGATAAGCGACCTGAAGGTGCGCCTGGAGGAGGATAAGCTGGCGGTAACCGCCGCGGCCCGGGACGATCTGCTGCTGGAGAAGTGGGCGTTCCAGGAGGGGGGCGCGTTCTTTGAGGACGCGTTCGGCATCCGGCCGGTACTGACGCACAAGAGTCTGCTGCTGTGACAGCGTGACGGGAAGGAGCGGGAATACGCATATGAAAACCGAGAAAAAGGGACCGGGCGTCCCGTATATCAACCGAGAGCTCAGCTGGCTGGACTTCAACGCGCGGGTGCTGGAGGAGGCCTACGAAAAGGAGAATCCGCCGCTGGAGCGATGCAAATTCCTGGGAATCACGGCCTCCAATCTGGACGAATTTTTCATGGTGCGGGTGGCCGGCGTCAAGGAGCAGGTGCGCTCCGGGTACAAGGAGACGGATCCCGCCGGGCTGACGCCCGACCGGCAGCTGCGGCTGCTGGCGGAGAAGATCCACGCCTTTGTGGAGAAGCAGTACAGCTGCCTGACCCGCTCGCTGCTGCCCCTGCTGCGGCAGAACGGGATCGCCCTGCTCAAGGGGGACGACCTGACCGCCGAGCAGGAGCGGTTTGCGGACGATTATTTCGAGAACGTGCTGTTCCCGGTGCTGACGCCGCTGGCGGTGGATCGCAGCCGGCCCTTTCCGATGCTGTCCAACAAGAGCCTGAACCTGGGCGTCCGGCTGCGCAAGGAAGGGGAAACGGCCTTTGCGGTGGTGCAGGTGCCGGCCATCCTGCCCCGGCTGGTGGAGGCGCCGGCGGAGGAGGGACGGGCGTTCCTGCTGCTGGAGAGCCTCATTGCCCGGCATTTCGGGGATTTGTTCGAGCTGCACGACATTGTGGCGTACACGGCGTTCCGGGTGACCCGGAATTCCGACCTGGACATCGACGAGGAGTCGGAGGATCTGCTCATCGAAATCCAGGAATCGATTAAGAAGCGCAAGCGGGGACGGCCGGTGCGCCTGGAGCTGTCCCGCCACTGCGACGCCGAGCTCAAGGAGTTCCTCACCGAGATGCTGGAGGTGGAGGAGTCCGAAATTTACGAGGCGGCGGGGCCGCTGGATCTGACCTTCTGCTTCCGGCTCAGCGGGCTGGACGACCGGCTGCGCCTGCCGCCCATCGTGCCGGCGGCCCCGGCGGATTTCTTCGGGTACGACGACATGTTCGAGGCCATCCGGGAGGGGGATCGGTTCGTCCATCACCCCTATGAGAGCTTCGACTGCGTGGTGGATTTCGTGCGGGCGGCGGCGGAGGATCCGAACGTCCTGGCCATCAAGCAGACCCTGTATCGGGTCAGCGGCCATTCCCCTATCATCGCCGCCTTGATGCGGGCCGCTGACAACGGCAAGCAGGTGACGGTGCTGGTGGAGCTTAAGGCGCGGTTCGACGAGGAGAATAACATTCACTGGGCCCTCAAGCTGGAGGAAGCGGGGTGCCATGTGATTTACGGGCTGGCGGGGCTGAAAACCCATTGCAAGATTCTGCTGGTGGTGCGCCGGGAGGAGGACGGGCTGCGGCGGTACGTCCATCTGGGGACAGGCAACTACAACGACAGCACTGCCCGGCAGTACACCGACATGGGGATGTTCACCTGCCGGGAGAGCTTTGGGGCGGACGCGTCCTCTCTGTTCAACGTGCTCACCGGGTATTCCCGGCCGCCCCGGTACAACCGTTTCATCACGGCGCCGGACAACATGCGGCCCTTCTTCGAGCGGATGATCGATCAGGAGACGGCCAACGCGGAGCAGGGGCTGCCCAGCGGCATTTTCGCAAAGGTAAATTCCCTGGTGGATCCGGACATCATCGCGCGGCTGTACCGCGCGTCCCAGGCGGGGGTGCCGATTACGCTGGTGGTGCGGGGGATCTGCTGCCTGGTGGCCGGGCTGCCGGGGGTGAGCGAGACCGTCACGGTGTACAGCGTGGTGGGGCAGCTGCTCGAGCACAGCCGGATTTTCCGCTTTGAAAACGGGGGAAGCCCGCGGCTGTATCTGGGCAGCGCCGACTGGATGCAGCGCAACCTGGATCGGCGGGTGGAGCTGGTGTTCCCGGTGGAGGACGAGGGCATTGTCCGCCGGGTGGAGGAGGTCATCTCTCTGACCACCGAGGACACGGTCAACGCCCGAGTGCAGCTGCCGGACGGAAGCTATGAGCTGCAGGATCGGCGGGGACGGCCCGTGCTTAACTGCCAGACCGAGCTGGCCGCGCGGGCGCGCCGGGCACTCCAGCAAAAGGAGAAGAACATTAACGAGGGATTAATATAACGAATGTTAATTAAAATGAGGATTCGGGAACCGTTTCGATTTCTGCGAAAAGGGATGTTATAATTATGAAAAAAGTGGGGATATTAACCAGCGGCGGCGATTGCCAGGGATTAAATGCGGCGATCCGCGGCGTGGCCAAGGCGTTGTATGAGGCGTTCGACGAGGTGGAGATTTACGGGATCCTGGAGGGCTACAAGGGGCTGATCGAGGGAAACTGGCGGAGGATGAAGCCGGAGGATTTTTCCGGGATTCTGACGCTGGGCGGCACGGTGCTGGGCACCTCCCGGCGGCCCTTCAAGCTCATGCGGGTCATCGAGGACGACAGCGTCGACAAGGTGGCGGCCATGAAAAAGACGGTGGCGGATTTGGGGCTCGACTGCCTGGCGATTCTGGGCGGGAACGGCACCCACAAGACGGCCAACCTCCTGCGGGAGGAAGGGGTGCATGTGGTGACGCTGCCCAAGACCATCGACAACGATTTGTGGGGCACCGACATGACCTTCGGGTTTCAAAGTGCGGTGGACATCGCCACCCAGGTCATCGACTGCATCCACACCACCGCCACCTCCCACGGGCGGGTGTTCATTGTGGAGGTCATGGGCCACAAGGTGGGATGGCTGACCCTGCACGCGGGCATCGCGGGCGGCGCAGACATCGTGCTGCTGCCGGAAATCCCCTACGACATCCAGAAGGTGGGCAAGGCCTTGGACAAGCGGAGGCGGCAGGGCAAAACCTTCTCCATCCTGGCGGTGGCGGAGGGCGCCCTGTCCAAGGAAGAGGCGAAGCTGGGCAAAAAGGCGCTGGCGGCCAAGCGGGCGGCGGAAGGGGATCCGTCCATCGCCTACCGGATCGCCAAGGAGCTGGAGCCCTTTGTAGGCACGGAGACGCGGGTATGCGTACCGGGGCATTTCCAGAGGGGCGGCAGCCCCTGCGCCTACGATCGGGTGCTGGCCACCCGGCTGGGCGCGGCGGCGGCGCGGCTGATCGCCGAGGAAAAATACGGGTACATGTGCGCCGTCATCCATGATGAAATCGTGCCCGTTCCCTTAGAAGAGGTGGCCGGCAAGCTTAAGAAGGTGCCGGCGGACTGCCCGGCCATTCAGGCGGCCAAGGAAATCGGGATGAGCTTCGGTAATTGATTTTCAGCGCTTATGCCCGCACGATAACGGAATTTTTGTGAAAAACAGAAATTGTTTTCCATTCGGCACGGATTTACTGGACAGACGGCTGTTTGTCCGGAGAAAAACGGCAGCGAAGGAATAAATACCAAGGGATAGCAGCATTTTATGTTTGATTTTTTCCCTTTTGGTGATATAATAGGAATGTTAAAATTCCGGAGGAGTGGGGCCGATTGGAAAAATATAGAGTATATGGCGGCCATCGGCTGGTCGGCGACGTGGAAATCAGCGGCGCCAAGAACGCGGTGGTGGCCATTCTTCCTGCTGTGATCCTTGCCGACGGCGTCTGCCGTATTGAAAATATACCGAACATTATGGATGTGGCTACATCCCTTGAAATTCTGTCTTCCATCGGCGCGCAGGTGCGCCGGCTGAATAAGAACACGGTGGAGATCGATCCCCGGCCGATTTCCACTCATGTGGTGCCGCACGATTTGGCGCGGCACATGCGGGCTTCTTATTATTTCATCGGCGCGCTGCTGGGCCGGTTCGGCACGGCGCGGGTTTCCATGCCGGGCGGCTGCTATTTCGGCGTGCGGCCCATCGATCAGCATCTGAAGGGCTTCACGGCGCTGGGAGCGACGGTGGCGCCCATGGAGCATGGCATGATCGATGTAGTGGCCGAGCGTTTGGTGGGCAACTCCATTTATCTCGACATGGTGTCGGTGGGCGCGACGGTCAACATCATGCTGGCCGCCGTGAAGGCCCGGGGAATTACGGTCATTGAAAACGCGGCCAAGGAGCCGCATATCGTGGATCTCGCCAACTTTTTGAACTCCATGGGCGCGGATGTACGGGGCGCGGGCACCGATGTTATCAAGGTGCGGGGCGTGGAGCATCTCTACGGCGCGTCCTATTCCATCATCCCCGATCAAATCGAGGCGGGGACCTATATGGCGGCGGCCATGGCCACCGGCGGCGACATCGTGGTGCGCAACGTCATCCCGAAGCATCTCGAATCCATCACCGCGAAGCTGATGGAAATGGGGGCCGTGGTGGAGGAATACGACGACGCGGTGCGGGTGCGCCGGGACGGGCCGATCCTCCACTGCAACGTCAAGACCATGCCGCATCCCGGATTCCCTACCGATATGCAGCCGCAGATTGGCGCATTGCTGACCATGGCGGAGGGCACGAGCATTGTCACCGAGGGCATCTGGGACAACCGGTTCCGGTATGTGGACGAGCTGCGGCGCATGGGCGCGCAGGTGCAGGTGGACGGCAAGGTCGCCGTGTTCCAGGGCATCGATCAGCTGACGGCGGCCCCGGTCAAGGCGGTGGATCTGCGGGCGGGCGCGGCGATGGTGATCGCCGGGCTGGCGGCCAGAGGCTGCACCGAAATCGAAGAAATCCAGTATATCGAGCGCGGCTACGAGGATATCGTGGAGAAGCTGCAGAGCCTGGGAGCGGATATCCGGCAGGTAACCATTCCCGAAACGGTACTGCGGCAGGCGCTTTAAGAGGTTGAGGTAATACATGGCGCGTTATTGTCCCCTATTCAGCGGCAGCAGCGGCAACTGCTGCTACATAGGTTCCGCCGCGGGCGGGGTCCTGGTGGATGCCGGGGTGAGCGCGAGACGGATCGAAACCGCCCTGTGGGAGCGGGAGATCGATCCCGGCAGCATCCGGGCCATCTGCGTCACCCACGAGCACAGCGATCACGTGGCGGGGCTGCGGGTGCTGACCCGGCGGTACGGGATGCCGGTCTTTGCCTCCCGGGGAACGCTTGAGGAGCTTTTGCACGCCGGTATTTTGGGGGAGCGGGACGCCTTCGCCGTCATCGACGAGGAGGGCATCGAGGTGGCGGACATGGAAATCACCGCGTTTCCAACGCCCCACGACAGCGCCGAAAGCCTGGGGTTCCGGATACATACTGCCGACGACCGGCGGATTGCGGTGGCCACCGACATGGGCTATATGACGCCGGTGGTGCGTAAGGCGCTGCGCGGCTGCGACCTGGTGCACATCGAGTCCAATCACGATATCCGCATGCTGGAAAACGGGCCCTATCCCTATTTCTTGAAAAAGCGGATACTGGCCAAGACAGGTCATCTGTCCAACGAGGCGTGTGCCGCCGAGCTGCCGCAGTTCGTGCAGGAGGGGACGACGCGGTTCGTGCTGGCCCATCTCAGCGCGGAGAACAATCTGCCGGATTTGGCATACGTCACCTCGCAGGCGGCGCTGCAGGAAGCGGGGCTGCGGGCCGGGGTGGATTTTCTTCTCCAGGTAGCGGAACGGGTATCCACCGAAAAAGTGACGGTATTTTAACGAATGTTAATTGTATAGGTTGTTGCTGTGAGACATATATCGCTGCTCTGTGTGGGCAAACTGAAGGAAGCCTATTGGCGGGACGCCTGTGCCGAATATGGAAAGCGGCTGTCGGCCTTCTGCCGCCTGACGGTGACGGAGGTGGAGGAGGAGCGGCTGCCGGAGAATCCCTCCGCCGCGCAAATCGCGCGGGCGGTGCAAGAAGAGGGGCGCCGGCTGCTGGCTAAGGTGCCCGCCGGCGCGGCGGTGATCGCCTGGTGTATCGAGGGGAAAGAGCTGGATTCGCCGGCGTTTTCCGAAACGCTGGACAAGCTGGCGGTGGACGGGGTGAACGCGGCGGCGCTGGTCATCGGCGGCTCTTGGGGCTTGTCCGACGACGTGAAGAAGGCTGCGCGGCTGCGGCTTTCCATGTCGCCCATGACCTTCCCGCACCAGCTGGCCCGGGTAATGGTACTCGAGCAGCTCTATCGGGCCATGCAGATTTCCCAAGGAGGGAAATATCATAAATAGAATCACGGCGGCTGATACCGCAAGAGGTTACGAACGGGGGTTATGCCCCCGTTTTGTTATTGTAGGAGAAAACCCGACGCGGTATCGTCAGGCGGATTCCCTGCGTTTGGCATCGGCCTTGTTTTGAAGGTATGGCCGACCGGGGAATGAACGGACGGCGGTGGGACAGACTAACGGAGAAGCAGCCCGTTCCAGCCAAACGTATCCGGCGGGCCGGGGAACGACCGCCTACAAAGAAGTTCGAGGGACGGGAGCCCTGACAAAACGGCGACAATTCCGGTTCGGCCGCGGCACAGGTTTGGCGATCTTTCTATGGCGGGAAAAGGGGAAATATGGTACACTATTTTCGTTGCCGCGACAGTTAGGTAAGCGGCTTTTCTTTCCACTTAGCTGACTATACATCTCCTGGAGGTGGCCCATTTGTCCCTGAAGCCTTTCGGACCCTTTCTCAAACCCTACCGCGTCTATTGCATTCTCGGCCCGGCGGCCAAGCTGGCGGAGGCGGTGCTCGAGCTGTATCTGCCGCTGCTGATGGCCAAGGTGATCGACGACGGCATCGCCAAGGGAGATACGGGATATATCCTGAAAATGGGCGGCGTGATGCTGGGTATCGTGACAGTGGGGCTGCTGTGCGCCCTGGTGTGTCAATACGTGGCCTCCGTCACCTCCCAGGGCTTTGGCACCGGTCTGCGCCACGCGGTGTTCCGCCGGATTACATCCCTGTCCCACGCGGAGCTGGACGCCTTCGGCACCCCGTCCCTCATCAACCGGGTGACCAGCGACGTCAATCAGCTCCAGTACGCGGTGGCCATGCTGATCCGGCTGGTGATCCGCGCGCCGTTTTTGTGCGTGGGTGGGATCGTCATGGCCATGACCATCGATCTGCGGCTGTCACTGGTGATTATCGTGGCTATCCCGCTGTTCGTGCTGATTATCACCCTGGTGATGCGTAAGACGGTGCCGCTGTACCGCACGGTGCAGGGCCGGCTGGATAAGCTGACCCGGGTGCTGCGGGAAAATCTGTCGGGCGTGCGGGTGATCCGCGCGTTTGCCCGCACGGACAAGGAGCAGAAGCGGTTCGGCGGCGCGACGGAGGAACACACCGCCGCCTCCATCCGGGTCGGAAAGCTGGCGGCGCTGCTCAATCCCGGCACCCAGCTGATCATGAACCTGGCCATTCTGGCCATCGTGTGGTTCGGCGGGCTGCGGGTGGAGGCCGGGGGCATGACCACCGGCGAAATCATCGCGTTTATCAATTATGTTAACCAAATTCTGCTGGCGCTGCTGGTGGTGGCTAACCTGGTGGGGACCTTCACCAAGGCCTATGCCTCCGCCGGACGGGTGCTGGAGGTGCTGGGAGCGGAGCCGTCCATCCAGGAGGAAGAGGGCGGCGAGACGCAGGGTGTCCCGGGGACGCCGGCAGTGGAGTTCCGGCATGTGGATTTTTCTTACGGCGGCGACCGGGTATTGACCGACATCTCCTTTTCGGCGCCCAGAGGGGCCATGGTGGGCATCTTGGGCGGCACTGGCTCGGGCAAATCCACGCTGATGCATCTGCTGATGCGGTTCTACGACGTCGAGGCGGGGGCCGTGCTGGTGGAAGGCCGGGACGTGCGGGAGTATGCGCCCGACGCGCTGCGGCATAAGGTGGGGCTGGTGCCGCAGAAGGCGGAGCTGTTCTCCGGCACCATCGCGGACAACATCCGCTGGGGCGACCCGCAGGCCGACGATCAGGCGGTGCGGGACGCTGCCGTCATGGCTCAGGCCGATGAATTCATCCGCCGGCAGAAGGACGGCTATCAATCCCTGGTGGAGCGGGGCGGAACCAATCTGTCCGGCGGGCAGAAGCAGCGGCTGACCATCGCCAGGGCGCTGGTGCGCCGGCCCGCCATCCTGGTGCTGGATGATTCCTCCAGCGCGCTGGATTATGCCACCGACGCGGCGCTGCGCCGGGCCATCCGGGAGGGCACCGAGGGAATGACCGTATTCATGGTCTCCCAGCGGGTCAGTGCCGTCAAGCAGGCGGATCTCATCCTGATGCTGGACGACGGCGAGCTGGCGGGGGCGGGCAGTCACGAGGAGCTGCTGGCCACCTGCGAGGCTTACCGGGAAATCTGCGAGTCGCAGGAGAAAGGAGGCGACGGCCGATGAAAACCGACAAGCCGCGCACCATGCGGCGCCTGCTCGGCTATGTGGGGCGGCACAAGGCGGCCCTGGCGGGCGTGTTTGTGTTCGCGCTCATCGGCAACACGTCGCTGCTGCTGGCCCCCAAGCTGATTGGGCGGGCTATCGACCTTATCCTGCCGGGGACGGGGGGCGGCTATCTGGCCGCTCTGCTGAAAACGCTGGCGGTCATCGGCGTGCTGTACCTGGCCGGCTCCCTGTTCAACTGGCTGACGGCCCTGTGCGCCAATCTGGTGGCCAACCGGACAGTGCGGGCCCTGCGGGTGGATTTGTTCGGCAAGCTGGGGCGGCTGCCGCTGCAATACTACGACACCCATTCCCATGGCGACATGATGAGCCGGTTCACCAACGACATCGATGCCATCTCCGACGGGCTGAACCAGGGGATCGTCCAGCTGGTGTCCGGCGTGATGACGGTGCTGCTGTCCCTGGCGTTCATGCTGTCCCTCAATCCCATGGTCACGCTGGTGGCGGTGTTCGTCACGCCGCTCTGCTTCCTGGTGGGCTTTGCCATCACCAAATACGGCAGCCGCCGTTTTAAGGAGCAGAGCCGCACGCTGGGGCGGCTTAACGGCTACGCGGAGGAGCTGATAAGCGGGCAGAGGACGGTCAAGGCCTTCGGCTATGAGGACCGGGCGGTGGACGGGTTCGACGCCATCAACGCCGAGCTGTACCAATGTGGATACCGGGCGCAGTTCGCTTCCGCCCTGGTCAACCCCTCCACCCGGTTTGTCAACAATGTGGCTTACGTGCTGGTGGGGGTGTTCGGCATCCTGGCGGTGCTGAAAAACGCCCTGACCCCCGGCGGGGTAGCCAGCTTTTTGACCTATACGGCGCAGTTTTCCAAGCCCTTCAATGAGATAACGGCCATCACCATGCAGCTGCAGCTGGCCATGGCCTCCGCCCGGCGGGTGTTCGCCGTGCTGGACGGGGAGGAGCAACGGCCCGAGCCGGCCGACGCGGCGCGGCTGGAGGCGGCGGAGGGCTCCGTGGCTTTCGAGCACGTACGCTTCGCCTACCAGCCGGAACGGCCGCTGATCACCGATTTCAACCTCACGGTGAAGCCGGGGATGACGGTGGCTATCGTGGGACCCACGGGGGCGGGAAAGACCACCCTGGTCAACCTGCTGATGCGGTTCTATGAGGTGGACGATGGCCGCATCAAGGTGGAAGGACAGGATATCACCGGGGTGACCCGGGACAGCCTGCGGCGCAGCTTCGGCATGGTGCTGCAGGACACCTGGCTGTTTGCCGGCACCATCCGGGAAAACATCGCCTATGGCAAGCCGGACGCCACCGACGAGGAAATCGAAGCGGCGGCCAGGGCCGCCCATGCGCACAGCTTCATCCGCCGGCTGCCCGACGGCTACGGCACCCTAATCGCGGAGGACGGGGGCAACCTGTCCCAGGGGCAGAAGCAGCTGCTGACCATTGCGCGGGCCATGCTGCTGGATTCGCCCATGCTGATCCTGGACGAGGCCACCAGCTCGGTGGATATTCTCACCGAGATGCGGATTCAGAAGGCCTTCCGGAAGATGCGGGAGGGGAAAACCGCCTTTATTATCGCCCACCGGCTGTCCACCATCAGGGATGCGGATCTCATCCTGGTGCTGGACAAGGGCGACGTGGTGGAGCAGGGAACCCACGGCGAGCTGCTGGAAAAAGGCGGGTTTTACGCCAGTCTGTATAATTCCCAGTTCGCGGGGGAAGAAGCCTGAAAAAACGCCCGGAGGTAAGATTACCTCCGGGCGTCTGTTTGTTTATATAGTCCCGCTGTGCCGTATCGCGGCTTGCATAACCTGCTACTAATAAGTCAAGCAGGTGGGCGCCGCCCAGGACGTTCCGACTCCCTTCTTCCCGCCGAAGCGGGGAGGTCTGTCATCCGGCCCCGGAGCTAGGCTCCCGAAGTCCAAGTGTAGTAGGGTTAAAAAGCCGCAGTCCGCGCACACAGCAGGAGGGCGGACGATGGAATCAGTTAAGAGGCTCCTCGTCTGCCGGGGATTCCAGTTCCTCGACCTCGTACAGGTCGGACAGGCGTTCCTCGAAGATTTCGGCGATCTCATCGAACACGGCGTCGTCTTCGATGGGCACCAGCAGATCCTCGCCGTTTTCCTCCGCCACTTCCAAAATAATCAGCTCGCCGTCGTCGTTGACGGATTCGTCCGCATCGTCATAGACGGGAAGAAGGGCCACATACCGCCCGTCGTCCGTCTCGATGGCGTCCAGCAGTTCGAACTGGTGCTCGTTTCCTTCGTCGTCCAGGACGGTTACCAAATCCGCGCCGTATTCATCCGACATAGTCTTTCTCCCATCCGCAGCGGTCCCGCCGGGGGACACGTTCGTTCAATTTTACGTACCGGCGGGTTTGCCCGCAGGACGTTACCACCATTTTACCCTGTAAACCGGGTTTCGTCAAGAGTAGGAGATTGGAATTTTCAATAAGTTAATAATTCCACTTTTCATCTTTTATTCACAAATAATATATTGACAATTCACAAATGAAGTGCTATACTACAATCAGCGAAAGGGAACAGAGAAGAACCTCACAGGGTGAGGAACCTGAGCCTGATCGTGAAGGCGAAAGAAAGGGGTGAGTCCCATGCACAGCGATTCAGAAGCACAGCAGATTGCCTGCGCGGGGCGGAACCCGCAGCAGGCGGAACAGCGGATCGACCCTGCATAGAGGCCATACCGGGAAGGAAAGCATGCGCATTCCGGCAAACAGGCAAGCAAAATCCATACTTGCAGCCTGCCGCGTTTTGCAGCATCTCCATCCAAATCAATCGGTGTATCAAAAATACCTCTTGGCGACGTTCGGTGTTCCGGCGCGAAAAGCGCCAGCGATGAGAGGATGACGGCCCGCGTTCCAGTGTTGCGGAGCGTGTTCCACCAGGGCCGGTGACTAAAGTATCCCCATCGTACAAGTAAATATGCGCAAGGTCCTGACTGGCTTTCCCGGAGGGAAAGGCCGATACCAATGATTTCTTCATATAAAATAGCGTGACCAATCTTCCCGGGAGGCAAAACCTCCGTATCGTGGCAGGCTATGAAATACTCTTTCCAGAACGGGATTCGAAACCTTGATTCCAGATGTTTGATGCCGAGGAAGCGGCATAAGGGAAAGTCAAAAAGGTGAGTCCAATGCCTTAAACAACATGTCACTTGGAACCATGCCTAGGCGATGCCCTATAGCGAGTTTGTCAGCCGTGGATGTCACGCGGGGGGACCGGAACGGGTGCCCGCCGAAAACTGCATAAGAAAGGTGAGTCCCATGGGCTAAACGCTTCCGCAAGGAGCAAACTTCGCATAGAACCGACTGCCGGCATATTTCACGCGGGGCCATCCCGCGGGAAAAGGTGAGTCCCATGGATTAAGAAATCCAACCCTTTGAGGTTGAGAAATCCTAAAAAACTGGAAAAGGTGAGTCCCATGGTGTAAAATGGCAGCGTATCCCGTAAAGACAGGGGAGTACGCTTCTTGAGAACGGGCATATCCGAAGAATGCCGTTCTTTGGTCGGCGGGGGCGCCGAACGGATGCGTCGGCAAATGACTGGACGTGTCCGAGCTGCTTCTTACAAAGGAGGATCATGATCACACCATTTCGATAACCTCCTCTGCCGTGTTGTGCAGAGGAGGTTATTGTATTATACCGCCCTCTGGGTAAACCGTATACAAAAAGGCTGTGGAATTACGGTCATAGCCTTTTTGGAGAAATCGGAGCGACAGCTTCGATTTCTGGAATGCGGCACACCGCACTTCCGATTCTCCGTTAAGTCTATGCCGCATTCTCCACAGCCTTTTTGTTATCGAGGGGATTATTCCCAATCGGGGAGGGCATGGGTGCGGATATACGTGAGGATTGCTTCGCCGGCGGCGGCGTTGAAATGCAGGCCGTCCCCTTTGTCAAAACGGGGATCCAGATTGTTGTCCGCGCCCTTGAGAGCCTGTGCCGTGTCGAGATAGTACAGGTTTTTCTCTTCCGCCAGCTTAAGCAGCTGCTGGTTGTACCAGTCGATGGTATCGTTGGCCATGCGGGGATCCTTCTGGGCGTACGCTTTCGAGACCGGCAGGATGGACTGGATAATCAGCCGGCTGTCCGGCGACTGTGCGAGCAGGGCGTCGATGAATTCCTCGTAGCTTTTCATAAAGCCGGTTTTCCCCATATAGGCCACCCCGTTGATGCCGAAGGCCACGAGCATGATGTCGGGCTTTCGGATGCCCACCGCCTGGGGAATCGTCAGCAGCTTGCCTGTGCCCAGGTCGATGATCGCTTTGTTCAAGGCGACGCTGTGGCTCAGTCCGTTTTCCGCAAAGGTGTTGGCGGAAGAGATCTGACGGCTGTACAGCATGCCGTTGATGCGGGAATCGCCCAGAAACAGGATTTTTTGCGTGTAAGCGTCCCCGGCATCCGCGGTCTTTGCAAGCAGCGTGGAGGAGGGGGGCGTCGTGGTTTTGGCGGGGCTCGAGGAACCCGTGGACACGGAGACGGTGGTCGACGCGGACGAGGGGGAGGCGCCGCCGGAGGCCGCGGACGAGGAAAGTCCCTCCGCCATTGGGCTGATAGTGGGGATCTGCCTTTGCAGGCCAAGATATATGGCGAACAGGGAGCCGCCGCCCGCCAGGACGATGACCAGCAGCAGGCTAATCGTTCTCCAGGCGGCGGAGGGCTTACCATGCCGCCCGGTTCGTCGGGAGGTGGAGGACAAAGCGCGTCACATCCTTTGAATGCCTAGCAGTTTAGTAAGGGGCGGCGAAAAGTCCGCCCGGGGTGCAGTATACCATAAACCGGCGAACGTTGCAACTTTTGGGGAGAAGGCGCGTTTCCATGCCGGGATATCGAAACACCCACGCGGCGGTAAAGCATCTTGCGCGGCGGGAGAAATTGTGGTATACTGTTCCAGGATTATGCGGGTATGGCGGAATTGGCAGACGCGCTGGATTTAGGTTCCAGTGCCGCAAGGCATGCAGGTTCGACCCCTGTTACCCGCACCAAACCAATATAATCCGAACCAAATCTTCTTAATCGGAGATGGGTTCGGATTATTTGTTTTCTTCGAGAAGTTCGAGGATACGCATTTCAGAAACGGCGTGGTAAAGCGTCCAGAATCCAAGCCCAGAGGGCCGAGAAAACCAAAGATATAGAGGCGTATCTGAACGCCGTCACGGAGTATAAGCCCTATGAAAACTGAACGAACGCACAAAAGGGGATGGCGGTCTGCCATCCCCTTTGCCATGCTGTTTTAGGAGCATATACCCCTTGGATTTGTCTTATCTCTATCGTCAGGCGACATTCTCGCTGTTGCTGTCTTTGTCCGTTTTTGCCCCGTCCTGCGCCGCCTTCCATTCGGCAAATTCCCGCTGCCCTTCCTCACTCTCGTAAAAGGCGAGGATGTCCGGCAGCAGAATTCGGGCGATGTTCTCGATCTCATGCTGCGGGATGCCGCTGTTGTTGGTGAGCTTTTTCCGCCTGCTCAAGTTGCACCTCCGAAAAAGTATTTTGCCGCAGCTTTCTCCCGTGCGGCGGAGGAATGGCGTCTTGAGCGTCTTTTGCCGTCTGTGCCTCTTTTCCCTTCGCATCCTTCCTTTTCCTATCTGAAAATAAAAATGCAGCCGCCTGTCAAGCCTTTCAGCCCGTCTGCGTCTGCATGATGTCTTGTATCTGAAATTGTGCTTTTATTATAACAGCGGAGAGGCTGCACGTCAATACCACGGGACGGAGCGGCTGACAGCGTAATTTGGGCAGCGGCTACCGAAATTGTTCTGTGGCTTGCAGATTGGAAAGGGTCGTAGCGCAGCAGCCGCCAGCCGTCAATGGTCAAGATGAACGCTTCGCGCCATTGACTGCCGCCGCCCGCCGCGCTTTTGGGCGGACAAGACGGGCAGGCACAGCTTGTGCCTGCCCGTCCATACACATGCTGGCGATTGTAGATGTTGGATTTTCAACCGGAGTTGTAGTCGGGTGCGCCCTGTTTTGGGGCGTACCCGCCGCTGTTGCTTGCTACCTATCTTCGTATGGTGGCGGCGCGGGAGCGTTTGCGTAAAGCAGGGTTTGGGAAGGCACTCCCCAACAAGCTTCCGATGGGACGGAATGAGCGGCAGGCGAAATCCGGCTCTGGAAATTCAGCTCTGCCTTTGTCGTAAGCTGCTTATTTCTTCCTTTTATAACCTACAACACCAGATGCCCGATAGATGTGTGTTGACTGCATTAGCTTTTTCAATGCCCATGCTGTGATTCTTGGTCTAAGGTCGGTAGAAATCGCCGCTCCCGCATGATATAATAAATTTGGAAAAGTTATTTCCTGCCCACGCAATGAACGGCGATTTTTGTTGTCTATATAGGTGAAAGGCCTTTACGCAGAGAGAAGGGAGGGCGCAATGAGAGACCATGAGATCATAGAATTGTACTGGGCGCGTAACGAGAGCGCGATTGCCGCCACCGCAGAAAAGTACGGGAGCTACTGCCATACGATTGCATATAACATACTTCGTAACAAAGAGGACGCGGAGGAATGTGCCAACGATACATACCTCGGCGCATGGAATTCGATCCCGCCGCAGCGTCCGAGCCGTTTGTCGATCTACT
>URCA01000007.1 GCA_900546265.1 uncultured Oscillospiraceae bacterium | reverse complement strand
CGTTACTCATGACGCGCCTTTAGGCGCTGCTGGTATCATGCCCTTTTAGGGCCATTATCCATGCCACGTCCTTTGGGCGTGGTCATGACTCTTTATGGGGCTTGAGTGTCAGGATGTCTAAAAATAGTTTATCCAATTCCGGGGAATAGTTGCAGAAAGGCGGGCGTGTTTCCGGTATACTACACATATACGGAGCGTCCCGACTGAAAAGGAGAGATAACCATGAAAAAGCTGCGCATTGGCATCATCGGCAACGGCGGCATCGCCAAATGGGCCCATATCCCCGCCTACAAGAATATGGACAACGTGGAGATTATCGCGGTCTGCGACATCCTCGAGGAGCGGGCTAAGGAGGCGTCGGAGATGCTGGGCGGCAAGCCCGCGGTTTTCACCGACTATAAGGAGCTGCTGAAGGCCGAGGGGCTGGACGCGGTGGATATCTGCACGCCCAACTACCTGCATTCCATTATTGCGGTGGACGCGCTGCACGCGGGGCTGCATGTTTTCTGCGAGAAGCCGGACGCGGTCAGCGTGGAGGAAGCGCTGAAAATGGGGCAGGCGGCCAAGGAGACGGGCAAGACTCTGATGGTCATGCGCAACAACCGCTTTCATACCGCGTCCCAGTACCTGAAAAAGTACATAGCGGACGGCAAGGCGGGCGAGATTTACGCCGGTCGCTGCGGCTGGCAGCGCCGCCGTGGGATTCCGGGCAAGGGCGGCTGGTTCACCACCAAGGCCCAGTCGGGCGGCGGTCCTCTGATCGATTTGGGCGTGCATATGATCGACCTGTCCATCTGGCTGATGGGCAATCCCCGGCCGGTGGCGGTGTCGGGCAGCACCTACTGCAAGTTCGCGAACGACGACGCGGGAGCCGATTCGGACAACAGCAAGTTTGGCGACGCCAAGGCCGATGGAGTGTTCGACGTGGAAGACTTGGCCATGGGCTTCATCAAGTTCGACAATGGCGCCTGCCTGCAGATTGAGTTCAGCTGGGCCTCCAACGTGGAACGGGAACGGAACTTCGTGGAGCTGCGGGGTACCAAGGCCGGGTTTACCTGGGACGGCGGCGAGGTGAAAATTTTCACCGAGGAGGGCGGCGAGCTGGCCGACCTGACCCCTCACTGCTCCGGATCCGCCAACGGGCACGAGATGAACCTGCGGCATTTCGCCGACGTGCTGCTGGACGGCGCGGATCCCTGCTTTGTGCCGGAACAGGGGCTGAACATGATTAAAATCCTGACCGCCATCTACGAATCGGCCCGTACCGGCCGCGAAGTGGCGCTGTAAACCACCTATCAACACCTGCCGGATGGGCCGACCGCCCAGCCGGCAGGTGTTTTTGCAAATGGGACAAGAACGTTCTGAAAACAAGGAGATGAGGAGCGAAAATGTTTGCGTTTATCCGGTTGAACTATCAGGCGGAATGTCGTATACTATACCTATCACCAAGCAGAAAGGCATCGATACTCCCATGATCAAGAAGTTTGCCCGGTATTACCGGCCCTATTGGAAGCTGTTCGCTCTGGATATGTTCTGCGCCCTGATGATCGCCGCGGTGGATCTTCTCTTCCCCATGGTTTCCCGCTGGGCGATGCAGGAGCTGCTGCCGAAAAACGCCTACGCTGTGTTTTTCACCGTGATCGGCGCCCTGGTGGCCGCCTATCTTGTCCGGGCGGGATTTCAGTATTTTGTGAATTACTGGGGGCACGTGCTGGGGGCGTACATGGAAGCGGACATGCGCCGCGACCTGTTCCGCCACCTGCAGAAGCTGCCCTTCCGGTTCTACGATAAAAACCGCACGGGGCAGCTGATGTCCCGGGTGGTCAACGACCTGTTCGAGGTGGTGGAGCTGGCCCATCACGGGCCGGAGGATCTGTTCATCTCCCTGGTGACGCTGGTGGGAGCGTTCATCATCCTGCTGACCATCCAGTGGAAGCTGGCGCTGGTGGTGTTCGCGCTGGTGCCGCTGATCGTGTGGTTCACCGCCTGGCGGCGACGGAAAATGTCGGCCGCGTCCCGGCAGGTCAAGGAGCAGACGGCGGGGATCAACGCGGACATTGAGTCCAGCATTTCCGGTGTGCGGGTGGCCAAGGCGTTCAACAACGAAACCTACGAATATGAAAAATTCGAAAAGGGCAACGCCCGGTACCGGAACGCCAAAAAGGGCTTTTACCGGCAGATGGGGATTTTTCAGTCGGGGATGGATTTCCTGACCAGCATCATGAATGTGGCGGTCATCGCTTTCGGCGGCGCGCTCATTATGAGCAGCCAGCTGGACTATATCGATCTGCTGACCTTTACGCTGTATATAGGCACCTTTCTGCAGCCCATCCGGCGGCTGTCCAGCTTTGTGGAGCAATACACGGTGGGGATGGCGGGCTTCGGCCGGTTCCAGGATCTGCTGGCTGTGGAACCGGATATTTCCGACGCGCCCGGCGCCGCGCCGCTGAAGGACGTGCGGGGGGATATCCGGTTCGAGGACGTCACCTTTTCTTACGACGAGGGGGTCAACGTGCTGGCGGGGGTGAACCTGTCCATCCGGGCGGGGCAGACCGTGGCGCTGGTGGGCCCCTCCGGCGGCGGAAAAAGCACGTTGTGCCATCTTATTCCCCGGTTCTATGAGCCGACGGCGGGGCGGATCACCATCGACGGGCGGGACATCCGCGGCGTGACTCTCCAGTCCCTGCGGGACAGCGTGGGCATTGTACAGCAGGATGTCATGCTGTTCGCCGGCACCATTTTGGACAATATCCGCTACGGCCGGCTGGACGCCACCGACGAAGAGGTGATGGAGGCGGCCCGGCAGGCGGAAATCCACGAGGATATCCTGTCCATGCCCGACGGTTATCAGACCTATGTGGGGGAGCGGGGGATCATGCTGTCCGGTGGGCAGAAGCAGCGGGTAAGCATCGCCCGGATCTTTTTAAAGAATCCGCCGGTTTTGATTCTGGACGAGGCGACATCGGCGCTGGATACCGTGACCGAAGCCCATATCCAGGCCGCGTTCGATAAGCTGGCCAAGGGGCGCACCACGCTGATTATCGCCCACCGGCTGTCCACCGTCCGGCATGCGGACGAAATCGCCTACATCGACAGCGTGGGGGTGCGGGAAACCGGCACCCATGAGGAGCTGATGGCGGCGGAGGGCCTATACGCCCGGCTGTACGCGGCCACGGCGGATATCCCCGGCGTATAAGACGGCGCGGGCGCGACTTGCCGCTGCACGGCAAAATCAAAAAGGGAGGCACCGACATGGATAAGCAACTGGACACCCTGAACACCCTGCTGGTGGATACCTTCAATGAAATTCTCAAGGTGGAGGAGCAGTCCCTGCGTGCCGCCACCCAGAGCTCCGTCACCGTTACCGAGATGCACACCCTGGACGCCATCGGCACCGGGGATCCGCGCACGGTTTCCGAGCTGGCCACCGCCACCAAGGTGACGGTCAGCACCATGACCATCGCCATCAACCGGCTGGCCTCCAAAAGCCTGGTGGAGCGGGTGCGGGACGCCTCCGACAAACGGGTAGTGCGGGTACGGCTGACCGAAAAGGGGCGGAACATCGCCGCCGCCCACCAGCGATTCCACGAACGGATGGTGGAGGCGGTGGTGGAGCATCTGGACGAGGAGCAGCTAGCCGCCCTGACGGTGGCCCTGGAGGATTTACGGGGCTTTTTCAACCGGGAGAGCAGCCGGGAGGCCTATACCCAGGAGTTTGAGAAAATCCCGGGGATTCTGCGCCGATTTCTGCCCCAGGGCACCTGAATCACGAGACAATGCGGCCGTCGCGGATGCGTACCAGGCGCTGGGCCTGGGCGGCGATTTGCCGGTCGTGTGTGATGAGGATGATAGTATGCCCTTCCCGGTTCAGCTCATGAAGGGTGGCCATAATGTCCTCCCCCGAGCGGGAATCCAGGTTGCCGGTGGGCTCGTCGGCCAGGATAAGGGGCGGCCGGGCGGCAATGGCCCGGGCGATGGCCACCCGCTGCTGCTGGCCGCCGGACATTTCCGCCGGGCGGTGGCGCAGCCGCTCTCCCAGGCCGACGCGTTCGAGGCTTTCGGCGGCCAGACGGCGGCGTTTGTCCCGGCCCATGCCCTGGTACATCAGGGGAAGTTCCACATTCTCCAGGGCGCTCAGCCCGGGGATGAGGTGGAAGCCCTGAAAGATGAAGCCGATAAACCGGTTGCGGATATCCGACAGCCGCCGATCGGGCAGGATGGACACGTCCTGTCCCTCCAGCCGGTACAGGCCGGAGGTGGGGGCGTCCAGGCAGCCCAGCATGTTCATCAAGGTGGATTTCCCGGAGCCCGAATGCCCCACAATGGCGAGAAAATCCCCCTTATCCACCGAGAGGGACACCCCGTCCAGTGCGCGGACCTCGTTGTCCCCAGGGTTGTAAATTTTATACATGTCTTGAATCTCAATAATACGTTCCATGCGTTTCCCGCCCTTCTGGCGTTAGTATACGCGGGCGGCGGGCAAATATAAAGCTTCTAAAGAATTTCGCGGGGAAATTCCGCCATAAAACAAGGACCGCATCGATGCAAACCGATGCGGACCTTGTTTTATGGCGTTTTTTCTTCTCTATCGACGGGGGCGGCATCCGCTTCCTTGAAAATGAACCATTTGCTGAAGAAATAATTCATGATCATGACGATGACGTTCATGCCGATTTTAGACAGGCCGCTGTTGACATGCAGCAGGTTGACCAGCAAAAGCATGCCCGCCATATCCACGACATAGGAGAGCAAGCGGGCGCCCACAAATTTGCCAGCCTCCCACAGCAGCTCTTTGAAGCCGGTGGTTTTGCTCTGGAACACGAACAGCTTGTTGACCACATAGGCGAAAACGACGGCGAGAATCCAGGCAATGGTATTGCTCACCGTGTTGCGCAGCACGGGCGTCATGGGGAAGGTATTGAAGCAGACCTGAAAGGCGACGATATTCACCACCGTGGTCAGAACACCGAACACCACATAGCTGACGGTTTCCCGATTGACCAGATGGGGAAAACGGAACCACAGGAACTGGAACACCCAGATGCCGGCCAGCAGCACGAACGCCCCCGCCATATCCAGAGACCAGTCGGTGAGGCGGGGGATCCGGCCGGGGACAAACATCTGGCTGAGTTCATTCAGGACAGAGACCAGGCAGGTGACCGCTAGGGCCAGCGCCAGAGAGGAGTTCCGGCCCAGATGGAGCCGCAGACCGTTCCACGCCAGCAGGGCCAGCAGCATGTAGCCCAGCACCTGGAGCAGCCAGGGAAGGTACTGGCGGACAAGCTCTCCGGCTTCGACGGTATAATTGCCCGCCACGGCCCCGTACAGGGCTTGGAACAGACGGACGGCCCAGTCCAGGGCTTCGGTGGCCGGGGCGGCCCGCAGCAGCGAGCAGACGCCCAGAAAGGCCGCCCAGAGGCCGAAAAGAACCCAGCTGAGGGTTCGTTTGGTGTTGATGGTGAGTTTCATAGCGGTATCCTGGCTTTCCGCGCCGTCAAAGCGGCGCCGATAATCATGACGGTCAGCCCCCCAGCAGCTCCCGCAGGGCGATGGCCACGCCGCCGCGGTCGGCGGAGGCGGTTATTCGATCGGCGTGGGCTTTCACTCCGTCCGGGGCGTTGCCCATGGCCACCCCCACCCCGGCGGCGGCCAGCATATCCACGTCGTTATAGCTATCCCCGAAGGCCCAACTGTCCGCCGGCCCGAGATCCAGCGCCTTGAGCATCATCCCCATGCCGGCGGCCTTGCCGCAGCCCTTGGGGAGGATTTCGGCGTAGGTGGGGTGGCGGATAATGGTGTAGCTGGCGGAGAGCAGCGCGTCGGTGGCGGCGCTCATTGGGCCGTGGAGGGTCAGCTTACTGACAATATGGCCGGGAAATCGGCTGGCAAATTCCTCGGGGGAAGCGAGGGGCGTCCAGCTTGCGGGGAACCGGCCGGCCGTGTCATTGAGGACGTACATCTGCGTTTCCCCTTCGAGCACACAGGTCTGCCCGTCGGCCAAAAAATGGGCGATCAGGGCGGGAATTTGCTCCGGGGGCAGATACCGGCGGAACAGCTGTTTCTCCCCCAGCCGTACAAAGGCCCCGGCGGCGGCCACCAGACCGTCGAAGCCGATGGCCTTGGCCGTGTCGGGGATTAGTCCGGTGGCCCGGCCGGTACAAAGAATGGCGGCGTTCCCCCCCTGCTGCAGGGCGTGGATGGCGTCGACGGTGTCACTGGCCACGGTTTGCCCGTCGGCGGACAGGGTGCCGTCCCAGTCGAAAAATGCGGCGATTGGCATGAGCAGAACACAGAACCTTTCTATCGTAAAAAATCAGGCGATTCCCAGCTCCCGCGCAGCGTTGCCGCCCAGAATGGCGGCCGTCTCCTCCCGGCTGAAACCCGAAGCGGCCAGAAACCGGCGGGTGGCGTCCAGGGAGGCGGCTTGATCCTCCCAGGGGGAATCGGTGCCGAAAAACACGCGGGATACGCCGGCGGCGCGGATGATGGCAGCAAACAGCTCCCACCGTTCCGGATGGCCAGCGATGCAGAAGCTGGTATCGATGGCCGCGCCCATGGCCGGCATGGCGGCGAGCACCTCTTCCCATACGCGGTACCCGCCCAGGTGGGCCAGGAGGATTTTCGCGTCGGGCGCGTCCTGGCGTAGCCGAATGACCCTCTCCGGCGTACAATGGATAGGGGGCGGCATGCCAATGTCAGCCCCCGCGTGGAAAACCACCCACAGGCCGAGCGCCGACGCCTTGCGCACCACGGCCGCGCAAGCGGGGTCGTCTACAAAAAAGCCCTGGTATTCGGGATGCAGCTTGATGCCCCGCAGGCCGAGCGCCGCCGCCCGTTCCAGCTCCTCCTCCCAGTCGGGATTGCCGGGATGCACGCTGCCGAAGGAGCGAAGCCCCGGATGCTTGTCCGCCTGGGCGGCGAAATCGTTGATGGTGCGGGAGGGCTTGGGCGAGGTGGCGATGGGCAGAACCAGGCTGAAATCGATGCCGGCGCGCCGCGCGGAAGCGGTCAGGCCGTCCAGGGTGGCGTCGGTATGGGGATGGGCTTCCCCGTACAGGTGGGCGTAGGCCCGGGCGTTCTCCGTCAAGTGGGCGAGAGCCCCGGGGGCCAGCTTGTCCGGGAAAGCATGCGTATGGAAGTCGATGATCATGGAAAAGGCTCCTTGCTCCGGTTACATAGGCGTCAGGAAAGGGCGGCGAAATCGTAGACGCCGCCGGGATTGTACAGCAGATAGGACGCGTCTTTGCCCAGTACCTCGGTCACGGCGCGGATTTGTTCCTTTATCGCGTCCGCGGAACAGTCGTATCCCTGCAGCCAAGGGGTGAGGGCCGGCCGCTTGGCTTGATCGATCACCTGCAGGCGTAGCTGGATCTGGGCCAGGGCGGCTTTCACTGCCTCATAAGGATGGGACGCGGGGGCTTCCACCTGCGCGTCCCCGGCGGTCAGGGACGATCCCAGGGTGGCGGGCATGAGAACCGGGGCCACGCCGCCCGCGCCAAAGGTGACGGGGTTTCCCCCGTACACCGTGGTGTCGGTGCCCAACGCGGCCAGGCCGGGAGCGGACAATATCACCCGGCCCCCGTCCATGGCTGTGTTGGCGCTGGCGATGAAGGTGGCCAGCACCTCCGCCTTGGACTGCGAGGCGTATTCCGTGTTGCCGAAGCTGGCTCCGCTGGTCCGTTTGGGGAACTGGACGCCATCCAGCAGGACGGTGGAGGCGCCAAGGGCTTTCAACTCTTTTATCATGTCGGTTATATACCGATGGGCCACCGGTGAATAGGGGTTCAGCCACGGCCTGCCGCCGTTTTTCGGATCGCCGTCGTACCACGTCCAGGTGGGTTGGTTGGGCAGGGTGATCTTAGCGGCCGACAGCTGCCGGGGCGCCACGTGATCCTGGAAGGCGTACAGCCGCGGAACGGGGGCCATCCCCTGCGCGCCGATTTGATCGAAAGCCGCCTTCAGGGCGTCCAGAGTTAAGGCGCCGCTGCCGGCGGACTGGGCCTGTTGGGCCAGTTCGGTGGCCGAAGCGTAGAGCAGGTTCCCTTCGCTGTCCTTGAGATCGAAGACCACGGCGTTCAATCCGGCGGCTTTGGCGGCGGAAAGGGCGGCGGAGAGCTTGGCGCTATCGGCCAGCTGGGCGGTCGGCAGATAAAAGGCTTTCAGCGCGCCGCCCGCGGCGGGCGTGTTCGGCTCCGACGGGTCAGCCGGCTGCGACGAGTCCTGCGAGGAGGCGTCGGCAGGCCGGGACACGGGAGGCACGCTGACATCCGGCTGAGAGGCGGGCCGGTTCTCCAGCATATATTTCGCGCCGAAAAAGCTGCCGGGGATGATCACCGCCGCCGCCAGGAGCCAAGCCACGGCTTTGACAGGGAATTTTCTTTTATGGAAGACCCGGGTGCGTCCGCGATGCAGCTTACGGGACATGGGCACCTCTCCTCTTTATCAAATTGATGTTATACGAAGGAAAACGATGAGGTAAAGCCCA
This sequence comes from uncultured Oscillospiraceae bacterium, assembly GCA_900546265.1. Taxonomy (GTDB): domain Bacteria; phylum Bacillota; class Clostridia; order Oscillospirales; family Acutalibacteraceae; genus UMGS856. Next base: position 128,404 of record URCA01000007.1, on the reverse strand, counting down.
GCAGGGCCAGGGCCAGAATGCCCAGATAAACCAGGGTGGCGGGCATGCCGCGGAAAGACTGGGGCATATCGGGGTTGTCCATGCGTTCCATCCCCTCGGCGGTCAGCCAGGTCAGCAATACAAAACCGAGGCAGGCCCCCAGCGACAGGCCGATGGCTCCCGCCAGCCCCAGGGCGAACTGGTGGTTGATGATTAGGGCAATGCCGATAACCAGATTGTTGAAGGCCGCCAGGGGCAGCAGACGACTCACCCGTCGGTAGACGGAGGGCAGGGCCCTGTGCAGCCAGAAGGAGGCCAGGGCGTACAGCACCGCGGCGATGGCCACCATCATCAGGGGTCGCAGCAGCTTGGCGGCCTGCCCGGTGCCGATAAGGCTATCCAGCGGATAGGCGATGAGTACCGTCAGCACCGAAAAGGCGGTCATAAAGCCGCCGAACAGCCAGATGTCCCCGGGCCGGCGGACGATGCGCAGCATGATGGAGGAACCGAACCCGGTGGTCAGCACCAGGTTCTGGATAAACGCGGTGGCCAGCAGAAAAACGAGAAATTGATGAAGGCCCGTCATCGGCTTTCCTCCTCCTTCCTCTGGAAGAAGTGGCTGACCCCCGCTTTAATCCACTGCAGGAAGGCGGCCATAAAGCCCAGCAGGATAAAGGCGGCGAAAGGCTGGGCGGCCTCCGGCAGCCGGAGATCGAAGCCCATGGGCTTGTCCCATAGGGTGCCGGAAATGGCCAGCTCCCGCAGGGCGGAAACGGCGCAGATGACCAGGCCGAAGCCGCAGACCGAGCCCAAAGCGTCCACCAGGGCGGCAGCGGGCCGGTTGCTCACCGAAAAGCCGCCCGCCCGGTAAGTGAAGATGGTGTTGACCGCCATCAGGGGCAGAAACAGGTACAGCGAGGCGTACAGCTCGGTGGAAATGAAGCGGTCTACCAGAAAGGCCACCCCAACCAGCAGGGCCGACGCCCCCAGGGTATACACCGGGGGCCGGGCGGCGGCGGGCAGCTTATCGCCATACAGGGACATGAACAGGCTGGTGGGCAGCAGCACGGCGGCGGTGCACAGGGTGAGAGCCACGCCGTATTTGAGGTTGGTGCCCACGGCGATGATGGGGCAGATGCCGATCGCCTGGATCAGCACGATGTTGTTGACGATGAAGGTTTCGATAAAAATCCCCGTCAGCTTCCAGAACTGATGGGTGGAGCGTTTTTTATTCATCAGCAGCCACCTTCTTCCGCGGGCCGCAGGCCCTTCGTCAGAGTATGTACCAGCCGCCAGGACCAGCGATCCAGTATCGGTGCAAAGGCATTGACCAGCAGGACGGCGAAACAGGCCGCGTCCTCAAACCGCCCGAAATACCGCAGGGCCATGACCAGTATCCCGGCAAACGCGCCGTACAGCAGGCGGCCCAGCCAATGGCGGGGGGCGGTGACGGGATCGTTGAGCAGGAAGATCCCCGCAAACAGCAGATAGCCGGAGCACAGCTCCATCATCACGCTCTGCTGCCAGGCGGCGTCCTTCAGCCGGGGAAACAGGATGGCCGACAAGGCGCAGACAGCCAGAAAAGACAGGGTGATGAGAGGGGAGGCGGTGCGTCGAGTGAACAGATACAGCGCGCAGGCGGCCAGCACCGCGATGCAGGTGGCGCCGATAGGGCCGGGGAACCGGCCGATGGCCAGCTCCGCCCAGCTGTAGGTCGGGGAGCCGCCGCCGGCCAGCTGGGCCGCCGGGGACATCTCGGTCAGGGCCTTTCCCAAATCGCCGCTCAGGGCGAGAGGCGCGTTTAGAGAGGGATCCGGATAGAGGAACAGCCGGGTGGAAAAGCAGTGGGTGACCACCGCCATGCCGGCTGCGGCGGGGTTGAAGACATTGCGGCCGGTGCCGCCGAAGGGCATCTTGACCACCACGATGGCGAAGGCGGCTCCCAGCGCCGGCACCCAGTACGGGGTCAGCGGGGACATCATGGCCCCGATAAGCCCGCCGGTCACGGCGGCGGTGCCGTCCAGGAGGGTGGGGCGGCGGCGCAGGAACGCACAGCAAAGCAGTTCGCAGGCCATCGCCGTTATCATACCTGTCAGCACCAGCAAAACCGGTCGAAACCCGTAATATACCGAAGAAAAAATACACAAGGGGATCAGGGTGATGAGCACGTCCAGGCTCATGTACGAAGCCCGTTCCGTCCGCCGCAGGTGAGGGGCGAACCCTTTGTTAAGCGTCATCGTCGTCCCCCCAGTTCAGGAAAATTGTCCCGCGGGTCTGCCGGGCCTCCAGCACCTTGGCCGTCACGTCCCGCCCGGCTGGGCAGACATGAGAGCAGGCGCCGCAGCCGTCGCAGGCTTCCGGTTCAAGAGACACCAGCCGTTCGTAATGCATGTTTTCCAGCCGCCGGACGATTTCGTAGGGCAGCAGGTCGGCGTGGCAGACACGAGCGCACCGGCCGCAGCCCATGCAGGGCTGCGGGGCGAGAACCGTCCGGCTGACCAGGGCCAGCAGACAGGTGGTGCCGGGCAGAATGGGCGTGTCCACGCTGTCGGCCGTCACGCCGGTCATGGCGTCGCCGAAAATGAGGTACTGCGGATCGCTTGACAACCCGCAGGCGCGCAGCACCTCCCCCGCCGGCGTTCCAAAGGGGACGCGGACGTTCTGCGGGTTGGCCACGGCGTCACCGGCCACGGTGAGAACGCAGGACGTCTGCGGCTCTCCCAGGGCGGCGGCACGGCAGAGGGCCAGCGCCGCCTGTACCCCGATGCGGCAGACGGCGGAACGCCCCGCGCCGCCCGTCAGGCGATCCGCCGGGTATTTGGAGCGCACCTGATAGACCGCCTCCTCCCCCAGCCTCTGGGCCAGGGGCCGCCGCCGCTTGGTTGGCAGAAGGACGGCCACGTGATACCGGGGAATGCCGGCCGCGCGGGCGGCCAGGGCCAAACCGCGCCACACATCCTCGGCCGATTCGGTGAGAACGGCCCAGGCGGAGGACGCGTAGGGCTCCGCCTCGGTTCCGTCAGCGACGAGCACATCGAAGGCCTTGTCCTTCCAGTCGGCTAATTTCAAGTGGAGAGGAATCCCATCGAGCTCGTCGATGATACCCGCCCGCCGGGCCGCGCCCAGAATGGCGTCGGTCTCTAGGGCGTCCGCGGCATTGGCCTCCTGTGCAGTCAGAAGCGCCGGTTGGGGTGGGGGAGGATTTTCTTCCGGCCGGGGACGCAGCACCGCGCAGGAAACTTGGCCCACCACCGGGTGACTGATGGTCCGGATATCCTCGAAGGTTCCGGTTACCGTGGCGAGGGAAGGAGTATCGCCGCCGGGGTCGCTCAGCACCTCCCCACGGCCGATCTGGGCGCCGGCTGCGGCCGCGGGCAGGGCCTCCGACGTGTCGCCGTAGCATAGGGGAACGAGCACCGGCCCGGCGGGGGAAAACGGCAGAATGCCGCGGGAGGCGGCCGGCTCTTTATCGTGAGGAATGCGGATGCCGCGATTCCAGAAAATCATAGGCTAAATTCTGTCCTTTCCGAGCTTTGCCGCCGGTCCCTCCTTGGGAAAAGACCAGGCACAAGCCTTAATGAAACCATGCGGAACAAAACGCCGCCGTCCGGCGCCGCCGATCAACCGGAGGCAAGCGGGACTGACAATTTTTGTGCCTTGTAAAGGGGAAATGCGTGTATTATCATGAAGATATCCGGAGAAAATCCGTCGGCGGACGGTGGGGGATCAGCAGTCCCCCGAACGATAAGGGGGGGCTTGCCTTGAAAATGGAACTGCTGGAGAGCGGATGCTTAAAAATTGTGCTGTCCAATGAGGATTTGGAGGAAATGGGGCTGACCTTCGATCGGCTGGATTACCGCAACGCGGAAACCCAGCGGGCGATTCAGCGGCTGCTGCTGCTTGCCCGGCAGGAAACCGGGTTTCATCATAACGGCGATTTGACCGTGGAGGCCATTCCACTGGAAGATGGCTGCTTGCTACTGCTCACCCCGGCTTACGCCCGGCGGCGGGTGCGGATGAAAAAGGCCGTGGGCCCTTACATATACCGGGTGCCCGATATCGACGGGCTTTTCCGGCTGGCGGAGAACTGGAACCGGCTGCAGGCGCAGCGGGGAGACGCCCCGGAAAGAACCTTGACGGCAGGCAGCTCGCTGTATCAGCTCGGCGGCGCGTATGGGCTGGTGCTGTATCCCGCCATGCCGCTGACCAAGGAAGCCAGCGCCCTGCTGCAGGAGTTCGCTCAGCCGGCCGGCGAAGGGGATGCCGCCGCCGCGTTCGCGGCGGAGCATGGACAGCCCCTGGCCATCGGCGACGCTCTTCCCCGCCTGTGGCAGGCGATGGAAGGCAACCGCCATCATTAAAGAAGCCTACAGGGCCTGCATCTGTCTGACCAGAGCCGGCGCATCCGACGACGTGAACAGGGCGTTGCCCACCACGGCGACGGTTGCGCCGGCTTTTGCCGCCTGCTGCGCCGTCGCGGCGTTGATTCCGCCGTCCACCTGAATATCCACACACAGGCCCCGGCGCTCAATTTCTGCCCGCAGGGCGGCGATTTTCGGCAGCATGTCCGCCATAAAGGCTTGTCCTCCAAAGCCGGGCTCTACCGTCATCACCAGTACCATGTCCAGCTGCTCCAGATAGGGGAACGCCGCCTCGGCCGGGGTGGCCGGCTTGAGGGTCAAAGCCGCCCGCTTCCCTAAAGACCGGATCTGCGAAAGGGTCTCTTTAAGCGGGGAGGCACATTCCGCATGGATGTTAATAAGATCCGCTCCGGCCTCGGCAAAGGCGTCCAGCAGCCGCTGCGGATACGCCATCATCAGATGAACGTCGAAGGGCAGGCTGGTCAGCGGGCGCAGACGCCGGATGACCGGCGGGCCGAAGCTGAGATTGGGCACAAAGACACCGTCCATCACGTCCAGATGCAGCATGTCGGCCCCGCTGCTTTCCACAAAGGCCAACTCCTCGGCCAGATGGGCGAAATCACAGGTCAAAATAGAGGGAGACACTTTCACAGCGAATGACCGTCCTCTCGCATATGGTATCGAAATTCTTGACTGAAGGCCAATGGGTTCACATTCACCCATTCTATTATTGTACCGCATGGCGGGCCAAAGGTCAATGGGCGGCGCGGATTCTGTAGAAGGGGATTCCCTGAAGCGGGAACCCGTCGATCCCCGGCGAAAAAGCGGGGTTCGACGGACGCAAAAATCCGCTCCCGCCATAGGCGGGAGCGGAAAAAGGGCGCAGTTATTCCAGAATATACACATTCATGGTCCGGCGGCCGAACTGAATGCATTCCTCATAGGTGTCCATAAACAGGTCGGCCACCAGCGCGTTTTTGCGCACGCCGCCGCCCGTATCCCCCGCGATGGCATACCCGTAGACATACGACCCATCGGGAGAGGTGATATACAGCTTGCTGCCGTAGGGGATCCGCTTGGGATTGACCGCCACCACGCCCACCTGGGCCCTCATGCCGGTGGAGCAGATCGTGCCGGAGTCCCCCCGATCGGAGGTGTAGGCCGTGGCCTTGCCGGAAATCATGGATTTGTATTTCAGCGGCTGCCCGGCGGAATCCAGCTCGATGTCAAACGGCGCTTTGGACATGGGCGTGCCTACAACCGTGCCCTTGAGCACGATTTTTTCCACCGCTTTTTTGGTCACGGCTTCGCCCACCAACTCGGTTTCCACCACCTGGCCGTCCACGATGCGATCCCGGTAGGTCAGGGTTTTCACCCCGTTCTGCCCCGCCTGCTTAATCTGGGTTTTCCCCTTGGGCAGGACATTGGTATAACGGGTGGAGGTGGTGTAGGCGATGGCTTCGGTTTTGGTATGCTCCCGGTACTGCACCCGTTCGATCGTGAGGTTCATCCCCTCTGTCGCCGGAGCGGCCGGATCCGCATTTAGGGTGTCGTGCTCGCCCACGGTAATCTGGGCTTTTTCCAGCGCGTCCGCCACGGTGCCTCCGGTCATGGCGACCAGGGTGCTCACGCCGTCGGCGTTGATCTGCACGTTGAAAGCGCGGGTGATTTCAATGGAGGCGGTGCGCTGGCCGTTCTCCGCGGTTTGCACCACGTCGTCCTTACCCAATGTCACGCCGGCGGTTTTCAGCACATAGTAGGGATCCTCGTTGAGGGTGAGGACCACCTTGCTGGTATCGCCGTCCACTACCGTGACGGCGTGAGTGTTCACTGTGACCACAGCCACCATGGCGGCGGTCATCACAGCGAGAGCGGCGGCGGCAAACAGGCGGCTGCGCAATGCGCGCACCAGTGCCGTGGCCATGCGGTATACGGTTTCCATCGGTAGAACTCCCTTTCTTCTCTGAGAAGCCGGTGCGCGGGTTCCTCCATATGGGGTCTCCGCGTCTTGTCAGCGCCGCTGGCTTCCATAGTATACCCGGCCTATGAGGCCGGTACAAAATGCGCCGGACTTTGCTCCCGGTACGCATCCGGATTGGTTCGTTTGTGGATGGGTCTCCGCGTCTCTGTATTATACGCACACCAAACCGCCTTGTCAAATGGCTTTAGAAATCCAAATTTTGTTGGAAAAGTACAAATATCCGCTGAAATTCTTTTCCAATGGACAGGAAGACGTTTTTTCAGCGGAGCGGTGGGAATTGCGGCAAAAGCGGGGATGAAAGCGTGGTTTTCGGTGAAAGCCATCCGGCAACTGGAAAAGAGCCACAGGGTTTCATGCAGGTTGCCATCAAATATGGAAAATAATTACAAATCTGGTTTTTGAATTTGAGAATGAATTCTTTTGCGTAAAATTTGTGCATCCAGACAAAAGTAACAGGTTTGTAACCACCCAAAAACCGTGTTTGCAGCTCGAAAACGAGAATAAAGTCGAGAAAAACGCATATACTAGCCCACTCGTTTGGAATAAATATATAAATTTAATGAATATATATACAAATCGGCGGCAATTACCAGTTTCCTTCTCCCCGCCGCGCGGCCGTCACCCCTTGGCGGGCTGTCGAAAACCGGTCGGAATTCTCCCGGACAGGCGGTGGGGAGCCGGGAAAAGTGAACTTGCCGAAAACAGGAAAAAGGGAGATAAAAAAGACGGACGCGTTTGCGTCCATCTTTTTTAAAGGCTGTATCAGATGTCCTCGGGGGAAACAGTGTCGGCGGCCTGAGCCAAGGGAGAACCGTCCTTGTGAGTCAGGCGGCCGTCCGCGGCAAAGAGGATTTCCTCGATTTCCGAGTGGGTGTATTTCTTAATATCCCGGATGCGGAACCGGTCGTCGGGGGTCATGAAGGTGTATGCCGCGCCCCGGCGCTTGGCCCGGCCGGTGCGGCCGATGCGGTGAAGATAATACTCATTCTCGTCCGGAATGTCGTAGTTGAATACCGCTTCCACGTCGTCCACGTCGATTCCGCGGGCGGCCACGTCGGTGGCTACCAGGATTTCGAACTTCCCTTCTCGAAAGCCGGTCATGACCTGATTGCGCTGGGACTGAGGAATATCCCCGTGCAGGCAGTCCACCGATCGGCCCTGTTTATGCAGGCGATCGCAGAGCTGGCGCACCGAGGTTTTCATGTTGGCGAAGACCATGACCCGGTGATAGTCCATCTGGTCAATAATCCGGGTCATGTCCTCCAGCCGGCGGGAACCGGAGGACATCAGGCCGTACTGGTCAATCTGGGGACGGTTGTCCCCTTCCGCGGCCACCGAGATTTCTACAGCGTTGTGCTGGTATTCCCAGGCCACGTCCATGACATCCCGGGAAATGGTGGCGCTGAACATGACCACCTGGGTGTCGGCCGGGGTGGCGTTGAGGATCCGGCGCACGTCCTTGATGAAGCCCATTTTCAGCATCTCGTCCGCCTCGTCGAGCACGGCGGTGTAGACGTTGCCCAGCCAGGCGGTGCGCCGGCCCATATGATCCAGCAGCCGGCCGGGGGTGGCGACCACGATGTGGGGGTTCTTTTTTAAAGCGGTCAGCTGCTTGCCGATGGGCTGTCCGCCGTAAATGGCGGCGATGCGCACATCGGGGCGGAAGGCGGCCAGCTGGCGCAGCTCCTCCGCAATCTGCAGACACAATTCGCGGGTGGGACAGACGACGACCGCCTGGATATCGGTGCAGTCCGGATCCAGGCATTCCAGCAGCGGGATGCCGAACGCGCAGGTTTTCCCCGTGCCGGTGGGGGCCTTGGCAATGAGATCGTGCCCATCCATCATTACGGGAATGGTCTGAGCCTGGATGGGGGTGGGGGCGGTAAAGCCCATGCGCTGCAGCGCCTTCAATGTAGGCTCCCGCAGATCCAGTTCGTCGAAACTGGTAATTTCCTTTGTCATGGTGGTATTTCATGCCTTTCCGTAGATCCGCCCGGGCGGATCGGATTCGCTGTAATTAATATCCTACCTATTATAACATAAAGCGGCGGGACGGACAACCAGGTCTTTCTTTTTATTACCTTATACTATATAAAGGCTGCAGCGGGCTTGACGGCGGGCGGTCTTTTGGGTGGGCTGGTGAGCATCGCCGGCGGCACCGTGGTCTACATGGTGCTGGTGCAGTTTGTGCTGCCCGGATGAAAAAAGCCCGCCGTTAAAGGCGGGCTTTTTTACGGGCGTGTTTTTTGTGGAGCAGCAGGACAAGAATGATTCCGGCCAGAAGCACCCCCGTCCCCGCTAATACATACGGCAGCAGCGAGACACATCCCGGCATGGTGACAATCGGCGGGGCGGAGCCGGCGCCTTCGTATATCTCCAGGGGGCGCATGGCCATCGCCGCCGTGTACAGGCGGCCGTTTTCCAGGCCGGTTCTGTCGGGATGGGAGCCGAAAGGCACCACCCACTCTCGGCCGTCAGCCAGGATCAGGGCAAAATACGTCTGGCAGTAGGAAGAGGAGGCGAACTTCAGCGAAATCGACGGCGCCTGCCGCAGGGCGTCTTCCCCGTCGATGGCGGCGGCGACCGCGTCCGTGTCAATAAAGGTCTGTGCGTCGACAGCATGTCCGGCCGTCGTCCAGAGGCCGTCTGCGCCGCGCTGCATGGTGAAAACCTCGTTGCCTTCCACCTGGAATTTCCAGACGGTCGCATCGCTTAGCGCGCCGTCCAGGCTCCCCGCCTCGCGATAGGCCGTCGCCGGGTTATTCTGGCGGAAACCGTGAACCGGAAAACCGATCATAGCGTCCAGATCGAAATAGCGGGAGTAGGACAGAAGACTGAATACCACTTCCTCGCATTCGGCCGCCGTGGCTTCCCGGGCTTCTCTCACCGCTTTCTGTCCCGGCGTTTCGTCCGCCAGGGCGGGCATGGCCAGCAAGGCGGAAAGCGCCAGGAAAACGGCGGCTTTACAGACCGTCCGCATCGTCGTTCGGCCCGGCGGGCGGCGTCGGAGGCGTGGGGGGCGTGTCCGTCGGAGGCGGCGTGTTCTTTTTCTTTTTCGCGTCCATCACGGTCAGCACAATCAGGGCGGCCACGGCCACCAGGCCGACGGCCCCCAGCACGAAGGGAAGCACGCGGGTGCGTTCGCCCGTGGCGGGAGACAGCCCGTCCGCCGCGGCGGACACCGCGCCCGCGGCCGTCAGCGCGGCGGCCATCACGGCGGCGCGTATAGAGGAGAAGGAGCGTTTCATCACAAATTCCCTGCCTTTCAAATAGCGGCGGCCGTTTTCTCGCGCACACAACCGTCGGCTTCTGTGCTTCCAGTATACACGTACCCGCTAAAAAATTCAACCATGCGGGAGCAAAAGTTGGCAGGGACAGGCTTGCGCCCCGGGCGAAAAACCTGTACAATGAGACACAATAGGATTGTTATAATAGGAGGGCTCGCCATGCCAAGCCAATACGAAACCCCGTTTTCCTCCCGCTATGCCAGCAAGGAGATGCAGTATCTGTTTTCTCCCGACAACAAGTTCCGCACCTGGCGCAGGCTGTGGATCGCGCTGGCCCAGACCGAGCAGGAGCTGGGGCTGCCCATCACCGACGAACAAATTGCTGAGCTGCAGGCGCATGCGGACGATATCAACTACGACGTGGCCGCCGCCCGGGAAAAGGAAGTGCGCCACGACGTGATGGCCCACGTCTACGCCTACGGCCAGCAGTGCCCGAACGCCAAGGGCATCATCCACCTGGGCGCCACCAGCTGCTACGTGGGGGATAACACCGACCTTATCATTCTGTACGACGCCCTGCGGCTGGTGCGCAAAAAGCTGGTCAACGCCATCGCTCTGCTGGGCAAGTTCGCCGGGGAATACGCCGATCTGCCCACCCTGGCTTTCACCCACTTCCAGCCCGCCCAGCCCACCACCGTGGGCAAGCGCGCCACCCTGTGGGCTCAGGAATTCCTGATGGACCTGGACGAGGTGGAATACCGCCTGTCCCGTGCGCGGCTGCTTGGCTCCAAGGGCACCACAGGCACCCAGGCCAGCTTTCTTGAGCTGTTCGAGGGCGACCACGAGAAATGCCGCCTGCTGGATCAGAAAATCGCTGAAAAGATGGGGTATGCCTCCTGCTTCCCCGTGTCGGGGCAGACGTATCCCCGCAAGCTGGACGCCGCCATCCTCTCCACCCTGTCCGGCATCGCCCAGAGCGCGGCCAAATTCTCCAACGACATCCGCCTGCTCCAGCATCTCAAGGAGGTGGAGGAGCCCTTTGAGAAGCATCAAATCGGCTCCTCCGCCATGGCGTATAAACGCAACCCCATGCGCAGCGAGCGCATCGCCTCCCTGGCTCGCTACGTGGTGGCCGACGCGCTCAACCCGGCCATGACCGCCTCCACCCAGTGGTTTGAGCGGACGCTGGACGACAGCGCCAACAAGCGTATCAGCGTGGCCGAGGGCTTCTTAGCCGTGGACGCCATCCTGTCGCTGGTGGTCAACGTGGTGGACGGCCTGGTGGTCAATACGGCGGTCATCGATCGGGATCTCCGCCGGGAGCTGCCCTTCATGGCCACCGAGAACATCATGATGGACTGCGTCAAGCGGGGCGGCGACCGGCAGGAGCTGCACGAGGCCATCCGCACCCATTCCATGGAGGCCGCTCGCCGGGTCAAGCAGGGGGACGGCGTCAACGACCTGCTCGAGCGCATCGCGGGGGACGCCACCTTCGGCGTAACCCTGGAGGAGCTGCAGAATGTGCTGGAGCCCCGCCGGTATGTGGGCCGCGCACCGGAACAGACTCGGGAGTTCTTGGCGAGCGAAGTGGCGCCGGTGTTGGAGAAGTACCGCGACGACCTGGGCTATCAAGCGGAAATCAACGTCTGACGGCGGAGGGAGGAAGACCTGTGGGGGCCAGCCTGGATTTGTATCGGGTGTTCTGTCAGGTCGCTCGGGATAAAAGCATCACCCTGGCCGCCCAAGCCCTGTATCTCTCTCAGCCCGCGGTCAGCCGGAATATCCGGCAGCTGGAGGAGGAGCTGGGCTGTCCCCTGTTCGTCCGCACCCCCAAGGGTGTGCAGCTCACCGGCGAGGGGGAGACCCTGTTCCGCCATGTGTCCGCGGGGCTGGAGCAGATCCGGCAGGGGGAAAAAAAGCTCTACGAGCAGGTGAACCTGGAGAGTGGGGAAATCTGCGTCGGGGCCAGCGACATGACCCTGCAGTTTTTTCTTCTTCCCTATCTTGAGGCCTTCCACCGGGAATATCCTGGGGTGAAAATCCACGTCACCAACGGCCCCACCCCCGAAACTATCCGGTTTCTCGAGCAGGGGTGCATCGATTTCGGTATTGTCAGCGAGCCGGCCGAGGAGGCCGGGGATTTTTCCCTCACCCCGGTGGGCGAGATCCGGGATATTTTTGTGGCCGGAAAGGCCTTCGCCCATCTGGCCGCCTCTCCCCTGCCCCTGCAGGCGCTGGAGAAGCTGCCGGTGATTTGCCTGGAGAGCAACACCAGCACCCGCCGGTATATCGATCGCTTCTTCGCGGAGAACGGCGTCGTCCTGGCCCCGGAGTTCGAGCTGGCGACCAGCAGCCTCATCGTGCAGTTCGCCCGCCGAAACCTGGGCGTGGGCTGCGTGGTGGCCGCTTTCGCGGAGGAAGCGCTGGCCGCCGGCGAGGTGGTGCGGGTGCCGCTGGAGAAAGAGCTGCCGCCCCGGCGCATCTGCGTCGTGCGGGGGCATGCCCCCGGCTCCAAGGCGGCGGAACGGCTGCTAAACCTGCTGCTCCCATAACAAAACTGCATGCCGTTTATAAGGAATATGCATTTTACTTATGTAAAAACCTGTGGTATGCTGAGACCGTACGGAAAACGACGGCGCGGACACGCGCCTGTGAAACAGGAGGAAACCTCATGGTTCGAGCAATCGTAGGCGCCAACTGGGGCGACGAGGGCAAAGGGAAGATCACCGACGTTCTGGCGGCTGAATCCGACGTGGTCATCCGCTTTCAGGGCGGAAGCAACGCGGGGCACACCATCATCAACCAGTACGGCAAGTTTGCGCTGCACCAGCTGCCCTCCGGCGTGTTTTACGATCACATCACCAACATCATCGGCAACGGGGTGGCGCTGGACATCGGCAAGTTTCTCAGAGAAGCGGCGGCCCTGAAGGAAAAGGGCGTCAAGCCCCGCCTGATGGTCTCCGACCGCACCCAGGTGGTCATGCCCTATCACGTGCTGTTCGATCAGTACGAGGAGGAGCGGCTGGGCGGCAAGTCCTTCGGCTCCACCAAATCGGGCATCGCCCCCTTCTATTCGGATAAATACGCGAAAATCGGCTTTGAAATCAACGAGCTGTTCGACGAGGATTACGCCTACGACAAGCTGCGGGGCGTTCTGGCCGTCAAGAACGTGCTGCTGGAGGAGCTGTATCATAAGCCGGCCCTCAACGTGGATCAGGTGTTCGCCCAGCTGATGGAACAGCGGGACGCCATTGCGCCCTATGTGGCGGATACCTTCCATTTCCTGCGGGATGCGCTCAAAGAGGGGAAGACCATCCTGCTGGAGGGCCAGCTGGGCGCCTTGAAGGATCCGGATTACGGCATTTATCCCATGGTGACCTCCTCCTCCACCCTGGCGGGCTACGGTGCCATCGGCGCGGGCCTGCCGCCCTATGCCATCGAGGACATCGTGGTGGTGGTCAAGGCGTATTCCAGCGCCGTGGGCGCCGGCGCCTTCGTCAGTGAGATTTTCGGGGATGAGGCCCAGGAGATGCGGGTGCGCGGCGGCGACGCCGGCGAATTCGGCGCTACCACCGGACGTCCCCGCCGCATGGGCTGGTTCGACTGCGTGGCCTCCCGCTACGGCGTGCAGGCCCAGGGCGCGACTCAGGCCGTGCTGACCGTCATCGACGCGCTGGGCTATCTGGACGAGATTCCGGTGTGCGTGGGCTACGAGGTGGACGGCAAAATCCTGAAGGATTTCCCCACCACCCCCACCCTGAACCGCTGCAAGCCGGTGCTGGAGGTTCTGCCCGGCTGGAAGAGCGATGTGCGCGGCATCAAGAAGTACGAGGATCTGCCGGAGAATTGCCGGAAGTATGTAGAGTTCATTGAGAAGGAGCTGGGTGTGCCGGTGACCATGGTGTCCAACGGCCCCGGCCGCGACGAGCTGATCGTCCGCTGAATACAAGGGGCAGGTGCGCGCACCTGCCCCTTTGATGATAGGAAAAGGAAAGGTTAGGAACGGCGTATGGCGAAAGAAACGGTATTGGTTCTGGATTTTGGCGGGCAGTATAACCAGCTCATTGCCCGGCGGGTGCGGGAGGCCGGGGTGTATTCCGAGGTGAAATCGTATAAGACCTCCCTCGACGACATCCGGGCGGCGGGCTATAAGGGGATCATCTTCACCGGCGGCCCCCACAGCGTGTATCTGGAGGATTCTCCCCGCTGCCCAGCGGAAATTCTTTCCTTGGGCATTCCCGTGCTGGGTATCTGCTACGGCGCCCAGCTGATGGCGTTCCTGAAGGGCGGCCTGGTGGAAAGCGCCGAGCGGGAATACGGCAGCACGGCCGTCACTGTGCGCACCGACAGCCTCCTGTTTAAGGGGCTGGAGCCGGAGCAGCTTTGCTGGATGAGCCATACCGACTATATCAATACCCTGCCCGCGGGCTTCGCGGTCAACGCCTCCACCCCCCACTGCCCCTGCGCGGGGATGGAGGACGCGGCGAATGGGCTGTATGCCGTCCAGTTTCATCCCGAGGTGCTGCATACCGTAAACGGTGCGCAGATGCTGAAGAATTTCCTGTTTGAGATCTGCGGCTGCGCGGGCGACTGGCGGATGGACTCCTTCGTGGAGACCTCCGTCGCCGCCATTCGGGAGCAGATCGGGGACAGCCGGGTGCTTTGCGGCCTGTCGGGCGGCGTGGATTCCTCGGTGGCCGCCGTAATGGTGGCCAAGGCGGTGGGCAGCCAGCTGACCTGCATTTTTGTGGATAACGGCCTGCTGCGTAAGGACGAGGGGGACATGGTGGAGGCTATGTTCCGGGGACACTACGATCTCAACTTCGTGCGGGTGGACGCGGCGGATCGGTTCCTCACCCGCTTGGATGGGGTGGCCGAGCCAGAGCAGAAGCGCAAGATCATCGGCGAGGAGTTTATTCGGGTCTTCGAGGAAGAGGCTGCGAAAATCGGCCAGGTGGATTTTCTGGTACAGGGCACCATTTATCCGGATGTCATTGAAAGCGGCAGCGACAAGGCCGCGGTCATCAAAAGCCACCACAATGTGGGCGGCCTGCCCGAACGGATGCAGCTCAAGCTGTGCGAGCCGCTGCGAGATTTGTTCAAGGACGAGGTGCGGCAGGCGGGGCTGGAGCTGGGTCTGCCGGAGGAGATGGTCTGGCGGCAGCCCTTTCCCGGCCCCGGGCTGGCGGTGCGGTGCATCGGTGCGGTGAGCCCGTATCGGCTGGATATCCTCCGACAGGCGGACGCCATTTTCCGCGAGGAGGTGGCGCGTGCCGGCCTCTCGCGGGAGCTGAATCAGTATTTCGCGGTTATCACCGATATGCGTTCGGTGGGCGTTATGGGGGACGGCCGTACCTATGATTACACCATCGCCCTGCGGGCGGTGTCCACCACGGATTTCATGACCGCCGACTGGGCGCGGATTCCGCTGGACGTCCTGGCGGCCGCCTCCAACCGCATCGTCAACGAGGTAAAAGGCGTCAACCGTGTGGTATACGACATCACCAGTAAGCCTCCGGCCACGATCGAGTGGGAATAAAGAGGCGAGCGCTACCGGGGGCTTACCGGCCCCCGGCCACGATCGAGTGGGAATGATGGAGCAGAGCCGCTAAGCCTGTATGTGGCAGGTGCAATATTTAGGATATTCGTAGAAAAGAGCTAACGGATCACAAAGAATCCGTTAGCTCTTTTTTGTTGGCGGTACTCCGTCCGCCGCCAGTCGCAGACGATAAAATGTTTGTAACCATTCCGGCTGCTCCTCAACTTCCAGCGTCAGTGTTTGCAGCCGCCGCTTACCAACCCGCCTGTCCATGATGGCGAATAACCGCACGACTGGATCGGGTGAAATGAGACTCTCGTCAATGCTGCTGTTTTGGTAGGTATGAAAGGCGGCATAAAAAGCGTATTGGTCAAAGCCGCCTCTGTTTAGCGCGCCGAGTTCCATCTGTTCGCCGGATTCCAAATAGCATGTTTTTCTGCCGGCTTCTGTGTTGATTTCGTCCCACGCTTCATCCCGCTTTCTGTCCCAATCATAAAAGCAGGATTTGAAAACTTCTTTTCCATCCAAGCGTATCGCCACACGTCCCTCCTGATCGTGTGACTTGCTGTATCTGGTGGCGAAATATTGAATCCGCCCCTTTAGTGAATCGCAAATGTTTTCCCGTTCCAATATTCTGCGCATCGCGCTCCATGAAATCCCCATCATTTCTCCTTGTGCAGCCCCACCAGCCCATTCGCGTTGTACACCGTGTGGTACCCTGCGTTGCCCGGGCTATCGTTATTATAGTATTTGATGACCGGTCTGTCCGGACTGTCGTACCGGTAGTTCACAGCAAAATATCCTGATGCCCCCATAGGCATTTAGCAAGCCAATGGTGCGTCGTTAAACTAAGGCTCTATATTAGCGTTTTTATTCGTTACGGCACCAGTTAAAGCTTTTTTAACAGATAAAACAATAATACCACTGAAAATGGGTGAAATAGCGGGCGCTCCGCCGTCCGAAACGCCGTAAGAAACGCAGAAAAGGCACCACGGCGGGGCCTCCCTTCTTATTTCAAATGAGTGCGGCGGGGAATGACGGTGGATTTGCACTGTTCCTCCAGCGCGCGGTATACCTCTTCGCTGTCGTATTCGTCGCACAGCACGGTGATGTCGTCACCCGCCCGCAGCCGGGTGTTCCCTTTAGGAACCAGCTCCTCCTCGCCCCGCCGGACGGAAACGATGAGGCACCCTGCAGGCCAGGATGCGTCGCCGATCCGTTTGCCGCAAGCCGGCGCGCCCAGGTGCACCGGCGCGTTGACCAGCACCTTGTCCCCGGAGGCGGCTTTCTCCGCCTCCGGCCGGCGCTTGCGCAGCATCCGGTGCAGAAGCTGATCGTATATCGGCTTGGAGCGGAGCAAATCCGCCGTGGCGTAGGCGATGAGGGACACCATGGCCAGGGACAGCATGTGGGACAGCGTTCCCGTCATTTCGCAGATGAGCAGTATGCCGGTCACCGGCGCCCGCACCACTGCCGCGAAATATCCCGCCATGCCCAGAATTACGAAATTCTCCAGATGTACGTCCAGCCCGACGGCGGCCGCCGTCCCGCCCACCAGGCTGCCCGCCACCGCGCCCAGCACCAGCAGCGGCAGGAAAATCCCCCCCGGTACCCCCGCGCTGAAGCTGAGGATGGAATATGCGAACCGGACGGCCAGCAGACCCAACAGCCCCCATAGGGCGGTCTGCCCGGTGAGACCCGCGATAAGCCCATGGCCGCCGCCCAGGACGGCCGGCCAGACAAAGCCCAGGATCCCCGCCAGCATAAAGGGAATGGCGGTTTTGATATAGGGAATTTTGATTTTATCGTACAGGTTCTGCGCCTTGTCGACGCACAGGTTATACAGCACGCCGAACAGGCCGAGAATCAGCCCCAGCACCGGCACCAGCCAGTAGTTTTTCAGCGGCATCATGGCGATGCCCGAAAAATCAAAAACCGGCTTCAGGCCGAATATGTTGCGGGAAATCACGTCCGCCGTGATAGAGGAGGCCATGGCCGGCAGCAGCACATCCAGCGAGAAGTTCTTGTGCAGCTCCTCCAGGGAAAAGAGCACCCCGGCCAGCGGCGCGTTGAAGGCCGCAGCCAGCCCCGCGCTGGCCCCGCAAGTCATCAGCAGTTTTTCCTCGGTGCGCACCCGCTTGGTCAGCCGGGAGACCCCTTTGCCGGCCATGGCGCCCAGCTGGATGGAGGGCCCCTCCCGGCCCAGCGCCAGCCCTGCCCCGATGGTCAGCAGGCCACCTAAGAACTTGGCCAGCAGCACCCGCCACCAGACGGTGCGGATGCGTCCCTGCATCTCCCCCTCCACCTGGGGAATACCCGAGCCGCTGATCAGCGGCTCCCATTTGAGCAGGTAAGTCACCAGCCCGGCAGCCCCCAGCAGGATGACGAACCACAGGGGAATAAAATAGGGGTGGGCCGTCCCGAAGGCCAGCGCCGCGTGCAGCACCGTTTCCCCTTGGCTCAGCACCGCCCGGAACAGCACCGTCACCAGCCCCGCCGCCGCGCCCACGCCGATGCCCTCCAGCACCAGCAGGTAACGCATGTTGGAAAACCGCCGCAGTGTGCGCGAAATGGAATCCCTCTCCATACACCAGTCTCCAGATTTCAGATTGCCGTCAGCCGGTATTCCAGCTGGCAGTCGCAGGGCTCCTTGGCCGTGTGATGGGGGGCGTATTCCGCCGCCTCCACGCAGCCCATGGCCCGGTAAAACGCCTGGGTTTCCACCGCCGAATGGGCGGATATGTACAGCTTACTAGCACCGTGCTCCCTGGCCCAGCCCGCCGCCAGGGTGAACAGCCGTCTGCCGGCGCCCTGGCCCCGCCGGTCCCGCGAGACATGCAGGCTCGAAAGATCGAGCATGTCGGCCCGGCTCCCCAGCGGCCGGCCCTCCACCGACGCGAAGCCCTTGAGCACACCGCCCTCAAACGCGCCGAACAGCACGCCCCCACCTTCCAGCGTCCCCCGCAGGCAGGTGACCAGATACGCATAATCCGCCTCGCTCCAGTCGTCGATAAACGCGATGTCCCGGATTACCCAGTCGCCGCCCTCCTTCCGCCAGCATTTTGTAACGTCCTGCCGCCGGACAAACGCGCGGAACAGCTGCCGATCGATTTCCTCCAAAGCCACTTTTCTGTACTCCATAACGGTTCTCCCCAAGCGGTATTCTTGTTTTATTATACCTCCTGACCGTCCGGAATGCAAACCGTTTGACTGGAGGGGGCGACCTGTGGTATAGTCTCCTATAGGAAATAAAGGAAGTTTATCAGAGGAAGGCTGGGTTCCCGCATGAAACAGGATCGCATTGTCATTTTGGATTTGGGCAGCACCGAAAACACCACCATCGCCCGCGCTGTCCGCGCGCTGGGTGTGTACAGCGAGATTTATCCGCACGACATCTCCGCCGCCGAGCTGACCGCTCTGCCCGGCGTCAAGGGCGTCATTGTCAACGGCGGCCCCAACCATGTGGTGGACGGGCGCGAGATTTTCGTGGCTGACGAGGTGTATGCCTGCGGCCTGCCCGTGCTGGCGGTGGATCACCCCGCGGCGAAAACGGAGCGCCAGCTGGCGGCCTGGCCGGAGGAGGACAAGCTGGCCGACGCGCTGCGTCCCTTCGTGTTCGACGTCTGCGGGGCCGAGGCCAACTGGAATATGCCGAATTTCATCGCGGATCAGATCGAAGAGGTTCGCCGTCAGGTGGGCGATAAAAAGGTGCTGCTGGCCCTGTCCGGCGGCGTGGATTCCTCCGTGGTCGCCGCCCTGCTCCTGCGGGCTATCGGGGATCAGCTCACCTGCGTGCACGTCAATCACGGCCTGCTGCGCAAAGGCGAGCCGGAGCAGGTGGTCGAGGTGTTCCAGAAGCAGCTGGGTGCGAATCTCGTCTATGTGGACGCCTCCGAGCGCTTCCTGGGCAAGCTGGCCGGCGTGGCCGATCCGGAGCAGAAACGGAAAATCATCGGCGCGGAATTCATCCGCGTCTTCGAGGAAGAGGCCCGCAAGCTGGAGGGCATCGACTTCCTGGCCCAGGGCACCATCTACCCCGACATTGTGGAAAGCGGCACCAAAACCGCCAAAATGGTGAAATCCCATCACAATGTCGGCGGTCTGCCGGAGGATCTGGCTTTCGAGCTGGTGGAGCCCCTGCGGCAGCTGTTCAAGGACGAGGTGCGCGCCTGCGGCGTGGAGCTGGGCCTGCCGGACGGGATGGTCTACCGCCAGCCCTTCCCCGGCCCGGGCCTGGGGGTGCGCTGCCTGGGCGCCATCACCCGCGACCGACTGGAGGCCGTGCGGGAGGCGGACGCCATCCTGCGGGAGGAATTCCATGCCGCCGGCCTGGACAAGAAGGTGTGGCAGTATTTTACCGTCGTGCCCGACTTCAAGTCGGTGGGCGTGCGGGATAACGCCCGCTGCTTCGAGTACCCGGTGATCCTGCGGGCGGTCAACACAGTGGACGCCATGACCGCCACGGTGGAAGCCGTGGACTGGCCGATTCTGTTCCGCATCACCGACCGGATTCTGAAAGAGGTCAAGGGCGTCAACCGCGTCTGCTACGACCTAAGCCCCAAGCCCACCGCCACCATCGAGTGGGAATAAGGAGCGCTGTCGGGCCGAGCGGCCTCGCCCTTCTTCTGGGATGAACGGTGGTTAAGTGGGAATACTGCTGGAGAAAATGGGGAATACAGCTGTTTTGAAGGCGCTCAAAAGCTGTATATAACGGAGGAGGAAGCGCATGCCTAAAATCAAACAGAATATACAGTGTCTTATGTCAGCATTTTTATCCTTGTGGGCCCTAACGTCTATGCTGAAGCTCGATGCCGGTCGGTATCCCATCAGCAACAGTGTTTTTTCAGTCGTGCTTTTTGTCGGCCTCTTTTGGCTGATACGGGCCGCCTATTTGCGCATAAACAAGCGGTTGGCTGTGGTGTCCGGTGTGTTCGGCTTTTTCTTTTCGGCTTTTATGATATGCGGCGCCAATATCCTGCAGCGGCAGTATGCCTTTTTAAATAAACCGTTTACATGGCTGCGTATTCTTGCTGGCACCCCGCTGTTCATGGCACTGATCGTCATGATTTTGACGACGCTCCCCAAGTGGAATGCGGTCACAAAGATTTCAAAGCTGGAGAATTTTTCCACACGTGTTTTCGGATGGAAAAAGGTGTTTTTTATCAGCTGGCTGCTCATTTTTTTGGCATGGGTTCCCGGTTTGATCGCTTCTTTCCCTGGCATATATGCCTATGACAGCGTTTATCAAATCGGGTATTATCTTTCCGGCTCCATTTATTTGCACCATCCGTTGATCCATACCTATCTCTTAGGGTTCTGTGTGGTGACTCTGGGCAATCTCTTTGGCAGCCCGGAAATCGGCATGCTTGTTTATTCCCTGTTTCAAATGCTCTGTCTTTCCGCGACGTTTGCCGCCATCTGTTATTATATGGCGCGCAGGAATACATCCGTATTGATTCGGGCGGCGTTTTTACTGATTTTTATGTTTTTGCCGGTAAATGCGTTAATGTCTTTTTCCGCAACCAAAGACGTTATATTTTCCGCTCTTTTTGCTCTAATGATTTTGGGCCTATTGCTTATAGCTGAAAATCCTTCCCTTTTAAAAAAGAACCTATTTTGTTTGGTATGCGTCCTAGTCACTTTCTTCATGATGATTTTCCGCAGCCAAGGCATTTATATTTTCTTTTTTGGTATGATTTTTTGTTTTATATGGCTCAGAAAGCAATGGAAGAGAGTATTGGCCATTTTTTCAGCGTGTGTGGTTTTGTTCCTGGTATACTCGGGACCGATCACCACTTTGTGCAAAGGGAAAAAATTTGACGGTTTGAGAGAAATGATGAGTATCCCGTGCATGCAGTTGTCCCGGGTCATGCTTTACGCGCCCGATAAGCTCACCGCGGAAGAAAAAGAAATTATTGAAGACTACATTCCGGGCTATAAGCACTATTCCACCTTCACCTCGATTTCGGATTCTATGAAAAACACGTTTAATGCGGCGCGTTTTCGCGAGAAGCCCGGCGAATTTATCAAACTGTGGGCGCGTATTGGTTTGCGATGTCCCACTACGTATATTGACGCTTTCCTGCGCATCACCGTTGGCTTATGGTATCCAGATATGAATTACCGGGATCCAGGGGCGTATCATCCGTATTGGGAATATATATCCACTCAGCAAAATGCTCAAGGCTCCTTTTTCATTGTTGAAAGAACCCCGCCGTCCGGCATGGAATGGCTGTCGAACTTTTACGACACGCTGACGTATAAAAATAGCTATCAGAAGATTCCGATTATATCCATGCTGTTTAGCTCTGGGTTTATGGTTTGGATTGTTTTTCTATATATAGCATGGTGCCTTTATCAGAGAAAATACAGATACCTGGTTCCTGCCAGCTTCCTGGTTGCTCTATGGCTGACCCTGCTTTTGGGACCGGTAGTTTTGTATCGCTATGTATATCCCATTGTTATGTCGGTTCCTCTGCTCATCAGCTTTGTCTTAACCGAGGAAAGCGCGTCCAAAGAAAGAACCAATCAATAACCGTGAAAGGAAATCTTTATGGATACAATCGCTGTTTTAATTCCCTGCTATAACGAAAGCCAAACAATTGAAAAAGTTGTCACCGATTTCAAGAAGGTTCTGCCGGAAGCTGTCATTTACGTCTATGACAACAATTCCTCCGATCATACGGATAAAATCGCGGAAGCAGCGGGTGCGGTTGTGTGTCATGAATATCAGCAAGGCAAAGGTAATGTCATTCGCCGCATGTTTCGAGAAATTGATGCCGCTTGCTATATTATGGTAGACGGCGACGATACGTATCCGGCTGAAAACGCCAGAGAAATGGCGGATTTGGTGTTGAACAAACAGGTTGATATGGTGGTCGGCGACCGTCTGTCTTCTACGTATTTCACGGAAAATAAGCGGCCGTTTCATAACATGGGAAACCGTCTGGTTCGTTCCAGCATCAACGCGTTGTTTTCAAGCAGAATCAAGGACATTATGACCGGCTATCGCGCTTTCAGCTTCCAGTTTGTCAAAAGCTTTCCCGTGCTGTCCCGCGGCTTTGAAATCGAAACCGAAATGAGCATTCATGCGGTGGACAAAAATATGTCGGTGGACAACGTCGTTATTGATTATCGGGACAGGCCTCAGGGCAGTGTATCCAAGCTCAATACGATTTCCGACGGCTTGTCCGTACTGAAAACCATATTCGATCTATGGAGAAATTACAGGCCTTTTCATTTTTTCACGGTTCTTGCCGCTGTACTGACGGTTATCGATGCTCTCGTGTTCATACCGGTAGTTTTAGTTCCCTATATCCGGACCGGACTGGTCCCGAATTTCCCGACGCTCATCGTCTGCGGCTTTGTAATGGTTGCCGCTCTCATGGCTTTTTTCAACGGCATGGTTCTGGACGCCATTATTAAAAAGGAAAAGCGGGAATATGAATTCCGTCTGCAGCTGCTGGAAAGCATGCGCCGGCGGCAGGGTAAGGATTAACACGTACAAAAAAGCGAGCGGTAACCCGCTCGCTTTTTTATGACCAAATCATGGCGCAGGACATATTTTTGTCACAGCTTATTTAAAAAATTCCTCATTCTTCTCCAACCAACCGACACATAAGGGGCCTATACTAAAACCATGACGAGGGGATACTTCCCCCCACCTGGTTAACAACAAAAAGGAGGAAACCCTTATGTATAATCCCTATCAGCCTATCGGCCCGGATAACCAGCCCGATAATACCGTCCAAACCGGATGGACCCGCGTGGAAACCGCCTCCGCCGACAATCCGCAGTCGGAATCCCCGGCTCCCCCGCCCGCCGCCTATGTTCCCTGGGCCGCGGCCCCGCAACCGCCGGCGCCCCGTGAGAAGCCCCGCCGCGACCGCCGCAAAGGCGCTTTTGCCGCCGTAATGGCCGCCTGCATGGTCTTCTCCCTGGGCTGCGGCTTCGGCGGCGGTTATCTCGCCAGCCGGCTGAACAGTACCGCCTCGTCCTCCGGCGCCTCGGGCGGCCAGCCCGTTTTCTATCAGTCGGTCTCCAACAACACCAATAAGGGCAGTCTCTCGGTGGCTGAGGTGGCCGCCAAAGCTGCCGATTCGGTGGTGGAAATCAACACCGAAACCGTGTCGAGCAGCTTTTACGGCGGTCAGCGGGTCAGCCAGAGCGCGGGCAGCGGCGTCATCCTGTCGGCCGACGGCTATATCGTCACCAACAATCACGTTGTCGCCGGCGCGGACAGCATCACCGTGCGCACCCGGGACGGTAAGTCCTACGCCGCCAATCTGGTGGGCACCGATCCCGATACCGACCTGGCCGTTCTCAAAATCGAGGCCAGCGGCCTGACCCCCGCGGTGCTGGGCAGCTCCGACGACCTGGTCGTGGGCGAAACCGCGGTTGCCATCGGCAACCCCCTGGGCGAGCTGGGCGGCACCGTCACCAGCGGCATCATCAGCGCCCTGAGCCGGGAAGTCACCATCGATAATCAAACCATGACCCTGCTGCAGACCAACGCGGCCATCAACCCCGGCAACTCCGGTGGCGGCCTGTTCAACAGCAATGGGGAGCTTGTCGGCGTCGTCAACGCGAAATACGCCAAGGAAGGCGTGGAAGGCCTGGGCTTCGCCATCCCGATAAACACCGCCAAGCCCGTCATCGAACAGCTTATCAGCCAGGGCTATGTCTCCGGCCGCGTGGATACTGGCTTCACCCCCATTGACCTGACTGACGAGGCCACCGCTATGCAGTACCGCGTCAGCCGCACTGGTGTCTATGTCTATGAAGTGACCACCAATACCGACGGCTTCCAGTCGGGCGACCTGCTTCTTTCCATCGATGGGAAGGATATCGACTCGATGAGCGACTACAACGCGGCCCTGCAAGGCCGCAGCGTGGGCGACCAGCTCGCCGTGGTCGTTCTCCGAGGCAACCGGCAGCTGCCCCTCACCCTGACCCTCCGGGACGCCAACGCCTCCGCCGCGCAAGGCAGCGGCATCTAAATAAGCCGATAAGGCCTGGAACGGATGCATTCGTTCCAGGCCTTGCTTTAGCAAGGCAACCACCGGCTAAGCCGGTAGAGGGAGAAAAAGCAATAGCGTTGATTAGGGTAAAAAAGACCTCCTTTGGTAAAAAGGGAACGGGTAACGCCACCGCACCAAGAACCAAAGGAGGTCATGTCCGAATGGACGAACAAAGCTTATCACACACGAAAATGATGCAACACGATGGCATAGATGAGAATCGCCTATGCCATCGTGGTATGCCAGCGCAAAAGCTCCGGCAAGCATTTATTCTCTTAATTTATCGATTAAACTCTTTAATGCTTCTGCTCGATGCAAGCAGTTTTCCATAGATTCTTTATAATCCTTAAGATCCTGCAAGCCTTTGTGATAGTTGTCTCTATCCTGCTTTAATAATTTATTACCGTCAATGTTTTCAAAAGCGTCAATGAGTTCTGAGACCTCTGTAAGTATTTCATTTATCATTTTTATGCTGTCATTATAAAGCAGTTCTGCTTCATCCCGAAAATCCTCGGCACTATTGGATGCTTCTATTTTTTTAATCATCCATTCTATTTTTTCAGAATATTCATTGTGAAAGGTCATCCATCCTTCATACATGACCGTCCATGTCTTAATAACTTTATTATAAGCTGTTGCCGTTTCGTTATAATCTATTACGGTATGAATTAGTGAACAAGAGCCAAGCACAATCGACATCAAAATGCAAAGTGCGAAAACTAGAATATTTTTAATCGTTTTCAATATAATCACCTTTGCTAATTTGAATTCGCAGGTTACAATCAAATCAAATGAGAAAATCTGCCAAATATGAACAAGCAATATTTATAATTTCATTATAGCACAAGATGAGGGCGTAATAAACACATGCCGCCTGTCAAAGAAGGAGGATTCAAGCCCTCGCTTGAATCCTCCTTCTTTGACAGACCTTGCTTTTCCCCGCGGAATCCGGTATGATAAGCGCAGTACGCTTATGGGGCGAACAGGGTGCAGCCCATGGCCTTGAACTGCCGGATTTTTTCGTCGATCAGCGCCTCGCTGACCCGAAATTTCGCCGCCAGACAGGCCTTGCACAAAAACGTCTCCGCCCCCCGGTTGACCAGCTTTTTATGGGCGCCGATTTCGTCGGCCGTCAGCCGGCGGCCGCACTGATAGCACGTGTCCATCCTAGCGGGCGTCGACGACGCGGGCGCGGAAGATCCGGCAGTCGTGGGGCTGGATGACCTCGCGATACAGGTAATCCTGCGGCGTGGCGGTCTTGCCGCTCCAAAGTTCCCGCATCTCCAGGGTTTTGCCGCACACGCGGCCCAGTCCCATGTCCGCCAGGGTAAACTGCGGGCCGCGCACCTCGTCCGTCATGTTGAACATGCCGATGGCGAAGTCGCCGCCCTCCAGCAGCTTGACGATGACCGGGGTGTCGGCGCCGCCCGAAATGATGTAGGGCTGACGGCAGGCGGGATCCTGATTGACGGCCAGCACGTCGGCGTTGGTCAGGATATCCAGGGACTCCTGGCGGATGTTCCGGATGTCGCAGCCGATCATCAGCGGGGAATTGAGCATCGCCCACAGCGTGAAATGGGTGCGGTACTCCTCGAAGGTGCAGCCGCCCATGCCCACGTTGCCGGCGCCGCCCATGCCGACCACCAGCATGTCCATGTCGTTAAAGCAGCCGGTCCCGTTGTAGGCCTGGATGTCCACCTGTTGGTTGAACAGGGACTTGATGGATTCCCAGTTGTCGACGATGTCCCCGGTGGAACGCCACATACCCGCGCCGGTGGTTTTGATCCAGCTCTTGGTGTCCTCCGCGCCCCAGCTGCACGCGCTGAACAGAATGTCCCGCCCGCAGTTCGCCAGCGCCGCGCCCATGCGCTTGTACAGGATGTGCCCCGGCACGTGAGCGGGCCGGTTGCAAAAGTCGTATTTCAGAAAATCCACGCCCCACGAGGCGAAGGTGGCCGCGTCGATGAACTCATACTCGAAGCTGGATGGATAGCCCGCGCAGGTCTGGTTGCCGGCGCAGGAATACATGCCGAACTTCAGCCCCTTGCTGTGAACATAATCGGCCAGCGCCTTCATGCTGGAGGGGAACTTTTCATGACTGGGCACCAGCCGGTGGCTGTCGTCCCGTTCCTTTTCCGCCCAGCAGTCGTCGATGACCAGATAGGTGTACCCCGCGTCCCGCAGGCCGGTGGCTGCCATGGCGTCCGCCGTGTCGCGCACCAGCTGCTCGTTGATATTCTCGCCGAAGGTGTTCCATGTGTTGAAGCCCAGCGCCGGTAAATTCTTGACCATGATTCTGACCCCGTTTCCTCGTTAGTCTGATCCCCCGCGGACGGGTGACCGATCGGGTTCATTCTATCACGGAAGCCTCGGGTTTTCTATCTCTTATTGTTCCCACCATATGGAATATCGTACCATAATCCCCCGACACCATGCCTCGGCGGAAAGGATGAGTCGTCATGATGGAGCTGATAAATGCCCCCGGCTGGGCCCGTAATGTCTATCCCGTCACCTATCTGAGCGGCAACACCCAGGACTGCGCCGATCTGCATAGCTTCGGCCCCGGCATGCGGGAAATTTATATCCTGCACTATGTCCTGCGGGGCCGGGGCGTGTTCGAGGAAAACGGCAGGGCTTACCCGGTGGAAACCGGCGGCACCTTCCTGGTGCGGCCCCAGGCCATTATCCGCTACGCCCCCGACCCCGCCGATCCTTGGGAATACATCTGGGTGGACTTCTGCGGCAGCGAGGCCGCCGCCCTCCTGAGGCAGACCGGCTTCTCCTCCCGCGGTCCCGTGGCCCCGCCCCTTCCCCGGGAGGAGATGGAGCCGCTTTACCGCCGGATTCTCGCTGCCGGGGACGGCCATAAGGAGTACCACCAAGCCCGGGCCACTGGCTATCTCCATGTGCTGCTGAGCACCTATATGGAGAAATTCCCGCCCGATCGGCCGATGGACGACGGCTATGGCTATGTGCAGAGCGCCCTGCAGTTCATCACCACCCGGTACCACCGCCCGCTGTCGGTGGAGGATATCGCCGCCCATCTCGGCATCAGCCGCACCCACCTGTACCGGCTGTTCCACCGGTTCCTGGCCGTTTCCCCCAACGAATACCTGGCCCGCTTCCGCGTGCAGAGCGCCTGCGCCATGCTTTCGAGCAGCAACCTGTCCGTTAAAAGCATCGCCCACGCCGTGGGGTATGAGGATCAGCTGTATTTCTCCAAGGTGTTCCGCCGGCTGACTGGCGAGACTCCCACCGGCTACCGCCAGTCCCATCCCCCGGCTGAATGACGGGCGCGCCGATCCTCAGCTGGTGTAATCCTCCAGCAGTCGCTGCAGCTCCTTGTCGTCGTATACTGGGATTCCCTGGTGCAGCCTCTCCTGCTCCTCGGCGGGCAGGCTGGCGACATAGACGTCGAATACCTGATCCGGCCGGGACTGCCCCGCCAGGAATACTGCCACCTGTCCCTCGTACTGCCCGATGGTGTACAGTGCCTGCACCGAGGTGGACGACGCCGGATCGGCGGGCCCCCGCGCCCCCACGAGCAGCAGGGTGGTGATGGCGCCCAGGGACAGCGCGGCCGCGGCAATCAATATGGTCAGACGGCGATGTATCGTTTTCATGCCAGCACATCCTTCTCAGGCGGAGCGGCCGGAACCGGCCGCCTGCCTTTTGTTTTGATAAAAAAGTTCTCTGCACCTACTATTCTTTCCCAATCTGGGGCAAAATATCCAGGGACGCTTTCTCAAAAAGGTTACGAAGCTGTATCCGTAGGGGCCGAAACTCTTACAGTTTTGATATTTGACTTTTTCCTTGCGGTGCTATAAGATAGGGAAAGACCAAATGTTTCCTCGGCCAGTCCGTGCGGCGGGTTCGCGCCCGCCGTAACATACCGCCGGGTCCCCCGGTATTTTAAGGAGTAAGGAGGCAAGACAGATGGCTGATTCCCGCAAATCCGGAAAATGGCGCGCCGTGATGAAAAAACCCGCCGTGCGCCATACCCTGAAGGCTGTCTCCGCCGTCTTCAAGTGCCTGATGACCATCCTGCTCATCGGCGTGATCACCGCCACCATGGTGGGCTGCGTGATGGTCGTGTACGTGATGATCAACTTCAAGGATAACGACGGCATTCCCACTGAGCTGGGCCAGATGTCCATGAAGGCCACCACCACCGTGGAGGTGCAGAACGACAAGGGCGAATGGGAAGTGTTCCAGCAGCTCAAGGGTACCAACAGCATTTGGGTGGACGGGGATGAGATTCCCAAGTGCATGAAGGACGCCGTGGTCGCTATCGAGGACGAACGGTTTTACGATCATTACGGCGTGGACTGGAAGCGGACGATTTCCGCCTTCGCCAATCTGATTTTCCACTTCAGCTCCACCGAATACGGCGGATCCACCATCACCCAGCAGCTGATTAAAATCACCACCCAGGACGACGATCACAGCATCGAGCGGAAAATCACCGAGATTCTCCGCGCCATCGAGATGGAGAAGAATTATTATACCAAGCCGGAAATCCTGGAGGCGTACCTGAACAACCTGCCCCTGACCGGTGACATCGTGGGCGTGGGCGCGGGCGCGCAGTATTATTTCGGCAAGGACGTGAGGGATTTGTCCATTGCCGAGGCGGCCGTCATCGCCAGCATTACCCAGAACCCCAGCAAATACAACCCGTATACCCGCCCCGAAAACATCCGCGCCCGGCAGCGCCTGGTGCTCCAGAAGATGTATGAGCTGGAATTTATCACCGAGGAAGAGTATAAGCAGGCGCGCGGCGAGGAGCTGCACTTTAAAAACGGCCTCAAGCACGCCGCCGTGGAAGACTACTACATGGATTTGCTTGTGGAGGACGTCATCGCGGATCTCATGGATGTCAAGGGCTATACCTACCGCATGGCCCAGAACATGGTGTATCACGGCGGCCTGACCATCCGCTCCGCAGAAAAGCCCGCCCAGCAGAAGGCCGTGGAGGAAATTTACGCCAACGAAAAGAACTTCCCCAAATCCATCGCCAAGGATAAAGAGGATCCCCAGGCCGCTATCTTCATTATGGATTATTCCGGCCGTGTGGTGGCCACCGTCGGCGGCCGTGGGGAGAAAACCGCCGACCGGGTGCTCAACCGATCCACCCAGTCCAAGCGGCAGCCCGGCTCCTCCATGAAACCGGTGTCCGTCTACGGCCCCGGTATCTTCTATAATGTGATTCACTACTCCTCCCTGGAGCGGGACGCCTGGCTCAAGGAAGTAAACGGAAAGAAGTGGCCGGTCAACTACCGCAAAAAGGCCGCGGATAACGGCAATGTGCTGCTCAACTACGCCGTGCAGGAATCCCTGAACACCGTGGCTGTCCGCGTGGTGGAGAAGCTCACCCCGCAAAAGGCCTTTGATTTCGCCACCAACACCCTGCATCTGTCCACCCTGGTCAAATCCCGGTCCACCGACCGGGGCATCGTCTCGGACATCGACCTGGCCCCCATGGGCCTGGGCGGCCTGACCGATGGCGTGTATGCCCGGGATATGGCCGCCGCCTACGCCGTGTATGGCGGCGGGGGCCAATACAACAAGCCCTATACCTATTACGAGGTCAGCCGTGCCGCCTCCGGCGGTGAAAAGGAGATCCTGCTCCAAAAGGGCCCCCAGAACATCCAGACCATTGACGAGGGCACCGCCTACGTTATGAACCGCATCCTCCAGCAGGTTATCACCAAGGGCACCGGCTACAACGGTGTCGGCAACCAGTGGAAGGGGTGGGAGGTCTTCGGCAAAACCGGTACCACCAGCGACGATAAGGACGTGTATTTCTGCGGCGGCACCGCTTACTACGTGGGGGCCTCCTGGTTCGGCTACGACTATAATAAGAGCCTCAACAGCTCCCAGACCCTGTATGCCAAAAAGCTGTGGAGCCAGGCTATGAAGGCCCTGCATAAAGGCCTGGAGCCGAAATCCTTCGACAAGAAGGGCAACACCCAAGAGCTGCAGTATTGCACCCAGACCGGCCTCATCGCCACCGCCGGCTGCCCCAAAGCGACTGGTGTGTATAAGAGCGACAACATCCCCGGCACCTGCAACGTCCATGGCGGCGGCTCTCCCGCCGCCAACCCGCCGGCGGGTACCACTCAGGCCGGCGCGACCACCACCAGCGTCCCGGCCACCACCAGCACCCCCGCCGCCACGACCACCAAGGCGCCGGAAGGCTGACACAAACAACCGCCCCCGCGTCCAATTCCGGACGCGGGGGCGGTTTTGCTTACGCGGGTTCGATGACCTCCAATTTCACCGCTGGGTTCTCGTGAAACCATGTTTTCGTGGCGCGGCGGATTTCCTCTTTTTTCAAAATAACGCGGTTTTCCTCCTCGGTTATCCAGATGGAATCCTCGTTTTTGGCCACAACCCGGCAGGAGGAAAGCCCTCTGTCCCGTATCTCCCGGAATTTCTCCGCGTGATCACTTAAAAACGCGTCCATGGACGTTCCCTCGATGGTGATGGTTAAGGTTTTGTTGCCAAAGCCATAAAAGGACTTGTTCTCGAAAAGCACTGCCTGCGTGACGGTTGCGGTGTCCTCATCCTTTAGGGTCACTTGAAATTCTTGAGATAAGACCTCGATGGCGGCCTCGTTTAACGGGGCCAACGTCCGTCTTTCCAGCGGCGCGTCCCATCTAAATAGGGTGGCATACAGCAGCAGCGGGGCTGCTGCTATCAAAACCAATGCCAACAGAATCAAAACAAGAAAGCGCATTTTTTTACCGGCGGTAAAGATCTTTTTTGCTTTCATGGCACCATCCGCTTTCTGTTTGATAGACAAACCCCAAGCCGAAGTCCCCCGCTGCCCCCCCCCCGCCGTGGCTATGACCGGCAAACGGCGAGATCCCGCGTCTCCACGATGTCCGCTATCGCCTTTGACGGCGATAAATCGTATACCTGTACGCCGTAGACGGTGTCGGATAGATCGTATAGGAAGAAATATAGGTTTTTGCCGTACTGCCAACGGGCTATGGGAAGAAATTCTTCCTCTCCGACCGTCAGCGCGTCGGAAGCGGATTCGGTAAACGCCGTATCCCGCCTGTACGTCAATTCCTCCGCGTGCTCGTCAAAATAGGCCTTCGGTATGTCGATGTGGATATATGCCAGATGTTCCTGCGGCAGCGGAACATAGACGAGCCGCCGCAATGTGCTCTCGTCGCCAAAAGGCCAGTGGATCTCCTTGTAAATGCGAGCGGTTTCTTCGTCAGAAAAGGTGGAGATTGTCCACGTTCCCGATCCATCCAGCCAAATCCATCGTCCCACCAGCACGAAGATGGTGAATAACGCCAGAAGGATAACCGGCAGGAAAACAATCCATTTAAGCGAGGGCTTTTTCATATAGAAGTCTCCTGTTGCATGGCGTGAAAAGGAATCGATCGGCAGCGGAATACCGGCCTTTCCCGTGCCTTATATAGGCCGCGGGGGCGCTTACGGCTTGTCCGTCGCGCATTTTACAAGTTTCTCGCTGAAGGAAGAAACGTAGAGGCATACCAGGTAGACGTCTTCTCCCCAATCGTACACCCAGAAAGTGTTGCCGGTATCAAAATCGCTCTTTTTTTGTATGGCGTAATAGGTGCTGTCCTGGTAGGATAAGCCAGCTTCTCCCTCCGGGGCTAAGCCCACAGACTCATATGGTTGCAGCAGCTTGCCATACTCATCCGCCGCCTCCTTCCTTAAGAAAAAATAGGCGTACATGGACGGATCCCGCCAAGTGGGATAATAAACCAAAGCCTTCAGGGATATAGCCTCCCGTTGCGGCCATTGCACCTCGTCAAACACCACAGCAGTTTCCTCCGCCGTGAAGACCGTACGGATATACGGTTCAACAGGTCGGTTGAAGAGGCGATAGACGGCATACCATCCCCCGACTAACACAACGGATACGATCAGAAAAATACTAACATATTTTAAGCGTTCTCTCTTCATGGATTTCCCTCGTCTGTCGGCGTTACCAGCGAACCCTCTGCAATTTCCGCCAACTCCAGCTTGCGCCTAGCGAAAAAGGCCCTTTCCCAAAAGTGGTTAACTATAGATTACACCAATACATCTATGTTTTCAATATCAAATCCGCAAAATTAATAAATGTTTTTATGCATAAAATATTAATTAATAAACACCGATTCCCAAGCCTCCTCTGATCTCCGCTGCCCCGGAAGCCTGAAAGGGTAAAAGCAGGCCCCAGCGTCTTTTGTGTAGAGACGCTGGGGCGCTTTTAAACGGCTTATGATAGATTCAACTAAATATAGGCGGCGTCCAAAGCGATTCCTGCCGCCCAAATAACGAAGCCGGACGCTGCTTCCCGCATAGCCTTTTTGGTGTTTCAGCGGCTTTTACGACCCCTTAAGGGGCGGCATAGCTGTTCCCGTCGGCCGCCAAAGCCTGTTCTATAGCGCTTAGCAGCTCGGCGGAGATTTCCCCCACCCCTACATCGGTGTTCTTTGCCGAGACCCGGTGAGCGCCGTCCACCTGAAAAACCTCCAGAATCGCCCTGTACTCGCCCGATGACTGCCGCATCCGCCTAATCAGCGTGTCTCCCTTGTACAGCCGCCACTCGTTGTCCCCGTATGGAACCTTGTACCCGATGGAGGTGGCCGTCATGGTTTCCTTTACCATGCGCCTAATCAGTGCCTTGTCCCGAATCGTGGTTTCACCATTTTTGGTCTTGACCACGATGCGGTCCACGCCGTTCATCTGCCGCTTGTCGAATACGACGGAGGAACAGCCCATGTTGCGAAAATCATCAATATGAATCGCAACAAATGGGGAGACGCATAACGCAGAAATTAAAAGGATTAAAATAATGCAGATACTGGCTGTACAAATTTTGTGCTTTTTTATCCACACTCTGATTCTATTCATAATTTCAGCCTTTCAGTAGATGATCGCCTGTTTCCATATCAAAAAATTCAGCATTCACATAATCTGGCTCGGTTCCTACTACCCAAGCACGTTTTAAGACACCATTTTCCATTACAAATGCTTGCGAGACATAGGGGGCGTTTTGAGCTTCAACCGGGTAGTCCCGTTGAAAAGCAGTAATTGCTGATTCCTTTTGAATGGAAATATGAGACAGTTTAGAATTGGTTTCTAAAATATCCCTCCAATAGTAGTTTATATCTGAGAATCCATTTTTATTAAAACGTAAAGTAATGCCATCCCCCTCATTTGTAACAATATCAATACCTCGATAAGTTTTATAAAAGCGAACAGTATACTCAACTGTTTTCGGCGCACTGAAAGACAAGTCAGGGGAATTTAAAAGTCGTATTTCCATACGATCGACAACAGCACGATAATCAGTTGTGGGCATAAGACCAAGGTCTGT
This sequence comes from uncultured Oscillospiraceae bacterium, assembly GCA_900546265.1. Classification (GTDB taxonomy): domain Bacteria; phylum Bacillota; class Clostridia; order Oscillospirales; family Acutalibacteraceae; genus UMGS856. The sequence goes on along the minus strand of URCA01000007.1, from coordinate 94,948 downwards.
GAGTTTCTGAATGGCAATGGCTATGGCCTGCTCATCAGTTAGAGAGTATTCTGTAATCGTGCCATCTATGCATGATAAACCACTTTGATATGATAAACGACCATCTTCTTGAATATTTAATTTAGCGTTGCTTCTGGCGCTTAGCAGCTTTTGGGAAATTAGTTTCTTTTGTGACGAAGAAAAAGAACGGTTTTTTAAAGTAAACGAATCCTTTACTTGATCGATAGATTTAGCAGTAGCGGTTGCTGTCTTCATCAGCGTTTTATTTTTCACACGACTCATGAGTCCGATTTCATAGTTGGAACCGTTTGGCGTACTGGCTGTGAACGAGTTAAATGTATCGCTAATGTTAGCTGTGTGATAAATACAGGCGTAATTAATTCTCGTAGAATACTGATTAAAATAATCCATATGAGCGCCTGTCCATGCTGAAACAATTGGCTGTCCTTGACGAGCTCTTTGCGCAAAAAAATCCAAGGTTTTATAATGAGGTGCAGCTGATGGCGCTTGAGTATAGTATCCTAAATACCCGTGAACTCTCTGTCCATCACCTAGCATGGTCCTTGCCCAAATCTGCGCAGAGGATAACCCATTCCAATGAGGGCCTGCTCCATAGGAATCGTAGGACAATTGATTGCATTCAGCAAAAAGACCCCACTTGGTTTTAAGATTCCAAAATGAGTTGGTTTTTGTGGTGGAACCCGGGAGCAAAGTCGCCCCAATCCCGATCTTTGGCCGATCTGTACCGGAATAAGCAGAAACATCTGCACATAGATATTCTTTTATGGCCTTGGTGGAATCTTGAATCCACATATTCGTGTATGCTCCCCCATGACCGTTCATGTAAATAAAATCTGAGTAGGAGCCGACATCTTTAATCGTTTGAGCAGGTATATATCCATTTTTATTATCTAGGGCACATACTTGTTTATATCCTAATCCTTTAAAAAGATTCTGAATAACTCCAATTTCGTTCTCAGAGCTGTCACCGACATCAAAGGCTGAAAATGTTTTGTAACCGTTTAATTTTGTGCTGACCTTTTCAATATACCACTCATGCTGTCGTGCTGGCCCGTAATCCCATATGCGTACATTGGCGCTGTTTTCGCTGCTTCCCCCCGCTACTTCGACTACTTTCTTTGTGCTAATTTTTGGAAGCAAACGATAACAGTCACCGGCGCAGGGCAGTACACGGAATTTCTGTGCATTGGACCCATTATCTTGATGAATACCAATATTGGTTCCATTAATATCATTAGCATTCCCGACATCTAATCGCAAACCAGGCTTAAACACGGGAATAATAGAATAATACCCGTCTCCCGCGTATACAAATTTCCATTGTTGATTGGCGTCACCATGGAAACTATACTGGACAACGTTGGTTCCTCCGCCCTGCACATCCATATACTTCCCGCTTCGAACATTGCGCAGATAATAAATGGTTCCGCTGCTAATCCCGCTGGTCGCACCGTACGCGCCGGTATAGCTGTACTCAATGCGGGGGACGCTGGCCGCCGGTCCGTCGGAGGAATAGACGCTGTTGTAGTCGTTCATGCTCAGGTTGTTGTACGAGATACACAGCCCATAGTTATTATACCCGCCGTTGGTCCAGTTTTGCAAGTGGGTGGCCACGTCGAAGGACGCGATGGAATAATTACGGCCTTGGGGATCGTAGGTGCTGCCGGGGGCGTATCGTGACGGCTGATTGTTCCATGTCAGATCCTTTCCTACCCAGCTTGACCCTACGTAATAGCAGTCTAATACCCCGCCGGTCGTTTGATTGGGCCGGTAGGTCAGCTTCAGGGTGGCGGAAGACACATCCACGTTGGCCGGCTTGCTTGGCAGGTTGCCGAATCGCAGGTACGCGTAGTGGTCGTTGCCGTTCTTACCTACCCGCAGATAAGAGGCCTTGTAGTTGGAAGCGCCGGTGACGGTCGGGCTGATGAAAGCGTCGTCCATGGTGCTGGCTGTGCCGGACACCGTAGGATCGATCACTACCGGATACACCGTCTCCGGATGATTTAAAAACGCCTGGGATACCACGGCCGTGATTTTGTAGACAGACTCCTCCACAGCCTCCAGACGGTAAAGACAGTCCTCGGTATAATGCCGGAAATCTTCTGCTGTTTCCGTTCCGTCCGGCTGATAAGAATCATAGACGTATAGGGAGGATATGAGATAGTCTCCCTCGCCTGGATTCGTCTTGCTGACCAGGGTGATGCTGGTGTTGTCGGCGCTCAGCACCGGCGTGTGGGTGGCGGTTTCCAGGGTGAAAGCGAACTCGTTGCGCCCCACGTTTTTCTCAAGGACGATGTTTTCCTTCACGCCTCCCGCCGTGTTGCTGTATTCTACATAGGTGTCGGGGCCGAACGCCTGGGGATAGACGAATACGTCGTCCTTTCCCGCCTCCTCCCGCACAAACCCCGGCATGTCGTCCGGCTGCTTTGTGTCGGCTACCGCCATGATGACGCCGCCGTTCAGGCGGACGCCCTTGGCGCTGTCCTTCGAATATTCCACCTGGACACTGTTGGCGGCGTTTGTATAGGTATAGCTTTGGAGCAGGGAACGGAAAAACCCCTTGGGAACAATGGAGGAATCAATGAATTGGGCTTGGCCGTCCTCGTCGATGTACTTGACCGGCGCCGCGAACAGGGTTCCCTGTCCCGAGCCGTCCTCGCTTTCCGTTAGAATCTCATAGAGATTGTCGGTCTGCACCACCTTTTGCGGCGCGTCCGCCTCCAGGCCGATCAGCTCCCGCACCGTCTCTGGAACAGACGCCGCTGCTATCAGGGGGTGACCGCCGGTGGATAGTTCTGGCTCCGCTTTGGTTGGCGCCGCTCCCGCGGCCCCCAGGGAGCCAAGGCACAGGGAAAGCGTAACCATGCAGGAAAGCCAACGGGTGCGTCGTGTTTTGCCGGTCTTTTTCATGTTTTACCCTTCCTCATCTTTATTTTTCTCTCCGACTCAATTAACAGGGCCGAAGGGAATTACACATATATTACATGTTTTCTAAAAAGTGGTATATCCATAGAATACTCCAATTAATAAATAATTTCAACATCGTTTCCACAATCTTAATAAATATTTTTATGATAATAGTGAACAGTCTTTGAACCCTGCCGTATTTTCACGCTCCTTCCCTCGTCTCTCCGGATCGCCTTGACATACAATTGTGAAAAAATTTTTAATAGTGTGTCAACCGCTTGCAATTTTTTCTAGAGAGTGTTAAAATAATAACAAATTGAGTTGTTAAATTATTAACGACTCGATCGACCGATAAACTATCATACATAAGGAGGACGTTCGCTTATGGCACGCTTCACGTTACCCCGCGATTTGTACTTTGGTCCCGGCGCTATGGAGGAACTGAAAAATCTCAAAGGCTACAAGAAGGCATTCATCGTCACCGGCGGCAGCTCCATGAAAAAGACCGGCTTTCTGCAGAAGCTGGAGGATATCCTGAAGGCCGCGGGCCTGCAAACCCGGCTGTACGACGGCGTGGAGCCCGATCCCTCCATCGAGCGGGTGTATGACGGCGCCAAGGCCATGCGGGAATTCGAGCCGGATGTCATCGTCGCCATCGGCGGCGGCTCACCCATGGACGCCGCCAAGGCCATGTGGGTGTTCTATGAGTACCCGGAGAAAACCTTTGACGACATCAAAGAGCCCTTCTCCCTGCCCCGCCTGCGCACCAAGGCTATCTTCGTGGCCGTGCCCTCCACCAGCGGCACCGCCTCTGAGGTGACGGCGTTCTCGGTCATCACCGATTATTCCACCGGTATCAAGTACCCGCTCGCTGATTTTGAAATCACCCCCGATGTGGCTGTCCTGGATACCGATATTCCCCAGACCATGCCGAAGACCCTCACCGCCCACACCGGCATGGACGCGCTGACGCACGCTATTGAGGCCTATGTGGCCACCGCCCGGTCGGAGTTCTCCGATCCCCTGGCCCTCCAGGCGATTTCCTCGGTGTTTGACAACCTGATCGATTCCTACCATGGCGACAAGGAAGCCCGGGGCGCCATGCATATCGCCCAGTGCCTGGCCGGCATGGCCTTCTCCAACGCCCTGCTGGGCATCGCGCATAGCCTGGCCCATAAGACGGGCGCGATTTTCCACATTCCTCATGGCTGCTGCAACGCCATCCTGCTGCCCAGCGTGATCCAGTTCAACTCCCGCGTCTGCATGTCCCGTTACGCGCAGATCGCCCGCGCGCTGGGCCTGCCCGGCGCCACCGATAAACAGCTGACCGATTCTTTGGTCGAGGCCGTCCGCGCCATGAACGCCAAGCTGGGTATCGCCCAGACCTACCAGGCGAACGGCGTGTCCGAGGAAGACTTCAAGGCCCACTGCCAGGCCATCGCCCACAACGCGGTGCTGGATCCCTGCACCGCCTCCAATCCCCGTCCGGTCAGCGACGAGGAGATGCTCGGTGTCCTGACCTGCGCGTACTACGGCACCGACGTCACCTTCTAATTGCCCCCCCCATAAGCCCATAGAATACAGGAACCCCGGGCGGCCCTAGGCCGCTCGGGGTTCCTGGCGTTTTGCGCCGTCCGCCCGAAAATCTTAAGAGGAAGTTCACCCGGAATTTACATTCCCCCGTTTCTTTTTGGCGGCAAACCTGCTATAATAATTCCATTGAAAGGTAAGGAGAGATGACCTATGGAGCGTTATGCCTGGAAGGCCCAGGTGCTGGACGGCCAGCTGGAGGAATACAAACGCCGCCATGCTGCGCTGTGGCCAGAGCTTAAGGCCGTGCTGAAAGAGGCCGGCATTTCCAATTACACCATCTGGAACGTGGGCAACGACCTGTTCGGCTATTACGAGTGTGAAAAAGGGGTGGAATACGCTGCCCGCGTGCAGGCCGGCAGCCCGGTGGTGGATCGCTGGAACGCGTATATGAAGGACGTCATGGTCATGGAGATGGACCCCTGCACCGGCGCCCAGCCCCGCCTAGAGCAGGTTTTCTTTCTCCCTTAACGGTATATTTCCGGCTTATTATACATATTGGATAAAGGAGCGCTGCGACTATGAACAATAACAATTCCACCGTCAAGCTGATTACCATCCTGGATTATATCGGCATCCTGTTTATCCTGGGCTTCTTCGTCGAGAAGGACAACGAGGATGTGAAATTTCATACCAATCAGGGCATTATCCTCTGCATCTTCGACATCGCGGTCAGCATTGTCGCCTCCATTCTGGGCGTTTTCCACTGGATTCCGTTTGTGGGCTGGGTGTTCAGCCTGATTGCCACCCTGCTGTGGCTGCTGGTGGCGGCTATGGTCATCCTGGGCATCGTCCACGCCGCCAAGGGCGAGCGGACGCCCCTGCCGGTTATCGGCAAGCTCTTCACCTTTATCAAATAAGAAGCCAAAATCCCGCCGTTTGGCGGGATTTTGTAAACTTACAGGCTGTTATTACAAAACGTATAAAAGAAAGGCGAATGCCTTTCTTTCAAACGGGTTTTGTGCCTTTCCCGCCAAAGGCGGGAATTTCGCAAGCGAAACCGGCACAATTCCCCGGTTTCTGGAAAGGAATGAGTCATTAGAATGAAGAAAACATTGCAAGTGGGCGGCCAAAACGGCCTGGAGGTCTCGGCCATCGCCCTGGGCTGTATGCACCTGGCGGAGCTGGATATTGGTCAGGCGGATGCCCTCGTGCGCACCGCCCTGGACTGCGGCGTGACCTATTTCGATCACGCGGATATTTACGGCGGCGGCGGGTCGGAGGAGCTGTTCGGCCGGGTACTGGAAAAGGATCCCGCCTTGCGGGGGAAGATGCGGGTGCAGAGCAAATGCGGCATCTGCCCCGGTTACTTCGATTTTTCCAAGGAGCATATTCTCGATGCGGTGGATAACAGTCTGCGCCGCCTGCATACCGATTACCTGGACGCGCTGCTTCTCCATCGGCCCGATACCCTGATGGAGCCGGAGGAGGTGGCCGAGGCTTTCGATCGGCTGGAGGCCCAGGGCAAGGTGCTCCATTTCGGCGTGAGCAACCAGAACCCCGGCCAGATGGAGCTGCTGCGCCGCGCGGTGCGCCAGCCCCTCCTGTTCAACCAGCTTCAGTTCGGCCCCATGCACACCGGCATGATCGACAGCGGCCTCAACGTCAACATGACCAACCCGCCCTCCGTCGACCACGACGGAGGCCTGCTGGAGTATTGCCGCCTGAACGGCGTTACCATCCAGCCCTGGTCCCCCTATCAGTACGGCTTTTTCGAGGGCGTGTACCTGGATAACCCCCAGTTCCCCGCGCTGAACCAGGCCCTTGGCGAGCTGGCGGCCCAGAAGGGCATCTCCGCCCAGGCCCTGGTGATTGCCTGGATTCTCCGTCATCCCGCCGGGATGCAGCCCATCGTCGGCACCACCAAGCCGGAGCGTCTGAAGGACATCGCCGCCGCCTATGACGTCGAGCTCACCCGGCCGGAATGGTACGCGATATACCGGGCCGCCGGAAATGTCCTGCCCTGATCGCACTTTGTCATAAAAAGCAATATCGTGCTCAGAAGAATCCCGGCCCCTTTCAAAACCGTTTGAAAGGGGCCGGGAATTTTCGCTTTTGAGCGCTCCAACGAGGAAAAAGCAGAAAAAAGCGCCGTTTGTATGCGCTTTTTTCGACTTTATGTGGCTACGGAGGCCTTTCCCAGCTCATCGGAGGGGGAGCATCCCCGGTACCGGCGGTACACCTTGGCGAAATAGGAGAGGTTGTGGAACCCGCATTTTTCCGCGCATTCCCCTACCGTGTATTCGCCGGAGGACAGCAGCTGCAGCGCGTGGGAGCAGCGCAGGCTGTTGAGATAATCCACCACCGTGCTGCCGGTAATCTGCCGAAACGCGTGGCACAGGTAGTATTTGCTGAACCCCACCACCCCGCAGAGGTCCTCGATGGACAGATCCTCCCCAAAATGCAGGCGTAGATATTCGATGACGGTCTTGACCATCTCGATTTTATGAGTGCCCCGCCCGGGCAGCTCCTCCTCCCCCGCGACGCGGCAGTCCCGGCACAGAAAGACCAGCAGGGCCATGACATAGGACCGCACGCTGAGCTTGTAAAGCGCCCGCTTTTCCGTCACCTCCGCCGCGATCCGCCCGAACAGCTCCCCGGCCTCGGAGCTGGCCGCGCAGGGGCGGAACCGCATGCCCGACAGATAGAGCTTAAGCCCATCGGAGAAGGATTTGTCCACGATCAGGCAGTGGTACACGGCGGGGGCTCCGTCCGCGCAGACGGCGTGCAGGGCGTTGGGCGGCACGATCACCAAGTCCCCCGCCCGCGCGGTCACGACTTCCTCCCCGCACACGGCCCGCAGCGTCCCCTCGAGGACATACAGCAGCTCGATGCTCTCATGCCAGTGAAACAGGTCGGGGGAATACGGCACCGCCTGCATGCGGACATGAAAAAAGAAAGGAAAATCCGGATCGTCATGGATATGCTTTTCATAAATCTGCTTCTGCATCCCGCGCCTCCTAAATGTGTGGCTATTTTGAGGCTATCACAAATCGCAATATTTTGTTACGACAAGACAAGTTTGTTCCTTTACATCCCTTATCTTGAGTATATAATGAGCAGTAGAAAGTGTCAATATTTGAAGCAGTAAAGGAGTGCCGCGTTATGTATCCTTTTTCCATCGGCGTGATTCTCGATTCCTTCCGCACCGATTTGACCACCGCGCTCGATAAAGCGGCGGCGGTGGGGGCGACCGGGCTGCAGGTGTATGCCACGAGCGGCGCGTTTTCCCCCGAGAGCCTATCCCCGCAGAAACGGAGGGAGTTCCTCGACATGTGCAAGTCCCGGGGGCTGACCATCTCCGCGCTGTGCGGCGATTTGGGCCAGGGCTTTGCCAACCCGGAGAAGAATCCAGAACTCATCGAGCGATCCAAGCGCATTCTGGATTTGGCCAAGGATTTGGAGACTGACGTGGTGACCACCCATATTGGCGTGGTGCCCGCGGATACCGATTGCGACACCTTCCGGATCATGCAGGACGCCTGCGGCCAGCTGGCGGCCTACGCCGACAGCCTGCGGGCCCATTTCGCCATCGAGACCGGCCCCGAGCTGTCTGCCGTTCTCAAGACCTTCCTGGACACCCTGCATTCCACCGGCGTGGCGGTCAATCTCGACCCAGCCAATCTGGTCATGGTGGCGGGGGACGATCCGGTCAAGGCCGTCCACAACCTCAAGGAGTACATCGTCCACACCCATGCCAAGGACGGCCGGATGCTCCGCCGTGTCAACCCGGAGACCATTTACAACGGCACGCTGGATTTTGCGGAGGCGCCCTTCATCGAGCTGCCGCTGGGCCAGGGGGACGTGGATTTCCCCGCATACTTAAGTGCGCTGAACGACATCGGCTATACGGGCTATTTGACCATCGAGCGGGAGGTCGGGGACGATCCGGAGGGAGACATCCGTCTGGCGGTCAACTTCCTGCAATCGCTGATTCGATAAGGGGGAGCAAAGCATATGGAAAAGAAAATCAAGGTGGGCGTTATCGGCGTGGGCAGCATTGCCGAGATGCACATTGCCGGCTATAAGGCCGATCCCCGGGTGGAGTTGGCCGCATTCTGCGACATCAACGAGGAGCGGCTGAAGGAAAAGGGCGAGCGGCACGGGGTGACCCGGCTGTACACCGACGTGAAGGACATGGTGGCGAAGGAGGAGCTGGACGCGGTGAGCGTCTGCACCTGGAACGCGGCCCACGCCCCTTGTACGATTGCGGCGCTGGAGGCGGGTCTCCATGTGCTGTGCGAAAAGCCCATGGCCATGAATGTGGCAGAGGCCGAGGCCATGCGGGACGCGGCGAAGCGCAGCGGCAAGCTGCTGATGATCGGGTTCGTCCGCCGGTTCGGCAACGACTGCGCGGTGGTGCAGGATTTCATCAATGAGGGGTATTTCGGCGATCTGTATTACGCCAAGGCCACCTATCTGCGCCGCAACGGCTGCCCGGGCGGCTGGTTTGGGGATAAATCCCGTTCCGGCGGCGGCCCTCTTATTGACCTGGGGGTGCATGTCATTGACCTGGTGCGGTATCTGATGGGCAATCCGAAGCCCGTGTCGGTCTACGGCGCTACCTTCCAGAAACTAGGGGATCGCCCCGGCATCAAGAAGGGCGACGCGTATCAGTCCTCCACCACGGAGGAGAAGCCAGTGTTCGACGTGGAGGATATGGCCAGCGTGATGATCCGGTTCGACAACGGCGCGGTGCTGTCCATCGAGGCCAGCTTCAGCCTGAACATCGAAAAGGATGAGGGGAAAATTGAGCTCTTCGGCACCAAGGCCGGCGCCAAGCTGGATCCGGAACTGACCTTGTACAGCCAGCAGGCGGGGTACATGACCAATACCACCATCGCCACCGGCACGGCGCTGAGCTTCGACGGGCTGTTTGAGAACGAAATCCGTCACTTTGTGTCCTGTGTGGAGGACGGCACGGCCTGCCGCGCCCCGGCGGAGGACGGGGTGGCCCTGATGACCATCCTGCAGGCCGCCTACGAATCCGCCGCCTCTGGCCACGAGGTGGTGCTGGCTTAAGATCTATACTATTTATAGCCGCCCGGATAGTCAAGCTGTCCGGGCGGTTTTTAGCTTGCCCGCGCGCGTCGATTCCGGTATAATGAGGATAAGGCGAAGGAGGCCGGAGCGATGCGGATAGGGACAGTGGAGATCCAGGGCAGGGCGGCGCTGGCCCCCATGGCGGGGGTGGCCGACCGGGCCTTTCGGAAAATATGCGTGGATTACGGCGCGGGATATGTGGTAGGCGAGATGGTCAGCTGCAAGGGGCTGTGCTTTCAGGACGCGAAAAGCCGGGAGCTGCTCCGGCTGGACGACGAGGAACGGCCGGCGGCGGTGCAGCTGTTCGGGGACGATCCGGACATCATGGCCCGGGCGGCCGTGCTGGCCATGGAATACCGGCCCGACGTCATCGACATCAACATGGGCTGCCCCGCCCCGAAAATCGCGGGCAACCACTGCGGCAGCGCCCTGATGAGGGAGCCGGATCTCTGCCGGCGGATCGTGCAGGCGGTGGCCCGGGCGGTACCGGTGCCGGTGACGGCCAAAATCCGCAAGGGCTACGGCCCCGACTGCGTCAACGCGGTGGAGGTGGCCCGGGCGGTGGAGGCCGGCGGCGCGGCGGCGGTAACGGTGCACGGCCGCACCCGGGATCAGATGTACGCCCCGCCGGTGGATTGGGATATCATCCGCGCGGTGAAGGAGGCGGTGGGCATCCCGGTCATCGGCAACGGGGACGTCACCACGGCCCGGGAGGCCGCCGCCCTGTATGAGCAGACGGGCTGCGACTTGGTGATGGTGGGCCGGGGGGCGTTAGGCGCGCCTTGGCTGTTCGCGCAAATCGAGGCCTACCTGAACCACGGGCAGGAGCTGCCCCCGCCGCCGGTGTCCAGCCGCATGGCGGTGCTGTACCGGCAGATCGAGCTGGCCGTATCCCTCAAGGGAGAGCGAGTGGCCCTTCGGGAGGCGCGCAAGCACGCGGCCTGGTACATGCGGGGGCTTAAAGGGGCGGCGGGCTTCCGGGGCGAGGCCGGGCAAATCGCCTCCCTGGCGGATCTGGGAGAGCTGTGCCGGCGGGTCATCGAGGCCAACGAGTAGAGGAGACGGCGGAGTGCCGGAACAGGCGGTACCAGCTCCGGGAAACGCCCATGCAAACGGAAAAGAGCCGCAAAAAGGCCGTCCGCTGTGCGGATGGCCTTTTTGCCTATCGATACCCGCTTAACGCGGCGGGCGATCAGAATTTCGGCTTGCGGGGGCGGCGGAGGAACTGGGCCTCATGGGTGTAGGACAGCACCCGGTTCTTGATAGCCAGCAGGCCGGCGATGTTTGCCAGCAGCCCGAAGCCCATGGAGGCCAGATTGCTTATCAGCACCTGGGGCTGAAAGGCAAGGGCCAGGGCGTCCCAAAACGCGGCGCCCTCCTGCATGACGTAGATGCATTGGGTTACGACGCCGGGCAGCACCATGACGCCCAGGGAGAAGACGACGATCAGGGTGACGGCGTAGCGGGTGCTGTGAGCACCCCGCAGATAGCAGTAGCCGTAAAAGGAGGCGACGCTGATGAGCGCGCCCAGATACCAGGAGGTGATGTGCAGCAGGCTGCTGACTAGCACCCAGGGGATAATGCCGACCACCGCGCCCAGCAGCGCGCCGAAAAAGCCCCGGATGTAGGCGGAGACCGGCTCTCCGTCCCGGTCGAACTTATCGTCATAGGCCACGCCGATGAGCTTGGTAGCTTCGACGGCGGCGATGCGGATAAGCGCGGTATATTCCTCGGGGGACAGAGCGTCCGTCCCGGGCAGGGTTAACAGCACCCCGAAATTATGATGCACCACGGTGGCGGCCGCATAAGCGGGACTGGCCGCGGCAATGCCGGCCTGCAGCTTCGGCAGGTGGTCGGCGGGGATGTTGACCGACATCTCGATGGTGCCGGGCTCCACCCGGGCTAGAAAAGCGATGCCGGAGGCCACGCCGCTGGCGGTGCCCGCTTTTTCATCTATCCGATAGCCTTCCGCCGCGCAGGCGGCCAGCAATTCCTTCACAAACGCCATAGAGATCTTCCTTTCTCCGGCAGTCGGCCGCCGGACGGGTTTTCATAGCTACCATCATAGCAGAAACAGGAAAAAAGCGCAACAAAAAAACTGGCCGAATCGGATACAATCCTGGCCGAAAGTGTCAATCCCCGCCGTAGAGAATTTGCTATAATTTGAGCTATACTGTGGGATTTACTGTAGCGGACAAGGAGATGTGGACAATGGGGATGGACATACGAGTACTCGACTCCCTGCAAAAGGTGTTCGCCGACGAGGAACTGCCGGCCGGCGGGACGGCGGGCGTGACCGCCCTGCGGGGCGAGCGGGTGAATTTTCAGGTAGCCTGCCGCTCCACGCAGGCCGCACGGATGCTGGTGGCCGCCCGGGCTCATCTGCCCTTCAGCGGCGAGGCCGATTTGTACGACGTGGGACAGGCGCCGGTGGCGCTCCCCTGCTATGGCCAGGGGGACGGGCAGTATCTGCGCACTAAGCCGGGGCTGTACCCCGATCCGCTTTTTCCGCACAAGGGGGAGCTGCGGGTGCTCGACGCACAGTGGCGCTGCCTGTGGGTATCCTTCGTGGTGCCGGAGGACGCCCCCGCTGGAGAGAGCGTGGTGACGGTGCGGCTGACGGCGGGAGAGGAGCAGGCCGAGGCGACGTTCCGGGTGGAGGTCGTCGGCGCCGCGCTTGCCCCCCAGACGCTGGTACATACCGAATGGTTCCACGCGGACTGTCTGGCCACCTGGTACGGGGTGGAGCCGCTTTCCGAGGCGCACTGGGCCATTCTCGGCAAGTATATGAAGAACGCGGCGGCGTATGGCATCAACCTGCTGCTGACGCCGGTGTTTACCCCGCCGCTGGACACGGCGGTGGGCGGGGAGCGGCCCACCGTGCAGCTGGTCGATGTGACGGTGCGTGGCCGGGAGGTGCGCTTCGACTTTGACAAGCTGGATCGCTACATGGAAATGGCGGAAGCCTCCGGCATCCAGTACTTTGAGATCTCCCATCTGTTTACTCAGTGGGGAGCCACGGCGGCGCCCAAAATTTTGGCCGACGTGGACGGCGAGGTCAAACAGATATTTGGGTGGGACACCGACGCGGCGTCGGCAGAGTACACGGGCTTCCTGAAGGCGTTCCTGGAGGCGCTCCAGGCGCATTTACGGACGACCGACCGACTGTCCCGCTGCTATTTCCACGTGTCCGATGAGCCGAGCATGGACGCGCTGGAAAGCTACGGCCGGGCGGCGGCGGTGGTGAACGAGGCCCTGGGCGGCGAATGCCCGGTCATTGACGCGCTGTCCGACTATGCCTTCTATGAAAAGGGGCTGGTGAAGCATCCCATTCCCGCCAACAACCATGTGGACACCTTCCTGGATCATGGGGTGGAGCATCTGTGGACCTACTATTGCTGCGGGCAGGGGGAGGATGTGAGCAATCGCTTCATGGCCATGCCGTCGGCGCGCAATCGGATTCTGGGAGCGCAGTTGTTCAAGTACCACATCGAGGGGTTCCTCCAGTGGGGCTATAATTTCTGGTACAGCATGCTTTCCAAGCGGCCGATTGATCCGTACGCCGAGACGGGGGCGGAGGACGCCTTCCCGGCGGGGGACGCCTTCCTGGTATATCCCGGCCCGGACGGGGAGCCGGTGCCCTCCATCCGGCAGCTGGTGTTCCATGAAGGGCTGCAGGATCTGCGGGCGCTCCAGCTGCTGGAGCAGAAGCTGCCCCATGAGGCGATCGTGGCGCTGCTTGAGCAGGACGGCGCGGTGAAATTCAAGGAGTACCCCCGCACCGCGCAGGCTGTGCTGGCCATGCGGGAGCGGGTTAACCGCAAAATCCAGGAGCTTTGGGGATAAGAGCAAAAAAAGAAGCGGCCGCGCTGCGCGGCCGCTTCTTTTTTATTGACGGTTTAACAAGGCGTAAAACGCTCGGTGGGCCATATACACGTCGATTTTGGAGACTACCTCGTAGGGGGCGTGCATGCTCAGCACCGGCACGCCCATGTCCACCGTGTCCACGTCCAAATCTGCGATATACTTGGCCACAGTGCCGCCGCCGCCGGCGTCCACCTTGCCCAGCTCCCCGATCTGCCAGACGACCTCGCTGTCATCCATGATGCGGCGGATCTGCCCCATCAGCTCGGCCGAGGCGTCATTGGTGTCCGATTTGCCGCGGGAGCCGGTGTATTTGGTCAATACCACGCCCTGGTTGAGCTGAGCGCAGTTGCGCTTCTCCATTACTTCGGGATAGATGGGATCCAGCGCCGCGTTGACGTCGGCCGACAGGCACAGGGAATTGGTCAGCACATGGCGGGCCTCCTGCCCAAAGGCGGCGGCAATGTCCGCGATGAAATACCGCAGGAAGGCGGACTGCATGCCGGTATTGCCCTCCGAGCCGGTTTCCTCCTTGTCGGCCAGGATGGTCACAGCGGTGTAGGCCGGGACGTCCAACGCGAGCAGGGCGGTCAGCGCCGGATAGGCGCAGACCCGGTCGTCGTGGCCATAGGCCGCGATCATGCTTCGGTCAAAGCCCAGATCCCGCGCCCGGAAGGCGGGCACGATTTCCAGCTCCGCCGACAGGAAGTCGGCCTCGACAATGCCGTATTTCTCATGAAGCAGCTTCAGGATATTCAGCTTGACCAGATCGCTGCCCTCATCGTCCCGGAAGGGGCGGGAGCCAATAAGCAGGTTGAGATCCTCACCCTTGATGACCTCGGTGGCGGGGCGCTTCATCTGCTCGGTGCCCAGGTGGGGCAGCAGGTCGGTGACGCAGAAGACGGGATCCCCGTCGTCTTCGCCCACCCGCACCTGCACGGTGGTGCCGTCCCGGCGGACGATGACCCCATGCAGGGCCAGGGGAATGGCCGTCCACTGGTACTTCTTGATCCCGCCGTAATAGTGGGTGTCGAAATAGGCCAGATTGCTGTCCTCGTACAGGGGGTTGGGCTTGAGATCCAGGCGGGGAGAGTCAATGTGGGCCGCCGCGATGGACACCCCGTCGGTAATCGGCCGGCTGCCGATTACCGCGAGCAGCAGGGATTTATCCCGGTTGCTGTAATACACCCGGTCGCCCGGCTTGAGCGCGGCGGTCCGATCAAAGGGGACGAAGCCCGCCTTTTCCGCCTCCCGGATAGCGGTTTCCACCGCCTCCCGCTCGGTTTTGGCCGCGTCGATAAAGGCCTTATACTCCTCGCAATAGGCGTCCGCCTTGGCGATTTCCTCCTCGCTGAGGGTTTTGGCCGCCTGGGTGGGCGCGTAGCACAGCTCCTCCCGCAGCTTGTCGGCCGCTGTTTGTTCCTTGTTCTTGTCCGCCATGTCGACACACATTCCTTTCCAAATGCCGCTTGAAGCGGCTGTATTTACGCCATATCGTACAGCTCGCGGTACATCGCCTGAGCGTCCCGCACCCGCTGCACATAGTTCCGGGTTTCCTCAAACGGGATGGCGGTCAGGGTTTCGCCGTCCTGCGAGTACGCCGGATCCTTCAGCCAACGGCGCACGTTGCCCATACCCGCGTTGTAGGCGGCGAGCACCGTGTCCGGTTCCTTAAATTGTTCCCCCAGAAGCTTGAGGACATACACCCCGTAGCGAATATTCACCTCCGGGCGGAACAAATCCTCCCCGCCCACCGGCTCGGCGCCCGGAGACTTGCTCACCGCCCAGTCCAGCGTGTCAGCGGTCAGCTGCATCAGGCCCCGGGCGTCCGCCGAGGATACCGCCTGAGGGTCAAACCCGCTTTCGGTGCGGATGACGGCGTACACCAGGGACGGCTCGATACCGTATTCCTGAGAAAAGCGGCCGACCAGCTCGTCATACTGCAGGGGATAGGCCGCCTTCATATAGCGGTGATAGCCCTCCCGCAGCAAGAAGCCCGTACCGACGACCAGCGCCGCCAGCAGCAACAGCTCCAGCAGGATGGAGAGCCCGCCGCGCTTTTTATTTTCGGTTTTTGACTTGCTCACGGCCGGACCCCTTTCTGTCTTATGTCCGATGGTTTATACAGGCCAGCAGCGCGTCCGCCTGCCGCCTGAGGGCGGCCAAATCGCCGTCGTTGACCAGCAGCCGGGCACCCTTGGCCCGATAAAAGGCCTCGTCCGGCTGCACGGCCATCCGCCGCCGCGCCTCTTGCTCGGTGATGCCGTCCCGCGCGAGAATCCGCTTCAGACGCAAGTCCTCCGGGGCGATCACCGCCGCCACCAGGCCACAGATGGCGTCCATGCCGCTTTCGTACAGCAGCGGCGCGTCCACCACCGCCGCCCGGCAGCCCGCCGCCTCCCACTCCCGCAGCCGGGCGAGGGAGCGTGCGATAATGGCCGGGTGAGTGACGGCGCTCAGCTTTTTAGCGGAGGCGTCGTCCTGAAACGCCAGGGCGGCCAGCCTTTTGCGGTCAAGGGTTCCGTCGGGGCGCAGGATGTCGGGAGAAAAGGCCCGCGCCAGCGCGGCCAGGCAGGGGGAGCCGGGCTCTACCACCTCCCGGGCGATCTTGTCGGCGTCCAGCACCGGCAGCCCGGCGGCGGCCAGCATGCCGGCCACGGCGGACTTGCCCGCCCCTGTGGGGCCGGTCAGTCCCAGGACAAACAGCTTATCCGGCCGGTTCATCCGCGTCCACCACCTCGAATCCGGACGCCCGCAGCATCCGGT
The DNA here is from genome assembly GCA_900546265.1 of uncultured Oscillospiraceae bacterium. Classification (GTDB taxonomy): domain Bacteria; phylum Bacillota; class Clostridia; order Oscillospirales; family Acutalibacteraceae; genus UMGS856. The sequence goes on along the minus strand of URCA01000007.1, from coordinate 78,757 downwards.
TATAGACCGCCAGCCCCACGCCGTCCTCCGGCGGGCAGGCGGCGTATACCTCCTCGGCTCCCAGTTCATCCAGTCGCCGCAGCGCGTCGAACAGCCGATGGGCCTGATCCGTTCCGTCCTCCCGGCGCCCGTAGGTGACGAACGGCACGGTCAGCGCGCCCTCTTCCCCGTCGAAGCACATGGCCGTCACCCGGCCGGGAAACGCGGATCCACGCCGGTTGACATAGGCCGCGTAGGCGGCGGGAGATCCCTTGACCAGCACCACATGGGCCGCCGGGGCGTAATGCTTATATTTCATGCCGGGGGAGGCGGCTGCGGCCCCTTCCCGCAGGGCGTGAGTCACCGCTTCGTCCACGTCCACCGGCCCCGCGACAGCCTCCAGCATCTCCAGCGTGACCCCGCCGGGGCGGAGCAGCCGGGGCGTTTCACCCGAAAGATCCACCACCGTGGATTCCACCCCTACGGCGCAGGGGCCGCCGTCCACCACCGCGGCGATCCGCTCCTCCATGTCCGCCAGCACATGGGCGGCGGTCGTGGGGCTCGGGATGCCGGAGCGGTTGGCCGACGGGGCCGCGAGGGGCCGCCCGGTCAGGCGGATGAGGTCCCGCGCCACCGGATGGGCGGGGAAGCGGACGGCCACCGTGGCCAGCCCGGCGTTCACCTCGTCTGGAATGCAGGAGGCGTGCGGCAGGATCATGGTCAGCGGGCCCGGCCAATAGGCGGCGGCCAGCGCCCGGGCCTTCTCCGGAATATGGGTCACCAGCGCCGCCCAGTCGCTTATGTCGGCAATATGCACGATGAGCGGGTTGTCCATGGGGCGGCCCTTGGCCTCGAAAATCTTCCGCACCGCCCGCCCGTTCAGGGCATCCGCCGCCAGGCCGTAGACCGTCTCGGTGGGAATGGCCACCAGCTCCCCGGCCCGCAGCAGCTCCGCCGCCCGCCGCAAATCCGCGGGCGCGTCGGTCAGACGCAGGGTTTCGCCGCTCATTGTCCCTCACCCGCCGCCTGTAGTTTTTCCGCCCGGTCGGCGGTTATGAGCGCGTCAATGATTTCGTCCAAATCGCCGTCCATGATCGCGTCGATGCGGTAGAGGGTCAGGCCGATGCGGTGATCCGTCACCCGCCCTTGGGGGAAGTTGTAGGTGCGGATCCGCTCGCTTCGATCCCCGGTGCCTACCTGGGAGCGGCGATCCGCCGCGATGGCGGCGTCCAGCTCCTGCTGCTTGCGCTCGAACAGCCGGGCCCGCAGCACCCGCATGGCCTTATCCTTGTTCTTGAACTGGCTGCGCTCGTCCTGGCATTCCACTACCGTGCCGGTGGGCAGGTGGGTGATCCGGATGGCCGATTCGGTTTTGTTGATGTGCTGGCCGCCCGCCCCGCTGGAGCGGTAGGTGTCGATTTGCAAATCCGCGGGGTTGATTTCCAGCTCCACCTCCTCGGCCTCGGGCAGCACCGCCACGGTGGCGGTGGAGGTGTGAATCCGGCCGCCCGCCTCGGTTTCGGGCACCCGCTGCACCCGGTGGACGCCGCTTTCGAATTTGAAGCGGCTGTATGCACCGTCACCGGTCACCATAAAGCTGACCTCTTTGCAGCCGCCCAGTTCGGTTTCGTTGCGGTTCATCACCTCGGTGCCGAAGCCGCGCCGCTCGGCGTACATGGTGTACATCCGCTGCAGTGAATTCGCGAACAGGGCCGATTCCTCCCCGCCCGCGCCCGCCCGGATTTCCACAATGACGTTACGCTGGTCGTTGGGATCCCGGGGCAGGAGGAGGAGCTTCAGCTCCTCGGCGCAGGCCTCCGCCTTTTCCCGGTTCTCCGCCAGCTCCTGCTCCGCCAGCTCCCGCATCTCTTTGTCCAGCCCGCCCCCGTCCAGCAGGCCGCGGGCCTCCTCGGCGTACCGCTTGGCCGCCGTATATTCCCGGTATTTCTCCACGATGGGCTGCAGTGCGGCGCTTTCCTTCATCAGCTGGCGGTACTGCTCCACGTCCGCGACCACCGACGGATCGTACAGCCGGTGCTCGATTTCTTCATATCGTTTTTCCACTTCGCTCAATTTATCCAGCATATTGGCCTCCGTATAATTCTGGTTATATTTACAGCTTGTATACAGGGCCGGCTAGAGGGTGTCGTCCTGGCGGTGGATGCGTTTGATGTGCCGCTCGATTTTCAGGCGGGGCACCAGCATTTCATGGCCGCAGCCCTCGCATTTGATGCGGAAATCCATCCCCACCCGCAGTACGGCGAAGCGATTGGCCCCGCAGGGGTGGTTTTTTTTCATTTCCAGAATGTCCCCGACTTGGACGTTCACGGCGCAGCCCTCCTTGTTTGATGGTATGGAATAGTATACCACAGGATTCCCGGCCATCGCAACGGCGGGAGGCGCCGATTTGCAAAAACCCCGCGGTTTTTTCTTAACTTTTCCCACTTTTTCACTCGCCGCCCATACGGCGCGCCGACTTTTTCGCGTATTTTCGCATTTTTTGTCGCTTTAGCGCTTGCATTCGCGGCGGTCTTCCTCTATCATTAAGGTTTGAGAAAGAGGGCGGCGGCATGTTTACGGCGAAGGATCTGCGCAAATTGATTTTACCCCTGATTGTGGAGCAATTCCTGGCGGTCACCATTGGCATGGCCGACACCATCATGGTGGCCAGCACCGGGGAGGCGGCCATGTCCAGCGTGTCCCTGGTGGACGCTATCAACATCCTGCTCATCAACATCTTTTCCGCCCTGGCCACCGGCGGGGCGATCGTGGCTTCCCAGTACCTGGGGCGGGAGGACAACAAGCGGGCCAACGTCGCCGCCAAGCAGCTGCTGTTGGTGACCACGGCTATGTCGGTGTTTATTATGGCCGTCTGCCTCATCGGACGAAACCCCATCCTCGACCTGATTTTCGGGAAAATCGAGCCGGAGGTGATGGATAACTGCCGGGTGTATTTTTTCTGGTCGGCCCTGTCCTATCCCTTCCTGGCCGTCTATAACGCCGGGGCGGCGCTTTACCGCTCCATGGGCAATTCCAAGGTCTCCATGCTCACCTCCACCCTGATGAACGCCATCAACATCGCCGGCAACGCCCTGCTGATTTTCGGCTTTCATATGGGGGTGGCGGGGGCGGCCATCGCCTCCCTGTTCGCCCGCATGGTGGGGGCGGTGCTCATCACCTGCCTGCTGCGCTTCAAGCCCCATGTCATCCAGCTGGAGGCCGTGTTTAAGCTGGATTTCCAGCCCGAGATGATCAAGAATATCCTGAAATTCGGGGTGCCCACCGGCCTGGAGAACGGTATGTTCCAGATCGGCCGGCTGATGACCCAGGGGCTGGTGGCCACCTTCGGCCTGACGGCCACCACCGCCAATGCCATCGGCATGAGCTTGTCCGCCTTCCCCCAAATCCCCGGTACCGCCATCGGCCTCGCCATGGTGACGGTGGTAGGCCAGTGCATCGGCGCCCGGCGGCAGGAGGAGGCCAAACGATATACGCTGAAGCTCACCGGCCTCGCCTATCTGGCCATGGGAGCGCTCAATCTGGTGATGCTCGCCCTGCTGCCGGTGGTCATCGGCATCTACAACCCCTCCCCCGCCACGGCGGCGCTGGCCCGGGAGCTGATGCTGTACTGCATCGCGTGCACCATCCTGCTGTGGCCCGCCTCCTTCGTGCTGCCCAACGGGCTGCGGGCCGCGGGGGACGTCCGCTTTACCATGACGGTGTCCATCGTCTCCATGTGGGTGTTCCGCATCGGGTTCAGCTACCTGCTGGCCAAGGGGCTCCAGATGGGGGTGCTGGGAGTCTGGATCGCCATGACCATCGACTGGGCGTTCCGCATCCTGTGTTTCGCCATCCGGTTCTTCCGAGGCAAGTGGATGAACAAACAGCTGATTTAAAAACGGGGAACAGGGGCGCGGTATTTACCGCGCCCCTGTTCCCCGTTATGGAGGAGGAAAAGAATCAGCAGCCGCAGCCACAGCCGTGCGTCTCACCACATCCACATCCGCAATCGTCGTCGCCGCAGAGCAGAATCAGGATGATGATGAAGAGGATCCACGTGCAGTCCAGGCCGCAAAACAGGTTCTTCAGGCACATAATCGGTGACCTCCTTTCTTCCGAGCTCATTCCATTCTATGCGCCGGTGGAAAGTCGGTCACTGATTTTTATTTGGGAAGGAAGGCGGGCCAGAGCAGCAGCGCCCTCTTCAGGGCTACGACAGAGGAATACCGGGATTCCACATCCGTGCGCGTACACTTTCGGACAATATGAGCGGGGTATCCCCGGCACATCCGAACGGATGGATGCTCCCCGCTCAGCATCTGATTGAACAGAACGCCCAACGCGTAGATGTCCGCCCGCGGCTCAGTCGCCGTCAGCCCAAACTGCTCCGGCGGGGCGTACCCCACCGTACCAGCTATCTGCGTGTCCCGTTCCTGAAAGCCGCTGCGTATACGGGATATATGAAAATCAATCAATTTAATCGATCCGTCGTTGGTTATCAGGATGTTGGACGGCTTCACATCCCGATAAACGATGCAGGCGCCATGCAGGATTTCCAGTGCGTCGCAGAGCCCCAGCATATAGCGGCGCGCTTCTTTCCCGGATACAGCGCCTTGCTTCATCCGTTGGGCCAGAGTGACGCCGTCCACGAATTCCTCCAGAACGGTCAGCCGGTCTCCGTCCGCCCGCACCTCATAAATCCGCGGCAGGCAGGGGTGCTCCAATGGCAGGAGCCGCCGATAAACCTCCTCGTTGGTATTCTCTAGCTCCAGCCGCACCAGCTCCATGCCCGTTTTTCTGTGACGGCAAAGGCCGATGCGGGAGGCGGCGGTCTGCTTGAGTATCCGCACGTCCTCATATTCGGCTTGGAACCAATCGAGCCATGGTTGCATTCTCGTCACCGTCTCGCTATAATTTTATACAGTATTGCCGCAGGAGGGAGCCACATGCTGGAACGGGCCACAGACGATATGCTGCTGGAGCTGCAGCAGGCGGATCTGCATATGGAAAGCTATCTGGAGGAAAACCGGGACGGCTTTGTCCATCAAAACGTGGGACAATATCTGACGGAGCTGGTGGAAAGCCGCGGGAAGAAACGGGCGGATGTCATCAAAGCCGCGGATATTCACACCAGCTATGCCTACGCGATTTTCGCGGGGCAGAAATTCCCTGCCCGGGATAAGATCCTGCGCCTGGCGCTGGCCATGCAGTTGACTCTGGAGGAATGCCAGCGCTGCTTAAAATTCTGCCAATATCCGGTGCTGTACCCGAAAATCCGGCGGGACGCCGTACTGATTCGAGCCCTGCACACGCACCAGAGTGTGCTGCTTTGCAATCAGGCCCTGGACGATGTGGGGGAGAAGCCGCTGGATTAGGCTCTGTTTGGAAAATCCAGAATACTGTCTATTTTCCAAGCAGGGCCTAGTAAAGATACAGCTCAATGATATGGCGGGAGGTGACATACCCGTCCTTGTCCATATCGTCCGGATTCCAGCTAAGGTCCTTAGCGCTGTCCACGGGCGGGTACTGCTGCGTCTGCACCAGCATGCCTCTTGTCAGCTTTTGGCGGCCGCTGGAATCCGCGCGTAAATAGGCCGCTATGTTTTCCGTATAGTCCGGCGTTATCCGAGCGGCGATTTCCGCCGCGACACTGCGCATGGTATCCATACGGGCGCGGGCGGCGGCCCAGCCGGGCGAACCGACCGCCTCCAGCCGATAGAGGATGCGCTGCTCGATGGTAAAGCGCACGTAATCCCCATACACGGAGAACTCCATGGTAAACGGGTTCTTTTCCGTGCGGTGCGTCAGCGTATACCGATACCGGCCGTTTTTCAGCTCTTCGCGCTTTAGAATCTCACACGGGCATGCGGCCAGTGCCTGACGCAGCCCGGCCTCGGCGGTCAGATGGGTCCACGTCTTTTCCGGTGCGCTGGAGGAGAGCTTTGCCGCGCCGCCCTTGTATCGATCGGCAGGGCAAAAATACAGACGGTGCCGGACGTCGCTGGTTTTTTCACCGTCTAGATACAATTCGTACTGGTGGAAATAACCCTCTTGTGTTATTTCCAGGCAATAGGGCGCGCTGCCCACGAAGGCGGCGGAGTCCTCCGCCCAGAGGTAGTCCTGGGCGTGATCGTTCCAAATGATCGGGCGGGTTTTCAGCATGGCTGTATAGATGTCGAAGCTGCTGCTATGCGTCGGATTGCTCTGAGTAATCACCCGATAGGCATAGAACATCAGCAGCGGCTCTAAAGCCCGGTCGGTATAAGAACCGTCGCTGTCCAATTGGACAAAGCCGCTTGTGTTCTCCAGCACAACGCTCAGCAGCGGTTTTTCCTTCCAGCGGATTTCATAGGTATACCAGTGATTCCCATACAAGGCGGTAAAATCCGCCGGCCGGGAGGTGTTTACCTTCAGAACCCGCAAATCGGTTTCATAGGAGGCCATAAACTTGGTATACAGGGGATCGGTGGCCATAATGTCCGGCCGGTACATAGCGGACGGCACGTAGAGTCCACTGTCTTCCTGGCGGATCAAGGATTTAATTGCCTGTTCCAGCCGGTACGCGTTGGTGACGACTTCGCCGTAATAGCCTGTCCGGTTTATCACGGCGGAGGAGCCCGTCGATGACGAGGAAGCGGGCGCGGAGCCAGATACGGAATGAGGGGGACTGGGCGAAACAGACGCTTCGGAGCCCGAAAACGACAGCTGGGATGGCGGCTCCGCCGGCGGGGTCAAGCCGCCTGACGCGCTGTTTTCGGACGGTGCCTGGCTGGCAGAGGGTGGCTGTGAGGCGGCCCCGACGGGGAGGCCGGACGGCGATTCCCGAACAAGCAGGACCGTCAGCACACAGCCCGCCAGAAGCAGCGCCCCGGCGGAGAGGGGCAGCGCCCCTGGAAACGGCTTTCGATTCAACGGCCGGCGGGTTTGGACGAGCCTTTTGCAGCAGTGCAGGCAGAAGGACGTCCCGGTAGGCAGGGAGTGACCGCAGTACGGACAATGTTTCTGTTCACAATCCGGCATCCTATCCCCTCCCTGTATTTATTATAAAGGATCCGGCACCCTTTGCAAGCAACGTCTGCGGAAATTTTCGCAGGCGTTTTTTATTTTGTTCCCGTAAACACCCAAGGATTCGGCTTTCTGGTATCATATATAGATGAAGGGGATCGGCTCCGATCCCCTCGACTCTGCAGAGGTTGGCCCAGATGGGCGGGAGGAGCGGTGCTGATGACCAAAGCGGAACTGGAGGCCGGCCTGGCGGCCGTTGCGGCAGGCGATCCCAACGCCCTGGCCGAGCTGTATCGGGCCTATTATCAGCCGGTTTTTCTACTGGCGGCGTCCCTGACGGGGGATACGGCGCTGGCGGAGGATACGGTGCAGGAAGTGTTCCTGACAGTGCAGACCTGCGCGGGCCGGTACCGGCCGGGCACCAACGGGCGGGCGTGGCTGTTCGGCGTCACCCGCAATGTGGCCCGCTGGCAGCTGCGGCGCGCCCACTACGACACGATGGACGAGGAGGAGCCCGACGCCCTGCCCGCGGCCGGCGGGACGGAAACCGGCTGCCTGGAGACCATGCTCGTCGGCGAAGCGCTGCGGGTGCTCTCCGCCGGCGAATATCCCGTGGTGGTTCTTCACGTGTTCGCCGGCCTGAAGCTCACCGAAATCGCCCGGTATCTGGATATTCCCTATGGTACCGTCCTCTGGCGGTATTCGGAGGGGAAGAAAAAACTCAAACGGTATTACGAGCAATTGGATAAAGGCGAAAGAAGGGAAACACATGTCGGATAAACAAGGCTGGAAGGAGCGCCTGCGCGGCGACGTCCGGTTGACGCTGCCCGAAAAGCCGGACATCGTGGGCCGCTACACCTCCTGCGAACGATTCCTTCCAGAAGATCAGAAGCCCGTCAGGGCGTGGATCGCCGCGGGAGCCGCCTGCGCGGCGGTGCTCATCGCGCTGGCGGCCTTTACCATCCCCTATGTGGCGGGCAGTCTGCCGAAGGAGCCCGGAATAGGGCCGGGGGAGGCGGAGTCCTCCACCGGTATGGAAGATTCCCGGATCCGGGCGGCCTTCGCCGCCTACTGGGCGGAAAACGGCGGGGAGCCCTGGTCGGCCGACGCGTTCGGCCTGCTGGGCACCTGCGGCGACTACGCGGTGGTTACGTACGCCGGCCCCGGGGACGACGCGGTTCACTCCATCCTGCTGGATGGCTATACATTCCTCAGCCCCGCGATATACAGTCCTTCGCCCTTGGGGGTGTATATCGTGTGGAGCGACCGGGTGTCCACCCTGGAAGACGCGGCGGCGGCCGGCAGCGTGCAGGCGGCGGACGTCTGGCGGATGCTTCCCAAAGAGCGCCAGGGGGCCGGCCCCGCCACGCTGCTGACGACCACCACAGCGGCCACGCAGACGCCCTTTTTCTACGCGACGATTCTCGAAAGTCTGAACGGCGCCTACATGGTCAAGCCGGGGGCCGGCTTCCCGGATTCGGGGAATGAGGCATTTGTCTCCGTACCCAACGGCAGCCCCGCCTTCCAGCCGGGCGATCGCGTCATCATCTACTTCGACGGCACGGTTATGGAAACCTATCCGCCGCAGGTCAACGCCCTGCGCATCGAAGCCTGCACGGTTCAGACCACCAATCCGGGCCCACAAGTGAAGACCACCGGCAAGCCCCCCGCCTCCGTGACCAATCCCTCGACGCCCGGCGCGCGCGGCGAAATGGCGGGCCGCCTGTTCGATCACCTGGAGAAAATAGGTGCCTGGCCCAAAGGCATGTACGAACGGGCGGCGTTCACCGAAACCGTTCCAGTGCTGTATGACGGGATATCCTACACCGTGTTCCGCCAGCATATGGGGGCCCATTGGGACGCACAGCTCGACGGCAAACCGTACAGCGAGGACATCGGCGGCTATACCTTCACCGGCGGGCAGATGGCGCCGTATAGCCTGGCCATATACGTGGTGACCCGCGACGAGGTGCTCACCCTGCAAGAAGCCTACGAGCAGGGAAAGGTGGATATCGCCGCCCTCCACGCGGCCATGTATCCGGACGAAAAGAACTAGAAGAACCATCGTAAGCGGCCGCTTGGCCTTTATAAATCCAGCGTAAAAAGCCGGCGGATGGATACATCCGCCGGTCATTTACAGTGCTTGCATACGCGCGGCCAGATCCGGCCTGCCCTCCACCGTCAGCCACCGCCCGCCTTGGGGCGGCGCCTCGCCCTCGATGCGCAGGCACCCATCGAAATAGGCCACCGTCCTTACCGTGCCGTCCCGGTACGTCAACTCCAGAATCAAAGCCGTGCCGTTCCGTTCGCCCCAATCCTGCGGCGCATTGTCGTGCAGCGTCATGCGGGTCAGCAGGGACAGCGCGCGCTTGAGCCGCTTGGCGTCGGTCAGCACCCGGGAAGCAGCCTCCCGACCCGGCGGCTGGGTGTAAAACTCCAGCTTTACCACGTCCCCCGCCTTCCAGTCCACCTCGACCGCATCCTCCGCCGGCCGGACGGTAACGCCGGCGTAGGGCGGGGCCGGATGCTTGTCTTCCGCCCGGGAACCCTCCACCGGGCGGCAGGAGCCCAAACAAACGCAAAACGCCGCCGCCAGCGCCGCGGTGATTCCCTGCACCCGTTTCATATGGCATACTCCTTCCACAACCCCATCACGGCGATCCTATGGATAGTGTGCCTATTCTTCCCCTTCATCATACCACGCCATTTGTTAAAATTCAACGCATTCCTGCCAGTATATGCAAAAAGGCCGGGAGAGGATACCCTCTCCCGGCCCCGGGTTTATCCCGCGTGAACGGGCGTCTTTTCTTCCTCAGGTTTCGCTGCCAGCCGCTGCGCGCGGGTCTTGTCGTATTTGTTCAGCGCCAGAATGGCCAGCGCGCCCAGCGCCACCGCCATCACCGGCCCGATATACCATACCGCGTCGGGCCAGACAAAAGCGGGCAGCCCCTCAGTAAGAGCGGTGGAAACGATATGGATCCCATCGAAGAAAACCACCGCGGCCACCACCGCGGATTTCCGCAGCCCGGCGAAAGCCAGCGCCAGCACCACCGCTCCAGCGGTCAGCCCGGCCAGCATCGCCCAGTCCGCGCCGGCCGTGCCGTGCTGGATGACATGCACCACGTCATAGGCCAGAGCAAACCCGCCCAGTGTCCAGGGCCGCGCAGCCTGCGGGACAAAATAGAGAACCACCGCGCACAGGGACACCGCCGCCATCAGCAGCCAGTTGGCCCCGCCGATCAGGGTGATATCGAAGCCTTCCTCGGTCTGCACCGCGTTGTACAGCATCAGCGCGTCAAACGCCACCGCCGCCGCCAGGCAGAGGCCGCCCAGCAGATTGGAGCCCTTGCGGGCGGTCGCCGGCACCCGCTCGATGGTTTCCCGCCGGAAATCCAGCATCTGGCCCACAAAAATCGCACCGATAACGGTGATGATGGTCTCGGGCACCATGTACGAGGCGTTGTACACGATGGAATAAATCAGCGCGTCATGGGCCGGGATGGAGATGTCCGCCCACACGGTGGCGCCCACCCCCGTATGGCAGAGATACCGGATGAAGCAGGCCAGCACCGCGCCGGCAGCCAGGGCCCCGCTCTGGCTGGAAATGACCTTGCGGAACACCCCGCCCAGTCCCATTGCCATGAACGCCAGGAGGAAATCGAACACAGCCACGGCGATCAGGGCCCGCGTGCTGGTCACATAGCTGAAGCTGTTCAGCCCCATCAGCATCTGCAGCAGGCTGGCGGCAAAGGCGGTGAACAGGCCCCATTTGGTGCCATAGCGGTAGGCGATGATCAAAATCGGCAGCATGCTGCAGGCCGTGACGCTGCCTCCGAAGGGCATGTCCACGATTTTGATCAGGCTGAGCACGGTGGCGAACGCCAGCATGATGGCGCTCTCCGTCAGTCGGATGGATTTGCTGGTTTGCATAGAGGCGTCTTCCCTTCTCTTTCCTGCCACGAATCATGCTTCATAAAAAAATCCTCCACCCGTTGGTGGAGGATTTTCACGCAGTTCCGGAAGACAGGCCCAAGGCCCGTCCGGCAGCCGCCTATGAAAACATCCCTCCGCCGGTATTATCCGGATCAGGTACAGGGTTTAAAGCCAAACGGGCTTCCTCTCAGCCGGCCTTACGCCAGCACCCCTTGTTTCGTTTATGCAGGTGTCTTTTCGCCGTTTTTCGCGGCGTAATCAGCATACACCCTTGTGGAAACTTTGTCAAGACCGCTCACCAGCGCAGCGCTTCAGAAAAATCCTGCAAAAACAGGTCCGCCTCCCGCGCCAGCGCTTCCCTGGAGTGCCGGTTGGAGGGATCGGCCACCGCCGCGGTCTGAAAGCCGCCCGCTCGCGCGCCCCGTATTCCCGCCAGAATGTCCTCCAGCACCAGGCAGTCCGCCGGCGGCAGAGCCAGCTTCTCCGCCGTGCGCAGATAAATGTCGGGGAAGCCCTTGCCCCGCTTTACCTCCGCCAGGGTGGTGAAGGCGTCGAAGCAGTCGTAAATCCCCGCCCGCCGGAGTGCCGGGGCAAAGAGCTTCTCGTGGTTGGCCGTCGCCACCGCCAGCCGGATGCCCCGCGCCTTCCACCGGCGCAGCAGCTCCGCCGCATAGGGTTTGGGCTCCACCCGGAAGGCATAGGCCTCCTCCGCCATGCGCATCCATTCCTCCATCACCGCCTCCGGCGTTTCCGTCAGCCCGAACCGATCGATGGTATATACGGCCGTCTCCCGGAAGCTCAGCGGAACAATGGCCTGCACGTAGTCATCCGGAACGGTCAGCCCCCGCCGGGAAAGAAACGCCACATCGATGTCGTCCCACATGCCCATGGAGTCGAGCAGCGTGCCGTCCAAATCAAAAATCGCCCCGCGAAACCGCACGGAACCCCCTCCTCTGCTTTGTGCGTCGGATACAGTGTACCATATCCCCCCGGCGTCTGTAAACATCCGCTCCCCGGCTTGTTCGTTTCGTTATTCCGCTTCCTGCGTGGCTACCACCGCTATGCCGGTGCCCAGCAGATCGGGCACCACCACATCGCCCCGCCGCACAGGAACGGTCAGCTCCACCTGCCGCAGAGCCTCCATAGCGTCGAACAGCCGCTCCTTGGGGATGGCCCCCACTGTCTTGACCGGCAGGCGGGGATGCGCCCCTCCCGTCAGCCGCACGGTGGTGGTCAGCACCCGGGTGGGCGCGGTCAGCTCCTGCAGGGCGTATGCCTCGCCTCGGGGGCAGCCGTTGCCCTCAACCGTCCAGCGCCCTTCCTCCTGCCGCGCCCGCAGCCGGCAGCCCTTCGGGCAGACGATGCAGACCAGCCGGCGTTCCAAACCGTCCATCAGCCGTTCCCTCCCTTCACAACCTGTACCGTAACCGGCTCCGCCGCGTCTCGCATCAGCTTGGCCGGCAGCGGCAGCCGTTCCATCTCGCCGGGCGCCATATGCTCCCGTTTTTTCTCGAGCAGCACCCGATTCCCGGCGCTCACCCGCAGCACGGCGTTTTCATACACCGCGTTCACCCGGAAAAACAGCTCCGCCGTCTTGCCCATCCGATCCGGCCGGATCACCTGAGGGACCGTGTAGGTCACGCCTTCCCCGGCCCGGATCGGCACCTCCAGGGCCGGGCCGCCCCGCGCGTCCCCCTGCAGGTAGGCCGCCGCGGCCTCCCCTGCCCGGGTGCTCTCCATGGTGACGAAATCCACCAGGTCGTGCACATGCACCACATTGCCGCAGGCGAACACCCCCGACAGGGACGTCTCCATATTTTCATAAACCCGCGGCCCGTTCGTACGGGGATCCAGCTCCACTCCCGCCTGCCGGGACAGCTCGTTTTCCGGAATCAGCCCCACCGACAGCAGCAGGGTGTCGCAGTCGAACACCATCTCGCTGCCCGGCACCGGCCGGCGGCTGTCGTCCACCGCCGACACCACCACCTGCTCCACCCGCTTGTCTCCCCGGATGTCGGTGACGGTGTGGGACAGGTAAAGCGGAATCCCGAAATCCTCCAGGCATTGCGTGATGTTTCGCTGCAGCCCGCCGGAATAGGGCTGCAACTCCACACAGGCCAGCACCTTGGCCCCCTCCAGGGTCAGCCGCCGCGCCATGATAAGCCCGATGTCCCCCGAGCCGAGAATGACCACCCGCCGGCCCGGCATACAGCCCTCGATGATGACAAACCGCTGGGCGCATCCGGCTGTGTACACACCCGCCGGCCGGGTGCCGGGGATGCCGATGGCTCCCCGCGTCCGCTCCCGGCAGCCCATGGCCAGCACGATAGCCCCCGCCTGGATGGACAGATAGCCGTCGGTGGGATTGACTGCCTGGATGAGCCGGCTGTCGGAAATGTCCAGCACCATGGTGTCGGTCTTGATGTCGATGCCCCCGGCCGCCTTGTCGATGAACCGCCCCGCGTACTCCGGCCCGGTCAGCTCCTCCTTGAAATAGTGGAGCCCGAACCCGTTGTGAATGCACTGATTGAGAATGCCCCCCAGCGTCCCGTCCCGTTCCAGCACGAGGATGGAGCGCACTCCCTTGTCCCGGGCGGCCACCGCCGCCGCCAGCCCCGCCGGGCCGCCGCCAATGACGACCAAATCATATCCGATGGTATTCATGTCCCAGCTCCTCCGTGAGTATTTCGGTCCCTTCCCCGTCCTGCAGCACAGCAGTCAGGGGAATGTTCAGCTCCCGCGCCAAAATGGCCGCGATGCGGGGGCTGCAGAAGCCCCCCTGGCACCGGCCCATGCCGCTGCCCACCCGCCGTTTGACCCCGTCGATGGAACGGGCGGGAACCGGTGCGTGTATCGCTTCGACGATTTCCCCCTCCGTCACCGTTTCGCACCGGCAGATCACCCGGCCCATCCGCGGGTTTTCCGCCGCCATGGCTGCCCGATCCCGCGCTCCGGCGTACCGGAAGGGCCGCGGCCGGGGATGCAGGCGGAATCCCTCCCGCTCCTGCAGGACAAGGCCGCTCTTTCGCAGCAGCGCGACCGCCTCCTTCGCCAGGGCGGGGGCCGAGGTCAGACCGGGAGACTTGATTCCCGACAGGTTGATGAACCCGGGACAGCCGGGCGCTTCCTCCACGATAAAATCGTCTTGATCGCTGATAGCCCGCACCCCCGCGAAATTGCGGATGGATTCCCGCAGGTTGAATCCAGGCACGGAGCGGCGGGCCATCCCCGCCACAAAGCTCAGCCCCTGGGCCGTGACCGCCACATCGTCCGGACCCGCGGCGGGGATGGCGTCCGGCCCGACGATGAGATTGCCGTGGACCGTGGGGGATACCAGCACACCCTTTCCCGCGGCGGAGGGGCACTGGAACACCGTGGCCCCCACCAGTTCCCCCTGGGATTTGTCCAGCAGATAGTACTGCCCCTTGGAGGGCTGTATCCGGAAATACGGGGCGGCTACGAAGGCGTTGACCGCGTCCGCGTGGGTACCCGCCGCGTTGATAACCCGCCGGGCGAGAAAATCGCCCCCCGTGGTGTGCAGCCGGAACCCGTCCGCCTCCCGTTCGATGCCGGTCACGGCGCAGCCTCCGTGGAACTCGCAGCCGTTGACCACCGCCGTGTCCGCCAGGGCGATGGCCATCTCCCACGGGCTGATAATCCCCGCCGTGGGCGCCCATAAGGCCCCGCATACCTCGCCGGCCAGCGCCGGCTCCCGCCGGCGGGCCTCCTCGCCGCTCAGCAGCTCCAGCCCTGGCACGCCGTTGGCCTGTCCTCTCTCGTACAGCCCGCGCAGCACGGGCAAATCCTCCTCGGACAAGGCGACCACCAGAGAGCCGTTGCCCACAAAAGGTACCCGCAGTTCTCCGGCCAGCTGCCGGGTCAGCGCGTTGCCCTCCACATTGAAGCGGGCCATCCGCGTGCCCGGCTCGGGATCGTACCCGGCGTGGATGATGCCGCTGTTGGCCCGGGTGGTGCCAGTGCCCACGTCGTTGCTCCGATCGAGAAGCGCCACCCGGGCGGTGGTTTTGCTCAGTTCGAAGGCGGCCGCGCACCCGACGATGCCCGCCCCGATGATCGCGACGTCAAAGGCGGTGGATTGATTTGGCATGGATTCGATTCCCCCTGTCAGCGCCCGCAAGACAAAAAAAGAGCCGTACAGCAAACACACCCGCGGTTTCCCCAGGTCCTGTTTGTGCACAACTCAATCGCTCCGGCACGTATTCTGTTGATAAATTCAGTATACCACAGATTTTTGCAAAAGGCTACCTCTTTTTTTGCTCATTCCACGGCCCCGTCCGCTTTTTTCCGTCCCGCTCCCGCCGCAGCCGCTGGAAGAACCCGGTCAGCTCAGCCGCGCATTCCTCCTCCAGCACCCCGGTCACCAGCACGGGCCGGTGGTTGTAGGGCAGGGCGAACAAATCGACCACCGATCCGCAGGAGCCGGCCTTGGGATCCGCCGTCCCCTGGACGACCCTGCTCAGCCGGGCGTTGATGATGGCCCCCGCGCACATGGGGCAGGGCTCCAGCGTCACGTACAAATCGCAGCCGGAAAGCCGCCATCCTCCCAGCCTCGCGCAGGCCCCGGCTATGGCCTCGATTTCCGCGTGAGCCAGGGCGTGGCGGGCGGTTTCCCGCCGGTTTCGCCCGGTGGCGATCACCTCGCCGTCCCGCACGATTACCGCCCCCACCGGCACCTCGCCCTCCTCCGCCGCCTGCCGCGCCAGCTCCAGCGCCAGACGCATGTAGGTTTCGTCTGCCAAGACCATGTGCCCCTTTCCGTGCGGTTTCTCTTTACGCCGCAGCCTGTACCACGCTCAGCGCGGTGTTCAGCAGAATGAGGAGAATAAACGCGATGATCGCAATCGTAAAGGCCGGTGCCGCCACCAGCCCGCTCAAATGCCGGGTCGTGGGCACCCCGCCGCCGTTCCGGTTCACCGGCGCCGCCAGCCGGCTGCCCCGCACCTTGAGAAGGATCAGCGCCAGCAGCCCCACCAGCGCCAGCACGCAGAATACCAGCGTGGTCATCCGGTTCTGATCCTCCGCGCTCATGCCGATCTGCAGGTACTGCAGCACCGTGGACATGGCGTTGTTGCCGAAGTGAATGACCACCGCCAGCCAGATATTGTCCGTCTGCACCGCCACATATCCCAGCACCAGCCCCACGATAAACGCGAAAGGCACCTGCAGTACGTTCCCGTGCATCAGGGCGAACAGCAGGGAGGAAACCAGAATGGCTGTCCGGTCGCCGTAGGGCCGCAGCGTGCGCAGCACATAGCCCCGGAACACCATTTCCTCCAGCAGCGCGGGCAGCACCGCGAAAATCAACAGGTTGAGCCCGAGGCTCAGCGGCGTGCGCGTCAGGGTATCGGGCATGGGCGGCTGGGGAATGCCCAGCAGCATCAGGAAATTCATGATGTAACTGGCGATGATGTTGGCCACCACGCACATGGCCATGCCGCCCAGCACCCCGCCGGCGAACGCCAGCGGGTGCACCCTTTTGGCCGGGCCGAAGGGCTGAATCCGCCGCCGCTGGATCAAGGCCGCCACCGGCAGCGGCGCCCCCATCATCACGATGTATACGCCCATATACAGCAGCAAATACGACGTGTTGCCCAGCCCCAGATCGTTGAGCCCCACATACGCATAGGGGATCACATGAAAGAACACCAGCCCCAGCACCACGATGGTGTAAAGAAACTGGGACAGGGCGACCAAGAACAGCATGCCGGTTCCAATAAAGTTGCCGTCCGCCCGCAGAGCCCGGCGCTGCATCTCCTCCGGGGACGGAACATACGCGTTATATTCCACAGCCATCCTTTACCCTTTCCGCCATCTTATTTTCTAAACTCATCGTATATAATACGATAAATATACAATACAACCTCTATCCGCTGCCCTTAGTATACCGCATTCCGGCCGTTCACGCAACGATCCGGCGGCAAGTTCCGTCTGCATTTTTTCGACAGCGGCGCGGGGAAAAATACCGGTTGACAAAACAAACTATTGTGTATATACTATATATACAATAAGCACGTTTGGAGGATCGCCCCTTGAACATTGTAATTCGCAACACCGGCGATATGCCCATTTATGAGCAGATCGTGGTGCAAATCAAACAGGCAATTGTAGCCGGAGAGCTGACGGAGGGGGAAGCGCTGCCCTCCATGCGGCTGCTGGCCAAGGAGCTGCGCATCAGCCTCATCACCACCAAACGCGCTTATGAGGAACTGGAGCGGGAAGGCTTTATCGTCACCATGACGGGACGGGGCAGCTTTGTCGCGGCGAAAAACCTGGACATCCTGCGGGAGGAACAGCGGCGGCGGCTGGAGGCCCATCTGGCCGACGCCGTGGACGCGGCCCGCGCCGCCGGGGTGGACGCCGACGAGCTGTGCGCCCTCATCCGGATCCTGTACCAGGATCCATTCTAACGCATAAGGGAGTAGAAGAAACCATGGACAACATTCTGGAGATACAAGGGCTGACCCGGCGGTTCGACGGGTTTTGCCTGGACAACGTGAACCTCTCGGTGGCGCCCGGCACCATCACCGGCCTGGTAGGGACCAACGGCGCGGGCAAGAGCACCACCATCAAGCTCATTCTCAACCTGATCCGCCGCGACGCGGGATCCATCCGCCTCTTCGGACTGGACAACATCGAGCAGGAGACCGCCGTGAAAAAGCGCATTGGCGTGGTGTTCGACGAGCCCTGCTTTCACGATGTGCTGGCTCCCCGTCAGATCGGCCGGTACATGAAGGGCCTGTACGCCGACTGGGACGACCAAGCCTTCGCCGGCTACCTGCGGGACTTCAGCCTGCCGGAAAACAAAATCGTCAAGGAGTTTTCCCGCGGCATGAAAATGAAGCTGGCCATTGCCGCCGCCCTGAGCCATCATCCCGACCTGCTCATTCTGGACGAACCCACCAGCGGTCTGGATCCCCTCGTGCGGGATGAAATCCTGGATATTTTTCTGGATTTTCTGCAGGACGAAACCCGCGCCGTCATCCTTTCCTCCCATATCACCAGCGATCTGGATAAGGTGGCGGACACCATCGCCCTTCTCCATGAGGGAAAGCTGCTGTTCCACGAGGAAAAGGACGTGCTGCGGGAGGACTACGCCGTTGTCAAGGGCGGGGCGGATCAGCGGCGCGTCCTGAACGACGCCGATTTTATCGGCGTGCATGAGAACGCCTTCGGCTTTGAGGCCCTCTGCCGCCGGGATGTGGCCCGCCGGTATCCCGCCCTGACAGCCGAGCGCCCCACCATCGAGGAAATCATGCTGTTCTATACCAGAAAAAAGAAAGGCGGCCGGTCATGAAAGGCTTGATATATAAGGATCTGTCCCTCATCGGCAGACAAGGGAAATTTTTCATCGTGTATATTGTGCTGATGGTCGCCATCTTTTCCGGCATCGGGGACGGGGCGGCCAGCATGAGCTCCTTCATGGCTGTCGTCTGCTTCATGCTGTCCATCAACTGCTTCGCCTACGATGAACAGAACGGCTTCGATAAGCTGGTGGCCGCCTCGCCGCTGCCCCCCATGCAGGTGGTTCTCTCCCGGTACGCCTCCAGCCTGCTGTTGGGGCTGCTCGGCTGCCTGCTGACCGCCGGCGTCAGCTCGGTGGTGCAGCTGGTCAAAGGGAACGCCGCTTTCAACGACATGCTGTTCGGCCTCATCGGCGCCTTGGTGGCCGCCCTGGTTCTCATGGCGATCCTCTTCCCGATCTTCTATAAGTTCGGGGTCAATAAAAGCCGGATCATCATGCTGTTGGTGGTCTTCTTCCCCGTTATGGCGATCGTCCTGGTCAGCAAGCTTTTCCCCGACGCGTTTTCCATGCTTTCGCAAATCCCCGCCGGGGTGGTGACAGCCCTGCCCTTTATCGGCGCGGCCGTTCTGGCGGCCGCCCTGGCCGCCTCCCTGCTTCTCTCCGCCCGCATCCTGCGGCGCAAGCAATATTGAGCCTCCGTTCAACAAGCAGAGCCCGCTGAAGCCATGGCTTCAGCGGGCTCTGCTTGTTCAGTACCACCGGGTTTTTCCGTTATATGGCATGGGACCCGGCCATCGGTCGAGGATTTCCGTGTAGCGCTTGTAGGCCCGCTCCACCGCCGTCTCCCAGGAGAGGTAAAGGTGCTCGCCCGCGTGCTTGCCCACCTCCGCAATATGCCCCCGATCCTCGCAGGCCTTAAACAGCACCTGCCCGCAGGACTCGGCGGTTTCCTCCGCCAGAAAGCCGGTGAAATCGTGGGCGACCCCCTCGGCCGCGCAGCTTCCCTCCACCAGCAGGGCGGGGCAGTCGCAGGCCGCCGCCTCCTTGACCACAATGCCGGAGGTGTCGTAGGTGGAGGGGAACAGGAACATATCCGCCAGGGAGTAATACGCCCGCAGCGCCTCCCGGTCGTAAATCGCCCCCGTAAAGGTGACCGGCCCTTCCAGCCCGATCCCCTTGGCGTAGGCCTGTATATCCGGCGCGTCGAACCCGTCTCCCACCAGAAAGGCCCGGAAGGGCACCCCCTGCCCGTACAGATATTTCAGCGCGTCCAGAATGAGACGCACGTTCTTGTACCACATCATACGCCCCACGAACAGGAAAACGAACTCGTCCTCCCGCACACCGTACTGTTCCCGCAGCGCGTCGATTTCCCCCTGCGGCGCCCGGCCGTAGGCGAAATCGGTGCCGTTTTCCATCACGTGGTAGCTGCCCCGGTACCCCACGTCCCGCAGGGCGCGGCCGCAGCCCTCTGTCACCACCCAGACCTCGTCCACCGCGTTGATGTTGTCGAGCAGGAACTTCATGGCGATTTTCCGCATACCGTCCAGAGGCACCCGCTTGGCGATGTCCACGTCGAATTTGGTGTGGTAGGTGAGCACCACCGGCACCTTGGGCCGGTGGTTGATGTTGCTGACCAGCACCGACGAGGCGAAGGGGGAGTGAATATGCATCAGATCAAACCGCTTGGTGCGCAGCTTGATCAGGGTTTTGGGGTCAAAAGGATTGCCCACCCGGTAGCCGATCCGCTTGTCGGCGCGCAGCGAACGGTACCGGAACACCTCGAAGGGGTAATCGTCCTGTACATCCTTATAATCCGGCGTCACCACCGTCACATCGCAGTGCTTGTCGTGCAGCACGGCCGCGTAATTTTTCACAGCCTGGGCCACCCCGTCGATGGTGGGGGGAAACGAATCGTTAAACAGCCCGATTTTCAAACGGCTCATGCGGAGAGTCCCTTCCTTCCCTTTGCCGGCATACCGGCCCGATGTCTTCTATTTTACTATACCCGCCCGCGCGGATTCAAGTGGAAACAGGCGATATCTTCTTAATTTGAGTGGAAAAACTCTGAAAAAGCCCTTTAAAGTTTTTTCCGAATACGGTATAATACTCAATATATATGCGAACCCAGCCTGAATAAACGAAAAGGCGTGATGCCCGATGGCGAAAACCTTTACCGTCCCCCTGGCCGGTATCATCAAGGAAACCATGCTGGAAACCATCTATATGCCCGCCCCGCCGGAGGAAATCCTGGTGTATTCCAGCGACGTCAATCGCCCCGGCCTGGCCCTGAGCGGCTATTTCGATTATTTCGACAACGACCGGGTGCAGGTCATGGGCAAAAGCGAATTCGGCTTTCTGGAGGATTTGGCCCCCGAAACGCGGGCCCTCCGCCTGGACGAGCTGGCGTCCCATAAGCCCCCCGCCATGGTGGTCTCCCGCGGCCTGGAGATTTTCCCCGAGCTAAAGGCCAGCTGCGAGAAATACCAGGTGCCCCTCCTGCGCACGGCGGACACCACCTCCGGCTTCATGGCCAGCCTCATCGCCTATCTCAACGTGCAGCTGGCCCCCCGCATCACCCGCCACGGCGTGTTTGTGGAGGTGTACGGCGAGGGCATCCTCCTCATGGGGGACAGCGGCGTGGGCAAAAGCGAAACGGCTATTGAGCTGGTCAAGCGCGGCCACCGGCTGATCGCGGACGACGCGGTGGAGATCCGCCGGGTGTCGTCCAAGACCCTGGTGGGCTCCGCGCCGGACAATATCCGCCACTTTATCGAGCTGCGGGGCATCGGCATCGTCAACGCCCGCCGCATCTTCGGCATGGGCTCTGTCAAGGTGACTGAGAAAATCGACATGGTCATCCTGCTGGAGCCTTGGGACAGCGAAAAGGTCTACGACCGCATGGGCCTGGACAACGAATACACCGACATTCTGGGCATCACCGTGCCCCAGCTGACCATCCCGGTCAAGCCCGGCCGGAACCTGGCCATCATCATCGAGGTGGCTTCGATGAACAACCGGCAGAAAAAAATGGGCTATAACGCGGCCCAGGAGCTCATGCACAACCTGGGGATGCTGGACGAGACCGAGGCCCCGCCCCAGGTGCAGGTGGAATGGAATAAATTCTGAGTCCCGCGTGTATATTAAACTGGCGTACCCTTTACCGAAGCCCTGCGGCTTCTACATAATCGTATAAAATCGGAGGAACACCCATGTACAGAATCGGCATCGACCTCGGCGGCACCAATATCGTGGCGGGCGTCGTGGACGACGAGTTCCGCATCGTCGCCACCGCCAAATGCAAAACCCGCATTCCCCGCCCGGCGGAAGAAATCGTGGTGGACATGGCTCGCATGGCCAAGGAGGCCGTGCAGAACGCCGGCTTGACTATGGCGGACATCGCCTATGTAGGCGTGGGCAGCCCCGGCACCTGCAACGCCGATACCGGCATCGTGGAATATTCCAACAACCTGCAATTCGAAAAGCTGCCCCTGCGGGATATGCTGGGCGGCATGCTGGACAAAGCGGTCTACATTGAGAACGACGCCAACGCGGCGGCCCTGGGCGAGGCCCTGGCCGGTGCCGCCAAGGGCGCGCAGAGCTGCGTGTGCATCACCCTGGGCACCGGCGTGGGCGGCGGCATCATCATCGACGGCAAGATTTACGGCGGCTTCAACTTCGCGGGCGCGGAGCTGGGTCATACCGTCATCATGGTGGACGGGGAGCTGTGCACCTGCGGCCGGTTCGGCTGCTGGGAAGCCTACGCCTCCGCCACCGCCCTTATCAACCAGACCCGCCGCGCCATGGTCAACCATCCGGACAGCGCCATGTGGAGCATCGCGGAGGATCTGGATAAGGTCAACGGCCGCACCGCTTTCGACGGCATGCGCGCCGGGGACGCCGTGGCCGCGCAGGTGGTGGATACCTATATCAAATACATCGCCACCGGTCTTATCAACGTCATCAACATCTTCCAGCCCGAGGTGCTGTGTATCGGCGGCGGCATCTGCAAGGAGGGGGATACCCTCCTCAAGCCCCTGGCCGCCCACATCGAGCGGGAACGGTACAGCAAGTACAGCAGCCATCAGACCCGCCTGTGCGTCGCCACCCTGGGCAACGACGCGGGCATCATTGGCGCTGCCTTCCTGGGGGAGCGGTAACGCACATCCCCGGATAGCCCGGATTACTCATACGGAGGAGGAGAGCCATGCGGCTTTCTGCGCTGGCCGCGTATGCGCGCACCCTGGGGTGCACGGCGGAAGAACAGGTGTCCATGATCGATTACACGTCGTTTAAAATCGGCGGCCCCGCGGACGTGTATATCACCGCCCCCACCGAGGCGGCGGCCGCCGCGGCGCTGATCCGCTGCCGGGAGGAGGATATTCCCGTTTACCTGCTGGGCAACGGCACCAATCTGCTGGTAGGGGACAAAGGCCTTCGCGGCGCGGTGATCCGTCTGGACGGCCGGCAGGCCGCCCCCACCCTTCAGCCCGACGGCCGCACCGTCCAGTGCTCCGCCGGCGTGTCTCTTAAACGCCTGTGCCAGTATGCCCGGGACAAGGCGCTCACCGGCCTGGAATTCGCCTTCGGCATCCCCGGCGCGGTGGGCGGCGCGGTATACATGAACGCCGGCGCCTACGGCGGGCAGATGGATCAGGTGCTGGTGTCCGCCACCGGCCTGAGCCGGACGGGCAAGCGGCATACCTTTGCCGCCGATCGGCTGAATCTGGGATACCGGCACAGCGTCTTCATGGACGAGGGAGACATGGTGGTGTCCGCCACCCTCCGCCTCACCCCCGGCGATCCGGCGGAGATTGCCGCCCGTATGGAGGAGCTGCTGCGCCGCCGCCGGGATAAGCAGCCGCTGGAATACCCCAGCGCGGGCAGCTTTTTCAAGCGTCCCCCCGGCCACTTCGCCGGTGCCCTAATCGAGGGCTGCGGCCTCAAGGGCTTCGCCGTCGGCGGCGCCCAGGTCAGTGAAAAACACGCGGGCTTCGTGGTCAACCGGGGCGGCGCCACCGCACAGGACGTGCTGCGTCTGTGCGAGGCGGTGCAGGAGCGGGTGTTCCGCGAGCAGGGCGTACAGTTGGAGCCGGAAGTTCGGTTCATCGGAGAATTTTAATAAGCAATGGGTCCATCCAGTGGTTAATCTCCACCAAACCGCCAGACGTGTTGGATTCGTCGCTTACCTTAAGCGTGCGGCATAGAAAGAGGAGGCGCCTGTGGAATTTGTTATAGTGACCGGCCTGTCTGGCGCGGGGAAATCCCGCGCTGTGGACGCGCTGGAGGATATCGGGTTTTATTGCGTGGACAACATGCCTCCCAAACTGCTTCCCAAATTTGCCGAGCTGTGCCTGCAGTCCAAGGAAACCCTGTCCCGGGTGGCCATCGTCATCGACGCCCGCGGCGGCGAGCTGTTCGACGACCTGACCGAAAGCCTGGACGAGCTCAAGCGCCAGGGCGGGGATTATACCCTGCTGTTTCTGGAATGCGACGACCAGGTGCTGGCCCGGCGGTATAAGGAAACCCGCCGCAAGCACCCCCTGGCGGCGGCCAACGGCGGCTCGGTGATCAAGGCTATCGAAATGGAGCGCGCCCTGCTGAAATCCGCCCGCTCCCGCACCGATTACCTCATCGATACCTCCCACCTCTCCTCCGCCCAGCTCAAGGAGCGGATCACCACCCTGTTTATGGGCGACACCTCCAAGGCCATGCTCATCCAGTGCATGTCCTTCGGCTTCAAATACGGCTTCCCGGCGGAAGCGGACCTGATGCTGGACGTCCGCTGCCTGCCCAACCCCTTCTATGTGGACGAGCTCAAGCGCAAAACCGGCCTGGACGCCGACGTGCGGGACTACGTGCTGGAAAAGTCCGAAACCAAAGGCTTCCAGGAGCGGATGTACGCCATGATCGATTACCTCCTCCCCCTGTATATCAACGAGGGCAAAAGCCAGCTGGTCATCGCCATTGGCTGCACCGGCGGCAAGCACCGGTCGGTCACCCTGGCGGAAGAGCTGGCCAAACATATCGCGGCCATGGGCCACCGGGTCATGGTCAACCACCGGGACATCGAAAAAGCCTGAACGGGAAAACGCCCGGCTGCCTGATGAAAACTGCTTGCGGGCGATGCTGCGCCCCGCAGGCAGTTTTTTGCAACTGCCGCCGGCCGCCGCCCCGAACGCGAAAGGAATGTGATGGGCCATGTCCTTTTCCTCCGAAGTCAAACAGGAGCTGGCGGAGCTGACCGCCGACAAGCCCTGCTGCCGCGCCGCGCTGGCCTACGGCCTGCTGGAGTTCGGCCACGCCTTTACCGGCTCCCGCATGTCCCTACAGACCGAGCACGCCGCCGTGGCCCACCTATACAGCGCGCTGGCCGCCGACGTGTGCGGCATCGCGCCGCCAGCCGTGCAGACCCTGCCCCGCCGGGGCGGCTTCTGCATCGTGTCGGTGGAGGGGGACGCCCCCCGCGCCCGGGTGCTGGAGCGCTTCGGCCACAGCCCCGCCGATCTCGCCGTCCGCCTCAATCGGGCCAACCTGGAATGCGACGGCTGCGCGCCCGCCCTGCTGCGGGGCGCCTTCCTCGCCTGCGGCGCGGTCATCGACCCCGCCAGCGGCTACCATATGGAATTCAGCGTCCCCTATTACAACCTCTGCCGCGATCTCCTGGCCCTGCTGCGGGAGCTGGGCTTTCATGCCAAGCAGGTCTGCCGCAAGGGCGCCCAGGTTGTCTATCTCAAGGAAAGCGAGCAGATTGAGGACTGCCTGACCCTCATGGGCGCGACCAACGCCTCCCTGGAGCTGATGGGGATCAAAATGGTCAAGGACATCCGCAACAACGCCAACCGGGTCACCAACTGCGAGAGCGCCAACATCGACAAAACCGTGGCCGCCGCCGCCGTCCACCTGGACGCGGTGCGGAAAATCGAGGCCCACGGCGGCCTCGCACTGCTGCCCGAGGAACTGCGCGAGGTGGCGCGCCTGCGGCTGGAAAATCCCGATATGTCCCTCAGAGAGCTGGGAGAGACCATGGATCCGCCGCTGAGCCGATCCGGCATCAACCACCGGCTGCGCCGCATTGTGGAACACGCGGACAAGCTGCCCTGACCGAAAGGAATGTGATGGATTATGTCCGGCTTCGCCCATCTCCATGTTCACAGTGAATACAGCCTCCTGGACGGCGCCTGCCGCATCGAGGGGCTGGTGGAGCGCGCCCGGGAGCTGGGCCAGACCGCGGTGGCCATCACCGATCACGGCGTCATGTACGGCGTGGTGGACTTTTATAAGGCCGCCGAAAAGGCGGGTGTGCACCCCATTCTCGGCTGCGAGGTCTATGTGGCCGCCCGCACCCGGCACGACAAGGTGCACGGCGTGGACAGCGAGCACAGCCACCTGGTGCTGCTGTGCGAGAACGAAACCGGCTACCGCAACCTGGTCAAGCTGGTTTCCGCCGCCTGGACGGAAGGGTTTTACAGCCGCCCCCGGGTGGACAGGGAGCTGCTCACCCAGTACCACGAGGGCCTCATCGCCCTGTCCGCCTGCCTGGCCGGGGAAATTCCCCGCGCTCTGCGCCGGGGCGACTTCGACGGCGCAAAGGCCATCGCCCTGTGGTACCGGGATCTGTTCGGCCCGGACAACTATTTTCTCGAACTGCAGGATCACGGCCTGCCCGAGCAGAAGGCTGTCAATCCTCAAATTCTCCGCCTCTCTGCTCAGACCGGGATCCCCCTGGTCTGCACCAACGACGCCCACTATCTGCGCCGGGAGGATGCCCAGATGCAGAAGGTGCTGGTCTGCATCCAGACCGGCACCACCGTGGACGACCCCAGCCCCATGGCCTTCGCCACCGAGGAATTCTACCTCAAATCGGAGGAGGAGATGCGCGCCCTGTTCCCCGCCGTTCCCGAGGCCTTCGACAACACCGTGCGCATCGCGGAGCGCTGCCGGGTGGAGCTGGAATTCGGCAAGCTGAAGCTCCCCACCTTCGACGCCCCCGGCGGGGACAGCACCGCTTACTTCGAGCAGCTCTGCACCGAGGGGATGCACCGGCTGTATGGGGAATCCCCGTCCCCTGAAGTGACCGAACGCCTGCGCTATGAGCTGGACACCATCGAGCAGATGGGCTATGTGGACTACTATCTCATTGTCCACGACTATGTGCATTACGCCAAAACCCACGCCATTCCGGTGGGGCCGGGCCGCGGTTCCGGCGCCGGCAGCCTGTGCGCCTACTGCATCGGCATCACCGCCATCGACCCGCTGAAATACAACCTGCTTTTCGAGCGGTTTCTCAATCCCGAGCGGGTGAGCATGCCCGACTTCGATATTGATTTCTGCACCGAGAAACGCCAGCAGGTCATCGACTACGTAATTCGAAAATACGGGGCCGACCGGGTGGCACAGATCATCACCTTCGGCACCATGGCGGCCCGCGCCGCCATCCGGGACGTGGCCCGCGCCCTGGCCATGCCCTACTCCCTGGCCGACAAGGTGGCCAAGCTGGTCCCCTGGGAGCTGAATATGACCCTGGACAAGGCCCTCGAGCAGTCCAAGGCCTTCCGGGAGTGTGTGGAGACGGATCCCCAGGTGCGCCGCTTGGTGGATATGGCCAAGAAAGTGGAGGGGATGCCCCGCAATGCCTCCACCCACGCCGCCGGGGTGGTCATCGCCCCCCGCCCGGTCAGCGATTTCGTCCCTCTGTGCGTCAACAGCGAGGCTGTCGCCACCCAGTACCCCATGAAGAATCTGGAAGAGCTGGGCCTGCTGAAAATGGATTTTCTCGGCCTGCGCAACCTGACCGTCATTGCCGACGCCGAAAAGCTGATCCGCCGCCGGGAGCCCGGCTTTGCGGTGGAGGGCCTGCCCCTGGACGCCAAGGAGGTCTACGACATGCTCTCCGCCGGCAACAGCGACGGCGTGTTTCAGATGGAATCCTCCGGCCTCAAGCGGGTACTCATGAGCCTGAAGCCCGACCGCTTCGAGGATCTCATCGCCGTGATCTCCCTCTACCGCCCCGGCCCCATGGATTCCATCCCCAAATATATCCACAACCGCCACCATCCGGAGCAGGTGCGGTATCTTCATCCCCGCCTCGAGCCTATCCTCAGCGTCACCTACGGCTGCATCGTCTATCAGGAGCAGGTCATGCAGGTGTTCCGCGAGCTGGCGGGCTACTCCCTGGGCCGGGCAGATGTGGTGCGCCGCGCCATGTCCAAGAAGAAGCACGACGTCATGGCCCGGGAACGGGAGATCTTTCTCCACGGCCTGACCGATGAAACCGGAGCCGTGGTGGTGGAAGGCTGCGACCGTCGCGGCGTTCCAGAAAAAATAGCGGATGTTATTTTTAACGACATGTCCGCATTCGCATCCTACGCCTTCAACAAGCCCCACGCCGCCGCCTACGCGATGGTGGTCTACCAAACGGCCTATCTGAAATGCTTCTATCCCCGGGAATACATGGCCGCCCTGCTGACCAGCGTCCTGGGCAGCGGCAAGGTGGCCGGCTACATCGGGGAATGCGAGCGGCTGGGCATCCAGGTGCTCCCCCCCTCGGTCAACGAGAGCACCGCCGGCTTCACCGTCTCGGGGGACCATATCCGCTTCGGCCTGCTGGCGGTGAAAAACCTGGGCGGCGGCTTCATCGCGGAGCTGACGCGGGAGCGGGAGGAAAACGGCCCCTACCGCAGCTTTTACACCTTCTGCAAGCGCCTCTCCCCCTGCCGGGAATTCAACCGCCGCGGCCTGGACAGCCTCATACGCTGCGGCGCGCTGGACGGCCTGGGGGCCAACCGGCGGCAGATGCTGGAAATTGCCGATCGGGTGATCGATCAGCTCGACGATCAGAACCGGCGCAATCTGGACGGTCAGATGGGGTTCTTCGACACCCCCGGCCTGGAGGGGAACGACGAGATCCCCCTGCCCGACGTGCCCGAGCTGCCCTATGCCGAGCTGCTGGCCATGGAAAAGGAGGTGGCGGGTCTCTATCTCTCCGGCCACCCTCTGGCTCCCTATGCCCCGCTGTATAAGACCTTGCGGGCCGCCCGGATAGACCGCATCCTCACCTCTCTAGAGGAGGGGAGCGGCGGCTATGCCGACGGCGCCCAGGTGCAGCTGCTCGGCATGATCGGCGCCGTGCGCACCCAGACGACCAAAAACGGCGGGGTCATGGCCTATGTCCAGTTCGAGGATCTCTACGGGGCCATGGAGCTGCTGGTGTTTCCCCAAACCCTGTCCCGCTACGGCCCGCTGGTGCAGGCGGGGACCGTGGTGCTGGTGCAGGGCCGGCTGAGCGTCCGGGAAGAGGAGGAACCCAAGCTCCTGGCCGATCGGTTTTCCGAGGCTCCCGATCCGGCGGCGGTCCCTCCCGCCCGGCCGGAGAACCCCCGGGCCGCCGCCGCGCCTCCTCCCTCCGCCCCCAAGCCCCGTTCCAGCCGGCACGGCCTATATCTGCGCCTGCCCTCCAAGGACTGCCCGGCCTATAAGCGGGCGGAAAACCTGCTGGCCATCTTCGAAGGGGAGGAGCCGGTGTATATCCGCTTCACCGATACCGGCAAGCTGGTGCGGGCCCCCCGCAGCCTCTGGATCTGGCCCAACGCCCCCCTGCTCGAAGAACTGTGCCGGGTGCTGGGGGAGGAGAACGTGGCCCTGGTCGATTAACACGTGTTATTTCGCGCGAACCCGCCGTCAACATGTCGAATATACATCAAAAAACGGGCGGTTTCTTAGATAAATACAGGATTGATATCTTCTTGACAATCTGGTAGAATAAGTTCGTATACCGTTCAGCGCCGGACCGTTCCGGCGGGGCGCTGTTTGCAGGACATTTGTAATTTCTACCCCGGCCAGTTCCGGGGATGGATAGGAGAGAAATTCGTTATGGCCATCAAAAAAATTGCCGTACTGACCAGCGGCGGCGACGCTCCCGGCATGAACGCCGCGGTACGCGCCGTCGTGCGTACCGCTCTGAGCCGGGGCGTGCAGGTTCTCGGCGTCTACCGGGGGTACAACGGCCTGATCCACGGGGATCTGGTGGAGATGAATCTGCGCAGCGTCTCGGATATCATCCACCGCGGCGGCACCATGCTGTACACCGCCCGCAGCCCCGAATTCTGCACCGAGGAGGGCATTCAGAAGGCGGTGCAGACCTGCCGGGACAACGGCGTCGAAGGCGTGGTGGTCATCGGCGGCGACGGTTCCTTCCGCGGCGCGCAGGATCTGACCCGCCACGGCATGCCCTGCATCGGCATCCCCGGCACCATCGATAACGACATCTCCTGCTGTGAACACACCATTGGCTACGATACCGCCCTGAACACCTGCATGGAAATGATCGACAAGCTGCGGGACACCGCCCAGTCGCATGACCGGTGCAGCGTGGTGGAGGTCATGGGCCGCCGCGCGGGGTATCTCGCGCTGAACGTGGGCATCGCCTGCGGCGCCACCAGCATCATCGTGCCCGAAATCCCCTTTGATTTCGAGAAGGATATCATCGAGCGGATGTTTGCCACCTCCGCCACCGGCAAGAAGCATTTCATCATCATCGTCGCCGAAGGGGTGGGCCACGTCATCGAGATGTCGGAGAAGATCCAGGCCCGCACCGGCATTGAGACCCGCGCCACCATCCTCGGCCACGTGCAGCGGGGCGGTTCCCCCTCCCTGCGGGATCGGGTGCTGGCCAGCGAGATGGGCTATCACGCCGTCCTCCTCCTGCTCGACGGCAAGAGCAACCGGGTGGTCACCATCCAGAACGATCACATTCTGGACTACGACATCGAGGAAGCGCTGCAAATGAAAAAGCCCTTCGATTTCGAGCTCTACCGCATGGCCCACGAAATTTCCATTTAATTCCGAAAGCCGGCGGCCCGCAAGGCCGCCGGCTTTTTTGTGACCGCCGCGCCGGTTGACAAACCTGTCCCCCGCCCGTATAATCAATGTATTCTGTTGAACCATGGAAAGGAAGGAGCCAGCCGTATGCCGAAGCAGGCGTTTCTCGAGGCCGGGCAAATCGTGGGCACCCATGGGGTGCGGGGTGAAGTGCGGGTGCAGCCCTGGTGCGATTCCCCCGCCCTGTTCGCCACCCTGACCACGCTGTACTGGGATAAGGCGGGCGCGTCCCCCGTCCGGGTCAAGTCCCGCCCTCATAAAAACATCGCCCTGGCCAAGCTGGACGGGGTGGACACCGTGCAGGACGCCTCCGCCCTGCGGGGGAGGCTGCTCTATCTCGCCCGCGCGGATCTGAAGCTGCCGGCGGGGCGGTATTTTATTAAGGATTTGATCGGCATGGCCATTGTGGACGCGGACAGCGGCCATCCCTACGGCACCCTGACCGCCGTCAGCGAAACCGGGGCCAACCCCGTCTATCACATGGCGATGGAGGATGGGCGTGAAATTCTCATTCCCGCTATCCCGTCGGTGATCGTGGAGGTAAACTTGGATGCCGACGTCATCCGGCTGCGCCCCCTGGAAGGACTGTTTGACGCATGAGAATCGATTTGCTCACCCTGTTCCCGGATATGTGCCGCGCCGTGCTGGACGAAAGCATCATCGGCCGCGCTCAGGCCAAGGGCCTGCTGGATATCCGCTGTCACCAGATCCGGGACTATACCCTCAATAAGCAAAAGCAGGTGGACGATTATCCCTACGGCGGCGGCCTGGGCATGGTGATGAACGCTCAGCCCATTGCCGACTGCTTCCGCGCCGTCTGCGCCGATGGCGGTGTGAGGCCCCACCTCATCTATATGTCCCCCCAAGGCGCGGTGCTAACCCAGCAGCGGGCCAAGGAACTGGCGCAGCTTCCCCGCTTCTGCGTTCTCTGCGGCCACTACGAGGGGGTGGACGAGCGGGTGCTTGATGCCTTGGTGGACGAGCAGATTTCCATGGGCGACTATGTGCTCACCGGCGGTGAGCTGCCCGCCCTGGCTCTGGTGGACTGCGTGTCCCGCCTGGTGCCCGGCGTGCTCTCGGAGGAGGGCTGCTTCACCGAGGAGAGCCATTACGCCGGCCTGCTGGAATACCCGCAGTATACCCGTCCCGCGGTCTGGGAGGGCCGGCCGGTCCCCGACGTGCTCCTCACCGGCCACCATCTCAACATCGCCCGGTGGCGCCGCCAGCAGTCCCTGCTGCGCACCCGCCGCCATCGGCCAGACATGCTGGAAAAGGCGGAACTTACCCCGGAAGATCGGGCGTTTTTACAACAAACCCCTGACGAGTGAGCCGGCCGACGGCGGAGGCTTCCCTGTCATTTTTGTGTCCATTTCCAGTAAATGTGGTGTATTTAAGGCGAGACTTCGATTTTCTCTACAAAAGTTATTAACGGTTTCCGTGATTAGTGACAAACCACGAACCGGCGCTTCCCGGAAAATAGGGCAGAGAACCAAAATTGCGGTTTTTCCCGATTTCTGTGGACAAAAGCGATTGACGGGGCATACATTTGTGGTATAATAAGACAGCAAGGCGGAGAAACCGTCTTTTTCCCATTGCCTACTGGCCGGATAAGCGCCCTTTGCGGCGATAGATGCTTTACGATATTGAGAGGGAGATTAATCGATATGTATGTAAAAGATGTGCTGGTTCAGAATCAAGTGGGGCTGCATGCCCGTCCCGCGACTTTCTTTATCCAGAAAGCCAATGAATTCAAATCCTCCATCTGGGTGGAAAAGGAAGAGCGCCGCGTCAACGCGAAGAGCCTGCTGGGCGTTCTGTCCTTGGGGATTGTCGGCGGCACCAACATCCGCATCATCGCCGACGGCGCCGACGAAGAAAGCGCAGTGGACGGCCTGGTCACCTTGGTGGAATCCGGCTTCGCCGAATAAGCCATTCCCCCGTATCCATCCGAAAGCCTGCCCCTCCGGGCGGGCTTTTGTCGATCCCCGCCTGAAAACAAAAAAGCGAAGAGGATGCTGCAAAATTAGCAGCATCCTCTTCGCTTTTTCGAGTCACGGTGTTCCCACGGTGTTTTTCATCCCCTAGGCGACGGTTTCCCCATTGTCCTCTGTCTGAACCAGCGCCCGCCGGTTCCCTAAATCTTCCACGCGATCCGAACCGCCTGCCGTCCGCCGCCGTCCCGCGTCCCGACCTCTATTCGCTCCACGAACGCCGCCAGCAGCTGGGCCGGCATCGCCTCCCTGTCCACGAAATCCTCCAGCGCCCGCCCGGCAGGCTCCGGCTGTGCCTGCCGGGCCATCGTCTCCTCCAGCCGGGCCAGCCGCTCGCTCATGGCCGCCTTCTCCCGGGCATAGTCGCCGCTCATCTCCCGGAACTGCTCGGCCGTCAGCAGCCCGGAGGCCTTGTCGAGATACAGCTCCTTCAGCGCTCGCTCCCGCCGGCCAATCTCCCCCTTGAGCAACGCCGCCTCCCGGCTCACCGCCTCCTCCAACTCCTCGTCCGGCCGGTAAGGCGGCACCTCCTCCGGTGAAAACCACCGGACAAGCAGCTCCCACAGCCGCCCCGTCACCAAATTCTCCAGATAGTCCAGCCGCACCGCGTGGGAGGCGCATTGCCCCCGGTCGGCGGCGTACCGCCCGCACCGCAGATAGCTGTGCGTCTCCCCCTTGTACCGGCTGGATACCTTGATCATGGCCGCCCCGCAGTCCTGGCAGAACACCAGCCCCGCCAGCCGGTGCCGCTCCCCCTGCCCCGACGAGCGAGTGTGCGCCTCGAGCAGCCGCCCCGCCTCTCCGAAATCCGCCGCGTCCACCAGCGGCGCGCAGGCCCCCGGCACCGCCACCCAGTCCTCCCGCGGCATGCTGAGCAGCACCTTGGATTTGTAGCTGGGCTTGCGCCGCTTCCCCTGCACCACCACCCCCGTGTACAACGGGTTGCGCAGGATCCGGGAGACCGTGGTGCGGCTCCACAGCGGCGTCGCCGCCGCCTGCCCCGCGTTGCGGTAACGCTGCCCCTCCTCCTGCTTGTAGGCCGTGGGGCTGGGCACCCCCGCCGCGTTGAGTCCGGCCGCGATCCGCGCCGTCCCCTCTCCCGCCAGATACCGCCGGAATATCTCCCGCACCACCTGCGCCGCCTGCGGGTCGGGGACCAGCCGGTTGTGATCCGCCTCGTCCTTCCGGTATCCGTAAGGCGCAAAGCTTCCGATGAACCGTCCCTCCCGCCTCTTGAAATCCAGCACCGCCCGGATATTGTCGGATAAATCCTCCAGATACCATTCGTTGATAAGCCCGTTTATCTGCCGGGCCTTTTTGCCCCCCTGCACTCCGGTGTCCACCCGATCCACCAGCGCGATGAATCGGATCCCCCACAGCAGAAAATCCCGGTGGAGATACCGCTCCACCAGCTCCATGTCCCGGGTGAACCGGGATTGGGTCTTGACCAGCAGGATGTCGAACCGCCGCGCCTCGGCGTCGGCCAGCAGCCGGCGGAACCCCGGCCGATCCCGATCCGCCCCCGAATAATCCTCGTCGCTGTACACCCCGGCGATTTCCCAGCCCTTGTCCTGCGCGTAAGCGGCCAGCAGCGCCTTCTGGTTCTGGATGCTCTCCGACTCCCCGCCCGGCCCCGCCGTCTCGTCCTCCTTGCTCAGCCGGCAGTACAGCGCCGCGCGGCTCATCTCTCCGCCCTCCGCAGCGCCTCGATGTACCGGAGCAGCTCCCGCTGCACAAACGCCCGCCGTTCCTCCTCGTCCGGTCGGCGGAACGCCTCGGTGACCACAAATACAGGCGGCTTCATGGCCTCGCCCCCTTCCAGTCCACTGTATGCCGGAGGGGTTGTACACTATGATTCCGCCTTCACGGGGCCTTAAGAATATCGTAGGCGCTCGCTCCGCCGCCTCCCTGGACGGCGGCGGGGAATACACCATCACCGGCTCCGGCCAATCGGCGCCTCGTCAGCTTTTCCGGCTCTTCCAGACCGTGTATAGTATATCCTTCAGCACCAGCATCGCATCCTGTTCACTATACGAGTACTCCTGCCGCAATTCATCCAGCATGGCGGCCAGCCGCCGGGCATAGCCGGGAACATTGACCTCCTTTTGATAACGGACCAGAATCGGGTACTTTCTTCCCCACGCCTTTGTCCAGTCGATTTTTTCTTCCGCTTCCTCGCTGGTTTTATCGATAATCTCCTGGATCTCCTTTACGTCAACGTCAAAAGCAATCAGGTCATCGAGTGGCAGGTTGTACAGCACGGCCATTTTTTTCGCCTGACGGATATCCGGAATGGTCTCGTCCGTTTCCCATTTTGAAACGGTCTGCCGGCTGACCCCCAGCTTCTCCGCCACCTCCTCCTGCGAAAGGCCGCGTTTTTTCCTTGCATGAAATAAACTGTTTCCTAAATTCATGGGGTTTTCCTCCTTATCCGATATAGTCGTATTATATCGTTTGATAAGGACAAACGCCACCCATTTTGTTTTCCATATCCGCCCGTTTTCCTAACATGCGCGCCCTTCTCCGCTTTTCAGGAACAAAAAGAGACAGCCGGACACGTCCGTCTGTCTCTTTTGTTATTTCGCCACGTATTCGATGAGCGCCGCCTTGCCGTCCTCCATGGTGAAATCCAGCGTCGCGTCCTTGCCCAGGGGATAGCTGCGGATGACCCCGCTTTCGGTGTAGCCGGTGCCGTACAGCGCCTCGATCTCCCCGGCGGTCATGCCCACCTTGGCCCCCTCCCGGGTGGCGGCCGTGTCGTCCTTCAGCTCGATGAGATAAATGATGCTCTTATCCTCCGCACGGTAGGTATACAGCGCAAAGCCCGCGAAGGTGTAGATGGTGTCCATCCCGTCGTAATGGCAGCTGGGCGCCTCCACCACGTCGGTGGCGCCGCCCAGGCTGTTCCCCAGCGCCTCGGTATATTCCTGCCCCAGCGCCACGCTCACGCCCACGGCCTGGAAATCCCCAATCGCCCGGCTGCCCGAAGAGCTGTCCGCCCCCTTATCCTGGCATGCCGTCAGCCCCAGAAGGAGCAGCAGCACCGCCGCCCATACGCTCAACCACTTTTTCATTGTAAGCATCCTGCCTTTCCTAGTCAGTCGCCCGTCGCTTCATGCGCGGGCTGGATGGTTCCCAGGACCGTGACGGTCCCGTCTTGTTCGGCCAGCAGCTCGATCGGCCCATCCGCCGCCTCGGGGGGCAGGTAGGCCGAAAAGCCCGCGCCCTCTCCCTCGTCCAGCAGCGCCTCCTCCCGGATGGGAAACGCCTCATAGCCGACGCCGCCCGCCCGCAGATAGACGGCTGTGCTGCCGCTGTAACGCGCGTCCAACTCGCCGTATACGTGGAGGAAGCCATGGGACGTGCGCGTCTTGATACGCGCCGCCGCGCTCCCGTCGGCTGGGGCATCCCCCGGCAGATCCCGCCGGGGGGCGGGCATCACCGGGGCGCGGACGGTCAAGTCGGGGAGATTGCGCTCCACGATCTCCACCACCACCGCGTCCGCCTGCCGCGCCGCCGTCAAATCCAGCCGGTACGGCACGGCGCGGGAAAACTCCGCCTCCCGGAACGCCTGCGCGAAAAAGGGCAGCACCGCGTTGCCGAAGGAATCCCGGAACATCAGCAGCCGGCCGGTTCCCCTGTCGTTTTCGGTGGTGATGGTGATGTCCTCCTCGCTGCGAAAGGAGGAGGTGTACCGGTAATGCCACGTCGTGTCCAGCACCACCTGATCGTCCTTGCGTCCCAGCCCCGGATCCAGCATCGCGTCCAAATCCCCGTCCCAGATCCGCTGTACGCTCCGGGGCGTGTCCGCGTAATCCTCATGGGGCAGCCCCAGCGTGTCCATCACCGCGTTATAGCCCGCCAGCGCCCCCAGCGTGTTCCAGTGAGAGTCCCGCTTGTGATACAGCAGTTCCCCCGGCGCCCTGAGCACCGCGGTCAGATCGGTGACGTAGGAACGGGGGCCCAGGGCGGCGGCCAGCCGCTCCCGGTTGGTGGGATCCGGCGTTTTCAGAGTATAGTAGGGCATGTGCTCGGGATATACCGTGTTCTTGTTGGGCACCACGGCGAAGGCGAAGGCCGCCCCCTGCACATACTCTTGCATCAGCTCCACCGTCCGGGCCAGGCAGGCCGTCCCCCTCTCGTCCAGGACGTTCCGTCCCCAGTAATCGTCCATTGTCTTTTCAAAATACAGCCACCCGTCGGTGCCCACGATCACCTGGTCCTCCGACGATGTGCCGAACAGGCTGGCCTTCGCCACGCTGTCCGCCGTCACCAGCTGGGAGCGGAAGCTGAAATGCTCGGACAAATAGGTGTTCAGCTCAGAGAAAAAGGCCAGGTTGAACCCTTCCCCCTCCTTCGTCAGGCGGGGGAACGCGGCCAGCTCCCGCTTCTCCGTCGATGCCGTCTCGCCGAACAGCGGCATGGTGAACACTGGGAAGGCGCACACCGCCAGCACCAGGGCCACATAGGCGATTTT
Organism: uncultured Oscillospiraceae bacterium; assembly: GCA_900546265.1. Taxonomy (GTDB): domain Bacteria; phylum Bacillota; class Clostridia; order Oscillospirales; family Acutalibacteraceae; genus UMGS856. Next base: position 42,228 of record URCA01000007.1, on the reverse strand, counting down.
TATCGGTTTCTTCTTCATAGCGTCTCTCCCACCTGTGGGTATGGGCCTCGTATCAGAATCGGAAGTAAATAAACGGGTTGTAGGAATCGGTGGCCAGCGCGAACAGGCACAGCAGCAGCGCCGCTCCCGACAGGGCGTAGGAGCCTGCCCGCACCGCCCGGGCCAGCCCGTCGCCGCCTCCCGTCTCGGCCCGCCGCCGCGCCGCCTCCTGCAGCCGCGGCCATACCGGTGTGCAGGCCAAGGCCGCCGCTGCGGTCAGCAGGAGGAAATACGGGGTCAGATACCCCACCGCCTGCCGCAGGGTAACCCCGCCCACGCTCCAGGAGGTGAACATGGCCTTGAGATACAGCCAGGCGTCTCCCATGGTGTCCGCCCGGAAAATCACGAAGCCCACCGTCACCATCAGCAGGGTGTACATATGCGCCAGTCCCTTGAACCGCCATTTTCGCACGTTCAGCAGCCCGCTGCTTTCCGCGATGAGCAGCGCCCCGTGGAACAACCCCCAGACGATGAAGGTGACGTTGGCCCCGTGCCACAGCCCGGTGCAGAAAAAGACGATCAACTGGTTGAGCCACGTACGAACCTTCCCCTTGCGGTTGCCCCCCAGCGGGATGTAGAGATAATCCCGGAACCAGCCGGACAGGGAGATGTGCCACCGCCGCCAGAAATCCTTGATCCCCAGCGCCGCGTAGGGGTACCGGAAGTTTTCCGGAAAGGTGAACCCGAACATCCGGGACAGGCCGATGGCCATGTCGCTGTACCCGCTGAAATCAAAATAAATCTGGAACAGATAGGCTATCGCGCCGATCCAGGCCGCCGGCGCGCTCAAAATAGACAGATCCATGCCGAAAATGCCGTCAGCCGCCACCGCCATGGCGTTGGCTAAAAGCATCTTCTTGGCCAGCCCCGCCAGAAACCGGCGCAGCCCCGCCGCCGTCTCGTCCACCGTCACCGTCCGGCTGGAAAGCTGCCCCTCGATGTCGTGGTACCGCACGATGGGCCCCGCGATCAGCTGGGGGAAAAAAGAGATGTATAAGAGCAGCCTCCAAAAGCTTTTCTGCATCTGCCCCGGATTCCAGTACACGTCCAGGACATAGGACATGGCCTGGAAGGTGAAGAACGAGATGCCGATGGGCAGGCTGATCCGGGGTACGGGCAGCGCCAGCCCCGTCACCGCGCCCAGGGTCTCCATCAGGAACCCGCTGTATTTGAACACCCCCAGCAGCGCGAGGTTGAACACCACCGCCAGCACCATGGGCAGCCGGGCGCCCTTCCGGGCGCTCCCGATCCACCGCCCGGCCAGCCAGTTGACCAGGACGGAGAGGATCATCAGCAGAATATACACCGGCTCGCCCCAGGCGTAAAACAGCAGGCTCGCCGCGATGAGCAGGGCGTTTTTCGCCCGCGCCCCCGGCAGGATGTGGTACAGCCCAAACACCGCCGGCAGGAACAGACAGAGAAAACTCACGGAACTGAATGTCATAAACGTCGTAACACCTTTCGGCCCGTAGCGTTTGTGGTCAAGGGAACTTCATCGTAAAACAAGACCGGAAACCGGCCCCGCCGCCGATCAGGGGCAGGCGGCGGTCAGACAGTCGGCCACCTGGAACGCCGTGGTCATGTAGCGGCTGCCGATGGCCGCGTTGGCCTCGAGATCGTTGAAATGCCACCATTCCGACGCCAGGGGGGACAGGCCCGCGTCGGTGCAGTACTGCCGCAGCTTGAGCGCCGGCTCGTTCATGGTGGGGGCGGCCGCCACCGCCTTCCACGCGGTGGCGGAGCGGGAGTTTACCGGCTTTGCCAGGGACACCGCCCGGCTGCTCAGCTCATGGATGGGGGTGGGCATCTCGTACGGCTCGTAAAGCGACGCCCGGCTGTAGACATACGCGCCGCTGCGGTAGCGGCGCACCGTTTTCAGCTTGGCCAGCGTCACGTCCATGGCGCACCCCTTCTGATGGGTGGACACCTGGTTGGCGATGAACCAGCCGATCCCCCAGGGCGCGGTGGAAATTCCCCGGCGCACCTCGCTGTCCGCGTCGCTCAGGGCACCCAGCTGCTTGGCCACCAGCAGCTGGGTGTCCAGCGGCCGGAAGGTCTCCACTATGACCAGCGTGTCCCCCTTGGCAAGGGCGGCCTTCTGGGCCGCCGCTATCTTCTTTGCCATGGCGTAGAGCACCGGCACCAGGTATTCGTTGTCCTCCAGCCTCTCGTTGAGCATCCGGCTGTCGTACAGCTTCTGTCCCGTGATGCCCGGGATGTCCTTGCCCGCGCTGACGAACACCGAGGCGTCGGCGTTGGTGATGTCGTACACGATGGAGGGCAGGATATCCGGTAGGTTGACAAAGGCGTACCGGTGGGGCACCCAGCCGGACGCGCCGCCCCTGGTTTCCACCCGCCAGCTGTCCCCCTGCTCCTCGAGGATGCGGAAGGCTTCCCCCGCTTTCAGCTCCGCCGTCTTGTCCGTCCCTCCCGCCGTGGCCGTCAGGCTCAGCGGAACCGACGCGTACCCGGTCGCCCCCGCCAGCGGCAGCTCGAACTGGCTGTCCGTCTTGCCCGTCAGGTTGGCGTTTACGCACAGCACGCCGGTGACCGGGTCGGTCACCGCCTCCTCGGGCGGGGGGGGCGGCGCCGCCGTGCCCGTCGTCGCCGGGGTTTGCGCGCGGGAGGACGCGTCCCCGTCCGCCGGCGCGGCGGGCGTGCAGCCTCCCAGCATCGCGATAAGGCCCGCCCCCGTCAGTAAGACGGCGGCCAGCCGTCGGTTGCGTGTCATGAAATCCCGTCCTTTCCGGCGGCCCGCTCCCGTTCTCAGGTGCAGGCGGGGTATTGGCTTTCGTCCCACTTGTACCCGATGCGGAGCAGATCGGCCCGCGTCAGCTTGGCGGAACGGACGTACACGGAATCGATGAAATACCAGCCCCCGTCGAAATAGGCCATCACCCAGGTGTGCGGCCCGCCGCCCTGCCAGCCGTTGCCGTCGATGTAATACGCGTCGTAGCCCGCCCGTTTGAGCAGCAGATAGGTCAGCGCGGTGAATTGGTAGCAGGAGCCCTTGCCGTATTTGATAGCGTACAGAGCCATCTCCTCATAGGAGCTGCCCCGCGCCATGCTCTTATAGGTCATGTGCCCGTGCACATAGTCGTAGATGGCCTTGGGCGTGCGCCCGTTTTTCGCCAGAATGTCGTCGAGCTTCTGGTTGAGCGCCTGCGTATCCACCGCCGCCGCGGTGGTGGAACCGCGGGTGGTGGAGCCAGGGGTGGCCGCTCTGCGTGTGGTGGTGGCCGGCCGCGCCGGAGCGGGGGTCGTCGTCTCCGCGGGCTCGTCGGTTGTCGCGGCGGGGAGCGTCGCGGATGCGGCCGAGGAAGCCGGCGGGCCCGCCGGCTCCGACTGGCCGGAGGAAGGCTTGTCCGGATGGGCCACGGCCAGCCAGATGGCGCCGCCCACCAGGCCGGCTGCCGCGCCCACGACCGCGACCGCCCCCAGGGCGACCACCAGTATGCGCAGCGCCCGCCGTCTTTTTCGTCTGCGTTTTTTGTTCGGCATATGGAATCTCCCTTTATTCAGCGGGGTGAACCCCCGCGCTGCCTTTGCTAAAGAATTGTATCTAACTTAATATACAACATGTCCGTCAAAAAGTCTACCGCTTTTCCCGCGAATCCGCCCCCTTCCCCTTTCCGGAAATCGTTCCCTTATCAGCTTTTACAATTTTTTAACAAATACGCCTTGCGCTTTCTCTTCAATTGGATTATACTCTATTTTAGCACTCTGGCGCGGCGAGTGCTAACACTCTTCGCCGCCCCGGTACAACATGTAAAAGCGAGGGATTGCAATGGGAACCAAACAGTTCAAGGCCGAATCCAAGCGGCTGCTGGACCTGATGATCAACTCGATCTACACCCATAAGGAGATTTTCCTGCGGGAGCTGATTTCCAACGCCAGCGACGCGATGGACAAGCTGTATTACCGGTCGCTGACCGCCGACGTCACCGGCGTCAGCCGGGAGGATTTCACCATCCAGCTCACGGCGGACAAGGACAACCGGATCCTCACCCTGGAGGATAACGGCATCGGCATGACCAAGGAGGAGCTGGAGAGCAACCTCGGCACCATCGCCAAGAGCGGCTCCCTGGCCTTCAAAAAGGAGAACGAGGCCAAGGAGGACGTGGACATCATCGGCCAGTTCGGCGTGGGCTTTTACTCCGCCTTCATGGTGGCCGACTGCGTGCGGGTGGAAAGCCGGGCCTTCGGCGCGGACGAAGCCTTTTGCTGGGAGTCTCACGGTGCGGCGGGCTACACGGTGGAGCCCTGCGAGAAAGAGGACCACGGCACCCGCATCATCCTGCACATCAAGCCGAACGCGGACGACGAGAACTATGACGAATTTCTGGAGCCCTACCGGCTGCAGGCCCTGGTCAAGAAGTATTCCGATTACATCCGCTACCCCATCAAAATGGAGATGGAGCGCAGCCGCCTGAAGGAGGGCAGCGACAGCGAATACGAGACCTATACCGAGGTGGAAACCCTCAACAGCATGGTGCCCCTGTGGAAGAAAAACAAAAGTGAGCTGACCGAAGAGGATTACAACGCTTTCTATAAAGAGAAGTTCCACGACTTCGAGAACCCGGCCAGGGTCATCCATTCCAGCACCGAGGGCGCCGCGACCTACAACGCCCTGCTGTTCATCCCCGCCCGCGCCCCCTATAACTACTACAGCCGGGACTACGAGAAGGGCCTGCAGCTGTACGCCAGCGGCGTGCTCATCATGGACAAATGCGCCGACCTGCTGCCCGATCACTTCAGCTTTGTCAAGGGCCTGGTGGACAGCCAGGATCTCTCCCTGAACATCTCCCGCGAGATGCTCCAGCACGACCGGCAGCTGAAGATCATCGCCTCCCGCCTGGAAAAGAAAATCAAGTCCGAGCTGCTCTCCATGCTGGAAAACGATCGGGAGAAATACGAGACCTTCTTCAAAAATTTCGGCCTGCAGCTGAAATACGGGGTGTATAACGAGTTCGGCCGCAACAAGGACGTCCTGAAGGATCTGCTGCTGTTCTACTCCTCCACCGAGAAAAAGCCGGTGACCTTCGCCGAGTACGTCTCCCGGATGAAGGAAGGCCAGACCTGCATCTACTACGCCTGCGGCCAGTCGGTGGAAAAAATCGAAAAGCTGCCCCAGACCGAGCTGGTACGGGACAAGGGCTATGAAATCCTCTATCTGACCGAGGATGTGGACGAATTCGCCCTCAAGGTGCTCCATGACCTGGACGGCAAGGAGTTCAAGTCGGTCTCCGCCGGCGATCTCGATCTGGATACCCCGGAGGAGAAGGAAGAGGAGCAGAAGCAGCAGGAGGAAAACAAGGATCTCTTCGCCTTCATGACCGAGGCCCTCGACGGCAAGGTGCAGACCGTGCGCCTGTCCCGGCGGCTGAAAACCCACCCCGTCTGCCTGGCATCCGCCGGCGAGCTGTCCCTCGAGATGGAAAAGGTGCTCAACGCCATGCCCACCGACAACAAGGTCAAGGCCGAGCGGGTGCTGGAGGTCAACGAAAGCCACCCCATTTTTGCCACACTGACCGCCCTGTATGAAACCGACAAGGAGAAGCTGAAAACCTACAGCCAGCTTCTGTACGCCCAGGCCCTTCTCATCGAGGGGATGTCGGTGGAGGACCCGGTGGAGTTCTCGAATCAGATCTGCGGCCTGATGGCGGAGCAGAAATAAGCGAAACCGCGCGCTATTGTGCGGAAAAAGCGGCCGCCCGTCGTGTGGGCGGCCGCTTTTGTTTGGAAAAAACCGAAAAAATGCAAAAATATCGCTTGACATTCCGAGGAAAACCCCCTATAATCTATTATGCTGTTCAAAAGGACAGCCTATGCGCTCGTAGCTCAGTTGGATAGAGTGTTTGGCTACGAACCAAAAGGTCAGGGGTTCGAATCCCTTCGGGCGCACCATAACAGGAACATAAAATAGATATGTTCCGCAAAACCCCCGATACAATCGGGGGTTTTTGCTATCTAAAGCCGGGATTTTAAGACGCATATTTGAAGATGAAAAAACGCATTTTCCCCTTTGTGTGCGGTTTTGAACTCCCGTACAACTAAATACCCGTACAGGCGGCGGACAGGTATTAAAAACTTGTCCGCCGTTTTTTGTTACCTACTGCCCGAAGTTTTGCATAAGACTTCGGGCTTTTTTCATTGCGTAAGCAACAAGGTTCCGGGGTACCCGCCCGCAATCTGTGATTGCGTTGGCGGGTCAGGTTCTTATTTCACGATAAAGGAGCAATTAAAAATGTATTTTACCAATACCCCTTCTCTCAATAGCATAGAAGCCATGATGAAACGACCGCCGGGCAGCAGGCAGCGGGGCGGCGGTCGGAACCGCAGCCCATACCGATATAGAAAAAAAGACTGCGATTGCAGGCTCTGCCTCTACTACAGAAAAAGGAACGGCTGCGTTATGAAAGTTTGTCCGGTGCTGGATATTCGGCTTTCCTGCAAAGCCGCCTCTTTTAGAGAAGCTGTAAAAGCCGCCTTTGCAGATGTGAAGCATATTCCGTTTCAAAGGCGGCTTTCACAAATATACGACCGAAAGGATGATGTCCCCATGCTCTTTCAAAACGACCGGCACAGGCAAATTTTTGAGACACAGCAAATCAGTCTGCGCAAGCCGGATAATCGGACGCTGGCCGTCCTGTACCTGCTGACGGCAGACCATCCCCTGTGGATGAAAACGAAACTGCATATCACAGACAGCGGCAAGATAAAGCTGGAAAATGTCCGCCTCGGCGATATTGCCACAGACGGCTATGCTCTCTGGAAAGCCGCAAAGGAATTGCAGACCGGCGAAAAACAGATTTCCCTGTGCGAACTATCGGATCGGGAAGCCATCTCCGACAGAGCGTTCCGTCTCATTGCACAGGCTGCCGCTATTTCCCGTTATGGCGCGGCGGTCTTAAATGGATCGGAGGCGCGCTATGGATAAGGCATCGGAACTATGCAGCTATAACGAAGGGAGAATACAGGATGAACCGATTTGAAGCAGAACGCAGATTTGCGGAGAGAATGAAGAACAACTACCCGCCCGGCACAAGAATCGTGCTTTTGCAGATGGGAGATGATCCCCGCCCGATTGAATCGAACACAAGAGGCACGGTCGGGGTCGTGGATGATATAGGAACGTTGCACTGTCATTTTGACAACGGCAGACAGCTTGGACTTGTCCCTGGCGAGGACTCTTTCCGCACACTGACAGCGGAAGAACTCACCGAAGAACAGCAAATGGACGAATCACAGGATTTTGATTTGAAATTGCAGTAAGGAGTGAAAAATATGCCAAATCATGTTGCGAACCATATATCGCTGCAGGGTGATCCTGAGAAAATCCGATCAATGCTGGAAGCAATCCAATCCGATGAGCTTGGCGTCGGCTCGGTGGATTTCAACAAAATCATTCCCATGCCTAAAAGCCTCAATATCGAAGCAGGTAGCCGAACAGACAGAGGACTGAAAGCCTACCGGAATTTTATCGAGGTATACACCTTCGGACGGTCAGCCGATGACACCCTTAAAGCGCTTGAAAACATCCCTGCGGAGAGCGAAAAAGTTTTCCTCCGCCAGCGGACAGATATCCGCCGCGAAGAATGGGAGCTGGGCAAAACCGCCTGGAATAATATCCGGCAGTTCGGCACGCCCACATGGTACGAGTGGTGCGTCCGGAATTGGGGAACCAAGTGGAACGCCTACGGATACGACGAGGGCGGTGTAGATTACCACGACGGTGACAGCCTGCGCTTCCAGACCGCATGGTCTGCGCCGCACCCTGTTCTTGAAAAGCTGACGGAAATGTTTCCCGATATTGAGCTGGAACACGAATGGGCGGACGAGGATATCGGCCAAAACTGCGGCAGATACAGCTACAAAGCCGGGGAGCGAATTGAGGAATACTTCCCGGAAGGTGAAAAGGAAGCGATTGAGTTCGCCTGCTCAACGTGGGAGCATGATCCCTCCGATTGGGATTTGTACCTGAATGCCAGCGGCACAGAATATATCAATGCGGAAAATGAGGAATACCAGCAGATTGAGTTGCTCGGCAAATTCGCCTTGTTTACCAACGGCAGGCTGACCGACGCGGATATCCCGCAGGGGCTGTATTGCTATCACCTGCGCCACAGCGATGACGGCGGTTGCTTCTGTTCTGTCGAACCAAAGGTCGGCGTTAATCACGGCGGCAGCGTTATCACGAAAGAACCGCTGGATTTCGGCGCGGAGGGATATATCCCCTTTACCGATGATACCGAACCGAACTTCATCGGCGGTGAACAAACGCTCGGGGAATTCCTCCGTTCGGATGCGCCGCAGGAGGAAAGCGAGGTGATGAAGCTGTGCTGAACTTTCTCATCGGTCTGCTACTCGGCGGCTGCATTGCCGCGGTAATCCTGTGCTGCATACAGATCAATCGTATCTGTCGCTGCGAGCAGGAAATCCACAGGCTCAGAGAAAAACTGAATAACAGAGATTAACAAAAGAGGTCGTTTTGCGTGTATGGAACACCGTACATGGAAAACGACCTCTTTTTCTGTTTCCTGCGGTTTTCATACACGCAGACGCCTCCGTAAAGGAGGTAAGCGTGAATGATATGATTTCACTAATTTTGAAACAAACCGAATTCACGCCCGAAAATGCTTCGCATTTTCCAAAGATGGGCGGTGAAAGAGATTAACAGCTTTATGGCATGGGTTGGCGGAAAAAAGGCCTTGCGGGACGAAATCCTTGCCCGGTTTCCGCTGAACTACAAGCGATATATCGAAGTGTTCGGCGGTGCGGGCTGGGTGCTGTTCCATAAATCGCCCGGCAGCGATTTTGAGGTATTCAACGACTTTAACAGCAATCTTGTCAACCTGTACCGCTGTGTGCGGGAGCAGCCGGAACAGCTCAAGGAAGAACTGCGGTATCTGCTCAATTCCCGTCTCGATTTTGAATATATGAAGAAAATCCTTCATTCGCAGGCGGCGCTGCCCGATGTGCGCAGAGCCGCCTATTACTATGCCCTCATCCGCTACAGCTACGCCGCCGGAACCTCTACCTTCGGGAGCCAGCCCCACGCCATGTGGAACAACTTCCCGCTGATTGACGCGGCGGCGGGCAGGCTGCAGAAGGTGGTCGTTGAGAACAAGGATTGTATCCGGCTCATTTCACAGTATGACCGGCCGGAGAGCTTTTTCTACTGTGATCCGCCCTATTACAACGCAGACCAATACTACGAAGCCGTTTCAGCAGACGGTTTTGACCACAAGAGGCTTGCCGAAACGCTGCTTAGCATCAAGGGGAAATTTCTGCTGTCCTACAACGACTGTCCGGAAATCCGGGAGCTGTATGCCCGCCCCGGCATCGTGATCGAGGGGACGGCAAGGCTTTCCAATATTGCGCAGCGGTATGACAACGGAAAAATGTACCCCGAACTGCTGATCGCCAACTACGATACAACCGAATTTGCCCGATCCTGCGTACAGCTCACCCTGTTTGACGGTGACGGCACAGAATTTGATCCCAAAAGAATCTTGAATGAAAGGATACTTTACAATGGAACAATATGATTTCAAACTGATCCCTGTCCCCGTCGAAGCGCTGGAGGCTGTGGGGCTTGTTGCCGGTGCAATGGCGGAAGCCTTTGTAGACGGCAGCCGCCTCATTATTCAGAAAGCGCAGGGCGACGCGGTTTGCGAAACCTACAATGAAGACTGTGAAGACTGTGAAGGCTGTCCTTACTGCTGCCCCTGCTGCGGCGAATGCCTGAAAGAACAGATTGACGGAGGTGAAGTGGATGACTAAGCTGTACCGCGTTCTCGGTAAGCGAGGGAGAATTACGATCCCCTATGAAATCAGGCGGCGCGTAGGCTTTATATACAACGATGTGCTGTCTTTCACCGAGCAGGATGACCGCACCGTCGTCGTCAAAAGAGAAAAAATCTGCGATAACTGCTGTGCGGAGCCGACAAAAACGGTCAAAACAAAACAGGACGGCATCACGCTGATGCAGTTTCTGGACAGCCTCTCCTCCGACGAACAGAGAGCTGCGCTTATTCATCTGTCGGTACGCTGGGCGGAACAGCAGGGCGGTGTGCGGGATGCCTAAAACGCTTCGCGTCCTGATGGTGGAACCGCATGAGGCGCCGCACGAACTACTCATCACCGACCAGCTTGACGATTTGCAGGAAACCGTAGGCGGTCTGATTGAAGTCATCGGAAATGGGGACGGTACGCTCCTTATCTGCAATGACGAAGCAAAGCTGAACGGCATGGACGGCAACCGCCGCTTGCACGGCGATGTCATTGCCGGTCCGTTTTTTGTCGTGGGCGCAGACGGTGAAAACTTCCGTTTTCTCACCGACGCGGAAATGCAGAAATATATGCAGCGTTTCGGAAAGATTGAGGATATTTCCCCGGAGGAAGTACAGATGCATACGGGACTGACCTTTTATTCCTGGTAGTATCCTGCCGTGCAATATGGATTTTCTGATAAATTTCCGCATACTCGCTGGACTTTTTCCGTTTTATCGGTATGCTGTAGATAGAGGTGAACGCTTATGAAAAAACACAGCATTTTCATCATAACGCTCATACTGCTTGCCGGTCTTGCAGGATGTGCCGGTCAGGAGCCGGATAAAACGGAAACGGAGTATCCTTCTGCGGTCAGCAGCACGGCGGAAACGGCATCGGCCAGCAAGGTCATCGACAGAAGCCCTGCCGGAACGGTCTCATCATCAGCCGAAACAAAGCTGCCGGAACCGGCGCCGACTGAACAGCAGAAAGAAAAAACAGAAGAACCGGTCTTGCCGGAAACATCAAACCCGGAGAAGCCTACTTCGGCGCAAACGCAGAAGCCTGCAAAACCGCCGAAAGCCGAATCTTCTTCGCCCCCTCCGGCAGAAGAACCGCAGCAGAGCGAGCCACCGCAGGAAAGTACACCGCCTGAAGAACCCACGGTTCCTGATTTCAATATTCAAACATGGATAGACCATGCCAAAACCTACGCTGTGAGCGTCGGTCTGCGGCTGGAAAGTTCGGCGGTCGACTGCTGGGACAATCCCATCACAGCCAGTGCGCACAGCCTGTATTTGGAACGGGATATTGAAAGCCGCTTAAACCGGTACAGCCGCGACGAGGATATTACCGATGTCTGGATATGGGCGGAGGAACGCTCCGACGGAAGTTACGATCTGTATATCGGCTACGCCTAAATCAAAATCAAAACTGAATATTTTACGATAAGCGCACTGTGTAAAAACACGGTGCGTTTTTTCATTTCAACAGGAGGTTTTCAAGTGAGAACGAAAAAAGTCAAAAAAATAGTATCACTGTTTCTTGCTGTCTTGATGTGCGTTACCACCTTTGCGGGCTTTGGTACGACCGCTTACGCCGCAGAAGAAACCGATGAGGTGTATCTTATTTCCTTCCCCCGTGACGGAGATGACAACTACGGCGGCGAATGGGGACACGGCAGTCATGAATTTATGAATGGCTGGTCAACCGACACATCCCGCTATACCTCTGTTTACGCAATGGGCTCATATAACGGTAACATTTGCTACTGTATCGAGATCGGCGTCCCGCTGAAAACGGGCGACCGTTTCACCAAAAAAGGAGAAAACTTTTGGGATAATTATCCCTCGTCCTATAACAAAACCATTTCCCCCGATGATATAAAGCTGTTCATTGGAAGAATCATGCAATATGGCTACACGGGAACTATTTCAACCTCTTGGCGTTCGCAAAATGAGGGCGGCGATAAACTGGCTCACGCTGTCGCTACGCAGCTTTTAATTTGGGAAACCGTGGTTGGCGAGCGTGACGCCGATTTTAACAAGGTCGATACCGGCGGCAAAGATGCGATTCTCGATCAGATCAGCGTAAACCATCCCTTGCGCAGCAAGATCATGAGTTACTACAACTCTATCACCGCCAGCGTACAGAATCATTCCAAAGTACCGAGCTTTTTTGCGAAATCCGCAGGCAAGGCACAGAACATTGAACTGGAATGGGACGGCGAAAAGTACACTGCCACGTTAACCGACCATAATAATGTGCTTGAGGGGTACTCTTTTTCTGCAGACGCTCCGGGAATCCATTTTTCCGTAAGCGGAAACAAACTGACAGTTGCCGCCGACGAAGCGCCAAGCAGTACCGTCACGATTACCGCCGAAAAGAAAAACTCTCAAAGACAGGGCGTTATCACCTGGACGGACGGCGTTTACGGTCCGAATGGTGAACTGCAGGATACTGTCACCTATGCACAATCAGTCAGCGACCCCGTAAAAGGCTATCTTAACATTCAGGTTTCGTATGGCTCTGCCAAAATCGTCAAGACCTCTGAGGACGGCAAGGTGGACGGCATCCCCTTCCGCATTCAGGGGAACGGGGTTGACAAAACCGTTAAGACTGCAAACGGCGGTCAGATGCAGGTAGATAATCTCAAACCCGGAATTTATACCGTAACCGAATTGGTAGAAAACAAATATGAGCCGCAGGAAACGAGACGGGTTACCGTAGTCAGCGGTCAGACCTCAACGGTGACCTTTAATAATGTCCTCAAAAGAGGCGATCTCAAGGTGGTCAAGACTTCTGAGGACAATATGAATGAGGGCGTAAAGTTTAGGCTTCATGGAACATCTCTTTCGGGTCTCAAAGTAGACGAATATGCCGTGACTGACTCCGCTGGTGTTGCTGTTTTTAAGGATGTCCTCATTTCAGGCGATACGCCTTACACCCTCGAAGAAGTGGATACCGACATCAAATATGTGGTGCCTCCAAAGCAGACGGCAGCCATTGAGTGGAATAAGGTCACCAATAAAGGCTTTCACAATATTCTCAAGAAATGGAGCCTCACTGTCACGAAATCCGACAGTGAAAAAGGGCTGCCGCAGGGCGACGCCTCTCTCGCCGGAGCCATTTATGGCGTCTACAAAGGCGAGCAGCTTATGGACGCTTACACGACCGATCAAAATGGTCAGTTTACCACCAAAACCTATGTCTGCGGCGATGATTGGAGCCTGCGTGAAATTGAGCCGAGCGAGGGTTATCTCCTTAATACTGAGTCCCTGCACATTGGCGCGGAAGCAAAGCTCTACACCGCGGAATTTAACCTCGCCGCGCCTCTCGATTCCTATGAAACCGTCAAAAAAGGAAAAATTGCTGTGATCAAGCACTGCGATGACGGCTCCACCCAAATTGAAACGCCGGAACAAGGCGCTGAGTTTGAGGTGTTCCTCAAAGTCGCAGGCAGTTATACAGGCGCAAAGGAATCCGAGCGAGATATCCTCATTTGTGACGAATATGGCTTTGCCGAATCGAAGCCCCTCCCTTATGGCGTCTATACGGTAAAGCAGACCAAGGGCTGGGATGGCAAGGAACTGATGCCTGCCTTTGATGTGTTCGTAAATGAAGATGGTGAGGTGTACCGTTATCTCATCAACAACGCCACCTTTGAATCTCTGATCGAAATCGTCAAAAAAGACCTTGAAACCGGAAAGGTAATCCCCGCCGCAGGCATCGGCTTCAAGGTGAGAAACACCGATACCGGCGAATATGTCGTACAGCATATCAACTATCCGACGCCTGTTGATATCGACACCTATTACACCGATACCACCGGAAAACTGATGATGCCGGAGCCGCTTCCGTATGGGAATTATGAACTGATCGAGCAGTGTACCGCATATGGATATGTCCTTGATTCCACACCTGTGCCATTCAAGGTGGATGGCACACAGACCAAGGTAACGGTCGAAAAGCATAACATCGCTCAGAAAGGAACTATCACGGTCGGCAAGACCGGCGAGATTTTCTCCTCGGTTGCTGAGTCGGGCGGGATCTATCAGCCAATTTATACAGCAGGCAATATGCCGGACACTCACTATGTCATTACAGCGGTCGGAGATATCTATACACCGGATGGAACCCTCCGCTATCAGGATGAACAGGTTGTAGCCCGTTTACAGACAGGTCAAGATGGCACTGCAACTACAGAACCGCTGTATCTTGGAACCTTCAAAATCAGTGAGGAAAAAGCGGCGCACGGCATGGTGATCAGCAATGAAATCAAAACAGTGGAACTGACCTATGCGGGTGAAAATATTGAGGTAACTTCCGCTGAAGTCTCCTTCTACAATGAGCGCCAAAAGGCAGAAATCAGCCTCTCGAAAATCATAGAACAAAACGAACTCTTCGGCATCGGCAATAACGGCGAAATCCTCTCGGTGCAGTTCGGCCTGTTTGCAGACGAGGCTCTGACAGCGGCAGACGGCTCGGTGATCCCCAAAGATGCTCTGCTCGAAATCGTGAGCTGCGATGAAAACGGCAAAGCAGTATTCAAAACCGACATCCCCGTAGGAGCAAAGCTATATGTGAAAGAAATCGCCGCCGATAATCACTATATCCTATCGGATGAAAAGTATCCGGTAGTATTTAACTACGCCGGTCAGGATACCGCTTTAGTGGAGATCAAGGTAAATGACGGCGAGGCTATCGACAACGAAATCATCTACGGCAGCATCAAGGGCTTAAAAATCGACCGTGAAACACAAGAACCCATTACGGGTGCCCTGTTTGGTTTGTTCAAAGCAGACGAAACCGAGTTTACAAAAGAAAAAGCACTCCTCACCGCAGAATCCAAAGAGGACGGTGTGTTCACTTTCGAGAATGTACCCTATGGAAAATGGCTTGTAAAGGAACTGAAACCCGCGGAGGGCTTCCTGCCGAATGACGAGATATATCCCGCCGTGGTGGGCGCAAACGCCGAGGTAATCGAAATCGAGGTAGTAAACGACCGCATCCCCGAAATCAGCACACAGGCAAGCGCAGAGGGCGAAAAAGAGGTTTCCGCCACCGAGGTCTTCACGCTGGAAGATACCGTATCCTACAAACACCTTATTCCCGGCAAGGAGTATGTGATCAAGGGCGTTCTGATGGATAAATCCACTGGAGAACCGCTCCTCATTGACGGCGAAGAAATCCGCAGCGAGATCACCTTCATCCCCGAAGAACCCTCTGGCGAGGTTATCGTACCCTTTACCTTTGATTCCAAATTCATCAAAGCCGACACCGACATTGTAGTGTTTGAAAGCCTCTACCGTGACGGCACAGAGCTTGCCGTTCATGACGATATCGAGGACGAAAATCAGACGGTTAAAGTCAAGGTGCCGGAAATCGGTACAAAGGCAACGGCAGAAGGCAAAAAGGAAATTACTGCATCCGATAGAGTAGTCATTGAGGACATTGTCTCCTATAAAAATCTTACGCCCGGTAAAGAGTACACCATAAAAGGTGTTCTGATGGACAAATCCACAGGAAAACCGCTTCTTATTGACGAAGAGGAAATTTGTAGTTCGTTCACCTTTAAGCCAGATGCGCCGGACGGTGAAATTACGGTTACTTTCGTATTTGACGGATCAGGACTGACAAGTGCGACCGAAATCGTTGTGTTCGAAAGCCTCTATCGTGAGGGGACTGAAATTGCCGTACACGCCGACATCAATGATGACGGACAGACGGTGAAGCTCATCCCTCCCGTTCCCGACATTCCTCAGACCGGAGACAATAGCAATCTCGGTTTTTGGATTGGGCTTGGAGCAGTCGCCCTTGGCGGCCTTATTTCTACCGCCATCATTTTCATGAAGAGGAAAAAGGATGACGAAGATAGATGATGAAAAAGGTATATATCTGCGCTCCGCTAGGGGGAAATGTCAAAGAAAATCTCGAACAGGTAAAGAAATACACCAGATATGCATTGATGTGCGGTACGGCTCCGGTCGTACCGCATTTCTATGCACTGTGCCTCAATGACAATATCCCCAAAGAGCGCGAAATCGGACTTGCCGCAGGGCTGTCCCTTTTGTGGTTCTGCGATGAAATGTGGGTATTCGGTGATACCGCAACCAAAGGAATGCAGAGCGAGATACAGTTTTGCAAAAACCTCAATATCTGCACGAAAACAGTTAAAGAAAAAGAAATCCAAAAAGTGTTAGGAGGAAATGCACAATGAAAAAGAAACCCTTAAAAATCCTTCTTTGTTTTGCGGTGCTGCTCATGGTTATATCGGTCTCCGACATCCCCGCTTTTGCGGCGGGCGATGTGGCCGGAGCGATTGAAAACACATGGACGCAGGCACAGACGCAGGTCAAGACCGTAGTGAATAATGTTGTGTTCCCCGTGGTGGATATGATCCTTGCGATTCTCTTTTTCGTCAAGGTGGGGACGGCTTACTTTGAATACCGAAAGCATGGACAGTTTGAATTTGCCGCGCCCTGCATCTTGTTTGCCTGCCTTATTTTCACCTTGACGGCGCCGCTGTATATCTGGTCGATCCTGTAAGAAGGAGGGATGGTAAATGGGAACAAGGCATTTGATTTGTGTCGTAAGCGATAACCAATATCGTATCGCGCAATATGGTCAATGGGATGGGTATCCGGAAGGCCAGGGTGCGGCTATTCTTGAATTTTTGAAAAGCCCGATGGCGAAGCAGCTCAAGAACAATTTAGAACGATGCTCCTGGATTACCAATGACGAGTACAACAAGCTGTGGAAAGAGTTCGGTGCTGATGCTACTCAGCCCTATATTGACTGCGATGTGTATCAAAGTTTTTCTGAGAAATATCCACAGCTCAGCCGCGATACCGGCGCCAAGATATTGAAAATCGCAGCCGGTGCGACCGGTGAAATGAAACTGCAAAACAGCCTAGACTTTTCACAGGACAGCCTGTTCTGTGAGTGGGCATATGTCATAGACTTTGATAAAAACACCTTTGAGGTATATCGGGGCTTTAATGAAACGCCGCTTGATGAGTCTGAACGGTTCTATACCGCAGGACAGAAAGAAGATGACAACGGATTGTATCCTGTCAGGATGATCAAAGCCTTTGATTTGTCGGCGCTGCCCTCTGAGGACGAGTTTTTGGAAATCTGTGAACCAACCGAAGATGAGCCGGAGGAAGAAATGGAAGTTGACTTCGGCAGCCTTACGGGAATATGACCAGATTTCAGGAGGTGATGACTTATTTTCGATTGGATAGGCGATCTCATCGACGGGATCGGTGAGGCTATAACCGAAGCATTTCAGTTTTTGGGGACGCAGATATCCAACGCCATCTGGAACACCATGCTGAAATGGATGTACGAAACCATTTACAATGCCGTTGCCGATTTCTTCGAAAAAATGGGCAGCATGGGCGCGGATATCTTTGCTCTCGACTGGATACAGGCGACCATCAAGCTCTTTACCCTGTTCGGCTGGGCGCTCTTTATTGCCGGTGTGGTGGTTGCCATTTTTGATGTGGCGATAGAGTACCAGCATGGCAGAGCCGATATCAAGACCACAAGCGTCAATATCTTAAAAGGCTTCTTTGCCTGTTCTCTCATCGGCGTGGTGCCGGTGGAACTGTATAAATTCTGCATCAGCCTGCAAAACACCTTTTCCCACGATTTATCGGCGCTGTTTGCAGGCGGACAGTCCATCGATCTGGCGGGACAAAGCACCAGCGTACTGCAGGGCAGTTTTGCGGTGGCCACACAGGTGAACTTCAACCTGTTCAACATTCTTGCGCTGATCGCCTTTGCTTACTGCGTGGTCAAGATATTTTTCCAAAACATCAAGCGCGGCGGCATCCTGCTTGTGCAGATGGCGGTGGGCGCGCTGTATATGTTTTCAGTTCCCCGCGGTTACTCGGACGGTTTCAATCAATGGTGCAAACAGGTGGCGGCTATTTGTTTAACTGCGTTTATGCAGACCAGTTTACTGTTCCTCGGCCTGCTGACCTTCCCCGGCAATATGCTGCTGGGGCTTGGCGTTATGCTGGCGGCAAACGAAGTTCCCAGGATAGCCCAGCAGTTTGGTCTGGATAGCTCGGTGCGAGTGAATATGATGAGCGTTGTTCACGCTACGACAACAGCCGTAAACCTGACCCGCAGCGTGGCAAGGGCCGCAGGAAGATAACCAAAATGTCAACCGAGCATCAGCTCAGGCCACCATAAAAATACGGTGGCTTTGCTATACCGGAGAAGGAAGAACACAGCGGTAGAGTGGGATATAAAGGGAGGAGGTTATTCATCTGAACACAAAAATCAGTTATCTTTACCGGGATGCGGATAATTACAAAGTTCACAACGAATGTGTTGTTCAAGGGGAAATATCAGAGAAGCAAATCCGGCAAATCCTTGGTTGCTGCGATATGGGCGAATACTTTATCCCCCGGCAGGTGGGGATGCCCGAAAGAAAATTTGACGAGTATGATACAAAAGCAGACCACTGTTGGTTTGAACTGAGCAAGGAAGGATTTGAATACACAGATCAGCCGGCAAATGTATCTCTGACCGCACAGCAGCTCGCCGAAAACTTTGCCGCGTGCAGAGATAACTGGCAGGATGCGGAATATGCGGCGCTGGATGAAGACTCTCAGGGCTTTGGAATGGAGTTGCATGGTTTATGACAGAAAACAATGAATTTGAAAGACACAACCTCGCCATTGACCGGGACATGGAGGTAGACTGCGATATCGGGCAGGAAATCACCGTATATATCGAAACATGGTTTGATGTGGATCAGAAATTTGGTACGAATATAGCGGATGAGGACGGCACATGGCTGAATATGTACGGCAAATATAATCCTTTTGTCGATACGCTTCGCATCGAATGCGAAATCAGCCGCGACAATGGAAGCGAATACTTCGATTATGAACCGACAGCCAGTGAATCCCGTCTCATCAAAGACATGATCGCAGAGAAAATCCGGGAGGAATATCGTCAGACACCGCAGAAATTCTGCGATGCGCTAAACAATACCGGGGAAAGCGTATATGTGTATAACAATATCTCTTCCCTTACCGCAGAGAAACTCATGGAAAAGCATAACGGGCTTTCGGCCTACTGTGCGGAAAACGGATACCAAAAGGAAGGCGGCGTCAGTATATCGGCGCCTATATATCGGTGCGGCGCTGAATTCCAAAGTATGATCGAGTATTGTAAAGGCCGCGGGATCTCCAAAATCCTGGTAGAGAGCCTAAAGGACATCGGCAGGACGCCTGACGAAGTGAATAGAACGGTTGGAATTCTCTGCGCACATGGCTTTAAGGTGGAAATTACGGACTGCGGTCAGGTCTTTTCAGCTGAAAACAAAGAAAATGAAGAACAGAGCATGACGATGGGAGGACTCACATGACGCAATATCTGTATCCCCAAAACCTCAAAGCCACAGCCAATCTGTGGCTGTGGGGACTGCGGGATTTTTGCATTCTCGGTGTCGCGGCGCTGCTGTCTATCGTAGCCCTGGTACAGCTCCGCTTTTTTATCCCGGCAGCGGCAACGCTGTGCTACGGATTTTTAACCATCCGCATGGACGATACCACGGTGCTGGACTTTATGCGATACGCTGTGCGGTACTTTATCAGCACACAGCAATACTTTGAATGGGCAAACTGAGTTTGCAGCCAAATTACGAAAAACAGACGGAGGTGCAATATAAACTTTGAAAAATGACAAACGGCAGAAAAAGAAAAAAGGACGCTCGGTGCAGGAGCTTTTGGGAATCAGGAGCTTCACCCAATACGGCCTTGCGGTCAGAAAATATGAACTCCTGTTTTATCTTGTTTCTCCGACCAATATTTCGGTGCTGTCCCATACCAATATTGAAATCAAGATACGGCATCTGATGATGGTGCTGTCCGCTATCCCCGATATCGAGATCACCTGTACCGACTCGTCCGAGTGTTTCGATGACAACAAAACCTACCTGCAAGGCCGGCTGGAGGATGAACCGAACCAAAAGGTGCGGAAAATCATCAAAAAGGACATTGATTTCCTGGATCATATCCAGATGGAGATGTCAACGGCAAGGCAGTTCCTCTTTATCGCAAGGCTGAAAAATGCAAAGGAAAAACAGACGTTTGAAAGCGCAAACCGCATCGAAAAGACCATTTCGGAACAGGGCTTTGAAGTCCGGCGGATGCGAAAATCGGATATCAAGCGTTTCCTTGCCCTGTATTTCGAGGCCAGCATGAATGGAGAGGTCATGCCGGATATTGACGGCGAACAGTTTTGCGAGGCGAACGATGACGAAGACGCGGAGGATTAGCCTGCTCATTTTTTCTGTTCTGCTGTCTGCAGTCACTGTCGTGTCCGGCTTTACGGTTTACAGGGAACTGTCGTTACAGCAGAAAGAAAAAGAGGATTTTGCAGCGCTGGCGAAGCTGGTGCAGATTACGTATCCCAAACCGCAACAGTTCGATGAAAAACAATCGCCGTCAGATGACAAGCCAGAACCTGTGCGCAGCCTTGCGCCGCTTTTTGCGCAGAACAGCGACTGCATCGGCTGGCTGAGCATTCCCGATACGCAGCTAAACTACCCTGTGATGTACACGCCGGAAAGCCCGCAGAAATACCTGCGCCGGAATTTTGACGGCGGGTACAGTCAAAGCGGCATCCCGTTTCTGGACTACCGGTGCGATACGGGCTGCACCAACCGCATGATCTATGGGCATAATATGAAAAACAGAACCATGTTCGGGACGCTCATACACTATACCGATCCCGCATACGCCGCCGCCCATTCTGTCATTACGTTTCAGACCGCGGACGGTCTTGAAAAATATACGGTGTTTGCTGTTGTACCTGTGCAGAAAACCGATGCATGGTACAGCTTTATCCGTGCAGCCGATGGTTCGGAATTTGCTAAACAGGTCGCATTGCTCCAGAGCAAATCCCTGTATGATACCGGCGTCACGCCTGTGTATGGCCAGCAGCTTCTCACCCTATCCACCTGTTACGGTTCGGGAAAAGACGGCAGACTGATTGTGGCAGCGGCGCAATTGTAACTTTTTATCGACTCAATCCGTCTTGTTGTTGACAAAAGGGGTTAAAAAAGGGTATAATAACCTTGCCCGTTACCAAAATCAAAAATTTTGAACGGGTGCCCAAGAACATTGAAACATTCGCTTGTAGCTCGTGTTTGAATACCCTTATGAAACGGAGGCGCTGTGTATGGAAAAACAAGAACATCTGAATTTAATTACGGAGCTGACCGCACAGATCAGCGAACTTCCGAAAGGGTATCTCTCCAAGAAAACCATCAGCGGCAAGACCTACTACTATCATCAATGGTCGGAGAAGGGCGTGAAACAGAGCCGGTATCTGCACGATGAGGAAATCGAACCGCTTGCCGGGCAGATTGAGAAACGGAAAGCATTGCAGGCGAAGCTGCGCAGCCTGAAAGCAAAGACGTCTGCACCGCATAAAAAGAGAAATGAGGTGAACAGCTTGAAATGTACCCTGATGCATAAACGAATCCAGGTGGCGGAACTGGAACTGGATGACGCCACCGGTTTTATACAAAAAATCGGGACGGTGTATGCGCCGGAGCATCTGCCGGTGGGCGTTCCGGTACGAAAAGGGATCACCGACCGGGCGGCGCTCAACGAGTGGTGGACAGACCGTTCCATCCCGGCCAGCCGATCCGGTGTGCGAGAAGCGCTTCAAGCGCTGGAAATCACCAGCACCAAAATGCTGCTGGTGCGCTGCTGGGGATTGAGCCTGTCGGATCAGTATTGGATTTGTCCCGAAGGCTCCGACCTGGCCTGGGACAGTATCAACTTTTTTGAGAACGATTTTTCAGACGATATCGGCGACGTCCTGTTCGGCGCGGATAAAAAAGCGGAGGGATTAAATTTCTCCTCCCCGGACAACACCTCGGACGGAAACCTGAAAAAGCGTTGGAAAATCATAAACGGTAGGCGATGCCTTGTAAAAGGCGGCAGCAACCCATTCCGTCAGCAGCCGTTCAATGAAGTGATCGCCACCAGGATCATGGAGCGCCTCGGTATTCCCCATGTGCCGTACATGGTCACCTGGAACAAGGGTGCGCCGTACAGCGTGTGCGAGGATTTTGTCACGGAAAACACCGAACTGATCCCGGCGTGGCGTATCCTAAAAACACAGAAAAAGGATAACAGCACTTCGGTGTATCAGCACTTTGTGAATTGCTGCGAATCGCTGGGAATCAAAGGCGCCGTGCCTTTCCTCGACCGGATGATTGTGCTGGACTATATCATCGCCAACGAAGACCGGCATCTCAACAACTTCGGTGTGATCCGAAACGCCGAAACATTGGAGTGGCTCGGCTTTGCCCCCATC
Organism: uncultured Oscillospiraceae bacterium; assembly: GCA_900546265.1. Taxonomy (GTDB): domain Bacteria; phylum Bacillota; class Clostridia; order Oscillospirales; family Acutalibacteraceae; genus UMGS856. The sequence continues at coordinate 20,058 of URCA01000007.1, read as the reverse complement.
TATGACAGCGGCTCCTCTCTCGGCTATGACAAGACGCCCGGACAGATACGCTCCGGAAAAGAGGTGGTCTGCAAGCCGTTTAAAAACCACCATGCGGAGCAGTTAAAGCTGGTATCTGATTTTAGCTGGATCAATTTTGACAGGCTGACAGCTGTCAAGGAATTGATTACAAGCGTTCTGACCATAGACGGCGCGGAAGAATATATGGACGATAGCCGGATTCGGGCCATTGCAGAAACCGTCAACCGGCGCATTCAGAACCTGCTGCAGCTTTCCATGACACAAACACCGGTGCAGGCTTTCTCCACAGAAGATGATGTGGAGAAAGATATTGCCGAAGATTACACCCCGAAAATGGAGCTATAAAACCAAATAAAACAAATCAATCAGTCGTTTTGCAGACAATGCAGGACGGCTGATTTTTCTATGGATAGGCATCCTCCTTTTGTCTGCGAAACGGCGGCAAGGAGGAAAAATGCTGAAACGCAAACCAAAAGTTCTGACGCCGGAGCAGATGGAAGAAATTCGTACAAAGGACTTTTTTGACTGTATCCTGCCCGGCACAATCAAATTTCTCTCCGACCACTATATCGTAGGCGACAGCTACCGCTGCGCGTGGGTCATCCGGGAATACCCGCCGTCCACCGAGGAACAGGCCATCCTCTCCCAGCTTGCCGACCGCAGCGGCGTAACCCTGCGTATCTACCACCGCCTGGTGGAGAGCATGGAGCAGCGAAAAATCATCCAGAACGCCACCCGCCGCAACAAACTCAAAAGCGGCGGCAATGATGTGAACGAAACCATCGAGGCCGAGGGAAACCTGCAGGACGTGGTGGAGCTGCTGGCGAATCTCCGCAAAAACCGTGAGCCTTTACTCCACTGTTCGGTGTTCATCGAGTTGAAAGCCCGAAACATGGATGGACTCAAGGAACTGCAGTCGGACATCGCTATGGAGCTGACGCGTTCCAAGATTTCGGTGGACAGGCTGACCTTACGGCAGAAAGAAGGATTTTTGTCTGTTCTGCCTGTGGGCGCAAACCAGTTCGGCAGCCAGTATGAGCGCGTCCTGCCCGCCAGCTCGGTGGCAAACCTGTATCCCTTTAATTTCAGCGGCAAGACCGATCCGCAGGGGCTGTATATCGGAAGGGATAAGTTCGGGACGAACATCCTTGTGGATTTCGACCGCCGCGCAGAAGACAAAACCACAAGCAATATCCTCATCCTCGGAAACAGCGGTCAGGGCAAGAGTTATCTTCTCAAGTTGATTCTGACCAACGTCCGGGAGTCTGGCAAGAGCCTGCTGTGCCTCGATCCCGAATCGGAATATGAGGAACTCTGTGCGTCGCTCGGAGGATGCTATATCGATTTTCTGTCCGGCGAGTACACCATCAATCCGTTAGAGCCAAAGGCTTGGAATGACAGTACAGATGATGTCGATCCTGACGCACCCGCAGCATTCAAGAAAGTGACAAGGCTAAGTCAGCACATTGCATTCCTAAAAGACTTTTTTAGAAGTTACAAGGATTTTACAGACACGCAGATCGACACCATTGAAATCCTGCTGTCCAAGCTGTACGCCCGGTTCGGAATCACCGACAGCACCGATTACAGCAAGCTGAAGCCAACCGACTATCCCATTATGAGCGATTTCTATAAGCTGTGCGAGGAAGAATTCATGACCTATGACAGCAAGAGAAAATATCTGTATACCGAAGAGATCCTGCAGGAAGTTTGTCTCGGTATCCATTCCATGTGCGTAGGCGCGGAAAGCAAATACTTCAACGGTCACACCAACATTATCGACAACGCTTTCCTTGTGTTCGGAGTAAAAGGACTTCTGGACACCAACAAACGGCTCAAGGACGCCATGCTGTTTAATGTTCTCTCATATATGAGCAATCAGCTTCTTGGCAAGGGAAACACGGCGGCATCAATAGATGAGCTGTACCTCTTTCTCACCAACATGACGGCAATCGAATATATCCGCAACGCTATGAAGCGTGTGCGCAAGAAAGACTCCTCGATCATTCTGGCCAGCCAGAACATCGAGGATTTTTTAATTCCGTCCATCCGGGAATTTACAAAACCACTGTTCTCCATCCCGACGCACCAGTTCCTGTTCAATGCCGGTCAGATTAACCCGAAAGAATATATGGACGCCTTGCAGGTGGAACCCAGCGAGTTCGAATTGATCAAGTATCCGGAACGCGGTACCTGCCTGTATCGCTGCGGCAACGAAAGGTATCTGCTCCAAGTCATTGCGCCTGATTACAAATCCGCATTGTTCGGAAAGGCGGGTGGACGATGATGACTCCGGCAGAAGAAAACAGAGTCTGTGAACTGACGGAAAAAATCGTCCGGCTTAAAAAGCATTTGACAGAGAATAGTGCGCGGATGACAAACGCAGACGCTTTTGATAAACTCGAAAAAATCGGCGAACTGTTAAGCGAAAAGAATGCATTGACCGGTCTTCATGAAGATGCAGCCTATCTTTATCTCGATGACGGTGAATGGTTCCGGGAAGTGAAAGGCTTTGTAGGCGATGACTCCGGTATGCATGACTGTACGGGAATAACGCTGAAAATCGGCGACACCGTATCCCTGAACGGATATCCCCGGCTCATCATGCAGGATATGCCTTCTCAAAAAACGCTCTTGGAATGCGGCTGTAAAAAGATTAAGGATTGTTCGGAGATGGATATACAGGATGGTTTTAGCTGTGCCTTTACCGTTTCCCTCCGCTCCTGCTTGGAAGATTATGAAAACAGCTTACAGCAAGGCATGGAGATGCGGTTATGAGCGCAACTGTTGCTGCCGCGCTCAAAAAGATTGCCGTCTGGCTGCTCACTAACAAAAAGGTAATGAAAACGGTTCTCGGCATTGTACTTGGAGTCATCCTTATCATCGTCATGCCGATTGTCGCCATCCTCGGCATATTCAGCGGCGGCGTAGAAATCGATACCGGCAGGCTCCATGAGATGATTGCCGAGCAGCAGACCGTATCGGCGGAACGGTGGGCGGAGGTGGAGAACGCCATGAAAAGCGAGGGCTACAACGCCGCCCGCATACAGGAGGCGAAGGCGCTTTTTGTCTATGTTTTATACGAGTATTCTGAAGCCGCAGATTTTACAGATAAGCTGGTGGGATGTTTTGAAGAAAATCAGACTGATGATGAATTGATAGACGCTGTCAATGCGGCCTTCGGGACACAGATAAATGCTGCGGATTTCTCCAACATCATGGCAAGCACCCGTGCGGCGCAGATTGATATCTCCGGTTATACCGATCCTGAGACCAAGAACAATCTGGATCTGGCGCAGTGGGCGGTCGAAGCGGAGAAAGCCGGATGGGGCTATGTGTACGGCACTTATGGAACGGTACTGGACGAGGGGCTGCTCACCAGCAAAATCGGGCAGTACCCCGATGAGGTCGGCGGCCATGAGACATTCATCCGGCAGAACTGGCTGGGCAGACGGACAGCGGACTGCGTCGGGCTCATCAAAGGGTACGGCTGGTACAATGCTGAAACCGGTCAGACGGAGATCGGCGCAAACGATATGCCCGACATCGGCGCCGATACGATGTATAACAATGCCAATGAAAAAGGGACGATTGATACCATCCCCGAAATTCCCGGTCTGGCTGTGTGGAACGAAGGTCATATCGGCGTATATATCGGAAACGGCGAAGTGGTGCAGGCGGCGAACACCGAAGCAGGAGTCATCCGCAATTCCATGACAGATACCGCATGGACGCATTGGCTCAAAATTCCGTATATCCACTATCTCGAAGAAACGGAGGAAAACCCAAGTGGCTAAGAAAAAAATTCTGTCAGATGAACAAAGACACGAAAACAGAAGATCCGCGCAGGAAAATTACCGGCACCGCGTCCGGCGTTTTACTTTTCAGTTTTCTTTGAAAGATACAGAGGCGTTGGAGTGGTTTGATGCACAGCCCGACAAAGGCCAGTACCTGAAAGGGTTGATCCTCGCTGACAAACAGCGACAGATACAGGAACAGCAGGAAAAGGAAACCAATGAAATTTTGCTGTCGGAAGACGCTGTGCAGACCACCGCCTATCTTGCAAACGCTCCCGACTGCTGTTCGGGAGCAGAGCAGTTTGACAATATGCTCGGAATGCTGGGCGCGGATGTGATGGACGAGGATGTCTATCATAGTGAAGATCAGCACCCGGAAATGAGTATGTGACGGGGTGTGACTTATGAAAATCAATGCTATATTGCGAAGAAAAGATACAGAAATTCTAACGACACCCTGTGTTGCAGAGAAAACTGTGGAATTGTCCGCCGCACAGTTTGACTATTTTTCGAAGAATCTTTTGAGCGATTATGATTTCCTCCTTACCAATATCGACTGTATGTATCAGGACGGGGACGGCGTATCCCATTGCTTGCTTGTGCTGGGCGAAGGACGGGATGACGGTATAATCGTGAACTCTGAGGGAAGCGCCTATGCCCGTTACTCTGCGTTTGTCCCCAACGCCCGCCAGCTCTGGCAGCGGCAGATGGCATACGATCCGATACTGACCGAGTTCTGTGAAAAAATGCAGAGCGCTGCGGACGGGATTGTCAAGGACGCTCTGCAACATCATCAGGACGGAATGTACCGTGTTCTCACCGACAATGTAAATCTGAACCTCGGAAATCTGCCGGGCAGCATGGAATTCCTTTATGAAATGCTGCGGAACAGACCGGAGCTTGCGGCGACAGAGGATTTTCATAATGAGATTGTCCTGCAGCTCAAGCCGGAATATCTACCGGCAGAAGAAAAAGAATACCGCCGGATCAGTCAGGAACAGGTAGATATCATGTGCGCCAAGCATACACTCTGGCTCCACGATGAAGGTGGCGTGCAAGCCGATTTTTCCGGCTGTGAACTTTCAAATCTCGATCTCAGTCACCGCGATCTGAACAATGCCCTGTTTAACGGAGCTTTTCTCTATGGCACATCATTTCAAGAATCGTACTTGTGTTTTGCTGACTTCTCTGATGCTGAGATTGAAAACTGTAATGCCAAAAACATCGCTGCTGATGAAGCGGTGTTTAAAAACGCGGTCATCCGCAATTGTGATTTCAGCGGTGCATTTATGGAACACTGTAACTTTTCCGGTGCAGATTTGACGGGAACTGCCGTGAAAAACGCCCGTATGCAAAATGCCTGTATTGATGGTGCAACGGTTCCCGACATCGTGTTTGAACAGGCGGATTTTCGCAATTATTCTACAGACGAACAGGATTGGAGCAACCCCTCCGGTCCTGTTCTTTCTATGTGAAGGGAGAATCGAAATGAATGGAAAAGTAAAAAGCCTGCACGGCGTGTATAAGGCACTCGGACGCGATGCATTCCTTGCGGCAGCCAAGATGTACTCCGATCATGTTCAGAAAACCGTTGAGGCAACGCTCGCCGAAATGGAAAGCCACTGGTACGGCGCCGAAAAAACTATGACGGAGGCGGACAGAATGGTCAGCGATTTTCAAATAGGATATCTTACCCGTGAATCGGCGGAAGGGCTACTGGCGCAGGAAAGACTGCAGGAGAAGTTCGCGAAGAATATGAACGCCGTTTTGAATAATGTGCATTTTGTGCGTTTGGAATGCTCCTGTATGAGTCCGAACAAAAGCTATGCCGGAGAGGTTCTGAAAGAGATGCACGGTGCCTTTGTCAAAACCTACGGCACGGATTATCTGGAAGAAGGAGAATTTGAATTTGTCAATATTCCTGCTGTTATCCGTTCTCGGAATACCGGAAAGCTGTGTCTGGGCATTGTCACGCTTGATTTAGAATCCTCTGGCGAACATTGGGGGACGGATTTCCTGACGCCATACGGCGTCGTGTCGCAGGGCGATCCCAATATGAACGCGGATTTACAGCAATATATCCGCGACAGCTTCGTCCCCTACGATTACTGGTATACTGCCGATGTGGAAAGGGATATCCATGTCAGCCTTGACGGTATGCCCGAAGATGTTGCAGACCTGATCGCCGTCGCCAGAGGCGAGCAGCAGAATCAGGAATTCGACTATACGATGAAACTGTGAGGTGAGCATCATGAAAAAAGCAATGGTGAACGTTCCTTTTGACGAGGAAAAACTGGCAGCCGCACGGCTGTATATGGAGCAGAAAGACCTGTCCTTTGAGGAAGAAATGATCCGGGCGGCGGAAGCTCTCTATGGTAAATATGTGCCTGCAAATGTGCGGGAGTTTATTGACCTGCGCGCCGGACAGCCGAAAGCACCGGTGAAAAAGAAGCCGCCCCGTCCTTCTTCTGCTGTGGGCGCCGCTTCTCTTTCGGACGGTGATCCCGATTGAGAAGCCAGAACTTCGGTATTGAGATTGAGATGACCGGGCTGACAAGAGCAGCGGCGGCACGGATCATCGCCGGGCATTTCGGTACGCAGGCCACCCATGTGGGCGGTGGGTACGATACCTATACCGTGAGGGATAATCAGAACCGCCAATGGAAGCTGGTCAGCGACGCCTCCATCCGGTGCCGCAACGGGAATAACCGTTCGGCAAGCCGAGATTATTCGGTGGAATTTGTTTCACCGATTTGTCAGTATGAGGATATCGAAACCATACAGGAGCTTGTGCGCAAGCTCCGTGCCGGAGGCGCAAGAGTCAACAGCTCCTGCGGTATCCATGTTCATGTGGACGCCTCTTCTCATACGCCGCAGACGCTCCGCAACATTGTGAATATCATGGCTTCCAAAGAGGATTTAATCTATAAAACGCTGCAGGTACAGGTCAGCCGGGAGCATTACTGTCAGAAAGCGGATACCCGATTTTTAGAAGAACTCAACCACAAGCGCCCAAAGACAATGAATGAAGTGGAGCAAATGTGGTACAACGGGTACGGCGGACGGTATATCCACTACGATGACAGCCGCTATCATGGGCTGAATTTGCACAGCGTGTTCTCCAAAGGCACGATTGAATTTCGTATGTTCAACTCTACGCTCCATGCCGGAGAGGTAAAATCATATATCCAACTGTGCCTCGCCATCAGCCATCAGGCGCTGGTGCAGCGGGGTGCCTCCCGGATCAAAACCCAGCCGGAGAATGAAAAATATACCTTCCGCACTTGGCTGTTGCGGCTCGGTCTTATCGGTGATGAATTCAAAACCGCCCGTCAGCATCTGCTGAAAAACTTGGAGGGTAATATTGCGTGGCGCGATCCGGCGCAGGCCGAAGCGCAGAAAGCAAGGCTTGCCGCCAAGCGGCAGGCAGAATTGGAAATGGAAGAACAGCAAACAGCAGAAGAACCGACTACCGAACCCGATGAGCAGGAGCAGGACGCTCCTGCTTTTTCTATGCAGATGTAAGGAGTGAAAGGAAAAGTTATGAGCAAACGATTGTATGTTGCCTACGGCAGCAATCTCAATATCCGTCAGATGAAATACCGCTGTCCCGGCGCGAAGCTGTACGGCAGGGGTGTCATCGAAGATTATGCACTGCAGTTTAAAGGGCAGCCTCATGGCGCCTTTGCCACCATTGCGCCAAAGGAAGGCGCCTCTGTTCCGGTGGCAGTGTGGGAAATCTCTGAGAAAAATGAGCAGGCGCTCGACCGTTACGAGGGCTATCCCTCCCACTATTTCAAGCAGAATGTTCCCGTGCAGCTCGACGGCGAAGAAGTCAATGCAATGGTATATATCATGAATCTCAGGATGGGCTTCGGGCTTCCGTCTCCGTATTATTACCAAACCGTCTATGAGGGCTACAACGACTGCGGACTGGATACCGATGTGCTTGACAAGGCTGTCACGGAAAGCTCGGCACAGTTCTATGCCGCCCACCGGCAACCGGAACCGCAGCAGACGCTGTTTGATATGGACGAGGATGAAGATTTCTCCTATGAGCCGGAGGACTATGAGGATGAACCGACTGAAGATGAGCCGGAGATGGATGAATCCGATCCCTTCTATTTCTCGGAGGGGATGCATCTATGAGCCGCAAAAAAGAATTACAGCGCAGCCTTGGAAACCGATATTCCTATGAGCGTCTGCTCAGCGACCGGGAAATCCAGCGGCTGAAAACGCATATCCCCTCGGACTTTTCCGAAACGGCTGCCGCCGTGCTCACGGCAGGCTGCCTGCGGCTGAGCGCTGTGCTGTACCGTTCCTGCAAAGAACTGCTGCTGGGTTATGATGTGTTCGTTAAGGATGATCCTGCCTCCCCGGAATGGATTTTTTACAACAGCCTCTCTGAACCGGTCAGCTTAAAGGAAACGGATATGCTCCGCGTCCTCGACCGCACAGCGGCGGAGCATGGCCTGTCCTATACCGAGAGCTGCTTCGACCGGCTGGACGGCAAATCGATGAAGAAAGAGAAACCAGCCCTGTGAGCCAACCTGTCGCCCCGTGTGCCGACTTTAGCGGCGTGGTGGAGCGTGTACCGACCAAGCAGGCTTCGGGCGGAATTTGGGCGGTTTTGAGGAGGAATCTACCATGGGGGAAACAGCCCCAAATCGGCTGGCATTCGCCTACGATTTGGTTGCAGGATAAAGGGACGGGGTTGCAAAGCACCCTCGCCCGGTTCACAGCAGCCCGCAATGCGGACTGCACAGGAGTTTTTCGACCGCTGCGACATCAGAATGGTTCGGGGTTGTAAATCCGCCCGGTTTCCAGTTTCGGGGTTGCAGAGCGTGAAAAGCGCGGATTGGCCGCCCGCTTGTCGGCGCTGCAGCCCTAAAATCCGACAAACCGGCAGAAAGGAAAACAAATGGAAGAAAACAAACAAAAATTTGCGTTATGGGCATACCCGGATACGCTCAATGCAGTAGAAAAATTATATCGGCAGGACAACTGCCGAAGCAAATCCGAATTCATCGAAAAGGCCCTCCACTTTTATATCGGGTATATCTGCAGCGCGGACAAATCCGATTATCTACCCCATATCGTGGTATCTACCATGCAGGGGACGATGGACGCCTTTGAGGATCGCATCGCCGGACTGCTTTTCAAAATGGCGGTGGAGCTGTCGATGCTTCTCCATGTCACGGCGGCAACCAATGAGATCGATGAGGAAACGCTTTCCCGTCTGCGCGGGATGTGCGTTGCGGAGGTAAAGCGCCTGCGCGGTTCGGTACGCATGGAGGACGCTGTGAAATATCAGAACGGAGATGAAGCGCGATAGCCAAAATCATATTGAAGTGTCCGTACCTGAAACCAGGCAGCACGAAACACTCTGAAAATTTAGTCAGGTATATTGCCAATCGCGACGGCGTGCAGAAAATTGATGACACATGGAAGGCACAGGCTGTTACGGCAGAGCAGAAAAAACTGATCGGTGAAATCATCCGCGGCTTTCCCGACGCCAAAGACAGCTTTGAATATGAAGACTATCTTTCCAAGCCGTCAAAAGGCTCTGCGTCGGAATTCATCAGCCGCGCAATCGAAGACAACATCGGTATTATAGGGAAGCGTGAAAATTATGTCGGGTATATCGCCAGGCGTCCCCGTGCAGAGAGGCATGGCTCGCACGGTCTGTTCACAGACGCAGACGTTCCGATCGATCTGTCGCAGGTGGCAAAAGAAGTCGCGGAGCATACTGGCAATGTCTGGACGAATATTATATCCCTGCGCCGGGAGGACGCCGCCCGGCTTGGCTATGACAACGTCTACGTATGGCGGAACCTTCTGCGCTCACAGGCGATGACCTTTGCAAAGAACATGAAAATCCCGCTGTCCGATCTGCGGTGGTATGCCGCTTACCATGACGAGAGCTATCATCCCCATGTTCACATGGTGGTCTATTCCGTAGGTAAGGAGCCGTACCTCTCTAAAGACGGCATTGCAGCGATCAAATCAAGCCTTGCCCGTCAGATTTTCAAGCATGATCTTTTACAAGTGTATGTGGAACAGACCAACCAGCGGAATGAACTCACACAAAAAAACCGGGATGTGCTGTCGGATATTGTCTCCCGCATCAACTCCGGCAGCTATGATAATCCTGTTATCACCGATCTGCTTTTGAAACTGACCGAACAACTGAAGCATTACAAAGGGAAAAAGGTATACGGGTATCTGCCACAGGCCGGGCGGAACATCGTGAACGCCATTGTGGATGAGCTGGCAAAGGATCAAAATATTGCAGCCCTGTATGACCTATGGTACGAGCAGCGGGATGCTGTCACCGGCATCTATCAGGACACGCCGGAGCAGCGCATTCCTCTGTCGCAGAACAAGGAATTCAAAGCAATCAAAAATGCGGTGATACAGGAAGCGATGAACATTCTGCATGACCGTGTTACTTTTGAAGAAGTGCCGGAAAGCTCGCTCTCCGATGCAGATGAGTCGGAGAGCAGCAGGGATGCCGACTGGGACGAAATAGAACCGACAGAGTGGGATCGATTCTATGGCAGCAGTGGCAACAAGAATAAGAAATCATGGTGGACTGACGAGTATAAAAAGGCTCGTCAGTTTTTCTATGGTACAAAAGAGACGCCGCCCGATTTTGATTCCGCCTTTTCCCTGATGCAGATTGAAGCCAAAAAAGGAAACGGCTTTGCTATGCACGACCTTGCAAAGATGTACCTTTCTGGCCTCGGCTGTGAAAAGGATGAAGAACAGGCGCAGGCGTGGTTTTCCAAAGCATATCATGCGTTTACTGCACAAGAAGCCAAAGTAAAGAAAAAGGATTATTTCCAATACCGGATCGGTAAGCTGTTCTCCTTTGGGTACGGCGTGGAGCAGGACTATGGAAAGGCCGCCGAATGGTATGAAAAAGCAGTGTCGGAAGACAATCCCTTCGCAGTTTATGCGCTCGGCAGTCTGTACCGCCGCGGTCAGGGTGTGGAGCAAAACGACGAAAAAGCCTATGAATTGTATTGTGTGGCAGCGGAGCATACAGAAAAGCCAAATGCATATGCCGCCTATGAACTTGGACGGATGTGCAGGGACGGGATCGGAACGGCTTCGGACAAGGCAGCATCCGAAGCATGGTGCCGGCGGGCATATCAGGGGTTCCTCATGATCGAGCAGAATATGGCGGACGACAAGCTGTACTACCGCCTGGGGCAGATGAACATGGGCGGGATCGGGACGGCGGTGAATCTGCCGAAAGCAAAGCGGTATTTTGAAAAAGCGGCGAAACTGGACAACCCCGACGCCCTATATGGCCTCGGCAAACTGTTCCTGCGGAAAGACTCGGAATATTACGATCCTAATAAAGCAGTGGACTGCCTGCTTCAAGCAGCGCAGAAAGGTCACGAGTTTTCAGCGTATGCTCTTGGCAAGCTGTTCCTCAAGGGCGATGAAGTACCGAAAAATGTGGGCTGCGCACTGCAGTGGTTAGAAGAAGCAGTGGTAAAAGAAAATCAGTATGCCGAATACCTGCTTGGAAAAACATTGCTCATGGGTGTGGATACTGAGCAGGATATGGAACGCGGTGTCCAGCTGCTGACCGCATCGGCCGGGCAGAAAAACTGCTGCGCTCAATACACCCTCGGCAAGGCCTATCTCGAAGGAGTTCTGCTACCGCAAAACATTCCCGAATCCATCCGTTTGCTCACCGAATCAGCAGACGGCGGCTTCACTCCGGCACAATATCTGCTTGGGAAACTCTTATACCGCGGAGAAATCGTGATGCGGGATATCGGCAGGGCTCTTCTGTATTTGGAACAGGCGTCAGAAAAAGAAAATGCCTATGCCGCTTACCTTGCAGGAAAAATCCGGCTGACAGAAGAAGGCTTCAAGGATGTCCCGAAAGCTGTCCGACTGTTTCAGATCGCCGCCGCCCAGCAAAACAGCTTTGCCGAGTTTCAGCTCGGCTTATTGTATCTGCGGGGCAAGGATGTGGCACGGGATGAACGAGAAGCGATCCGGTGGCTGGCTTTGTCTGCCGAACACGGAAATTCATATGCCGCCCGGCTTCTCCACAGCATCAAATCCGGTCAGAACTGGTCGGCAGCATTGGGAGCGCTCCGACTGTTACAGCATCTTTCTCGCATGATCCAAAACCGCCTGGAGGATGAACGGAAAGGAACAGCCGGTATGACCGAGCGGAAGCTCAAACGAAAGATTGACGAGAAAAAGCAGGCGCACGGTCTGCGGCAGGGATAGGAGGTATTATTTTTGTCTCAATATATTCATTTTACGGAACAACAAAAGACACAGGCCAGACAAACCGATATTGCGGAACTGCTCCGCAGTCAGGGAGAAACCCTCAAGCGCTCCGGTTCAGAGTACGAATGGCTGGACGGCGGCCAGAAGGTAACTATTCGGGGAAACCTATGGTATCACCAGTACGATCAAGTCGGCGGGGATGCAATTGATTTTGTCCGCCGATTTTATAACAAGCTCTACCCAGAAGCAATGGAGTATCTGCTGGGTGAAACAGGCGGGACGCTTACTGTTTCACCGCCTGTGCAAAAGGAAGAAAAAAACTTTGTCCTCCCGCCCAAGAACGACAATATGCGGCGGGTATTCGCCTATCTCCTGAACCGCCGGGGCATCGACCGGGAGGTGCTGTATGCCTTTGTTCATAAAGGCATGATTTATGAATCGGCAGACTACCATAACGCGGTGTTCGTAGGATTTGATCCCAACGGCAAACCCAAGCACGCCCACAAGCGCGGGACTGGTTCCGAGAGCAGCTACAAAGGCAATGTGTCCGGCAGCCAGCCGGAATACAGTTTCCACTGGAGTGGGCAGGCTGAGCCTACACACAATTCGCGCAATGAAGGCGGAGAAATTTCAAAGCACAACCGCCCGCGTTCCAGCGGCTGCCTGTTTCTTTTTGAAGCGCCGATTGATATGCTTTCGTTCATTTCCATGCAGAAAGCCAAAGATTTGCAGAAAGTGTGGGCGCGTGAGAATGAGTTGAAAAATGCAGGGATTTTTGAGCGCGAATTGGCGGCGGCAGCTTACCGCTGGAGAAAGCACAGCTATGCGGCATCCTGTTCGGTTTCGGACAGGGTGCTTTTTCAAACGCTCAAGAACAATCCAAATATCAGGCAGGTGTTTCTCTGCCTTGACAGCGATGAACCCGGACAAACGGCAGCGAAACGCATTGCTGACAAACTCTTTGTCCAGGGAGTCTCATCTGAAATCCTCATACCGTATCATAAGGACTGGAATGAGGATCTGCTGGCAGCCGGGAAACAACCTGTCCCTGAAGAACAGGAGGAACAGCCAAATTGGGGAATCCAACTCTCCTGATCGTGATAGCGGCGGTTATGTTCGCCGTTATTGGTGGAATTACACTCGTCTCTCATCTATATAACCTCAATGGCATCAAAAGCAAAACAGTGGGTGACGGCCAGCATGGTACCGCTCGGTTCGCCACCAAATCCGAAATCCGACGGACTTACCGGCAGGTGCCGTTTACGCCCGTCACATGGAGAGCACAGGCAAAGAAAAATCAGCCGCCGGAGCTGCCGCAGGGTATCATCGTCGGCTGTAGAAACAAGGGTGGAGAAACTATTGCCCTTGTGGATGACGCGGATGTCCACTGCATGATGGTGGGGGCGGCCGGCTGCGGCAAGACCGCATTCTGGTTGTACCCGAATCTCGAGTATGCCTGTGTGTCCGGGATGTCTTTCCTGGCGACCGATACCAAAGGTGACCTGTATCGAAATTATGGAAGGATCGCCAAAGAAGACTACCACTACAATGTGGCAGTTATTGATCTGCGCAATCCCACCCAATCAGACGGGAACAACCTGCTGCACCTCGTCAACAAATATATGGACGCATATAAAGAGAATCCCGATGATATTTCTTTGAAAGCCAGGGCAGAAAAATATGCGAAAATCATTGCCAAAACACTCATCTATGGTGACGGTGATGCCTCCGCTTACGGACAGAATGCTTTCTTTTATGATTCCGCCGAGGGGTTAATGACTTCCGTCATTCTGCTCATTGCGGAGTTCGCTGAACCAAAGGAACGGCACATCGTATCGGTGTTCAAATTGATTCAGGAATTGATGGCACCCAGCAATGTGAAAGGAAAGAATCATTTTCAGCTTCTACTGGATCGTCTGCCGATGGATCATAAGGCGCGATGGTTTGCAGGTGCGGCGCTGTCTGCCGGGGAGCAGGCCATGGCAAGCGTTATGAGTACGGCGCTGTCCCGGCTCAATTCTTTTTTGGATACGGAGATGGAACAGGTGTTGTGCTTTGATACGGCAGTGGATGCGGAAAAGTTTTGTCAGGAGAAATCCGCCATCTTTGTCGTTATGCCAGAAGAAAATCCCAACGCATACTTTATGATTAGCTTGCTCATTCAGCAGCTATATCGTGAAATCCTTTCTGTGGCGGATGAAAATGGCGGGAAACTCCCCAATCGCGTTATGTTTTACTGTGATGAGTTTGGAACCATGCCGCCGATACAGTCTGCCGAGATGATGTACAGCGCTTCTCGAAGCAGACGGCTTTCCATCGTCAGCATCATCCAGAGCTATCAGCAGTTGGAAAAGAATTACGGTCGGGAAGGCGCTGCCATTATACAAGACAACTGCCAGGTCACCATTGCCGGAGGGTTTGCCCCAACCTCGGAAACGGCAGATATTGTTTCCAAGACGCTGGGTAACCGGACGGTAATGACCGGCTCGGTCAGCCGCAGCAAAAACGATCCATCCCAGTCCCTACAGATGACCGAGCGCCCGCTGATGAGCGCAGATGAACTCAAAAACATGAGAAAGGGTTCCTTTATCGTAATGAGGACAGGAGCGCATCCGTTTGTGTCTCAGTTAAAGCTATTTTTCAAGTGGGGAATTTCTTTTTCGGATACACCCTATGCAGTTGCGGAGCATGGTGCCAGAAGGGTACACTATGTCAGCCGGTCAAAAATCATGCAGGCTATCACCGGTCAGTTCCCGCAGGCAAAGAAACCAAAACCGGAGCACAACAGCAACGGGGCAGGGATGACGGAATATCAACCAAAAGCCCCCATACAAATCCGCACTGATTAGGAGGTGTCTGCTGTGCCATACTTCACCAAGCTGTATCAGGCCGATTTGCCACATCGTGCTAAGCTCGTTTATATTTATCTTCACGACCGGATGGACAACGAAAAGAAAGCGTGGCCGGGACTGGGTACCATTGCCAAGGATTTGTCTCTCTCCCGCAGCACAGTTAAGCGGGCGGTGAAAGATTTGGAGAAAGCCGGGCTGATACGAAAAGAGTCGCACTTCCGTGAAAACGGCAGTGCGACTTCAAACCGGTATTATTTGATTTAAAAATATATCCTGTCCGCCAAGGGATGGGTCTGCCTTCGAACTGAACCGAGGGGCGGTTCAGTATGGACCGCCTTGAAGTACCCACTTTAAGAGAAATTACAGCAGAAAGAAAAAAGACAAGTGCTCAAATAATTATTTTTCATTGTTAAACAATAAGTTGCATTCATCAATAATGTTCTCTATAATCCGCAGTTGGGATGGTGCCAGTTTCCGCATCTTTTCAGACAGCAGCAAATGATCTTTATCGATGACATCGCCTGTTAAGATATAATCGGTGCTGACACCAAGGGCTGAAGCGATTTTCAACAGGTTTTCAGGCCGCATAGCCCGCTTCCCAGCCTCTGCATAGGAAACAAACTGCGTTGTCACATCGCCTTTCTCTGCCAGAGCCTCCTGCGTCAGCCCCAGCTTCTTGCGGCGTTCCATAATCCTTTGCCCGATTTGTTGTAAAAACAGTTCTTCTTCTGACATCATCCCACCTCTTTTCTCTCCTGTTAAATTATATCCACAACAGGCGATAAAAATAAGCGTGTACTGTTGACATTCATCCACAATACACGATATAATAAAAATGTCTATTTGTTGATTGAAACCATAAATTGCCGTAGTGAGCTTGTACGTATGCCATGATATCAATTTTTAAATTTTTCTCAAATTGAAGTATCAACAGATTGAAGGGCACAGTTCTTTATGGTATAATAAATTTTTAAAATAAAGTCGTTTTTCTTTACACGAATTGTGCAACAAAGATATTCGAAAAAGTGAGAAAGGAAACTCTGTGATAATGTTTTAGAGTTAGCAACGCCCATGATAAATAAAAGAATAGACATAGCGGTTGTTTGTAGATATATATTTGTTTGCTTTAGGGATCGTATGGCAGAATGCGGTTCCTTGTCTCTGTGCTATTACACGCCTTGCGTCCTCCTGTCTGTTTGACCGGAGGATTCAGGGCGTTTTTGTTATCTTCTAAAAGGAGTCAGAGAACATGAGTCTGAAATATACCTGCCCCGGCTGTGGAACTCCCTTGGGCTATGAGGGATTGTGCTGGAAATGCAAATCTGAACAGGAGCGAAACGCTGCGCTGGCCTGGACGCCGGAACAGATTGCCGAGAAGCAGAGAAACCTGATCCAGAACATCCAGAGGCTGGCTGATATGGAGGACCCGGAGTTCACCGACTTCTGGCAGCTGCTGGGGTACCGGGATGCCATCGACCCGGAGATCCAGCGGGCGGCACTGGCCGCAGAGGTGTTCTGGCCCTGTGAGATCTATGATCACGCGCCCGCTGATGTGCGGGATGGTCTGATCCATGCGCTGTTGTCCGTGGAATATTCCAGCGAGGCCTCCAACCTTATGAGCTGCCTTGCTATGCAGGGAGATGGCAAGGCAATGGAGACTCTGCTGGAACTGGAACAAAATCCCCGGCCCTGGCGCAAGGGCCTCTATGTGAACCCGTCCAGCTATGCGCAGATTGGCGGCTGGACCTTTGACAAGGAGGGCCAGAGAATCCAACTCAACTTCGCCACCTGCTATCCCATGGTCAAGGGAATCAGCAGAGAGAAGTCTCCCGTCCGCATTGGCCGGGCGCGGGAGGACACCTGCCCCCACTGCGGCGGGCGTATGGTGGATATGCTGGTGCTGGACGGTCGGGATGAGCGGCTCCGGTTCCTGGGGCTTGACGGTATTCTGACGGCCACCTGCTGCCCCAGCTGCGTGGGATTTCTCAAGGGCCCCGCCTTCAACCGGTTCACTCTGAACGGCGGCGTGGAGGTCTTTCCCTCCGAACTCTTTGACGGGGCGGAGAAGATGGACTGCTATGTCCGGCCCGAGGACTACAAGGCCCTCACTGAAAATCCCTTTGTACTGGGCAAAGCGCCTGTGCCCCTGTTTTACGGCGCCGCCTGTGACGATGT
This sequence comes from uncultured Oscillospiraceae bacterium, assembly GCA_900546265.1. Lineage (GTDB taxonomy): Bacteria > Bacillota > Clostridia > Oscillospirales > Acutalibacteraceae > UMGS856. The sequence continues at coordinate 2,948 of URCA01000007.1, read as the reverse complement.
GAACACTGTTGGCGGCTTTGCCAACTGGGTGCAGGACGCGGAATATACGACCTGTCCTCATTGCGGCAAGTCTATGAAGTATCTGGCCCAGATCCAGTGGGATACGGTGTTTGACTGTGCGGAGGGAACACTTTATATCGAGTTCTGCCCCAACTGCCACATCGTATCCATGCAGCACCAGCAGACCTGAGAGGAGCGTCTATATGAGTTTGCCAGAACGCGACGGCGTACATGGCCGTTATTACCTGATCCACAAGCCGGACACTGCCCCAGAGGTGCTGGCGGAGGCAGATCTCTGCATTCAGGATGTACTGAACGGCACCGCCCGTGAAAATCACTCCGCCTACCCGACCGTGGTGCGAAATCACAACGGGACACCGTTCCTTCCGGATCAGCTGCTGGAACGGTATCTGACCGGGCTGCCGCTGAAAGGATTTCCCTGTGAGGATGCTGCCTCTCTCTGCGACGCCATGCGGCGGCTGGTGGGCTGGCAAGAGATCCGCTATGAGTTGGAGAAGTACATAGAAAAGCAGGTGCAGGAGCGGTTCTTCCTTGTGGGAGAGCGGGAAGATGGGTTTACCGTCTTTCCGCCCTGCACAGTGCGGCCGGAATTGCGAACGGAGGATGTGGACGAAGGGCTGCTGCGCTTTGCCTGCTATGTGGCGGTCTGCTGCACGGTGTATGGACAGAGCTTTGAATCTCTCAAAACAGAACACATCCTCGGCCTGGTTTCTCAGCTTCGCCCGGATATGGTGAAGCAGCTGAAAACAACCGGCAGCGGCAAATTACCAAAGGACATCCAGCGGCGTAAGACGGAGCATTTCACCGCATCGGCCAATGATGCGTTTGCTGCCATCCGCATCACCGCCAGGGACTCCACCGAGGAGTGCTATGCTGAAATCCTGGACTACCTGTGTGCGGTGCTGGAGCAGGAGGAATTTCCCCGCAGTTACTCGGTGGAGTTCCGTGGGAAGGAAAAACTCTATCTGCCCATTCCCGGCCTGCCCAAGAAGGGAGTCAATCAGCTCTTTGCCTGTGCTGTGCAGCACCCCAATCTGCATCCGGCTATGGAGCGATACGCTCGTCTGGCTATGCGGGAGTTTGAGTGGTACCAAAACCTTGCGGATGAAGCCTGTGCCATGCCCGGCTCTTTCGCTGTGTTCGCTCTGGGGTTGGAGGGAGAACCGTGGGCACCGCTGGTGACGGAGTATCTGGATCTCTGCGACGACGAGCACTCCTCGCTGCAAGGGAAATTCCTTTATGCCTTGATCCGGAAGTTTGGGTTTCAACCATGGACGCTGGGGGTATTGGTGCGGGGCGCTTTATCTATGCAGTGGCTGGAGCCTGCCAAGGAATTCCGCAGCCTGATCGCCAATGCGGAAAGCCTGGATGCGCTGCTGGAAGTCAAGCGCCGTTTTTCCGCTTATCTCCTGCCGGAAGAAAACAAAGACCCGAAATTCCGGGCCATTGCTTGGCAGAGCCTACTCTGGGCCATCTGGGGCCCGTCCTCCGAAAACGGCGGCAGCAAGGCCATCAAGACGGCACCGAAGGAACTGAAAGAGAAATATCAGCAGGTATTTGCATAAGGAGGAAGCAGAATGAACAGCGAACAGATCACAGCATTTTTGCAAGAGCATTGGTACATTGCCTCGGTGCTCATCGGAGCCGTGATTTTAATTGGAGCGATCCGCAACTGGAACTGGCTCTGCGACCCCACTGGTACGCGAGATGCCCATCGACACAGCAGAGGATACCGGCGTGTGGTTTTCTTCCTGCTGGGCGTCCTCCTGATTGTGGTGAGTATCTGGGGATTTGTGCTGAAATTGAAATAGAAGAAGAACGGCTATGATGACTGAGAAATATCCCACCTGGCTCATCGGCCATGTGAAAGAATGGGCGGAGAAACGTTTGCCCACCGTGGCACTTTGTTCCACCACCGGCAATGAACTGCTGGAGGTTTGGTATTACGGAGATCTGCTCACGGTGAAAGGAGAGCCCCAATCCTATATTGTAGATGGTGATGCAGCTCCCGGACTGGTGGCAGCCCGTGACCCGGAGAGCGGCGAGGAGTTCGTCATCTTCGATGGTGGACGGCATGGCTACGACAATATGTTCTGCGATGAACATAATCCATCTGAATTGGAACACCGTCCCCTCAAGCGGTACGAAATCCCTGCCTCCAAACTGGTGCTGGAGCTGGGTTACAGTATCGACTATGAAGACGAAAAAGAAGACTTCGACCCGGACGAGGCAGATACTGTGGAACTAATCAACGGTGAGCGTATACCTTGGGAGCAGGCCAAGCGGGATGGCATCGACTATATCGCCCTTTACTATGTGAATGAGAAAGGAAAACCCGTCCAGATACTGGACGCGGAATTGGCATGAGTATGGTAATTCAATCCTTTGACAATCTGCACGACAACCGAGTCCTGCGCTACTGCGCTGACTTTGAAGCCCACACCCTACACATGGATACCCAGACTGAGGCCGGAGAGAAAGTATCCGTTCACTTCACCGGCCTGCTGGCTCACTGGTTTGAAAATGTGATCCAGGACAACATCCTCTTCGGCATGGATGAGACAAGCGTGGACGCTTTTTTTGAACAGTACAAAGACCTGCTGGGCGGGACCATCTCTTACGGCTTTCCCGCCTGTTGCAGCATCGAGGAGCTGCGGGAGCGCATGGACCGGGAGCACATCCGGGTATTTGTCATTGACTCTTCCCTTGGACTGTGTGGACTTGTACTGGCTCAGGAGGTGGAACTTCAATGTCCATAACTGCCTATAAAATAGAAACCGTCGGTCATGACCGAACCGGCGAAGACTATGGCTATGTGAATATCATGTACCGCTATGGCAACAAGCAGTCCTGCCCACGACCGGATCAGTGCGAAAAGATAGAGGTCATGTGGGCGGATGAGAGCGTCTACGGGCCGCCTGCTCCTG
>URCA01000006.1 GCA_900546265.1 uncultured Oscillospiraceae bacterium | reverse complement strand
TTTTTATTGGCATTGTTTGTGCTGTAATCAGCGTACTGGGAGATTTGAGTGCATCTGTACTGAAGCGTCAGCAGGGAATCAAAGACTTCGGAAATATCATGCCCGGACACGGCGGTGTCATGGATCGTTTTGACAGCGTTTTGTTTACAGTTCCGGCATTTTATGCACTGGAAATGATGTATCCGGTGTTCTTTGGATAATTGCATGGGTTCATGCACAAACCACACGATGTGAGGCCCTTTGCTTTGCATCGTGTTGTGTTTATGGGCACATGGATCAAAAAGGAGAATGATAAAATGAAAAAGGCAATCTCGATTCTCGGATCGACAGGTTCTATCGGAACACAGTCTTTGGAAGTTGCCAGATCCCACGAAATGCAGATTTACGCATTGGCTGCCAATCGAAATGTTGATGCATTGGAACAGCAAGCACGGGAGTTTCTCCCGAAAAAGGTCTGCATCTTCGAAACTGAAAAATACGCAGAACTAAAACAGCGTCTGGCAGATTTGCCAGTACAGGTGCTCTGCGGTATGGAGGGACTATGTGACATTGCATCAGATAAAAATGCAGATATTCTCATCAATTCTGTGGTAGGCATGGTCGGGCTGCTGCCAACACTGACCGCGATTTCTGCCGGTTTGGACATTGCATTGGCAAATAAGGAAACGCTGGTTGCCGGCGGCATCAAGTCGCCCTACTATTACTTCGCCTTTGAAAGTGCCTCTGCTCGCTGGACCTACAAAATCGACGCCGTTCTGGGCGTGATCATGGATAAGACCTGCGATAAGATCATTCCCCCTGCCCCGGAGTTTATCGGCTTGGAAAAGGCAAAGCAGATCGCGTTAGAGGACGCGGGGCTGGATGAGACAGCGCAAAAAATCGTGTTCACCAGAGAGGAGCTGAGCCGCAATTCTGGCAAGCCCTGCTATATTCTGGAGTTCTACACGGATAAGTGTGCGTATTCCTACAAGATCGATGCAGTATCCGGGGAAGTTATCGGGAAGAAAGCCGGGTGGTTTTCCCGTCAGGTGTCCGAGACTGTGCCGGACACGTCTCAAAATTCCGATTCCAAGCAGCGCAGGGGAAACTAATCAAAACATGACTCGTTCAAGCCATAGAAAATGGGGACAGGCTATAATATTCAAAGGCGGTCTCAAATCGGTGCAGCCGCTGACCGAATGACAGCGGCTCACCACTGCCTCTAACCCTAAAAGCTCAAGATTTTTCGTAAGGGAACAAATACTACCCCCAAAAAGGCGAAAAAATCTATTTTATAGTCCTACCACATTTTGGCCGGCATGACGTTTGTCTCCATATACAACTTCTTGGCGTCTGTTCTCAGGAGCATCGGCAACACCGTGGTTCCCCTGCTTTTTCTCGCGGCGGCGGCGGTGACCAATATCGTGCTCGATCTGGTTTTTATCCTGGCGCTGGATTTGGGCGTGGCGGGGGCAGCGCTGGCGACGGTGATCGCGCAGGCCCTTTCGGCGATCGGCGTGTCACTGTATGTTTTTGTCAAGGCCAAAGACCTGTGTCCCCGACGGCAGCACAGGCATTATGACCGTGAGCTGCTGCGAAAGATCATCAGCAATTCGGTATTGACCTCCATCCAGCAATCGATTATGAATTTCGGCATACTGATGGTGCAGGGGCTGGTCAACAGCTTCGGCTTTGCCGCAAGCGCCGCGTTTGCGGCTGTGGTGAAAATCGACGCATTCGCGTATATGCCGGCCCAGGATTTCGGCAATGCGTTCTCCACGTTTATCGCGCAGAACCATGGGGCGAAGCAGGCGGAACGCATCCACAAGGGCACGATTACCGCCATGAAGATGTCCAGCGTTTTCTGCGTGCTGGCGTCTGGCTGCGTCTATGTGTTCGCCCGGCCGTTGATGCGGCTGTTCGTGAAGGCGGGCGAGACGGAAATCATCGCCATCGGCGTGCAGTATCTGCATATCGAGGGCGTATTCTATGTGGGCATCGGTTTGCTTTTCCTATTGTACGGACTGTTCCGCGGATATGGGCGGGCCGGCGTCTCCATCGTGCTGACCGTGGTGTCGCTTGGAAGCCGTGTGGCGCTGGCGTATGCGCTGTCGGCAATTCCGGCCGTCGGTATGGTTGGCATCTGGTGGTCGGTGCCCATCGGGTGGGCGCTGGCGGATATCGTCGGCATCGGGATTTACCTGAGAGAAAGAAAGCAGGCGGCTTAGCCGCCCGTGGGGATAAAAAAGACCGCCGGTATATGCAAGAGGGACAACCTGTGTGAAGAAAAAACGGCGGACATCGTCGCCTGCGCTATGGCCTCCAGAAAGTCGTGCAGGTGGCTTTGTCTTCCAGGTTATATCGAATCATGGCCTCGAGCAGCGCGTAATCCACCGGCCGGTCCCATTCCATGCGCAGCAGCTGCTGGCTGTGCGAATAGCCGGCCCGGCGGATATCCTCTGAAAAACGCTCGAGCCCCGCTCTTTCCGGGGCGATCGCCAAGTGGTTTTTGGCCGTGCTGAAACCGATGATAAAGGTGCCATGATGGGTAAACATCGGCTGGCTCCAGGCAATTCTCGGCGTCAGCTCGGGAAAAGTCTCGGCCACCCAAGCCAGCACCTCCTGTATGCGCGCCCGGTGGCGGGGATCCCCGATCCGCTCCAAATACTCGTCAAACAGCTCCATAAGTGCCGCCTCCTGACAGGTTGTGGCCGTTGCCGGCCCCATTAGTATCGCCGGAAAAATGCGGAATCCTCAGGCCGGTCGACGTTTTTTGCCCCATGTGCTATACTGGAGGCGGAAATGAACGGGAAGGGGATGCAGACGATGCGTACATCGGAGGAAATGTTCCGCTTGATACTGGATGTGGCACGGGAGGACGACCGGATTCGGGCGGTGGTGCTGTCGGGATCGCGCGCCGATCCGGAGGTGCCGCGGGATCGATATCAGGATTACGATATTCTGTTTTTGGTACGGGAGGTCGCCCCATTTTACAACAACACGGCTTGGATAGAAACGACCTTCGGCCGGCCCGCCGTCATGCAGATGCCGGAGGTTATGACCCATCCGCTGCTGCCGCCGGACGGGGATGGGCATTTCACCTATCTGATGCTGTTTGAGGATGGCAACCGCATCGATTTAAGCATCGATAACCGCCCCTATATCGACGACGGGGAACCGGCCGTCGTTCTGCTGGACAAGGACGGCCTTCTGCCGAAGCTGCGGCCCCGGAAAGAGTATTGGCATATCCAGCCGCCGGACAGGTCGGTATACCGGGACTGCTGCAATGAGTTCTGGTGGTGCCTGAACAATGTGGCGAAGGGCATTGCCCGGGATGAACTGCCCTATGCGATGGAAATGTTCCAGAAATACGTCCGGGACATGCTCAATGAGATGGTGCGGTGGGCGATTGGTGTGCGCACGGGATTTACGGTTTCCGCGGGGAAATGCGGCAAATATTTCAAGCGCTATCTGCCGGAGAGCCAATACCGCCTATATGCGCAGACTTATGCAAGCGGCGATTACACCAGCCTGTGGGCGGCGGTGTTCACCGCCTGCGAGCTGTTCCGGCTGACCGCGGGGGAGGTGGGCGCGTATTTTGCGTTTGCCTACGACGAGCGGGAGGACCAGAACATGACGGCCTATCTGCTCGCCGTCAAAACACAGTGGGAACAAGCCGGCACCCCTTGAAAGGGAGCGCGAATAAGAAGACCGCATCCGTTAAGCGACGGATGCGGTCTTTTTGTCGTTATAGGGCGGCCATGGCGGCGTTCAGGGCCGTCCGGGGATCCCCCGACGGCTCGGTGGGGTAGGGGTCGCCCAGGGTGGTGAAAAAGTATTCGGCGTCGTACCGGCTGTAATCCGCCACCGGCCGGCCGGTCAGCAGGGAGATGCGCAGCAGGCGGATGTACGATTCCCAGCGAGGCCGGTAGAAATCCCCGAGCAGGCCGCTCCATTCCCGGGCGGCGTAGTCCCGCAGGCCGATGGCCCCCTGCCGGTCGCCCCAAAGGGTCAGCAGGGTACGGGCCTGCCACTCGAAATAGGCTTTCTCCTCCGGGGTGCGGCCGCAGGCCTTCGCCCTCTCCAGCCACGGGCCCAGCAGCATGTGCCGGTCGGTGGACACCAGCGCCTCCTGCACCGGGTAGAGGGCCAGAAACGCGTCGGCGCAGGCGTCGAAGGCGGCAACGTCCTGATCCTGGAAGGCCTTCTGCAGCCCTTCCACATAGCCCCAGGCCTTGTTAGCCAGGGCCTGGCGGACGAAGTCGATGACGTCCAGCCGATAGGGATCGCCCTCGGCCAAGGCCTCCCAGCCCTCCAGCAGCAGGCGGCAGGCGTCCTCCAGCCGCCGGGTATCGTAGTTGAAGGTGGGCAGGCTGTAGGAGGACACCATGTCCACCGTCAGGGAGGGGCGGGTGCAGAAGGCGGATTCCCGGGGAGAAACGGAGGTGTCGGCCAGATACACCTCGTTTTTCAGAATGCGCCATCCTTCCAGCACGGAGGGCGGGCAGGCGCCGTATCGCTGGGTCAGGCAGGCCTCCAGCCAGGCATCCTCCTCAAAGGGGGATTGCCGCAGGGCCAGATCGGCCACGGCATCGAAGAGGATTTCGTCGGTTTCCACCCCTTCCGGCAACAGGGCGACACCCACCATGGAGCAGGCGGGATCGGCGGCGTAGCGGTGCGGCTCCCCCAGCAGCTTGCGGAGATTGCCGCGGGTGACCCGCTGGCCGCCGAAGTTGTTGACGCAGCCGTACAGCCAGGGATAGCCGGCGAAATCGTCGCCGCCGTCGGCGCAGTCCTCGGCCCGCAGATTGCCGATGAGGACGTTTTCCGGGGAGAGGGCGCGCAGCAGCTCCCGGCTGGGATTGCTCTGCCAGCCTTGGAGGAACCAGACCGGGCTGTCGGACACCCGGCCCATCTGCCGGTAGCAGCCCCGGGCGTAGGCCGCCATATCCACGCCGGCGGCGTTGCCCCCTTCATGGAAGGGATCGGCGGCGAAATAGTGGACATCCCCGCCGAACAGCTCCCGCTGGATATCGTAAAAATCGGCGGCGATGCCGTCGAAAGCCGGATCTGCGGGCAGGAGGATGGAGGGGCGGGGAAAATCGCACCACAGCCCCTGATCCAGCGGATGGGATCCGGGATGACGCTCCCCGAAGTCGGGCGGCACCATGCCCGCGTAGCCGGGCAGGACGAGGCCGGCGCCGAAGGAGAGGAGATAGGCGTTGATTTTCCGGGACAGGGCGCAGCGGTTTTCGTACCAGGCGGCGGGGGCCGGGCCGCCCCAGGAGGTGAGGTTCATCATGCACTGCCAGGGGAAAAAGGCCGGGCCGGCCACGTATTCCCGGGCCTCCCGCTCGGTATAGCCGTGGCGCTGCAGCAGGGCGAGCCAGACCGCCTCATGCCCCACCGGATTGAGCACTAGGTTGTAGCCGGAAAGCATCATCCAATCAAGAAACGGCTCCCACTGTTCCCAATCCCAGAAGGCGAAGGTGTAGCCATAGGTGCAGAAGTTGAGAAAATACCGGTACAAAAAGGCGCTGGTTTCCTCCTGCGCGCCGCCCACCGGCGGCGGGGAGGGGGGAAGATTCAGCCGCCGGGTCAGGGGGCCGACATAGCTGCCGCAGCGGTTCTTCAGATACCAGTAAAAGGCGCTGGCGGCCGCCGTGCCGGAGGTCGCCTCCAACAGAATGCCGTCCTCCCGATCGGTCAGACGATACCGATCCTCGCCGGGATGCGCCTCGGGCAGCGGGCGGACGGTGAACCGGGCGGCGTACGCCTCGCCGGCGATCCGCCGGATGAGGCCGCGCACCGCCTGTTCCTCCAGGTGAGCGGGGATATTCTTGGCCTTGACGCGGGCGGCGGCCTCTCTGGCCGCGTGGGGAGAGTCCATAAAACCTGCCTCCTTGCTATTGATTTCCTAATAATGGCTTCCAAGCTGGTTGTATCACATTCAAACGGCGGATGCAATGGCATTTTTTTACGGTATGTTGGCTTTTTACGATGGGAGGGACGATAACCGCCCGTTTCAAGCAAACAACACAAAAAATCAAAATGGATATAAAAAGGTTGATATTTCTTTCTTAAAACCCAATGGTATACTGTAAATAGTGAACAAAAAGCTTGGAGGCGACGGCCATGAAAAGGCGGAGAACCGTGCTGACCCTGGCGTGTGCGGCGGCCTTGCTGCTGCAGGTATTCCTGCCTGGCGGGGCGCCGCTGCTGCGCGTTCAGGGAGAAGGCGTGGCCGGCGGACAGGAGGGGGGCGCTTCCCTGTCCGAGAAGGGCGATACATATGCCGCGTATCTGGCGCGGTACGCCGACGCGGCCCGGCCCCGGCTGCCGGAGGATATCCGCCGGGCGGCGGGGGATTTTCAGGCCATCGAGCCGGAGGGCGGCTACGAGGTGCTGTCCGGCTATGCTGGACGGGATCAGGCGCTGCTGGTGCAGAGCGGGCTGCAATATGTGGATTATGCGCTGGAGGTGCCCCAGGCGGGGCTGTATAACCTGCTGGTGGAGCACCACCCCATGGACACCGACAGCAAGCGGTATGAACTGGGGGTGCAGATAAACGGCGAAACCCCGTTCTCCCAGGCGTCGAGCCTGACCATCTCCAACACCTACGAGCCGGCGGGTCAGGCGGTCATCACCGACAGCAGCGGCGATCAGTTCGCCGCCAACCGGGCGATAAGGCAGGACTGGACGGACAGCCGGCTGACCAATCCCGACGGGGACTACGACGATCCGCTGCTGTTTTATCTTCGGCAGGGAACCAACGTCGTGAGGCTGATCTTCTCCGCGTCCGACGCTCTGGTACTGGGCGGTGTCCGGGTTTGTGAGGAGGAGGCCCCTCCGTCCTATGCGGCCTACCGGGCGCAGCAGCCCGGCAGGGACACGGGTAAGGCATTGATCCAGACGGAGGCGGAGGCCGCCACGCTGCAGTCCGACTCCACCCTGCGGCCCGAGTCCGATCGGACGGATCGCGCTACCTCTCCTTATAGTGCGAAGAATATGCTCATCAACATCATCGGCACCACCTGGAGCGCCCACGGGCAATGGCTGGAGTGGACGATAAAGGTCGAGGAAAGCGGGTATTACCGCCTGTCCTTCCGCTACCAGCAGGAGGCGCTCAAGGGGCTGCCGGTGGGGCGGCGGCTGTCCATTGACGGCGCGGTGCCCTTTGCCGAGGCCGCCTGCCTGCGCTTCCCCTACACCAGCCGGTGGGATTTGCTCACTGCGGCGGACGGGGAGGGGGAGCCCTATCTGTTCTACCTGCCGGCGGGCACCCATACCCTGCGTCTGGAAGCGGTGCTGGGAGAGCTGGCTCCCATTATCCGGCAGCTGAACGACGTGATCTACAGCCTAAACCAGTGGTACCGGAAAATCATCATGATCACCTCCACCTCGGCGGACAAATACCGGGACTATAACCTGGATAGGGAAATCCCCGGCCTGCTGGAGGGGCTGACCGACTGCGCGAACCGGCTGCGGGACGGCTACAATGCCATCTGCGCCGTCGCGGGGGGCGAGGCGGCGGAATGCGCCATCCTGATGACCACCGTGCGGCAGCTGGAGAGCTTCGTCAGCGAGCCGCGGACCATCCCGTACCGCATCACCTCCTTTCAAAGCAACATCGGCAGCGTCTCCGCATGGGTGCTGGATATCCGCAACCAGCCGCTGATGCTGGACTATTTCCTGCTGTGGCAGGAGGGGGCGGCGCTCCCCAAAACGACGTCCAATCTATGGGACAGCATCGCGCACAGCACGTCCCTGTTCTTTTATTCCTTTGTCCAGGATTACAACGGGTTTTCGGCCAAGGAGGCGGACAAAAGCATTTCTCTCTGGCTGGGCACCGGGCGGGATCAGGCCGAGGTGCTCTGGAAAATGACCACCGACCTGTTCACCCCCAAGAGCGGCATCCATGTAAACATCAAGCTGGTCAGCGCCACCATGGTGGAGGCGTTCCTGTCAGGTAACACGCCGGATGTGGCCATCAACACCACCCGGGACACCCCGGTGAATCTGGCGGTGCGAAGCGCGCTGCTGGATTTGGCGGCCTTCCCGGACTTCGAGGATGTGACCGGCTGGTTCCAGCCGGGGGCCCTGACGCCGTATTCCTTCCAGAAATCGGTCTACGGCCTGCCGGACACCCAGACCTTCAACATGCTGTTTTACCGCAAGGACATATTCGAGGAGCTGGGGCTGACGGTGCCCCAGACCTGGGACGATTTCATCGAGACGGCCAGCCAGCTGCATCTATATAAGCTGGAGGCCGGCATCCCGGTGACCAGCGTCGCCTCGGCGGCGTCGGCAGCGGGCGACGCCAGCATGTATTATACCCTGCTGATGCAGAACGGGGGGACGGTGTTCTCCGACGACCTGTCTCGCACCTTGCTGGATTCCGACCCGTCCCAGAAGGCGTTTTCGCTGTGGACGGATTTGTATACCAAGGTGGGACTGCCGGTCAGCTACGATTTCTTCAACCGCTTCCGCAGCGGCGAGGTACCCATGGCCGTGGTGGCCTATAACAACTATAACCAGCTGGCCTCCGCTGCCCCCGAGCTGCGCGGCCTGTGGGAGATGGCGCCCATTCCCGGCACCCGGCAGTCCGACGGCACCATCAGCCGTGTCCAGTCCGCGTCGGGTACGGCGGCGGTCATCCTCAGTTCGACCTCCAAACCGGAAGAGGCCTGGTCGTTCATCAAATGGTGGGCGGGCGCGCAGGCGCAGGGCCGCTACGCGGGTGATTTGGAATCGAAAATCGGGGTCATCGCCCGGGTGCCAGTGGCCAATAAGGACGCCTTCGGCGCCCTGGACTGGGATCCGAAGACCGCCGGCCTGCTGGCGGAGCAATGGGCTCAGGTGCGGGAGATCCCCCAGGTGCCGGGCAACTATTACCTGGACAGGGATCTCATTAACGCCTTCCGCGACGTGGTGTACAACGGGCGGAATTCCCTGGAGGCCATTCAGGAGTACGGCAGGCGAATCAACGGGGAAATCGCCCGGAAGAGGGAGGAATTCGGCCTTGCGTAACGATAAACCGGCCAAGGTGCCCCTTCTCAAGGACTTGAAGGCCAACCGGGATTTGTATCTGATGATGTTGCCCTTTTTCCTGCTCTTTTTCTTGATGATCCTGCTGCCGGTGCTGGTGGCGACGGTGCTCAGCTTCAGCTACTACAATATGTTCGAGACACCCTCCTTCATCGGGCTGAAGAATTACATCAACCTCTTTATCCACGATGAGATTTTCGGCATCGCCATGCGCAACACCCTGCTGCTGTCCCTCCTGACCGGCCCGGTCAGCTACCTGCTCTGCTTCGGGCTGGCGTGGCTGATTAACGAGTTCGGCAACGGGCTGCGGGTGCTGCTGACCTTCTTCTTTTATGCGCCGGCCCTGGCGGGCTCGTCGGTGTTCTTCATCTGGCAGTTTTTGTTCAGCGGGGACGCCCACGGGTTCATCAACGGGGCGCTGATGAATATCGGGCTTATCAAGGAACCGATTCAGTGGCTGACCGACCCGGCCTACAATTTCGGGGTGCTGGTGCTGGTGCAGCTGTGGATGTGCCTGGGCACCGGGTTCCTGGCCTTTATCGCCGGCTTCAAGGGCATCGATACCTCCTTGTATGAGGCGGGCAGCATCGACGGGGTGCGCAACCGGCTGCAGGAGCTGTTTTACATCACCCTGCCCATGATGAAGCCCCAGCTGCTGTTCGGCGCGGTGATGCAGATTTCGGCGTCGTTTTCCGTCAGCACTCTGTCCACCCAGCTCTTCGGCGCCAACAGCACCAACTATTCGGCCCACACCATCGTGCTGCACATGATGGATTACGGCACCGTCCGGTACGAGATGGGCTATGCCTGCGCGGTGGCGGTGGTGCTGTTCATGATGATGCTGATTTTCAAAACCCTGGTGGGCTTCGTTCTGCGGTATGTCAGCAGCGATTAAGTGAGGAGGCACGCGTATGCGCAAGCTGTTTCGGTTCAAACGACTGCGCCGCGGCGGACGAAGCCGCGTGGGGAACGCGGCGCTGTTCGTGGTGATGATCGCCCTGAGCGTGCTGATGATCGCGCCGCTGGTTTACTCGGTGATCAATTCCTTCAAGCCGCTGGATGAGCTTTTCGCCTATCCGCCCCGCTTCTTCGTGGTGCGGCCGACGATGGAAAACTACTCCATGCTGTTCAAGCTGGTGGCCAATATGCGGGTGCCGTTTTCCCGGTATCTGTTCAACAGCGCCTTCATTACGGCGCTGACCACGGTAGCCAGCGTCGTCATCGCCTCCATGGCGGCGTATCCGCTGGCCAAGTATAAGCTGCGGCTGGGCTGGCTGTTCGACCTGGTGGTGCTGACCCTGCTGTTCAACGGCACGGTGCTGGCGCTGCCCCAATACGTCATCATGGCCCGCCTGCATCTCATCAATACCATGCTGGTGTATATCATTCCCAACCTGGCGGCGCCGCTCGGGCTGTTCCTGATGAAGCAGTTCATGGAGCGCATCCCCATGCCGCTTATCGAGTCTGCCCGCATCGACGGCGCGACCCAGTTCCAGATTTTTTTCCGGATTGTTATGCCCCAGGTCAAGCCGGCCTGGATGACCCTGACCCTGTTCACGTTCCAGAGCGTTTGGGCCCAGCAGCCGCTGAACATGGTGTTTGACGAGAATCTCAAGCTGCTCAACATGGCCTTCACCAACGTGATTGCGGCGGGCATCTCCCGGATGGGCCCCTCCATGGCCTCGGCGGTGGTGCTGATGCTGCCGCTTATCGTGGTGTTTCTCGTCACCCAGAGCAACGTCATTGAGACCATGAGCGCGTCGGGGATCAAGGAATGACGGGGCCTATCCACTCCATTTCAGCAAAAGAACGGGGGTTTATGATGAGGAACACTGCCTCAGCCCATCGCTTTTGGGGACGAATGTGCCTGTGCTTGCTGGCGTTCTGCTGCCTGCTGGCGGCCGGCGCCCCCGCGGCCGGGGCGTTATCCTATCAATACGATCGCAAGGACAAGGCCGTGCCGGCGCCGGACGGGTACGCCTGCGTGCGGCAGGCACGCAGTGATCAGGCGGAAAAGGGCGCCAACTGGGATCCCACCGATTTGTTCATCGACGAGGACGGGCTTATCAACGTCCTGGATTCGGACATGGGGCGGATCCACGTCTATGACCGGGAACTGCATTACCTGTCCACCCTGAGCTTTACCGAGGAGGGGGCGGAAGCCTTCCTGATGGGGATTTCCGGCCTGTACGTGGACGGGAAGGGGGACGACAAGACCTATTACGTGGCGGATCCGGAACGGGAGCGGGTGTTCATCGCCGACGCGAAGGGGGCCATCGTCCGGGAGGTTCTCCGGCCGGACACCGAGCTTATCGATCAGAGCGTCACCTTCGCCCCCACCAAGGTGCAACTGGACAAAAACGGCAATCTCTATGTGCTGGTTCCGGGCATCTATATGGGCGCCTGCGTGTTTTCCGCCAAGGATGATTTCGCCTTTCTGACCTTTATCGGCAGCAACCCGGTGGAGGCCACCGCCTTCCTGCTGGCGGATTATTTCTGGAAGCAGGTACTCAACCAGAATCAAATCGACAGCATGAAACGGTACGTGCCGGTTTCCTTTGAAAACTTCACCCTGGATGCCGAAGGATACCTGTACACGGTGACCAACAAAACCTCCCTGGGCACCCAGTTCACCGATGAAATCAAGAAATTCAACACCAACAGCCTCAACATCCTGCCCCACCAGGATTACGGGGATCTGGAACTGGGCAAGACCAACGACATTCTGCAGGATACCTCCTATGTGGATATCGCCGTAAACGAGGGCGGCTATATGGCCGCCCTGGACGCCAACCTCTGCCGGGTGGCGGTGTTCAATCAGAACGGCGACCGGCTGTTCACCTTCGGGGAGCGGAACAACACGGTGGGCGGCTTCGATACCCTGACCGCCCTGGACGTGTTCGGCAGCGATATCTATGTCCTCGATCAGAATTACGAGACGATTTCCCTGTTCCGGCCCACCGCCTACGGACGGGATGTGCTGGCCGCGGCGGATTTGTTCGGCCAGGGGCATTACACAGAGGCGGAGCCGCTTTGGCGGAAGGTCATCGGCCAGAACGGCGGGTTCTCCCTGGCCTATGTCGGGCTGGGCAAGGCGCTGCTGGAGCAGGGGGATTTCCAGGGGGCCATGGAGTATTTCCGCCAGGGCAACGACCGGGACGGATACTCCCAAGCCTTTTCCCAGTACCGGGCCCAGGGGATGCAGACGGTTTTCGTCGGGATTTTCGCCGCGGTTTTCCTCCTGTTCATCCTGCTGCTGGTGGCGGAACGCCGCCTGAAGGTGCGCAGCAACTATCTGGTTAATCCCATACATAAGAGCCTGGCCGGCAAGGTGCGGTATACCCTGTTCCACCCCGGGGAGGGCGGCTACGTGCTGGCCCGCCATACCGATGTGAAAAAAACGGGGATTTTCAGTCTCTGCGTCCTCGGCGTCTGGTTTTTCGCGTCGGTCGTCGACTGGCAGTACAGCGGCTTCATTTTCAACCCGAACAATCCCGAGGAGTTCGAGGTACTGTTCCATCTGCTGAAAACCTTCGGCCTGTTCGCCCTGTGGGTGGTCGCCGGCTGGTTCGTTTCCAACCTGATGGACAGCAGCGCGCGCCTTACCGATTTGACGGTGGTCAGCGCTACGGCCCTCCTGCCCTATATCACGGGGGTGCTGCTGCACACGGCGGCTAGCAACCTGCTGGCCAAGGAGGAGGGCGGCTTCCTGACGGCGATGCAGGTCATTCTCATCCTCTGGTCGGCGGCGATTCTCATCGGCGGCTTCCGGGAGATTCATGAGATGTCCTTCCGGGGTGCCCTGCTGTCCATCCTGTTCACGCTGCTGGGGATTCTGCTGATCCTGTTCATGGCCCTGCTGCTGTGGAGTTTGTTCCAGCAGGTGTTCGTATTCTTCGCCCAGCTTTGGGATGAAATTATCAAAATGATCGGGTAGCGCCGTGGGAAGGGAGAGGATGCGCATGGAACACAATCGAATCCGCGCCGGCGCCCGGCGGCTGCTGGCGCTGAGCTGCGCGGCCGCGGCGGTTCTGCTGTTCGGCAGCGGGGCGGCGGGGCAGACCCAGACCCCCGCGCTTTCCTACGGCGAACCCGTCGCCTCCGGAGAGGAGGCGGTGCTGCGGGATCCGTCCGGCGCGCTGGAGCTGCGGGCTGATCTGCTGACCGGACGGGTCACGGTGCAAGACGAACGGACGGGCACCCTTTGGGCCAGCAATCCGGAGAAGCCGGAGGAGGACATCATCGCCTACGGCATCAACCAGAGCCGGATTCAGTCCCAGCTGCTGGTCACTTATAAAGGCGCCTCCAACACCATGGAGGAGACCAATGACAAGGAGGCGGCCGGTGAGGGGAACAAGTCCATCGCGGCCTACCGGGAAGGGGACACCCTAACCCTGGTCTATACCTTTGAGGAGTTGGGCTTTGTCGTTCCGCTGCAGTACCGGCTGTCGGAGGGGCGGATGACCGCGTCGGTGCCGGCGGCGGGCATCCGGGAGACCAAGGGCAACATCCTGGCCGCCCTGACCATCCTGCCGTTCTTCGGCGCCGGCTCCACGACGGAGTCCGGGTATCTGCTGGTACCGGACGGCTCCGGCGCCCTGATGAATTTCAACAACGGGCGCACCAACGAGGGACGCCTGACCCTGGACACCCTGTACGGCGACCGGTCGGTGACCGACGACAAACGGCCCCCGGTGACCCAGCCGGTGCTGCTGCCGGGCTTCGGCATCTGCCGGGGGACGGCGCAGCCGGGGGATACGGCGGGGACTGCGGCGCTGTTCGCCTATGCCACCGACGGGGCGGCCGCCGGCCAGATTACCCTGAACACGGCCGGACGGGAAACCGGCCAGAATTACATCTATTACACCTTCCTGCACCGCAGCAACGCGGTGGAGATGCTGCTGGACCGCACCTACGCGGCCAAGGCCAAACTGATTTGCGACACCGCCGACACCGGCGCGCAGAGCTACGAGATGAGCTACTTCTTCATGGAACCGGGTAAAACCGACCTGGCCGGGATGGCGGACGCCTGCTCCTGGCAGCTGTTCGGCCGTGAGGCCTCGTCCGCGGCCGGGGACGTGCCGCTGTTCCTCGATATGTTCATGGGGGTGCGGGTGCAGGAGAATTTTCTAGGTATCCCCTACCACACGCTGCGGCCGCTGACCACCTTCTCCCAGGCCCAGGCCATTTCCGACGACCTGCGGGGCGCGGGGGTTGCCAGCGTCACCATGCGGCTGCGGGGGATCGACGCCGACGGCGCGTACGCCGGCCGGCTGGATACCGCGTTTCGGGCCGACCGCAAGCTGGGCGGTCTGGACGGTTTCCTAACACTGCAGGAGACGGAAAACACCGCCGTTTACCCGGACATGGAGCTGACCATGTTCACCAAAAGCGGCGGCGGGGTATCCGCCCTGTTCGACGCGTCCAGCGACCTGCTGCGGGACACGGTGCGTCTGCCGGCCTTCCGCCTGGCGGCGGGAGACGTGAACGACGAACTGCCCGCCCGCCGGCTGCTCAAGGCCTTTCAAATCCCGACGGTCACCGCCAAGCTGGCGGCCAGCCTGAACAAAGCCGGGGTGAAAAACGCCGCGGCCGCCTCCCTGGGGCTGGCCCCCTATCCGGACTACAGCCGGTCTCACGTCACCTCCATCGGCGAAACGGCCCGTCTGCTCGAGCAGGCAGCGGAAGCCCTCGGCAAGCGGGGCGGTTTGATGCTCGAGGCGCCGGGCGCGGCGGTTCTGCCCCATGCCGATACGTTGCTGCATATGCCTACCACCTCTTCCGGCTATAACCTGACCGACACCACCGTGCCCTTCCTGCAGATGGTGCTGTCCGGCTACCTGCCCTACGCGGCGGAGGACGCCGGGAGCTCCGGCGATCGGGAAACCATGCTGCTGCGCAGCGTCGAGGGCGGGTCGGCGCTGTCCTTTTCCCTGATGGACGCGGATTACAGCCAGGTGACCGATACGCCCCTCGACTCGCTGTACGCCGCGACCTATGCGCAGCAGCGGGAGACCATTCTCGCGCTGTACGCCCGCAGCCGGGCAGCGCTGTCCGGCGTGTACGGCCGGCGGATTACAGGCTATCGGATTCTGGCGGCCGATCAACGGGAAACCGTCTACGACGACGGGACGGCCGTTTTGGTCAATTACGCGGATCAGCCGGTGGTCTGGCGGGGCCAAACGGTGCCGGCGCGCTCCTGCGCCGCGGCGAAGGAGGGCTGACGGATGACGATGAAAAAATGCGGGCGTTCCCGGTTGGTCCGGTGCCTGTTCGGCTCGACCATCGAGCAGAGGCGGGATTCCATGGGCTACGTGTTCATCCTGCCTTGGGTTATCGGCCTTATCTGGTTTTTCCTTTGGCCCATGGCCCAGGCGGCGCTGTATGTCTGCAACGAGGTGACCTTGGGGGACAACGGCCTGGTGTACAACTTCGTGGGCACAAAAATCATCCGGCAGGTCTTTTTCGACAATCCCAACAATTTCCGCACCATTCTGGAGAGCACCGGCACCACCCTGATAAACGCGCTGCTCATCGTGGCGTTCAGCCTGATTGTGGCGGTGCTGCTGAATAAGCCTTTTCGGGGCCGGGGGTTCTGCCGGGCGCTGGTGGCGCTGCCGATTATCGTGTCTTCCGGCGTGCTGATGCAGGTGTTCAAGGAGGATTTGTTCCGCTCCTCCATCGAAAGCGCGGCCGAGGCCACCGTTTTCCAGGGGGTGGTGCTGGAGGATTCCCTGGCCAAGCTGGGGCTGGGCGACGAGTTCATCGGGGTGCTGACCGGCCTGGTGTCCAGTATCCTCGACCTCATCTGGCAGTCGGGGATTCAGATCCTTCTGTTTGTGGGCGGCATGCAGTCCATTTCCAGCTCGCTGCTGGAGGTGTGCGAGGTGGAGGGGGCCTCTCCCTGGCAGACCTTCTGGAAGGTGACCTTCCCGATGATTTCCCCCTTCCTGCTGCTAAATTTCGTGTACGCGGTTATCGACAGCTTCACCATTTCGTCCAATCCGGTCATCGTGCAGATCAACGACTATTTCCATAACATTCTGTACGCCAACGCGACCACCATGTCGGTGGCCTATTTCCTCCTGGTGCTGGTGGTGGTGGGGCTGGCCACGGCCATCATTTCCCGCCGGGTGTTCTACATCGAGAAATAGAGAGGAAGGGATTGGCGTGAAACAGTAGAGGCTTCACGCGGAAATTTGTCCTTTCCGGTTGAAGCAACCGAACCTCCGGCTTCGCCGGAACCGATAGAATTCCAGTTTCTGCGAAAGGATGAGTGATCTCTATGGAGAGACAGGCGGTGAAGATCGTCCGGCCGGCCAGGAAGGGGAAAGCGCCGCTTCGCCGCCGGCTGGGCGGCCTGCTGTTCTCCCTGTTCCGTTTCTGCGTGCTGTTCGGCCTGATTTTTCTGATTGTGTATCCCTTCCTGTTCATGTTCGTCACGGCCTTCCGTGGCTCGGAGGATTTGAACGATCCCAGCGTGGTCTGGATCACCCGGCATTATACGCTCAACAATTTTCACAACTTTCTCCAGATGGTGGATTTTGGCGACATGATGGGCAACACGGTGGTCATCAGCCTGTCCAGCGCGGTGCTGCAGACCTTCGTGTGCGGCCTGGCGGGCTACGGCTTCGCCCGCTTCCGCTTCCGGGGCCGGAACCTGCTGTTCGGCCTGCTCCTGTTCACCATCATCGTGCCGCCTCAAACCTACATCTCGCAGCTGTTCGGCTTGTTCCGGTTTTTTAAGCCGCTCTTCCTGACGCCGCTGCTCGAGCTGTTTACCGGCTCGTCCTATGTCAATCTAATCAACACGCCGCTGCCCTTTATTCTGCCGGCGCTGTTCGGCATGGGGTTTCGATCGGGCCTGTTCATCTACATTTACCGGCAGTTCTTCCGGGGACTGCCCGGGGATCTGGAGGACGCGGCCCGGATCGACGGCAGCAACGCGTTTCGGACGTATTTCGGTATCATGCTGCCCAACGCCCGCCCCGCCATCGTCACGGTGTTCATGCTGTCCCTCGTGTGGAACTGGAACGATTCCTTCACCCAGACCTTCTTGAGCATGTCCCGCAACACGGTGGCGGTGTATCTGACCCAGATCCGCGGCATGCTCGGCACCATGACCGCCGAATATGAGGATCCCACCTATCTGTACATCCTGATTCAGGCGGGGGCGCTGCTGTGCATCTTTCCGCTGCTGCTGCTGTTCCTGTTCGGACAGCGTTTCTTCACCGAGAGCATCGAACGCACCGGTATTGTCGGTTAACCCGGGCTTCCGGGTTTTATTGAATATGGAGATTGGGAGGTAAAGACATGAAAAAAACGATAGCGCTTCTGTCGGCCGTGATGGCCCTGCTGTTGGCGGCGGGCTGCTCGAACGATGGAAAAACAACCCCCTCGTCGGTGCCGGAAACCAGCGAAACCGGCGGCACGGGCACTGCGGAAAGCAGCGCGTCCGTCACCGATCCCAGCGAGACGGGCACCGACGCCAGCACCACCGAGACCGGCGGCAGCCAGGCCGTCACGACCACCAGTAAAAACGGCGGCGGAAAGGCCACCGCCGCGACCACCAAGAGGAACACCCCCGTCACCACTCTGCCGGGCGGCGGCTGGTCCAGCACGGTGAAAAACTACACGCCGGAACAGCTGGACGCACCTTACGCCCTGCGCAAGAACATCAAGGGGGAAGTGCTGGCGTATACGCCCTTCACCGGCGAGGTGTTCGACAAGGCCAAGGCCATGTTCGAAAAGGCCTATCCGGGAGCCACGGTGAAATTCATCGTGACCAACAACGTATCCCGCAACGAAAAGCTGCAGATGCTGGTCAATTCCAAGAGCTCTCCCGACTATGTGTATTCCACCTATCAGGACTATCCCCTGCGGGCCATCAAAGGGATGACCCAGCCCATCGACAAATACATTCAGGATCATCCCGGCCAAAGCGCCATTCTGATGAACAACTTCTGCGCCTATAAGGGCGAGCGGTATGCGGTCATCCAGGAGACGCCGCCCTCCGTGATGTTCTATAACACGGCGCTGTTCCAGCGGGCGGGCAAGAAGACCCCCACCGAGTATTACAAAGAGGGGAACTGGACGTGGGATACCTTCCGGTCCCTGGCCAAGCAGATGACCGACGCGCAGAACGGCATCTACGGCTTCGCCACCGATTTGGATTATTTCTTCCCGCTGTCCGTGGGTGAGGATGTCATCAAGTTCAAGAACGGCAAGGCCGAGCTCAACCTGGTCAACAACCAAAAATATATCGCCGCCCACAACTTTTTCACCGACATGATCAACAAGGACAAATCCGCCTATCCCACCCACTGGCAAGCCAATGAGCAGTTTACCAGCGGCAAA
Source organism: uncultured Oscillospiraceae bacterium (assembly GCA_900546265.1). Classification (GTDB taxonomy): domain Bacteria; phylum Bacillota; class Clostridia; order Oscillospirales; family Acutalibacteraceae; genus UMGS856. Next base: position 122,254 of record URCA01000006.1, on the reverse strand, counting down.
TGCGCCATGGTGCTGCCCAACGGCGATTTTAAAACCATCTGCAAGACCGCGGGTATGAAGACCTATGCGCTCGTCCCCTTCCCCCGCCGGGACAAAAACAGTCCCTACTGCGGCATGGTGGGCGGCCTGAACGGCGGCTTCAGCATCGCCAAAGGCGCCAAGAACATCGAGGGCGGCATGGCCTTCGGCGAGATGATGATCAACGCCCAGCTGGAGCTGACCGGCAACATGGTCCATGGCCGGGAGGAATACCAGTTCAGCAAGGAGACCAATATGCAGTACGTGGTGCCCTGGTTCTACGGCTATGGGCTGGAGGGCCTGTACTTCCAGGACCTGTGCGGCTGGGCCCGTACCGGCACCAAGGATCTGAACACCCTGATCAATGAAAACGCCTCGCTGCTGTCCGCCAAGCTGAAGGAACTGCAATAATCAAAAAACCGGGAGAGAGGACCGTGTCCCTTCTCCCGGTTTCCCTATTTATCCCGCGCCGCCGATGGTCAAGGCGTTTTTATACGACTGCGTTCGTCTTTCCTCCTCCAGGCTGCGCGCGAGTCCCTGCTCGGTGGTAGGGTCGTACCGTGCCTGCTTCAAGGCCTTTAGAATGTCCAGCGTCGGCAGTCCCGCCGGCCGGGTGCCGGGATACACGGCGCCGACGCTGCTCAGAAACGGCACCCGCCCGATTCCGGTCTTTTCGGCATAGCCGGGATCGGCGTTCAGCTGGTCGCGGGCGTCGGGGAACAGCACCAGTCCGCCGTCGTCCGTCTCCAGCCAGTGGCGGTTTTGCAGCCCCAGCATGGCGGTGCGGCTGCCTTCCTTCGAAAGCAAATACCTGGCCAGGCGGACGGTGTCCCCCAGATCGGCGTCCGCCGCGCACAGATAGGTGGCGTAGCAGCCGTAGGGGGAGGCGGCCATGGCATAGCCGCCTTCCCGGAACCGCGGCCAGACGGGGCGATAGGGCGTGTCCCCGTGCTCCCGGCTGTACCGTTCGAGCCGCGAAGCGCTGCCGATGTAAAACAGCGCCTCGCTCTGCAGAAGATGGTCGAGGGAAGCGTCGGGGATTTCCAGCGCGCCGGAGGTGCCCCCCGCGCGGCCCAGCCGCTCCAGAAAGCGCAGCAGCGCCTCCTCGCCGGCCGGATCCTCTGTGCCCGGTGTCAAGCCGAACCAATGCCGCAGCGTCTGGGTGCCGCCTCCGTTCGCTCCGAAGACGACCGGCAGATAGTTGGTCTTGGTCTCATCCCGATTGCGGCCGTACCAGGAGTCGTACGCCTCCAGGGCGGCGAAGAATCCGTTTTCATCGGTCAGTCCGGGCCGGCCCAGGGTGTCGAACATATCCTCGCGGACATAGATGCCCTCCGCCGGCACCGCCGCCTCCCCGCCGAAGCCCCCGGGCAGATACAGCAGCGAGCCGTCCGCCTGCTGGTGAAAGGCCCGAATGTCCTCCGGAAGCTGCTCAAAGAGAGCGGGAATGGCGTCGATCCGGCGGACAGACGAAATGTGCTCCATCTGGAGGCAGACGGGGTCCGCCGCGGCCAGGGTGATGAGCGCCGGCCGCTCCCCGGATTGCAGCCGCTTGAGCAGAGTCGGGGCGTAGTTTTCGTTGAGAGGCTCAAGCACAGGGGTCACGCCGGCCTTTTCCGAGATGGCCGCCAGCACCTCATAGCTTTCCCATTCCTTCGGGTAGGCGGCGCCCTCCAGGGCGAGAAGCCAGCGGATTTCCTTCTCAGGGGGCGCGGGGGCGGAGGAGACGGCCTCCCGCTTGGGGGAGCAGCCCGCCGCGAGCAGGGTCAGGCAAACGGCCGCCGCCAGGGCTTTATGGTTGTTCTTCATATTGTTTCCACCTTATGGCCGGGATGACGATACGACAGAGGGTGCCGCCCTGCGCGGGCGCGATGTGCACGCCGTAAGTCTTCCCGAAATAGAGCTGAATCCGGCTGTGTACGTTGGCCAGCCCGTATCCCCGGCTGGGATCGGTCAAAACCTCCTCAGCGGTCCGGGGATCGATGGGCGGGCCGGTGTTAAAGACGCGGATAACGATGCACGTTTCCCCGTTTTCCTCCTCAAAGGCGGCGCTGATACGGATCGCCCCCTTCACACCCGTTGTCTTTTCCACCCCATGCTCCAGCGCGTTTTCCACCACCGGCTGGAGGATCAGGTTGACGCTTTCGTAGTCGTAGATCCGCTCGTCCACATCGTAAAACACGTCGAAGGAATAGTCGTGGAGATCCTCCTGCAGCTGGAGATAGGCGCGGATGTTTTTGAACTCGTCCTTCATGCGGATCTTGGTGTTGCCCTTGTTCAGGCAGGTGCGGTAGAAATCGGACAGATTGGTGGCGAAGGCGCTGGTCTTTTCGTCCCCGTTCATAATGGCCCGCCAGTTGATGGTGTCCATGCAGTTGTAAAGAAAATGGGGGTTGATCTGCGCCTGTAGAATCTTCAGCTGCGCTTCTTGCTGCTTGAGCTCGCTTTTGTATTTGTCGATGATCAAGGTGTTGAGCCGGTTGACCATCTCGTTAAAAATATAGGCGAGATGGCCGATCTCGTCGCCGTTTTCCTTGACGTCCAGGTTGACCTCCAGCTTGCCGGTACCCACCCGAATCATTTCTTGGCTGATGCCGTTGAGCCGCCTGGAAAAGCTCAGGGAAATCAAAATGGAAAAGACCGATACCAGCAGGATGCAGACCAGGGCGATGCTCAGGCTGAACAGGATGATGTCCGAAAACCCCGCGAACAGGATATCCTTGGGGATGAGCAGGCAGACGTTCCAGTTCAAATCCGCCATATAGTACGGTTCATACAAGAAGGTGTGCCGCATCAGCTTGATTTCCCGGCTGTCGGAAAACCGCAGGGTGTGGGGGAAGATTTCCCCGTACGACTTGTTTAGACGGGCCTCGGTGTACAGGTTGACCCCGTCGCCGTCCTGCATGATAAAGGCGTATTCCTTCAGCCCCTCGATATGCAGCTCTCCGAACAGGCGGCGGGAGTCGAGCTGCAGCACGATGGTGCCAATCACGCCGCCGGAATAGGGGTTGACGATTTGACGGTACAGGCAGGTGGTCTCCTGGCTGCTGGTCAGGGCCACGAGGGAATCCGCCGTGTAGCACACCTTTCCGGCCTCCCGCTCCAGCGCGGTGTAGTCGCCCTCCAGGGCGCTGATAACGGTGTCTCTGCCGGGCAGCAGGATGCAGACGTTGGTGACCTCGCCCGCCACCTTTTGCAGCTGCCGCAGCAAATCCCCGCAGGTGCCCTCCAACTCCTTGCGGAACAGCGTGGAGCGGGGGGCCAGGGCCAACCGCTGCAGAAAAGCGTCCTGATAGGCCACCTCGTCGAGGCTGGTCTCCAGCAGCAGCTTTTTGGCCCGGATCTGCCCGGCCATGTTGCGGGTGGATTCGTACAGCCGCACGCTGACCTGATCGTACATGATATCCGCCGATACCATGTAGCTCAAGGTGCTCAGGGCCACGATCGGGATGATGGAGACCGTCAGATACAGAATCAGCAGCTTCTGCCACAGCTTCCGTTCGGAAAACCAGGCCTTAAAGGCGCGGATCACAGCTTGCTTCCCCGGAACTGGGCGGGCGTCATGCCGCAGTGATTCTTGAAAATCTGACAGAAATACGACACGTTGGAGTAACCCACCATCTCGCAGATGCTTCCCACCTTCAGCTTGGTGGTGCGCAGCAGGCTTTTGGCCATGTCCACCCGGTAAGAGGTCAGGTATTTGATGAAATTCATGCCCGTGGTTTTTTTGAACAGATAGCTCAGGTAGCAGGTGGACAGATACACGTCGGAGGCCACGCTTTCCAAGCTGATGTTGTTCATGTATTCCCGGTGAATGATGTCCAGGGCCTGATCGATGGCAACGGTCTCCTCGTCCTGCTCGGAATACTGCTTGACCACCCGGATGCAGATGCTTTTCAAATCCTCGATGCTGGCGCTGTGCTCAATTTCGGTGATGTATTGCAGCAGGGTCGCGTTATAGTCGGGAAGGGTTTCGCTCAGTCCGGCCCGCACCAACTCGCTGCTGATGAATTTGGCCAGGGAGGTGGGCACGTATATTTGTTTTTGCAAATCGCTGAAAACGGCCTCGATTTCCTTTTCGGCGTGCTGCAGCTCCTTGCGGGTTACCAGCTTTCCGATTTCCGCCGCTTTTTCCAGATAGCGCCGCACGTCGATGTTGGCCTCCTCCGCCTTCTGACGGGTCATGTCCACTATGGTGCTGCGCGCCAGATAGAATTTGGAGGAGCTGAGGCTCTCCATCCGGTTGTACAGCTCGCTGAGCTGGGCGATCGTTTCGAAATGGCCGCCGTAAATCAGGATGTACCGGTTGTCCCCCCGTTCGGCCAGAATCTGCTCCAGACGGCGCAGGCAGTCCCGTGCCTCCTCCTCTGTGGGGGCGATGAAGGCGCACTGGTATTCGTTGAGGGGGATGTCGATGAACCGCGTTTCCTCATCGTCCTCGCCGCGCAGAGACAGGTGATGCAGGTTGAAGAAGGGCTCCACAAAATCCAGCAGCAGGACATCGCCGGCCTTCTCGTCGCCGCTTAGGCCGCTGCCGTCCGGATTGCACAGACCGGTCATCACATTGAAGTACATGCTGATGATCCGGGTGCGTTCTCCCTCTCGTAATACACGGATCATTGATTTGATACATGATAGAAATTTATCAACTTTTATAGGCTTGAGCAGGTATTTGGTGACCCCCAGATCCATGGCCTTGTGGGCGTAATCAAAGTTTTCGTAGGAGCTGAAGATGATGACCTTCAGGTCGGGCTGAATTTTTTTGGCCTCGACAATGAGCTCATGGCCTGTCATTTCCGGCATTTTGACATCGGTCAGCAGAATATGTACGGGCATGCGGCGCAGGATTTCCAGCGCTTCCGAGCCGGAAGCCGCCGGAATCGGGTGGAGATCCAGTCCATACTGCTGAATGAGATAGCAGACCCCATTGCGATCCAGTTCCTTGTCATCCACAATCAGGATACTGTAGCGTGCGCAGTTTCCGGCCATTGAGGCTCCTCCTTTAATTTTTAAACTCTTTCTTTAATTTTAACCAATTTTTCGGAATTTTCCTAGAGGCATTCTTTTGAACCTGTACCGGATTTTTTTGGTAATTGTCACTTTTTTACGCTGACGGATCGGCTGTTCCGGCGGGGGAGGGGTGAACGGGCGCCTGCATCCGGGGAACTGGGGGGATATATAGTAAGAATCTATAAAAATAAATCCGCTTTCAGAAAATAAATGCCGAAAAAATACAACATAAATCACAAAGATATTTGCTTGTTTCTGGAAACGCAATTCTTTATAGTGGAGATAACGGCAAACGGCGGACAGCCGGATGTCCGCGTTTACCCTCCCTGCGCGGAGGGGCCGGCCCGCAAAAAGCCCGTCAGGGACAATTCCATGGCGATAAAGAGGAAAAGGGGGATACATTTGAAGAAGGCACACACCTTAATCCACTGCGCGGCCCTATGCATGGCACTGCTGACGGCGGTGCAGGTTCTTCCCGGGAACGGGACACTAAACGCGCGGGCGCAGGACACGGTGACTGCGGACGCGCCGGGAGATGGAGACGCCATGCACGTGATGAATCTGGCCGGGGACGGCCAGCTGACCGACAATCTGCTGGGAGCCTGGGGCGGCTGGAGCAAGGGCTACACTCGGGAGACCATTGAGGCCCACGACGGCACCCAGAAATCCGTTTACAAAGCGGTGGCGCCCACCGCCGCCGACGAGGCGGGCCTTACGCAAACCCTGTCCGCGCCCGCCCAGGGCACCTATGTGCTCAGCGGCTGGAGCAAAGCGCAGAATGTTATCCGCGGCGTGGGCACCGAGTATTTTTCCTATTGCCTGGCGGTCTACGTCGGGTACACGGACGGCACGGCCCAGTGGTTCTACACCGGGTTTTCCCTGGGCACCCACGATTGGGAGTTCCGGGACACCTCCTTTACCCTGCAAAAGCCCGCCAAAAGCATGAACGTCTACGCGTTCCTGCGCAACCCGATCTACGGTACCGCCTGGTTTGACGACATCACCCTGCGCATGGGGCAGCCGGACGCCACCTCCACCTTCCAGAACCTGCCGGTGCAGGTGCTGCAGACCGCGCCGGAGCAGGGCACGAAGAAAACCCTGAAAACCAAGGACGGCCTCGAGCTGGGTTTGGGCGACTCGGTGGTGACCTCCCTGAAGATCGACGGGACGGAGCTGGCCAACAACGCCTACTCCGGCTTCCTGGTGCGGGACGTGGCCGCGGCGGAGAACACCGGCGTGTACGCGTTCTCTCCCGCCTCCGGGTCCGCACCCGCCGCCTTTAAGGGCAGCCAGGCGTCCCTCGGTCTGTCCCTGAACGCCGATTATACCGCCGAGGACGATCACATTGCCGTGAGCGGCGTCATTAAGGACGCCACCGCGGCGGCGGACGGCCGGGCCGTCCAGCTGTCCTACGCCCTGCCGGTCACCGCGTCCGGCTGGAAATGGGGCGTCAGCATCCAAAAGCACCGCGATATTGCCGCCGGTGGCGTAGGAGATATTTATAAAGAGCTGGGCGAGGGCGAAATGTCGGTGGTGGACTGGGACAGCATGCCTCGGTCCATGTATCCCACCTCGGTGATATACAACGAGGATCTGGGCCTGGCCATCGCCGTGAGCATGGACTTCCCCGCCTATTACGAGCTGGAGTACAACGGTAGCACCGGACAGTATGTGCTGACCTATCACCTGGGTATCGTCCCCGAAGCGCCAGACGCAGCCCGGTTCTCTTTCATCATCTATAAGCTGGACGATCCCGCCTGGGGCTTCCGGGCGGCGATGGAGAAATACACGCGCATTTTCCCCGAGTATTACGAGGTGCGGGAGACCGATCAGGGCATGTGGGTGGCCTGGACCCAGACCAGCAACGTGCCTCAGCCCGAGGACTTCAACTTCAAGTTCAAGGAGGAAGGCGGCGAGTACTTCCGCATCGAGGGCTTCTATGAAATGGAGCACGGCATCAAGGGCTATCAGTATATCGAGCCGGGCGACTGGTGGCTGAAGAACATGCCCAGCTTCCCCGACGACGCCATGGTGCAGGCCGCGGTGAAGGAGCAGGCGGGCAAGGACGTCAGCGTCCAGGCCACCCGGCAGGCCATTGCCACCGCCATCTGCCAGGGGCTGAACCCTCTGGGGAAAACCAACTGGACGCCGGTGAACGTGCCTTGGGCCCCCAACGGCGCGCAGATTCATATCAACGCCAATCCCAAGCTGCCGGGCGCCTACAATTTCTATAACCTGTATCTCAGCAAGGAGCAGCAGGATCTGCTGTTCGATCCCCTTCAGTGCACCACCGTGCCTTTTGACGGCATTTATCTAGATGAGCTCAGCGGCTGGTGGAACGGCAACGCCAACTTTAACAAGGCCCATTACCAGTACACCACCGTGCCCCTGACCTACTCGCCCTATTACAAGAAGCCCATGCTGCACCGGGCGTCCAACACGTGGGAATTCGTCAAGCAGCTGAACACCGATCTGCACGCCAGGGGCAAGACCATCTTTGCCAACAAATGCCCCGATAAGACCAGCTTCTACACCCCGCTTATCGACGCCATGGGTACCGAAATGACCGCCCTGAACGGCAGCATCTACGCGCCTCAGAGCATCGAATCCATGAGTATGTGGAGAACCCTGTCCTACCAGAAGCCTTTCTGCATCCTGCTGAGCAACGACTATACCAAGTTCGATCACGATATGATGGAGAAATACTTCCAGCGCTGCCTCGCCTTCGGCATCTTCCCCAGCCCCCAGGCGAACTACAGCGACGACCTGCAGTATTGGACCAGCCGGGAGCTGTTCTACGAGCGGGATCGGGATATCTTCCAGACCTATATGCCGGTGCTCAAGACCGTGGCGGAGGCCGGCTGGGAGCCGGTGACCCGCGCCGTGTCCGATAACAGCCGCGTCCTGGTGGAGCGGTTCGGAGCCAACGCGGACGAGGGCGTCTATTTCACCCTGTTTAACGACACCGCCGAGTCCCAGGCCGTCAAGCTGGATGTCGCGCTGGATGCCTTCGGCCTGAAGGACGGCTGCGCCGTCCGGGAGCTGGTGTCCGGACAGCAGGTGACCCTGGCGGACGGCGTGTACAGCGTGTCGCTCGAGCCGAGCCAGACCGTCGTGCTGGCCATCAACAACCCCTCCAAACCGCCGGAGGAAAGCTCGCAGCCGCAGGAAGAAAGCCAGGCGCCTTCTTCCGCTGAAGACTCTTCCGCCAGCGGCGCCGTTTCCGACAGCGGCGGTGCCGACACCGGCGAAGGCCCCGTGGCCCTTCTCAGCGCCGCCGGCTTGGCCGTCCTGGCCGCCGGCACGGCCCTGACTGTTCGCAAAAAAAGGAAATAAAGGCTGACGGCCTTTATGAATGGAAATCACAGCCTGGAGGCTGTCGCATCAACCGTGCTCATACATTTGGTAAGGAGGATGAACGATGAAACATCTGCGCAAAGGCGTATCCGTCGCATCGGTTCTGTGCCTGCTGCTGTCTCTGGCCGCCGTCTGGATGGCGCCGGGGGCCCTGGCGGCGCCCCGCTCCCGCAGCGCGGTGAAAGCCACGGTGGAAAACGGGACACAGTACAAGCTAAGCGGCTACCGGGACGCTCTCGATGACCTGACCAGGACGGTGGGAGATACAGGCGCGGCGATTCCCGCCTCGCTGAATTCCCAGTGGCAGGGGCAGGTGAAAAAGAAGGGCGCCGCCGACTGGACGGCGGTCAACAAAGCCAAGTACGATCCTTCTCAATATGTTTACGCCTGGATTGACGGGTATGAATGGGGCGGTGTATACCCTGGCGTTTCCATGTACGCTCCGGCGGATAAGGGAAAGGATTTGACTGTGCTGTGCCCCATGAAAACCGATAACGGCGTCTTCGACGACTGTGCGGCTTGGGCTTTCACCGCTCCCACCGCCGGCATCTACGAGTTTGCTCATTCCCCCGACGAGGACTCCGCCGCTTATGCCGAAACGCAATTCTTTATGGTACGCGGCGGCAGTCATAAGGTGGGTGTGCGCATTACCATCGACGGCGCGGCCATCTGGCCCAAGGCGGATGACGCCTCCCTCACCCTCAACGACGGCTGGGCTGAGGTGACCAACGCCAAGCCGGTGGCCATTCCGGCCCTATCCGATTTGGAAATGAGCGCCGGTCAGGTGCTGCGGGTGGAATGCCGCGCCCTGACAGCCGAGCCTGTGACGGGGGGCCAGCCTTGGCTCTTTAACACGGCCGTCAGCGCCAATATGACCTACGTAAAGCCCATCCCGCCGGACGATGTGGCGCCGGAATTCCCGGCCGACGCGGCGGTTTCCAACAACGCCGACGCCGCGACCGATACCACCCTCACCCTGTCCTGGCCCCAGGCCACCGACAATAAGACGGCCCAGAACAACCTGACCTATAAGGTGTTCTACGCCGCCAGCGCCATCGAAAGCCTGGACGGCCTGACCGGCGTCGCGGCTCCCGGCAAAACCTCCCTGACCCTGTCCGGCCTGGAAGGCTCTACCGATTATTATGTGGCAGTGGCCGCCTACGACGCGGCGGGCAATTACGTCCTGCTGGCCGGCGGCCCCTTCCGCACCCAGGATCCGCCCCCCAAGAACCTGGCGGAATACGAGGTGTACGACTATTTCGACGCTATCCAGGCCAAACTTGACGCCTTGCCCTCCGCCCAGCCGCAGAACGAGGACATCGCGGCGCTGGAGAGCGCTTCCCCCTGGCGGGTGCAGCTGCAGAAGGACGGTGTTTGGAGCTACGTGACCAAGGCCACCCGTGCGGACGACTACCTGTATATCAAAACCCCGGATATCGACTGGGGCGGCAATTTCCCCGGCGCGAGCTTCTACGCCCCGAAAAAGGAAAAGAACATCGAGCGCTACTACCTGTCCCAGCTGATGCCGGTCAATCCGGTGGACGCAGTCAACCCCGATTTCAAGGTCAACGCGGCTATGGTGTTCACCGCCCCCAAGGCTGGTATCTACACCTTCCGCCGCGGCAGCGACGATAAGTCCCAGTCTTATGAAATGACGCAGTATTTCCGCAGCTGCGACGGCGGCGGCGGGGATCAGGAAATGGGCGTGCGCATTACCGTGGGCGGCGCCACCATCTGGCCCAAGGCGGAGGACGCCGAGGAAGGCGGCTTCACCATTAAGGAGGGCTGGGCGGTCATTCCCGGCTATGACGCCACCGATACGAGCAAATGGGTTCCCGTTCCCACTCTCTCCGGTCTGGAGATGAAGGCGGGCGAAGTCCTGCGGGTGGAATCCAAGGTCTTCACCCAGGGCGAAATGCCCTGGTTCCAAAAGATCACGGCCTGCGTGGCTATGGATCTCAACGCCGAGCTGGGCCCGGATACCCAGGCACCGGTCTTCTCCTCCGGCGTTCTGGAAAAGGCCTCCGCCTCCGGCACCAGCCTGACCCTAAAATGGCCGGCGGCCGCTGATGACCAGACGGCTGCCAACGGCATCAAGTATACCGTTTTTGTAGGGAAGGAAGCCATCACCGCCGACAGCCTGCCCACGGAGGGCGGCGTCACCGTGACCGGCGAAACCACCGCCATCCTGGGCGATTTGACCGCGGCGACGGATTATTACGCCGCTGTGGTGGCCGAGGACGCGGCGGGGAACAAGAGCGTTCTCAGCGGCGGCCCCTTCGCCACCCTGGGCGAAACGGAGGAGCCCGATCCGGACGATCCCGACGATCCGGTCATCGCCGATCCCACCGCGCCCCTGACGCCCAATATGGACGCGAACAGCGCGGGCATCATCAGCAGCGCCACCGGCCGGGTGCAAATCGGCTGGAACGCCGCCCCCGGCATCAGCCACTACCGCGCCTACCTGTTCGCCAAAACCGACGCTGGCTATACGCTGGATCAAAAGAGCGATTCCCTGCCCTATTCGGCGGCGGAATACACCTTCGAAAACCTGGAAAGCAAAAACTATGAAATCCAGGTTGTCGGCTACAACATGCAGGGAGACGCCGTGTCGGTGTACCCGGTTATCGCGCTGAATATGAGCGGGATCGGCGGCGGAGAAGACAGCTCCGACGGCGGCGTCCATACCGGCCCTGGCGGATCCACTCCCGTCACCGGCGAGCGGGTGGCCGTCACGGTCTTCCTGCTGGCCGCCGCCTCCGGCGCCGTGGTTCTGGCCAGATTCCGGAAGCCGAAGCACACCGCCAGCTAATCTCAACATACAGAAAAGAGAGGGGCGAAGCACCATGCGGTGCTTCGCCCCTCAGCTTGTCGAAAAACTATTTGCCAAATAGCAAAATGTACAAATGGGGAATCCTGATGCGGCGCGTTACGCCGCACCGGGGAACCCCCGGCGAGGGTTCCCGCCGTAAAACTGTCCCCTGCACGACGCATGCGTCGTACTAGGACGGTTTACACCCCTCCTGCGCTCTTTTGGGGAAGACATTTCGGCCTCTGAGGAGGACGGCGGGGGCTTCGCCCCTCGCCCCCACCGCCTTTTGAAAAAGGCGGGCGAAAACTTTTGTGGCTTTTTGTTGTCCGGCCTTACAGCCCGAATTCCCCTTCGTAGCTGATGAGGCTCGCATCCATCACGCCGTCCACGGACAGCATCTTGTCGAGCACGGCCATCTCGTCCTCCTTGAGGGACACCTCCAGCGTGATTTCCGCGCCGGCTCTTGTCATGGTGCGTGATTTCAGCCGATGCTTGGGCAGCAGCTTGAGCGCCTTGCCCACGTTGGCGGATTTCTCCGGGTCGTACCGCACCACGAGCAGATAGGGCGCCTTGCTCTTACCGTGGATTTTGGACACCACGAAGTAGAGCAGCCCCACGCCGAAGCAGGCACAGCCCCCGATGATGTACTGCCCGGCGCCGGCCATGATGCCGCAGGTAATGGACCAGAACATGAACACCGTGTCCACCGGATCCTTGATGGCCGTGCGGAAGCGGACGATGGAAAGGGCGCCCACCATGCCGAGGGACAGGGCCAGATTGGAGGAGATGGTGCGGATGACCAGCGCCGTGACCATGGCCAGCAGCACCAGGGAGAAGGCGTACCCCTTGGAGAACAGTACGCCCCGGAACGTCTGCTTATACACCAGCAGGATGAACAGGCCCATGAGGAAAGCCACGCCCAGCGACCAGAGCATATCCGCGATGGAAATCCCCTGGGCGAATTGATCAAGCACGCTCTTTTTGATAACGTCAAACATGGTGAATACCCTCCATTATTGAAACTGTCTGCACAGTTCGTATTTTGAAATGGCGCTGCGCACGGCGTTGACCGGTCGCAGCAGCTGCCGCACCGCAAAGGGGAGCTGCTCGTCGAACTTGACCTCCAGGATCACCCGGTCACCGGGCAGGACGGGCACGGTGAACAAGTCCCGGCTGAACAAATCGGTGCCATAGTTGCCGGTATGTAAATCGAGATCGAACGTGATGCGCACATCCTCGAACAAATACGCCTCCCGGTCGTAGTCCACAAGGACCGTCGGCCTGAGCAGGCGGGTCCGGCTTTTCAGGTAGAAGCTTTTCAGCAACGGGTCCCCGGTGTCGTATAAAAACCAGAGATCGCCGGCCAGCAGGCGATCGGTCTGCTCCCGTGTGAGGGGCGCGGCCTGCTTCTTGGTCATCTGGTTGTGCTTCTGCTTCGATTCCAGCCGGATGAAGCTGTCATCCATGTCGTAGAAGCGGATCCGGAACTTCTCCCGGGTCTCCACCCCCTCCACCTTGTCCAGCAGTCCGCTCTGCTTGTAATCGTCGAAATACAGGCTGCGGATTTTGTAGCGGCCGTCGCTTTGCACGGCATGGCTGTCCGTCTCCAGCATGGCGGCCAGCCGCCCGCGCAGGAATTGGTATCCCGCCCAGCTGATGAAATATTTGTTCTCGTGCCGAAATCCATCCATAACGGCGCCTCCTCACTGTCCGGCAAAGCAGTCATCCAGCTGCTGCGCCGTATATTGAAATTTCGCGGCCACCCGCGCGTCCAGGAACTCCTGCTTGAGGGTCGCCGGCCGCTTTTCTACGAACGAGCGGATCCCGGCTACCATCGCGTTCCAATCGCGGCTGATTTCCCACCGGGCATAATTGCGGGCGATTTCCGGCTTGAGCTTCCCGCTCAGTTCGTCGATGCGGGCCAGCACCTTGTCGGTGCGGAAGGTGTTCTGCATGTTGAACTTCAGCCGTTCCAAGAACAGCTGCCGAAACTCCCCGCTGGTCAGCAGCCCGTTGATAAGGGCGGTGCTGAAATTCTGCCCGGTGCCGGTGCCTGCCGGATCGATGAGAAACCATACCCAGTTTTCGCCGGCCGCGTAGGTGATGTCGGTGTCGTAGAGGATCCACCGCCACTTGTTGTCCGTTTCGCTGGAGCGGTACCAGCGGATGTTCCCTGAATCCTTGTTGCCGCAATACATCTCGGTGATGAGATAATCCGCAAAGCTGGTCACGTCCATCCGGTCGCAGACATACCGGTACGCCTCTGCGTTCAGCGGGCTGTGCGCCTTGATGTAGCTGAGCAGCGCCTGATAATCCTCGCTGCCCGCGCCCACCCGGCCGTTGGCCACCAGCAGGTTGACGCTGTCTTCCGACACGTTGGCGTTGGCGGCGATAAACCCTTCGTTGATTTTCTCCCGGATATAGTGGATGCCCCAGTAGGCCCCGTTGATATACAGCACCACCGGCCGGTATGCCTGGTTGGCGAGAATATCCGTGTCGTCCGCCAGACTGGTGGTCAGGACATCCTTCATGATGGCCTTGGCCCAGTCCTGCCCGCCGGAGCGGAGCAGCAGATTATCGAACACCCGATTGTCCCGGCTGGCAAACACCGGATACACCAGCTGGCTCGCGCCGTAGCTGTCCCGGAACTTCAGCGTCAGGGACTTTTTCTGATAGGTGCGGGACATGCCGCCGAAAATCCGTACCCCACACCCTACGGAAAAGCCCGCTTCCTCCTTGTCCTGGGGGAACAGCTCCACATGGGCCGCCCGCTCCCAGGCGTAACCGTGCTGCATGAAGTTGGCCCCCTCGTTGGGGTAATCGGCCTGCCCCTTACCCACGGCGTAGATGCCCTTTTCATAACCGAACAGCCCGTCCGGCGGCGATGTGAGGCTGACCACGTCCATCTGATGGTTTTCGTTGACGATATAGCTGGCCGTGAGGATGTCGCTGGGCACCGCCCCTGGCTTGACCGCTATCGCACGCACGGCCGTGGTAGCGGTCACGGCGAAAGGGCCGGTGTACCGGGCCGACGCCGTGGTGGGGGCCGAACCGTCCAGGGTATAGTATACCGCACCCTCCCCGCTCAGGGCAACCTCCACTTTCTGCACGCCGTTGTAAATCCCGGGCTTGGTGGCCGCCACCGGGGTGGCTGTCCGGTCCCGCTCGCCTCCGCCGCCGTTGGCCGCGCCCAGGGTCGGCTTGGTGAACAGCCAGAACCCCGCGCCTCCCGTCTCCCGGCGCCCCTTGCTGCAGTCGATGGGGATACCCGACAGGCTGACGCCGTCCACCATGTTTCCGTCCTTGTACAGCGCCACCGCGCCGTCCCCACCGTTCAGCTTGAAGTTCGCCTGGATGTACCGCGTGCCGCCGTCCACCGTCTCCCCGGTGCAGTAAATCACCAGATACCCGCCTGCGGGCACCGCCTTGTCGGGCAGGGCGAACCGCCCGGGAGTGTCGGTGTCGTTGCTCAGGGTGTATCCCTTTAGGGAAATCGGCTTGTCGGTGGGATTGTACAGCTCCACCCAGTCGTAGGGCCGGCCGCCGATGCACACGACGGTGTTGTTGCGGGTCATCACCTCGTTGATGCGCAGCCCCGTGCGGGAGGCGTCCTGCGCTTTCCAGAACGCCTCCATCCCCTCCGCCGTGTTGGGGTACCCGGGGGATACCGCCGCTGTGCGGCTCCACTGGCCGTCCCCGCCGCGCACCAGGGCGATGTCGTTGTCCAGTCCGTTGATTTCCACGCTGTCGAGGATCCGTCCGTCCGGCGCGGCCAGCACCACCGTGTCCGCCGCCTTGTCCAGCTTGAAGGGGGCGTGCAGCTCCCGCGCGTCGCTGGAATGCCCCTTGCCGGAGGCGAATACCAGAAGCGTTTCTCCCGGCTTCAGCTCCCGTTTGGGAAACTGCCATTTCAGCGGCTGCTCCTTGTCGTTGCTCAAGCCGTAGCGCTCCAGCTGGATGGTTTCCTTCGAGTCGTTACGGATCTCGATAACGTCGGCAAACTGCCCGTCGGCATCGGCCAGGGTCACCGTGTTGGCCGCCAGGATTTCGCTGAGCACCAGAGCACTCTGGCTGACCTGGCGGGACGCCATATAGGCGGCGTAGCCCTCGTCGGTGTTGGGGTATCCCGGCGTGTAGCGCGCCGCGGCGGAGAAAATCCCCTCTCCCCGGACGGCGGACACGTTGGTCTCCAGCGCTATGGTGGTGGTCGCGTCCACCGTCTTGCCGGCGGGATCCTTGAGCAGCAGTTCCTCGCCGCCGGCCGCCTTCAGCCGGAAGGCCGCGCGCCCCTCCTCCCGGCCCAGCCCGTCGCAGTAGATCACGGCGCACTCCCCGGGCTGAAGCTGCCTGTCGGGCAACATGCCAGTCTTTTTCGCGCTCTCCAGGGCGTACCCCTTCAGGGATAGGGCCGTGTCCCCGGCGTTTGTCACCTCCACCCAGTCGCTGAAGGTTCCCGCGCTGTCGGGTACAGCGTTGTTGCTGCTCATATATTCGGAAATCTGCAGGGGTGACGCGGCGGCGGGCGTTCCGCCGGTCTGCACCGCGCAGTTCCCGGCCGCGACGGCCAGCGCCCCCAGCAGGATAAAACCGGCGGCGGAAAACGCGATCAGCCTCAGCGGTCCGCTGGAACGTTTGGTTTTTTCAAAATCCTCTGGCTGCATGGCCATCCGTCCTTTCTGCGCGGGGAGCCCCGCCTGAAAACCAGTCCTTTATCTGTAGATGCCGGTCGTTCACAAAAAGTTTACCGAAGGACTCAACAAAATAAGAGACGCGTGTTGAGAATTCGACAAGAATTCAAGAATCTGTGGCTGGTATTTTGAGCGGGAATTCTTTATACTGGAAAACATGCACGGGAACCAGCGGGTTCGACAAATCCCGCCAAAAACCTCAGTGCCTCCAGTATACCATACTCCCTCAGGCCAATTCCATAGGCCGCCTGCAAAAAATCGGAAAAATTCCTCCAAATTGCGGGTATACTAGACCGACGGCAAATTGCCTTGAATTTTTCTGGATAAAACTGGACTTCCGTGCACAAATGCAGTAAAATAGTAAAGATATTGAATTTCGGCACAGATGAAACGGAAAAGGAGCGAGGTCCCATGGCGGCGGAACTGGTGGAACGGATTCGGCAGGCGGAACGCGAGGCCGAGAATATCGAGCGGCAGGGCGACGAACAAGCGTCCGCCCGGCTGCGGCAGGCCGGAGAGGAAGCGGCCGCCGATCGGCGCCGAATTCTCGATGAGGCGCAGAGCCGGCGGGACGAGGGCCTGCGCAGCGCCCGGGCGGAGGGCGAGGCCATCCGACGCGCCGCGGAGGAAGAGGCCGCGTCCGCTTGCCGAGAGCTGACCGAGCGCGCCATAGCCCGCCGGGACGCGGTGATCCGTCTGGCGGCCGAAAGGCTGCTCGCGGACGATGCCTAAGCCGTCAGGAATTGGCGGATAGGCTTTGTATCCCTAACGATACGCCGGAGGTGACACGCTATGGCGAAACTGCAGATGAAACGCATCCGCCTGCTGGCTCTGCGCAAGGACAGGAAGCCTCTGATGGAAAAGCTGCAGAGGCTCGGGGCCGTGGAAATTGAGGCGGAGGAACAGCCGCCGGACGGCTTTGACCGGCTGGATATGGACGCGCAGGCCCAGGGCTTTGAGCGCTCCGCGCAGACCGCCCGGCAGGCGCTGGACTATTTAAAGGAAAGGCTCCCTGAAAAGCAGGGCCTTCTGGCCGCCCTGTCCGGCCGGCGGGAGGTCTCGGAGGAAGAACTGGACGCCGCCGCGGGTAAAAGCACCGCCGTGATGAAGGATTGTCAGCGAGTGCTGACGATCCAGCGGCAGCTGGCGGAGGAAGCGGCGGAACGGGTGCGGCTGCGCGCCGCGGCCGCTCAGCTGGAGGCTTGGGAGGGGCTGGACGTGTCCTTCCGGTTCTCCGGCACCCGTTCCACAGCCGCCTTTATTGGCACCCTGACGGGGCTGTTCACGCTGGAAAGCCTGGCCGCCGCGCTGGCGGAAAGCAACGAGCGGCTGCTGTTCGACGGGGAGGTGCTCTCCGCCGCGCAGGAGCAGACCTGTGTGTTCCTGTTGTGCCCCAAGCGGCAGGCCGCCGCCATGGAGCAGGCACTGCGCGCCCTGGGTTTCGCCCGCCCCGCCGGCGCGTCCTCTCAGCTTCCCGCCGAGGAAAAGCGGCGGCTGGAGGACAAGCTGACCGCCCTGCGTACGCGGGAGGCGGAAATGGCCCGGGAACTGGAAGCCCTGGCCGAAAAGCGGCGGGATATGGAACTGGTCGCCGACTATTTTACAGCCCGGGCGGATAAATACCGGGCCATCGGGGCGCTCGGCCACAGTCGTCACGCTTTCCTGCTGACCGGCTGGATCCCGGCGGTGGATATTCCGCTGGTGCAGCGGCAGCTGGAAGCCCTGTGTCCCTGCGTGCTGGAGACGGAGGACGGGGATCCCGAGGAGGCCCCGGTCAAGCTGTATAACAACGCATTCGCCGCCCCCGCTGAATCCATAACCGAAATGTACGCCATGCCTCTGCCCAGTGATATCGACCCCACGCCGGTGGTCAGCTTCTTTTATTACCTGTTTTTCGGCATGATGCTGTCCGACGCCGGTTACGGTCTGCTGCTGGTTCTGGGCGCGGCCTTCCTGCTGCGCAAATGCCGCCCCGAGGAGGCCATGGCCCGCAATCTGCGGCTGTTCCGCAACTGCGGGGTGTCCACCATTCTCTGGGGTCTGGTGTTCGGCAGCTTCTTCGGCAACGCGCCGGAAACCATCGCCAAAACCTTTTTCCACATCGATTGGACCATGCCCAAGCTCATCGATCCGATTCCCGACGCGGTGATGCTGCTGGTTCTGGGCGTCGGCCTGGGCTTTGTGCAGATTCTGACCGGTATGGGCGTGAAGTTCTATATGCAGTGGCGTGCCGGCGACCGCCTGGGCGCCGTGTTCGACACCGGCTTCTGGATGACCGCCCTCGTCGGCTTCGCCCTGCTTGCGGGGGGAATGGCCCTTCCCGCAGCGGCGGTGCTCGTGAAAGTGGGTGGCGGTCTGGCCGCCGTCTCCCTGCTCGGGCTGGTCCTCACCCAGGGCCGCAAAAAGAAAGGCCCCATGAAGGTGCTCTCCGGCGTGGCCAGTCTCTACGATGTGACCAGCTACGTCAGCGACCTGATGTCTTATTCGCGGCTGATGGCCCTTGGTCTGACCACCGGGGTCATGGGGATGGTGTTCAACCTGCTGGGCTCCATGTTCGGCGGGGGGATCGCCGGGCTCATCCCCTTCGCGGTCATCTTCCTGGTGGGGCATACCCTCAACCTGGGTATCAACGCGCTGGGCGCGTATGTCCATACCCTGCGGCTCCAGTATGTGGAGCTGTTCTCCAAATTTTATGAAGGCGGCGGCCGGGCGTTCCAGCCCTTTGCCTACCGCAGTCAATATGTCCGTCTGCACAAAGAGGCCTGACGGCCTGAATCAGGAAAGGAATGGTTGAAACTATGGGTAACGGCATCATCTGGGCGCTGCTGGGCGCGGCTATCGCGACGGGGGTCGCGGGCATCGGTTCCATCAAGGGCGTGGGTATGGCGGCGGAAACCGCCATGGGCGCCATGTCGGAGGATTCCTCCAAGTTCGGTAAAATGCTGGTGCTGGTGCTGCTGCCCGGCACCCAGGGTCTGTACGGCTTCATTGTGACCGTCATGATGCTGATGAACATCGGCGTTCTCGGCGGCAGCGCCGACATGTCCCTGACCAAGGGGCTGCTGTATCTGACGGCTTCCCTGCCCATCGCCGTAGGGGGCCTCCTGTCCGGCATAGCGCAGGGGCGGGCCGCCGTGTCCGGTATCTCCCTGATGGCCAAAAAGCCCAATGATTTTTCGAAGGCCCTGGTTTCCACCACCCTGGTGGAAATCTACGCCCTGCTGGCCTTCCTGGTGTCCCTGCTGTCCGTCATCAACATTGCGGGGATGACCAATATCTGATGGAGAGTGGGGGAGCGGCCATGACGGGCTGTGACAAAATCGTCGAGGAAATTCTGGAAGAGGCGCGCCAGGCTGTTCGCACCAAGCTGGACACCGCGGAGCAAAAGGCGGCGGCTGTCGCCGCGGAGGGACGGCGCAACGCACAGGAACAGGCGGCCACCATTCTTGCCGAGGGCTTGGAGCAGGAGGAGGGCATCCGCCGCGCCGCCCGCTCGGCGGCCGCGCTCCGGGTGCGCAACGCCAAGCTCGCGCATCGCCGGCGGGAGCTGGACGCCGCCATGACAGCCACCATCGCATATCTGAACGCCCTGCCGGACGAGGCGTATTTCGACCGGCTGCTCCCGGTGCTGGGCCGCAGTGTCCAGCCGGGCGCCGGGATCCTGCGGCTGAACGCCCGGGATTTGGCCCGTCTGCCCGCCGATTTTGACAGCCGGCTGCGCGCTCTGCTGAAGGAGGCAGGGGTAGAGGGGACGATCACTGTCTCCGGCGTCCCCTGCGCTATTGACGGCGGCTTCCTGCTGCAATACGGGGATGTGGAAATCAACGCCGCCTTCTCCGCCCTCGCGGAGGAAAAACGGGAGGCGCTCGAGGATCTCATCAACCGGGAGCTGTTTGCCGATGGGGAAGACGAGGACTAGTTTTTAGAAAGGCGGCGGACATTTATGGCGGCATCCTATGCGTTTGCCGTGGGCAGCGTGCGCGCCAGGGAAGGGAGCCTGCTCACCCGGCAGGATATGGAGGGGCTGATGCTCGCAGGCAGCGACCGCGAGCTGGCTTCCCTGCTGCGGGATAAGGGCTACGGCGATCCGGCGGGACGCGGCGGGACGGAGGAGCTCCTGCGGGAGGAAACGGTCCGCCTGTGGGACTATATCTGGTCGGTCGCGCCTGACAAGAGCCTGTTCGACGCGTTTTTGCTGCGCAACGATATTCATAACGCCAAGGTGGCCCTGAAAAGCACCCTGTCCGGCCGGGACGCGCAGCATCTGCTGCTGGCCCCCTGCACCCTGCCGCCGAAGGCGCTTTACACGGCGGCGGAGGAACGGCGGTTCGCCGCCTTGCCCGCCTGGCTGGCGGGGGCGATGGAGAGGGCGTACGACGTTCTCGCCCACGCCTCCGACGCCCAGCTGGCCGACGCCGTGCTGGATAGGGCGGCCCTGTCCGCCATGCTGGACGCAGCCGGGAGAACGGGGGATCCCCTGGTGGAGGACATCGTGGTTCTCCAGGTGTTTTACGCCGATGTGAAGATCGCCCTGCGGGCCGCCCGGACGGATCGGCGCAGCCTCTTTCTAGAAGAGGCCCTGTGCCCCTGCGGCGGCATGAAGCCTGAGGAATGGATCCGCGCCCTGCGGGGCGGGGAGGAGGAGTTCCTCGCGCTTCTAGAGAGGCAGAACGCCCATGGCAGCCGGGGGGCGGCGGAGGCTTACCGCCAGTCGCCCGCGGCCTTTGAAAAATGGGTGGACGATCGCCTGATGGAAACCGCCCGGCGGGCCAAGAGCGTGACCCTGGGCGCCGCGCCCCTGGTGGGGTATCTGCTGGCCAAGGAGACGGAAATCCGGGCGGTACACATGCTGGCGTCCGGTATCCGTACCGGCCAAAGCGCGGACACCATGCGGGAAAGGGGGCGGCTGCTGTATGCTTAGAGTGGCGGTTTTGGGTGACACCGAAAGCATCCAGGGCTTCGCCGCCATCGGGCTGGATATTTTTCCCTGCGACGATCCCGGCTTGGCCCCCGGCCTGTTCCATCGCCTGTGCGGAGGGGAATACGGTGTGGTGTATATCACCGAGGAGCTGGCCGCCCTGCTGGAGAAGGAAATGAAAAAGCAGGAGGAGGCCATGGTGCCGGCCGTCATCCCCATCCCGGGGGTGAAGGGGAACACCGGCCTGGGTATCCGGCGGCTGAGCCAGTCGGTGGAAAAGGCGGTCGGCGCGGATATCATTTTCCAATAAGTGGTGGAGGCAGGGCTGCGAACCTGCGGGAAAGGTTGGATGACAGGATGACAACGGGGACAATCACCAAGGTGGCCGGCCCGCTGGTTATTGCCGAGGGCATGCGGGAGGCCAACATGTTCGATGTGGTGCGGGTCAGTGAGCAGCGCCTGATCGGGGAGATCATCGAGATGCACGGCGACCGCGCTTCGATACAGGTCTATGAGGAGACCTCCGGTTTGGGGCCGGGGGAAACCGTGGAATCCACCGGGCTCCCCCTGAGCGTGGAGCTGGGGCCGGGGCTTATCGGTTCTATTTTCGACGGCATCCAGCGCCCGCTGGAGGAGATCATGCGGGTCAGCGGCACCAATCTGCGGCGGGGCGTCGACGTGCCCTCTCTCGACCGGGCCAAGCGCTGGCATTTCGTGCCGGAAAAGGCTGTCGGGGACGAGGTGCGGGCTGGGGACGTGCTGGGTGCCGTTCAGGAGACAGCCGTGGTCTCGCATAAAATCATGGTGCCCAACGGCGTTATCGGTACGGTCCAAACCATCGCCGAGGGCGATTACACCATAGAGGACACGGCGGCGGTCATCGCGTCGGTGAACGGCGGCGAGGTGCCGGTGCGCCTGATGCAGACCTGGCCGGTGCGGGTGGGCCGTCCTTATAAGCGTAAGCTGTCCCCCGATATTCTGCTGACCACCGGCCAGCGGGTCATCGATACCCTGTTCCCCCTGGCCAAGGGCGGCGTGGCCGCGGTGCCCGGCCCCTTCGGCTCCGGCAAGACCGTGGTGCAGCACCAGCTGGCCAAATGGGCCGCAGCGGATATCATCGTCTATATCGGCTGCGGCGAGCGGGGCAACGAGATGACCGACGTGCTCAACGAGTTCCCCGAGCTGAAGGATCCCCGCACCGGCAACTCCCTGATGGAGCGCACGGTGCTTATCGCCAATACCTCCGACATGCCGGTGGCGGCCCGGGAGGCCTCCATTTACACCGGCATCACCATCGCGGAATATTTCCGGGACATGGGATATACTGTGGCCCTGATGGCCGACTCCACCTCCCGGTGGGCGGAGGCGCTGCGGGAAATGTCCGGCCGTTTGGAGGAGATGCCCGGCGAGGAAGGCTACCCCGCCTATCTGGGCAGCCGTCTGGCCCAGTTCTACGAGCGGGCCGGCCGGGTGATTGTCAACGGATCGCAGGACAAGGAGGCCGCCCTGTCAGTCATCGGGGCTGTGTCCCCTCCCGGCGGCGATATTTCCGAGCCGGTGTCCCAGGCCACCCTGCGCATTGTCAAGGTGTTCTGGGGGCTGGACGCCTCTCTGGCCTACAAGCGCCATTTCCCGGCGGTCAACTGGCTGACCAGCTATTCCCTGTACGCCGATTCTCTCGCCAAGTGGTTCAATGAGAATGTCCGGGACGACTGGAGCCAGCTGCGGGGCCGCCTGATGGCCCTGCTGCAGGAGGAGGCCGAGCTGGAGGAAATCGTCAAGTTGGTGGGTATGGACGCCCTGTCCGCCCCCGACCGCCTCAAGCTGGAGGCGGCCCGATCCATCCGTGAGGACTACCTGCATCAGAACGCCTTCCATGAGGTGGACACCTATACCTCCCTGGATAAGCAGTATCTGATGATGACCGCCATCCTGGGCTTTTATGACCGGGCGCGGGCGGCGCTGGAGCAGGGGATCGACATCGACACCCTGGTGGCCCTGCCCGCGAGAGAGCGGATCGGCCGTCTGAAATACGCCGCCGAGGACGCCGCGGCGGACGAGTTCGCCCGCGCCATGGCGCAGCTTGAGGAAGAAATCGCCGGCGCGGCAAGCGAGGAGGAACCGAACTGATGGCTAAGGAATACCGCACAATCCGGGAAGTCGCCGGTCCTCTGATGATGGTGGGCGGCGTGGAAAACGTGAAATTCAACGAGCTGGGCGAAATCGAGCTGCCCAGTGGGGAGAAGCGGCGGTGCCGCGTGCTGGAGGTGGACGGCCAAAACGCCCTGGTGCAGCTGTTCGAAAGCGCGGCGGGCATCAACCTGGCCAATTCCAAGGTGCGCTTCCTGGGCCGCAGCATGGAGCTGCCCGTGTCGCCCGATATGCTCTCCCGGGTGTTCGACGGCCTGGGCCGTCCCATCGACGGCGGGCCGGACATCCTGCCGGATAAGCGCCTGGACGTCAACGGCACCCCCATGAACCCGGCTGCCCGCAACTATCCGCAGGAGTTCATCCAGACCGGCGTGTCCGCCATCGACGGCCTGAACACCCTGGTCCGGGGCCAGAAGCTGCCCATTTTCTCCGCCTCCGGCCTGCCCCATGCCAACCTGGCGGCCCAAATCGCCCGCCAGGCCGCCGTGCGCAATGATGACACCCCCTTCGCGGTGGTGTTCGCCGCCATGGGCATTACCTTCGAGGAGTCCAACTATTTTGTCGAGTCCTTCCGTCAGACCGGCGCTATCGACCGGACGGTGCTGTTCATCAATCTGGCCAACGACCCGGCCATCGAGCGGATCGCCACCCCGAAAATGGCCCTGACCGCCGCCGAATACCTGGCCTTTGACCAGGGGATGCACGTGCTGGTTATCATGACCGACATCACCAACTACGCCGATGCCCTGCGGGAGGTTTCCGCCGCCCGCAAGGAGGTGCCCGGCCGCCGGGGTTATCCCGGGTATATGTATACCGACCTGGCCACCCTGTACGAGCGGGCCGGCCGCCTGAAGGGAAAGGACGGATCCATTACCCTCATCCCCATCCTGACCATGCCGGAAGACGACAAGACCCACCCCATCCCCGACCTAACGGGGTATATCACCGAGGGACAGATCATCCTCTCCCGGGAGCTGTACCGCAAAGGCATCATGCCGCCCATAGACGTGCTGCCCTCCCTGTCCCGCCTGAAGGACAAGGGCATCGGCAAGGACCGCACCCGGGAGGATCATGCCAGCACCATGAACCAGCTGTTCGCGGCCTACGCCCGGGGCAAGGACGCCAAGGAGCTGATGGTCATCCTGGGCGAGGCCGCCCTGACCGATATCGATAAGCTCTACGCTGCCTTTGCCGACCGATTCGAGACGGAATACGTCTCTCAAGGCTACGACACCAACCGCTCCATTGAAGAGACGCTGGATTTGGGCTGGAAGCTCCTGTCCATCCTCCCCCGCAGCGAGCTCAAGCGAATCGGCGACGACATGCTGGATCGTTACTATGGGAAATAACAGAAACGTCCGCGCGAAGGAGGCCCGCCTATGGCCGTTATGAATGTGAATCCCACCCGCATGGAGCTGACCCGGCTGAAAAAGCGGCTGGTCACCGCCGTGCGGGGGCATAAGCTGCTCAAGGACAAGCGGGATGAGCTGATGCGCCGGTTCCTCGATCTCATCCGGGAAAACAAAGCCCTGCGTGAGCAGGTGGAGGCCGGTATCCGGGAAGCCAACCGCCATTTTGTGTTGGCCAGCGCGGTCATGCAGAAGGAGGCGCTGGACGCCGCCCTGCTGACGCCTAAGCAGGAGGTGGGGCTGGAGGTGTCCTCCCGTAATGTCATGAGCGTGGACATCCCCGTCTTTCACACCGCGCCCCGGACGGAGGAAAAGGGGGACAGCTATCCCTACGGCTTCGCCTTTACTTCCTTCGAGCTGGACGGCGCGGTGGAGGAGCTGGCGGGGCTGCTGCCTGTTATGCTGCGGCTGGCGGAATGTGAGAAGGCCACCCAGCTGCTTGCGGCGGAGATCGAAAAGACCCGCCGGCGGGTCAACGCCCTGGAGCACGTAATGATCCCCCGGCTGCAGGAAACCATCCGGTACATCACCATGAAGCTGGAGGAAAACGACCGAGCCAGCCGCACCCGGCTGATGAAGGTCAAGGACATGATGCTGGAAAGCGCCCACCATTATCAGGAGCATGTATAGTTTTAAACAAAGCCCCGGAAAGCGTAAAACGCTTTCCGGGGCTTTTGAGCTGTCGAAAAAGGGAAATTCGTCGTTCGGAAGACGAAAAAAGCGGAAGCGGGTTACCAATCGGTGTTTGCGAGGACATGTGCCTCGCAAACACACCTTATAGGCGAAAACCGGCGGAAACACATGTGTTTCCGCCGGTTTTCAAGAGCAGGGGTGGTACTGGCGGGGACAAAGGGAGCAAGGCGAGTGTAACGAGCCGCCGCGATCCGGCGTCCCCGTCCAGCAGCTTGTCGACCTTGTCGACAAGCTGAAAGCCCCGGAAAGCGTAAAACGCTTTCCGGGGCTTTATCATGTCTGATTAAACTCGTTGTTTTTGTCTGTCTTCTTTACGTTTTGAATATCGTGTTTGGCTGCGCTCGGATCGTTAGCCAGGGGGATGTCATAAATATCGCTGTAGGATGTGATCTCCGGCGCTTCCTCCGGCGCCGCCGGAATCAGGCCGGTGCATTCCGTTGTGGACGCGACGGCGAACAGGTTGTCGAACAGCTCCCGGCCGTCCTCGGCATTATAAGGCAATTTTTTGTCGGGCATGAAAATCAGCTCCTTTCCCATTAGTAGCGTTCCCCGCGCGGCGGCGGGTATGCGGCGCAATCTCTGGAACCAGCGGCGAGTCCGTTTTATGGGACGCGGGATGCGGTATAGTATATGCAGAACAAACGTTCCAAACTCATGTGAAAAACGGGGAAGGGAGGAAATTTTTTGAAAAAAGGAACAAGCCGGGCGGGGCGGCGCATATGCATATAAGGTGGACACCGGCGAATCGGCTGAGGGGAGGCGCGTGGACATGGAGGACAGAGGCTTGAAGGACTGCCGCCGAACGGTGATGCAGACGGCCGCGGCCATCCGGCTGTTACGGGAGGATCGGGCAACGGACGGCGCCACGGTATACCGGTCGGTCTTTTCCGACGGCGTGTATGTGGGACGGGGGCTCGACAAGCTGGCCCGGTCGGTGGACAGGGTGCTGCGGCGCGGCTGGAAAACGGCGGGAGAGGCGCGGGAGCGCGGCGGCCGGCCGGCGGGCGCGATGGAGGAATGGTTCACCTACGAGGGGGTGCGGTTTTACCGCCTGGTTCCCCGGCAGGAGTGGGGAGACGCGCCCCTGGAGGAGGGAGAGACGTGAATACATTTCCCTGCCGCGACTGCGGCAAACGCACGCCGGACTGCCATGCCTCCTGCCCGGCCTATCTCAGTTATAAAGCCAAGCGGGAAGCGCAGCTGGCCGCCTACAAAAAAGAGCGGCGCGGCTACGACAGCGCGGTGGCCCAGGCGGTGGCCGGCGCGCTGCGCGCCCGGAAGAAGAGCGGTCGGTGACCCGCTGGATAATTTTGATAAACGGCATTGGTTTGGATCGGAAAGGATGACAACGAGTTTATGACGGAAAAGACACAGGCGGAAAAATGGGCGGTGCTGGCACAGGCGGCCCACATCCGGGCCAGCCGGCCCTGCACCGGCGGCGATTACGAGCAGCTGAAAACCAGGCTGAAGCTTTGCGGCATGACCGGCGCGGAATATGAGGATGCGGTGCGGGAGCTGCGCGAGGCGCTGGATATGGTATAGAATGCCCGCCGGCGGGCGGAAATATGGCGAGGGGAATGATCCCAGGTCGATATGGCCTGGGATTTTTTGACGATATAGGGTGAATGAATTAACCATGGGTAGGGCAGGGAAGTGGAGGATTCCCCCGTGAATGGCTCGATGGAATCCGTGTTATGGTGCTGTGTGTGCGGATGAACGCGTCCGGCCTGTTCCCGAGTATTGCGGTGGGCACGGTGTCCATCGTGCTGCTGAATCTGTAAACTTCGATACGTATCGTAAAAAAGAGATATTGCTCCCACCCCTTCGGTATGGTACAACGGAAGAAAGAGCCAGAATGAAGGAGGGATGTCCCATGGATGCGATCCATACCCTGCTGACCGAGACCAACAACCCAGCCACCGCGGGCATCTCCGGGTGCTCCACCTTGGAGATGCTGCGTCTTATCAACGACGAGGACAAAAAGGTGGCGCCGGCCGTGGAGAGGGAGCTGCCTCATATCGCCGACGCCGTCGACCGGATTGCCGCGCGGCTGCAGGCGGGCGGGCGCCTGTTTTATATCGGCGCCGGCACCAGCGGCCGCCTCGCCGTGGTGGACGCCAGCGAATGCCGCTGTACCTACGGCGTGCCGACGGACCTGGTGCAGGCCATTCTGGCCGGCGGGCTGGAGGGGATCGGCGACGCCGCCCAGGGAGACGAGGACGACGCGGCCATGGGCCGGGAGGAAATCCGCCGCCGGCGGGCCGGGGCCGGCGACGCGGTCGTCGGCATCACTGCGAGCGGGCGCACTCCCTACGTGCTGGGCGCGATCGCGCAGGCGAACGAGGCCGGGTGCCTCACCGTCGGTCTGTGCAGCAATCCGGATACCGCGTTGTCCCGCTTGGCCACCGTCACCATCGCCCCTCTCACCGGGCCGGAAGCGATCGAGGGTTCCACCCGGATGAAATCGGGAACCGCCCAGAAGATGGTGCTGAACATGCTGTCCACCGGGGTGATGATCCGGCTGGGCAAGGTGTACGGCAACCGGATGGTGGATATGGACGCGAACAACGAGAAGCTCCGCGCCCGCGCCGCCCGGATGGTGACGGACATCACCGGCTGCCCCGCCGAAGAGGCGGCGGCCCGGCTGACCCTGTGCGGATATGACGTCAAGCGGGCCATCTCCTCCCTATGGCTGGACTGCGGGGCCGGGGAGGCGGCGGAGCGCCTGGCCGCCGCAGGCGGAAACCTGGAGGCGCTGCGCGCCACGGAAAGGGGCGGCGTATGAAAGCCGTGATGGGCCTGGACGGAGGTGGAACCAAGACGCTGCTCCGCCTGGCTTCCCTGGACAAAGAGGTGCTTCTGGAGGAGACGGGCGGCCCGTCCAACCTCTGCTCCTGCGGCCGGGGGCCGGCCGCGGAAAACCTGCGCGCGCTCGTCAGCCGGGTGCTGGCCCGTGCGCCGGAGAGACTGGAGCTTCAAAGCGTCTGCATCGGCGCCGCCGGCATCCTCACCCGGGAGGACGCGGCCTTTGTCGGGGAGATTCTGCGGGCCGCCACCGGCTGCCCCCGCGTGACGGTGATGGACGACGCGGTGACAGCGCTGTACGCCAGCCTGGAGGATGCGCCCGGCCTGTCGCTCACCGCCGGCACCGGCTCCATCTGTCTGGGAAAAGACGGCCGGGGGAACCTGGCCCGCGTGGGCGGCTGGGGCCACCTGTTCTCCGACGAGGGCAGCGCCTATTCCATGGCGGTGCAGGCCCTGCGCCGCAGTCTGTGGGGCGTGGACGGCCGGGGACCGGAGACGCGGCTGCTGGACAGCCTCCTCGCGGCCTGGAGCTGCGCCGGTGCCGAGGAGCTGACCGCCGCCCTGTACCGAGAGGGGGCGGATAAGCGCCGCCTGGCCGCCCTGTCCCCCTTGGTGGACGAGGCCGCCGCGCTGGGGGACGAGGTGGCATTGGACATCCTGGCCGATACGGCCCGGGAGCTGGCGGACATGGCTCTGGCCGCCGTGCGCCGCCTGTCACTGCGGGAAGAGGCGTTTTCGGTGTATCTCAGCGGCAGTGTGCTGCTGAAAAGCGAGCAGGTGCGGCAGGATTTCGAAAGGCGTTTGATCGCCGCCTGCCCCCTGGCCGCCGTCCGGCCGGCGGAAAAGGACGCCGCCTGGGGCGCCGTCCATCTGGCCCTGAGGCACCTGCGGGCATAAGCAAAGCCTTCGGCGTTATAGCCGGAGGCTTTTTTGGCGCGGGGGGGTTGTGCCGTTTGGCCAACGGACTATAATAGAGAGAGGATTCACCCGACCGTCAACGATAGGAGGCGGATTTCAGGACGGCGTGGCTCCTGTCCAGTTCATGAAGCGGATCCTGCGGAGCGCCAACGGCCTGATGTGGGAGCGGTGCCGGCAGGGGAGAGACGATCGGGAAGCCCGGAACGAGGAGGTTCTCGCCCATCTGCGGATGCTTAAAACCCAATGATATAAGGAGGAAACCCTGTGAGCGTGATAGAAGTTAAATCCGTGACTAAGGATTACGGCGGGGGCAAGGGCGTGTTCGACATCTCCTTCTCCCTGGAGAAGGGCGAGGTGTTTGGCTTTCTGGGGCCCAACGGGGCGGGGAAAACCACCACCATCCGGCAGCTGATGGGTTTTATCCGACCTCAGCGAGGCCGCTGCTCCATATTGGGTCTGGACTGTACGAGCAAGGCTGCGGTCATCCAGCGGGATCTGGGATATATCCCCGGGGAGATTGCCTTCATGGACGACATGACCGGCTGGAGCTTTATCAAATTTATGGCGGCCTACCGGGGAATGAAGAACCTGGACAGGGCGGAGGAGCTGATGGCGCGGTTCGAGCTGGATTCCCGGGGAAAACTGAAGAAAATGTCCAAGGGCATGAGGCAGAAAATCGGCATCGTCTGCGGGTTCATGCACGACCCGGCGGTGTTGATCCTCGATGAGCCGACCAGCGGCCTGGATCCGCTGATGCAAAACCGGTTTGTAGAGCTGATCCGGGAGGAGAGGCGGCGGGGCAAAACCATCCTTATGTCCTCGCACATGTTCGAGGAGGTGGAACGCACCTGCGACCGGGTGGGGATTATCCGGCAGGGGCATCTGGTGGCCGTGGACGAGGTGGAGGCCCTGAAAAAAGCAAAACGCCGCCGCTACACTGTCACCCTGGCCGACGAGGCGGAGGCCGCGGCCTTCGCCGCCGAGGGGCTGCGGGTCGCCGGTCGGGAGGGATGCCGGGTCACCGTGGAGGTGCAGACGGATCTGCAGGCGTTTATCGCTGCCATGGGCCGGCACAGGGTCTCCGGCCTGGAGGCGGCCAGTCAGTCGCTGGAGGACGTGTTCCTCCAGTTTTACGGAGAGGAGGCGGGGGTGCATGCTTAACGGTGCGTTATACCGGCAGGGGCTGCGAGCCTCTTGGAAGCCGCTGGTTATCTTTCTGGCCGTGCTGACGATGTACGACGCGGTGATCGTGTCGATGTTCGATCCCCGTATCGGGGATTTGCTCGCCACCCTCATGCAGACCATGCCGGACATCATGGCCATGTTCGGCATGAACAACCCGGGCGCCACCCTGGCGGAGTTCCTGACCAATTATTTGTACGGATTCTTGATGCTGATTTTCCCCCTGGTGTTTTCTGCCATAACGGCAAACAGCTTGGTCGCCCGCCATGTCGATCGGGGCTCCATGGCCTATTTGCTGGCCGCCCCCAACTCCCGCACGCGGGTCGCCGTCACCCAGATGACGGTGCTGCTTACCGGGGTCACAGCCATCATCGCGGTCTGCACGGCGGTCGGGTGGGGGTGCAGCGCGGCGATGTTCCCCGGCGTGCTGGACGTGGCCGGCTATCTGCGGCTGAATCTCGGCGTGTGGCTGCTGCATCTGTGCCTGAGCGGGCTGTGCTTTTTCGCCTCCTGCATCAGCAACACCACCCGGCTTTCCCTGGCGCTGGGCGCAGGGACGGCCACGGTGTTTTACCTCATCCAGATGCTGGCCAACATGGGCGGCAAGCTGGAAACCCTGCGGTATATCACCCTGTTTACCCTGTTTCAGCCTGATAAGCTGCTGGCCGGGGAGGCGGCCGGCTGGGTCTTCGCCGCGGTGCTGGGCCTGCTAGGGACCGCGCTGTACGCGGCGGGGATTCTGCTGTTCCACCGCCGGGATTTGCCAATCTGACAAACGGCCGAAAAGAACAGGATGCGCACGAAGGCGCGTCCTGTTCTTTTTTCACTCATTTTTCGGACATGCATACAATGGAACGAGGCGGGTATCCGCCGCGAAACCTGCCAAGGAAAGGCATACAGGCCAGCCGCCTGCAAGGGGGCTTTGGGGAGTTTTTCTCTCGGCTTGTATAAACTTTCTGGAACAGGCAATCCTATGGATAACGGAATGGCCGGCGGATTCCCCGGCGTTCAAACGATATGCATCCGAAAAAAACAGGAGTGAGAATGGTGAACGTTCGTCGAGGCGATATTTTTTACGCGGATCTCAGCCCGGTGGTGGGCTCGGAGCAGGGCGGTATCCGCCCGGTGTTGATTGTACAGAACGACGTGGGTAATCGGTTCAGCCCCACCGTGATTGCGGCGGCCATTACCAGTCAGAAGGACAAGGCGCGGCTGCCCACCCATATTCAGCTCAATTCCCTCGGCAGCGGACTGGCCCGGGATTCCATTGTTCTGCTCGAGCAGATCCGCACCATTGATAAACGCCGCCTCAAAGAGCATATGGGCCGCCTGGACGACACGTCCATGACCCGTGTGGACGAGGCGCTGCAAATCAGCTTTGGCCTGGGAATGGACAAGGAAGTCGACGCTCAGAGAAGGGCTACATAGGAGCCTGCCTGAACAAACCGAGACGAAAGCTGGTACTTCTGAAAACGGCTGAAGCCGCCTGTGAATATTTTCCCCGCCGCCGCAGACACTATACCCGAACCGGACGTGAAATGAGAAAGGACGAACCTCTATGCCGAACCTGACCGCCAAGGAGCTCAGCTCCCTGGAAGACCAGCTGAGCGCCGAGCAGCTCCTGGTTAAAAAATACAAGTCCTACGCCGTCTTGAGCAGCGATCCGCAGCTGAAGACCCAGTATGAGCAAATCGCCGGCCAGCATCAAAACCACTACGATCGCCTGCTGGCGTTCTTGAACTGAAGGGGGAGACGAAGATGAGCCAGAACAACGCCGCCCTCCCGATGCAGGATAAGGACATGCTCGGCGATGCGCTGAGTGCGCAGAAGCAGATAACCGATGCGTACAACACCTGCGCCAACGAATGCGCCACCCCCGCCGTGCGGGACGAGCTGCTTAAGCTTCTCCGGGAGGAGCACGCCATCCAGGCGGGCGTCTTCACCGAAATGCAGAAGCGCGGCTGGTATCCCACACCCATGGCAGAGGAACAGAAGATTCAGAGCGCCAAGCAGAAATTTTCCGCACAATAAAGTCGCCTTGGAGTCGTCCGCTTTCAGCGGGCGGCTTTTTTTCTTGCGTTTGTCCGGTAAATGTGGCATAATGAGCGTAGATTCGTTAAAAGACTGAAAAAGTGCGGCTTTGGGCGAATAAGACGCAGAATCCTAGCTGCGTTTCCATGGTTCGCAGGTGTTTCAGGGACGCTTTTTCCAGTGTCCTTCTGTCATCACAAAGGAGGGGTTCGGTATGGTTGTCTGTCCCTACTGCCGATGGAGCAATCCGGAGCAAACGGCTGTCTGCCTGCACTGCGGCGCTGTTTTGCCGTCCGCCTCTCCGCCCCCATATGCCGCGCCGCCTCCGCCCGCCGGCTACCAGGCGGCACCGCCGCTCTACGCCCAGCCCTACTTCTCATACGGCGGGTACGGGGTCGGCGACTACCCCGCCAGCCGGCAGCTGGCGGTGGGGCAGCTGGTGTGGTCGATCATCAATATCGTCATGGGCTTCATGCCGCTGGGGATTGCCGCCCTGGTGATGACCATCTTGGCCCAGAGTGCCGACTGGGCGTCGCAGGAAAAACGGCGGCTGCGCGCGGCTATGGTCCTGAACATCATCAGCTCCTGTTTGCTTCCGCTTGTGGTTTTGCTGTTCTTCGCGCTGCTCATAGGCAGCTTGGCCGCGTATTGACCATCGCGTTTTCTTCGAAAAAATGATGGATCCGGATAAATGGAACT
The DNA here is from genome assembly GCA_900546265.1 of uncultured Oscillospiraceae bacterium. Lineage (GTDB taxonomy): Bacteria > Bacillota > Clostridia > Oscillospirales > Acutalibacteraceae > UMGS856. Next base: position 89,563 of record URCA01000006.1, on the reverse strand, counting down.
TGCAATTATGAATAAATCATGGCATAATAATGACAATATCATGAACAGCGAGGCGGTTTCCCAACCGGCGCCGCTGTACCGCCGTATCCTCTGGTCCATGCCCTTCCGTGTGCTGTTCGGCCTGGGCGTGCCCGCGGCCGCGCTGGCGGGATTGTGGTTTCTGTACCGGTTCGGCAACCCGTTCCCCTGTGTGTTCCATAAGCTGACCGGGCTGTACTGTCCCGGCTGCGGGGCGGGGCGGGCGCTGTCCGCGCTGCTGCATCTGCATCTGGTGGACGCCATCGATTACAATGTGTTTTTTGTCATGGCGCTGCCCTTGGCCGCGTATTATTTGCTGAAGAAATACATTGTCCTGGTTTTTCACCGCGATCCGCTGCCGATATTCAGCACCTCCCTGCGCACCTACAATATCGTGATGCTGGTGATTCTCGGCTTCTGGATTCTGCGCAACATCCCCGTGTTTCCCTTTACGCTGTTGGCCCCATGAGGGTGGACATAGATTGATATACATAGGAGGAATTCTTTATGGCTACCTGTCCGCAGTGTCATGCGAACATTCCCGACGGCTCGGCGAACTGCCCGCAGTGCGGCGCGGTTATCGGCGCGCCGCAGGCGCCGGCTGCCCCGCAGCCGCCGGTTAACAACCAGGTCCCTGGAGGGTATCAGCAGCCGCCCATGTATCAGCAGCCCCCGGTGAACCAGCCCTATCAGCAGCCGATGTATCAACAGCCGCCCATGTACGCGCCTTACGGCCCCGGCGGCGCCAGCGGCCAGACCAACACCGGGCTGCTGGTGTGGTCGATCATCAACCTGGTGCTCTGCTGCATGCCCTTGGGCATCGCGGGCCTGGTGATGACCCTGAACGCTAAGAACTGCATGTCCATGGAGGAAGAGCAGCAGAAGCTCAAGACCGCCAAAACCCTGAACCTTATCGGCACCATCGGCGGCGCGGTCGTCGTCGTTTTGTACATCGTTCTGATCGTAACCGGCGCTTTGGCGATGGACAGCCTTTACTAATCCGCACAGCAAAAACCGGCGCGAAGCCTTGCTTCGCGCCGGTTTTGTTATGCCCGTATCACATAGAACAGGATGTCGAAATAGTGCAGCAGTGCCCCCGCCAGCACGAAACCGTGCCATAAAGCGTGCATGGCGCGCACACCCTTCCGTCGGTAAAACAGGATACCGCCGGTGTATACCAGGCCCCCAAGTATTAACAGAAGCATACCGGGCAGGGCGAGCTTCTGCAGCAGCGGGACGAAAGCGATGACCACGCACCAGCCGCTGGCGATATAGCAGACCATCGACACCTTTTTGAACCGTTCGATGCTGATGATATTGAGCACGATGCCAAACACCGCCGCGCCCCAGACAATGCCGAAAATCGTCCAGCCGACCCAGCCGCGCAGAGTGACCAGGGTGAAGGGGGTATAGGTACCGGCGATGAGCACGAAAATGGAGGTGTGGTCGAACACCCGAATAATCCGCTTAGCCCTTTGGTTGGTGATGGCGTGGTACAGGCAGGACATGGTGAACAGCAAAATCATGCTGAACCCATAAATCGAGGCGCTGACCACCTTCCAGGGGTCGCCCACGGCGTTGACGATGAGGATGACCGTTCCGGCCACCGCCAGAGCAGAGCCGACGCCATGGGTGATGGCGTTGGCGATTTCCTCCCCCAGCGTATAGAAAAAACCGGGCTTGAGATTCAGTTTTTTAGGCATGCGGCAGTTTTGTCCTTTCCGGGTTACTCGGGTGTATGTTCCTCTTCCGGCGCGGCCGGCGGATCCTCCTGCGCCGGATACAGACGGTATAAATCGAAGCCATCCGGCGATTCACTGTCGGCCGCCAGGGGCGGTATCTCCATGGCGTTGTCCGGCGCTGCCGCCGGGGGCGCATCCGCTGCGTCGTTGTCCGGTGAAGCCGCCGGGGGTTCTTCGGTCGTTTCTGCGGCGGGACTATCCACCGGCGGGAACGCCTTGTCCAGCTTGGCGCGCATCCGCTTGTCGAACACCCGCATCAGCACCAGATACAGCACGAACAGCAGCACCGCCCCCACTGTGATTACCACGCCGTAAACCAGGCCGGGCGTCATGTAGTCGAAACGAATCACGATGTCCTGGCCAGCCTGACAGGCCACGGCCATGAAGCCGACGTTCACCTTGTAGATGGCTGCTTTTTCCCCGTTCACCGTGGCGGACCAGCCGTCCTCGTAGGGGACGCTGAAGAACACGAGATTATCCTCAGCCAGCGAAATGGTGGCGGTGAAGCCCCGGTTGTCCCGCGCGAAGGAAACGGCGGATTCGGCGCGCCGATCGGCGCAGTCGTCGGCGTATTCGTACTCGGTGAAGCTCTCCGTCGTCTCGTCCATCACGGGCAGCATCCGGCTGACCGCCGGCTCGTCTGCCTTTTCCACCACCAGGGCCTTGAGCAGCGCCAGCTCCCGGCGGCTCTCCGACATGGCGTCGTAGGATTCCCGGGTCATATACTGATCGTAGGTGAAGCCCATGGGAATATAGTTGTCGTTCTCGTAAATCAGAAACCCGTTTTGTTTATCGATGTAACTCCAGCCGGGCATCTTGGTTTCCCCGTCCACCAGGAAGAAGTCGCCGCTGGATTTATATTCCTGATAATCGGGATCCTCGTTGGCGTAGTCGAACAGATATCGGGTGGACAGCAGGCTGCGCACCGCGTAATGCTCCGGCTCTGGCCGGGTGCCCACGCCCCGGGCGATGCCGATGGTGGGGTAGAACTCCATCACCGACCCGGGCACGATGCTGTGGAAGGCGTTGATGGTAGGGATGCCCCAGAACATGGCCTGGTTGTCCATACCCTTGTTCATATCCACCCGATAGAACTGTTCATCCACCGGCAGATGGATTTTATCCCCGCCCTTGATGCCCTGCTCGATGACGAAATGGGAGGTGTAGTTGGAGTTGGCCTTACCCAGACCCAGGAAATACCAGCTGTAGATCAGGGACACGCAGGCGATGACCCCCACGCCCCATTTGTAGAATATCGGCCGGTCGTTGTGGAACAGGGTGACCAGCAGCCACGCCAACACCAGGGAGACCACCGCGATGGCCACATAAATCCAGAAGCGATCCACGTGCTTCATCAGCCCGTAGGTGATTTTGCCGGTCTCCTTGTCCGGGTTCCAGCTCTTGGGCATGAACCCGATGAACAGCGCGAAGGCGGCGGTGATGCCGAAGGTCCAGCCGAAGGCCCGCTTCCATTCCACCGGCTGGCTTTCCGCCTGCTCGAAGCAGGCCACCGTGGCCAGCACCAGGATAAGCACCATCATGTAGTACCACCGGGCGTAATATACCCAGTTGAACAGCTGGAACATGGCATTGAGCCCGGGGATAATCGCGCAGAAGAAGCAGATAATCAGCATCCGCCGCAGCCAGTCGCTGTGCTTGCGTGACTGGAAGTAGGCAATGGCGCCCGAGCAGCCGAATACCGGCAGCCAGGCCGACATGGAGGCCCACTTGTTGTCCGAATCGGGGAAGAAATTCTCCCGGGCCGGGATGTCCTGGGGGAAGAAGAAGGAGTGGATGATGTCGTAGAATCGCTGAGGCTTGTTGTAAATCAGCGCGTCCCAGCCGGCGAGCATGCTGTCTGTCCGCGGGTTCTGTATCACCGCCAGATAGGAGGGGAGGAGGAACACCGCCGCCCCCGCCGTGCCGACGACCGCCTCGAACAGCAGCCACAGGAATTTGGACAGGGAGCAGTCCCAGTCCCCCGAGAACATCCGCACGAACCAGTAAATCAGCAGGAAGAACACCTGGCCGATGAAGAAGTAATAGTTGGACAGGGCGCTGAGAAACACGGTGACGGCGAAAAAGCCCCGCTTGCCGTCCTTCATATACATCTCCAGCGCCAGCAGCATCAGCGGGAAATACACGATGGCCTCATGGAAATGGTTGAAAAAGACGTTGTAAATCGAGAAGCCCGAAAAGGCGTACAGCAGGCCGCCCATCACCGCGAAATCGGGGCGGACGAACCGGCGCAGGTAGGCGTATGCCGTCAGGGAGGACAGGGCGAATTTCAGCATCAGCAGGGGGGCCATCAGATAGGGCACCGCCGCGCTTGGGAAGGGGAGGGTCAGCCAGAAGAAGGGGCTTCCCAGCAGATAAAAGGAATACGAGCCGATGAAGTTGGCCCCCAGGTCGGTGTTCCAGTTCCAGAAGATGTTCCCCGACCGCACCGCGTCGTGGGCCATCCGGTAAAACGGGATTTGCTGCACATTGAAATCTCCGTAATAGATGAACAGGCCCTTGTCGATGATCAGGAAGGGGAGAAACAGCAGAAACGCCATGGCCAACGCGATAAAAAACGCGTGCCACGCGCGGCTCTTGGGCCGCCGTAAAGAATGGGTCAGGGTCATGGGGATACCTCCTCTGTGATGGGGGCGGCCTGAGACTGAGGGGCTTTGCGCAAGCCGTCAGGGAAAGCCAGCCGCCAGGCTTCATACAGGCTGAAGGCGAACACCGCCAGGTTGAGCACCGAAAACACCGCCTGCACCGGGTTGAACCAGTCGTTCCAGGGGGCGGCTGGATCGTTTATCGTGTTGTTGCGGATAAGCAGCATGAACTGGTTGACGAAGGTGATGCCCGACAGGGCCCCGAAGATGCCCAGCCACCGTCCCCGGCCGGTATAGGCGTACAGTACCAGCGCGAAGGGCAGCACCGCCATCTGGTACCGCTCGTGCATCCGGGTGGTCAGCATGAAAATCCCCTGCATCAGCACAAAGCAGCCCAGCCACAGGCCGTTTTCCCGCACCCCCCGCCACAGCAGGAACACCGTCAGCGCGAGAACCGCCAGCATCAGCAGGGTGCTCAGATGGTTGTAGGTGAAGCCCCCCACGTCGAAGCCCAGCGCGGCGTCCGGGTGCCCGAAGAAAATCGATTTGGAATCGTGCACCCAGTTCATGTTGCCGATGCCGTACAGATTATAGGTATTCAGGGCCACATAGGGATATTTGCCAAGCCCCCCGAAATACACCTCGAAGGGGGTCAGCAGCGCTTCCCAGCCCCGGGCGCCGGCGCTGCCGATGATAAAGGGAACGAAGGCGGCCACCCCCGTGGCCAGCGCCGCCAGAACCCCCAGCAGCGCCTTTTCCAGCTTGTGGCGGTACAGCAGCACCACAAACAGCACCGGCGTGAAATACAGCGCCTGCATCTTGGTCAGGGCCGTCACCGCGAACAGGACAGAGCCGAGGATGGGCCTGTCCGCGTCCACCAGGTAGAAGGCCAGCAGCAACAGGCAGAGCATCATCCCGTCCGTCTGGCCCCAGCAGGCGGAATTGAAGATGGACGACGGGTTGAGCGCCCACAGGGCGGCGGCCAGCACCCCCATCCCCTCGCTCTTTTTCCGGCACAGAAGATACAGCATTCCCGCCGCCAGCACATCGAACAGGATAGGGAAGAACTTCATCGCCAGCATGTCGAACATCTTATAATCCGCCAGGGGCAGCGCGCCGTACAGCTTGCCGACGATAAAGAGGAACACCAGATAAACCGGCGGATAATCCAGGGCGTATTTCCCGTCCGTCATGCGGGAATAGCAGTCGAAAAAGCCGTTTTGCAGTTCCAGCGCCCAGGTCTTGTACCAGTTGACGTCGAACGTGTTGTAGTACAGCATTCCGATGCACAGCCGCGTCAGGAACGCGAAAGCCAGCAGACAGACCACCCACTGCACCGCCTGCCGCCGGGATATGTTCAAGGCCTCCACCCGTCCGCCTCCTTTATGTATAAAGCTTTTTCCAGTATACCAAAGTTTCGAGGGAAAATAAAGGGCTTTCCTGTCAGTTTTGTTGAGTTTTTCTTGCCGCTTTGGTATACTGAACGCAGAAGCCGCTATAAGAATACCAGCGGCCGGAAAGGAATGTCCCGCCATGACGCCACGCACACCGAAGTTTTACGCCGTGCTCTCCCGGATGAAATACATCACCCGCTGGGCCCTGATGCGCAATACCCGCCCGGAAAATATCTGCGAACATTCCCAGGACGTGGCCGTGCTGGCCCATGCCCTGGCCCTGCTGACCAACCGCCGTTTCGGCGGCCGGGTGGATGCCTCCCGCTGCGTCCTTATCGCTCTGTATCACGACACGCCCGAGATTTTTACCGGCGATCTGCCCACGCCTGTGAAGTATTATAACCCCGCCATCCGGGACGCCTATAAGCAGGTGGAGGACGTGGCGGCGGATAAGCTCCTCAGCCTGCTGCCCGCGGATCTGCGGGAGGACTACGCCCCCCTGCTCCGCCCGGGGGACGAATGGGCGCAGGAAAAACGGATCGTCAAGGCGGCGGACAAGCTGGCGGCCCTGATCAAATGTGTGGAGGAGCTGGGCCAGGGGAACAGCGAATTTGCCTCCGCCCGCGCCGCCACCGAGGCGTCGATCCGGGCCATGGGCCTGCCCGCCGCCGACTGCTTCCTGGAGGAATTCCTCCCCGCCTTTTCCCTGACGCTGGACGAACAGGACGCGTAAATCGGCGCGCCGTCTGCAACATTTTAAGGGGAAAGCCCCACTATATAAAGGAGAGGGGCCGCCAAACGGCAGGGCGTATGTATGTACAGTGTTCCGCTTGGCGGAAAATGTTGCATATCCGCCAAATATTTTGGTGTCGGCCAATATATAGGGGGTGCCGATATGAACGAACCCATTCGTCCATCCAAACGCCGCCGATGGTGGATGGCCGTCGCGGCGGCGGTAGCCGCCTGCGGCGTGACCGCGGGGGTGCTGCTGGCACGCCCACGCCTGTCCGTCCAGGCGGAGAACCTGCTGCGGGACGTGACGCCCGCCGCGTCCGCCGCCCAGCCTTTCAGCGAGGGGTTCCGCGCCGCCGCCGCCGACTTCAGCATGCGGCTGCTGCGCGAACAGGCCGGGGGGACGGAAAACCGGCTGCTGTCTCCCGTGTCCCTGTACCTGACGCTGTCCATGCTGGCCGAGGGCACCCAGGGGCAGACCCGGGAGGAGCTGGACGCCCTGCTGGGCGCGCCGGAGGAACGGGGGGCCATGTGCGCCTGGCTGCTGGATAATTGGACGGTGAAGAAGGCGGGCAGGGTCACGCTGGCCAACTCCTTATGGATCGACGAGGGGCTGGAAATCCGGCCGGCCTTCCTGCAGGCAAACGCCGACCGCTATCGGGCGGCGGCCTATCGGGCCGATTTGCAGGCGCCCCAGGCCCTGAAGGACATCAACGCCTGGGTGGATTACCAGACCGAAGGCCGGATTCCCCGGGCGCTGGACAGCTTGGATCCTGCCATCGAGCTATGTCTCCTCAGCACGGTGCTGTTCGATATGAAATGGGAGGAGCCCTACGAGAAGAAGAATGTGCGTTCCCACGTCTTTCAGGCCGCCGACGGGGCGTTTTCCACGGAGTTTCTGTTTTCGGTCGAGACGGCCTATCTGGAAAATGAATGGGTCACCGGTTTCAAACGGCCCTATCAGGGCGGCCGTTTCAGCTTCGTCGGGCTGCTGCCCCGGGAGGGGATCCGCCTGGAGGACGCGGCGCGGGCCCTGACCGGAGAGACGTGGCTCGCCCTGCTCGACGGCGCGGCAGGGAGCGTGCAGGCCGGGATCCCCAGCTTCTCCTATGCGGACGAGGCGGATTTCCGTCCGCCGCTGAACCGCCTGGGGGTGAGGGCCGCCTTCTTCCCCGCCGAGGACGATTTCGCCCCCATGGGCGGGCCCGGCCTGTTCCTCAGCGATATCCGGCAGAAAACCTGTATCGAGCTGAACGCTCACGGCACCAAGGCTGCGGCCTTTTCCTTCGCCGCTATCTGCAAAAATGCCGGCCCCGGCGGGGACTATCAGGTGATTCTCGACCGCCCCTTTCTCTATGCCATCGTGGACAATGCCTCCAACCTGCCCTTGTTTGCGGGGCAGCTGACCCGTCCGGTAAAAGATTCTGTATAAATTAGGAAATTCCTGCCAAAGCTGTCCACAGGCCCCCGGACAAACCGGGGCCGGATACTTTGGCAGGAGGTTTTTTTCTTGAAACAAATTGCCGCTGTCTGCGCCGCCGCGGCGCTGTATATTTTCACGGTTTTTGCCAGCGCACGCGTGCAGGCGCAGCCGGCCGTCCAGGTCGACGCGCCGGAAACGCCGCCGGCCCATACGGAATCGGCGCCCCTATCGACGGGCGCTTCCACCACCACCGCCGCCACGGTGCCCGCAACGACGCGGCCGTCTGCGCCGTCTGCCACCGCCCCGCCGGCTGTACCGTCGGCGGACGCCTGGTATCTCTCGTCCATTCCTCTGTCCCGGGATTTGCAGCGGTTCACCTATGAGCTGTGCGAACGCCTGGAAATTTCGTATCCCCTGGTGCTTGGCGTGATGAAGGTGGAAAGCGATTTTCGCACCGGCGCCCTGCGGAAAGGGGAGGGGGCCGACATGGTGGGGATCATGCAGATAAACAGCCGGTACCTCGCCAGCCATTATAAGCGGTATGGGGTGACCGACGCCTACACCCCCCGGGACAATATCACCATCGGGGTGAACATGCTGGCCGAAAGCATCGGCAAAAACGGCGTGCATTATGGGCTGATGGAATACAACATGGGGATTGTGAACATGAGGAAAAAGCGGGACGCGGGCGTCACGACCACCAGCTACACCCGCAAGGTGACAGCCGCCGCCGCGGGGTATGAGCAGGAGCTGAAGAAGCAGGGCTTCTCTATATAATAGGGTAACACAAGGCGGGGAACCGGTAGGCGTACCGGTTCCCCGCCTTGTTATAGCTCTTCGGGTGGTAGATAGGCGCCGTATCCCTCCGCCTCCATCTCTTCCAGGGGGATGAAGCGGAGAGCCGCGCTATTGATGCAATAGCGCCGGCCGCCCGTCTCGGCAGGGCCGTCCTCGAACACATGGCCGAGGTGGGCGCCGCCGGTGCGGCTGCGCACCTCCGTGCGCTGCAAACCGAAGCTTCTATCCGGCCGCTCCTCCAGCAGGCTGCTGCCGATGGGCCGGGAGAAGCTGGGCCAACCACAGCCCGCGTCGAATTTCTCCGCCGAGGTAAACAACGGCTCGCCGGTGGTGACGTCCACGTAAATGCCACGGCGGTGCTCCGCATGGTAGGCGTTGCGGAAGGCCGGCTCTGTCGCGCCGCTTTGGGTCACCTGGAACTGTAGCGGGGTCAGCTGCGCCTTGAGCTCCTCCGCGGATTTGCGCCGGTAGCCGCCCCGGCGGGCCGCCCGCTCAAAGGCCGCCTTGCCGATATGGCAGTAACCGCCCGGATTCTTGTCCAGATACCTCTGGTGGTATGCTTCCGCCGGCCAGAAATTCTGGAGGGGCTGGGCCTCCACCACCAGCGGCCGGCGATGCCGCTTCTGCTGCTTGTCCAGCGCCTGCTCGATAAGCGGCGCGTCCTCCGGCGCGGTAAAGTAGATGCCCGTGCGGTATTGGGTGCCCCGGTCGGGTCCCTGCCGGTTGACCGCCGTGGGATCGATCGCCTGAAAAAAGAGATCCAGCAGCGCGGGGAGGGGGAGAGCCACCTCGTCGTACTGTACCCGCACGGTTTCGGCGTGCCCCGTCGTTCCGGTGCAGACCTCCTCATAGCGTGGGCTCTCCGTGCTGCCGTTGGCGTAGCCGACCAGGGTGTCGGTGACGCCCCCGATGCCGCCCAGGTATTTTTCCAATCCCCAAAAACAGCCGCCCGCCAGATAGATTTCTTTCATACGAAAAGCCTCCCGCCCATATGCTGTGTGTGGTTCCCATATTACCATGCCCCGCGCAGAAGAATTTACCAAGGAAGAAAAAATTCCCTTTTTTTAAAAAAAGGTCTTGACAAAACCGAGTGGTGCGTGTATAGTGATTATTGTAATCAATACAAAAAAGAAATCATTACAGAAAAGAGAGGTGGATATGACAGGCCCCATTACCAAATCGGTTCAGGAAATCGCCGCGGCTCTTACCGAAAAAGGACTGCGGCCCACGCAGCAACGGATTGCCATATATGATTACCTGCTGCGTCATCCCACCCATCCGACGGTGGATACTATTTACCGGGCGGTTCTCGAGCGGTTTCCCACCTTTTCCCGCACCACCATTTACAACAGCCTGCACGCGCTTGTGGATGCAGGGCTTATCCGGACGGTTACCATCGATCCGGAGGAACAACGGTTTGACGGAAATGCCGCCGACCACGCACATTTTAAATGCTGCGGCTGCGGTTCTATCTACGATTTCGACCTGGATGACCAGGCCGTGCAGAGCATCTGCCCGCCGGGGTTCCAGGTGCAGGTACAGGATGTGTATTTCAGCGGCCTGTGTCCTGCCTGCCAACCGGCTTCTTTGTCCCACTGACCGGCGTCGGCCGGAACATATAAGAATGAAATTTTGGAGGTAACAGTTATGAAAAAGTTTGTTTGTCTGATCTGCGGATACGTGCACACCGGGGACGCCGCCCCCGCCGCCTGCCCGGTTTGCGGCGCTGGCCCCGACCAGTTTAAAGAGATGGGTGCCGCTGAGGCTCCCGCCGCTGCCGCTGCGCCGGCCGCTGCCGCCGGCGAGCGGGTCTGGGCCGACGAGCACCGGGTGGGCGTGGCTCAGGGCCTGGATGCCGAGGTCGTCGAAATGCTGCGCGCCAACTTCACCGGCGAATGCTCCGAGGTGGGCATGTACCTGGCCATGGCCCGCGTCGCTCACCGCGAGGGCTATCCCGAAATCGGCCTGTACTGGGAAAAGGCCGCTTATGAAGAAGCGGAGCACGCCGCCAAGTTCGCGGAGCTGCTCGGCGAAGTGGTGACCGACAGCACGAAGAAGAATCTGGCGATGCGCGTGGAGGCCGAATGCGGCGCCACCGAAGGCAAAATGCAGCTGGCCAAGAAGGCGAAAGCTCTCAACTATGACGCTATCCACGACACCGTCCACGAGATGGCCAAGGACGAGGCCCGCCACGGCAAAGCCTTCGAGGGTCTGCTGAACCGGTATTTCGGTTAATTTTTCTCACAAAACCAGAAAGCGCCCCCGCCGCAGGAGTGTCTGCAGCGGGGGCGCTTGCGCGTTCGGAAAGAACAGGGCAGTTTTCAGGAGTTTTTCAACATGACGCTTTCCACGTCGTTGGCCACGTGCTCACAGGCGTCGCAGCATTTTTCCATGCGGTCGAAAATTTCCCGCCAAACGCTCAGCTCGATGGGATCGGTCGAGGACAAATACAGCTTGCGCACCGCGCGGGTATACAGTGCGTCGCCTTCCTCCTCAAGCCGGTTGATTTCCACGATGTTTTCGTAAATAGAATCGGATTTGCGGAAGTGGCGGAATTCCTTGAGCGTGTCCTTGAGCACCTCGCAGCAGCGGACGATGACGTCGGCGAATTCCAGCGCTTCCTCCCGGATGGCCGCCACGTTGAACATGTAGGTGCGGATGAGCACGTCCTCGATGGCGTCGGTAACGTCGTCGATTTCCTGGATCAGCAGGATGATGTCCTCCCGCTCAATGGGGGTGATGAACGCCCGCATCAGCTCAGACATGGTGTCGTGCTTGGAGATGTCGGCGTTATGCTCGATGACGTGCATCTCCTCCATGCGGGCCTGCAAGGTGTTGGGATCGAAGTTTTCCAGATTGGTTTTCAGCAGCTCCGCCGCTTTGCAGGAAAACTTGACGCCTCGTACCATCATTTCAAAATAGTCGCATTCTTTCTTGGCCTTTTTTTCTTTCTTACCCATTTTGAAATCCGCCTTTCTGATTGGTTAAACGCTTGCGCTTTCTATTAAAACAGCCGCATGAACAGCCACGCCATGAGGAAGCCGATAAGCCCGCAGCCCGGGAAGGTGAGCACCCAGGTGAGCACCATCTCCTTGACGACGCTCCATTTGACGGCGGAAAGCCGTTTGGCGGCGCCCACGCCCATGATCGCTGTGGTTTTTGTGTGGGTGGTGCTCACGGGAATGCCGCCGGTAAAGAAGGAGACGAGCAGGCAGGCGGAAGCGGCCAAATCGGCGGCGAAGCCCTGGTATTTTTCCAGCTTGACCATGTCCATGCCCACCGCCTTGATGATGCGGTAGCCGCCCACGGAGGTACCGACGGCCATCACCAGGGAGCACAATATCATCAGCCAGAGGGGCAGCGTGAATTGTGCGGCATCGCCGTTCCCGCTGGCCAGAAAGACTCCCAGCATAAACACACCCATGAATTTTTGACCGTCCTGGGCACCGTGCATAAACGCCATGGCGGCGGCGCCGCCAATCTGCGCCCCCCGGAAAAAGCGGGTGGTTTTCCGGCGGTCCATGCCGCGGCAGAGAAGAGCGGTCAGCTTAGCGGCCGCCCAGCCGAAGGCAAAGCCAAGGAAGGTCGACAGGGCGAGACCGTACAGCACCTTGACCCATTCAGCGCCGTTGATGCCGCCGAGACCGCCGTGCAGCGCGATGGCCGCGCCGGACAGGCCGGCGATCAGGGCGTGGCTTTCGCTGGTGGGAATGCCGAAATACCAAGCGGCCACGGCCCACAGCACAATGGCGAACAGTGCGGCGCACAGGGCGACGGAGGCCTCGTGGGAATTGCCACGGAAGTCCACCATGTTGTAGATGGTCTGCGCGACGGAGGCGTTGATCAGCGTCATGACCAGCACCCCGAGGAAGTTGCAGCCCGCCGCCATTAAAATGGCGGTGCGGGGGCCCATGGAACGGGTGGAAACGCAGGTGGCAATGGCATTGGGGGCATCCGTCCAGCCGTTGACAAAAATGACGCCCAAGGTGAGAAGCACCGTCAGAATCAACATGGGGTTCGAGACCAGGCTGGATAAAAAGTCCTGCAGTGACAACGTCATGTCCTTTGCTCCTTTACCGTCCGCATACGATTTCACAAACCGTCTTTCAGTATACACGCTTCCGCCGCGAATGAAAAGAGTTTTTTCCGCATTTCTTCGCATTTAAAAGAAAAAACAGGGGCTTGGCAGACGACCGTTTCGCCTATATAATGAAAGAAACGAATTTTTTAAACGAAAAGGAGGGCTGCCTGCATGAAACGGATTGGGCGCGGGCTGCGTCACGGACTGTTCCTGCTTCCCGCCATCATAGCCGCGCTGCTGTATGTGTGGCTGCCCCATGTCCCGCAGCTGACGGAGAAGGTCTTTTCCCGGGGAATATTCCGCGCGGTTTCGGTGCCGCTGGGAGGGCTTGTGGCCGTTCTGCCCTTTTCCCTGACCGAGTGCTTGGTGGTGCTGGCGCTGCCGCTGGCCGTCACGCTGGGAATCCTGCTGGCAAGGCGGCTGCGCCGGACGGAAGCGAAGGGGCGGGTGCTGGCCCGCGCGGGAAAGGGGCTGGGCTGGGTTCTGTCCTCTGTGCTGCTGTTGTACATGGTGATGCACGGCGCGAATTTTTACCGGCTGCCCGTTTCGGAGCTGATGGGGCTGGACACCAGCATCCAGTCTCCCGCGTATCTCCAGCGCGTGTGCATCGATCTGGCGCAGAAGGCGTCGGCGGAGCGGGAGCTGCTGGAGGAGGATGAGGACGGGTATACCAAGCTGTCGGTGTCCAAGGCGGAAATTCTGCGGCTGGCCGACAACGGCTACCGCAAGCTGGATGATACGTATCCCTATCTGTGGGGCGGCGTCTGGCGGACAAAGCCGGTGCTGCTGTCGCATTGGTGGTCGTATACGGGGATAACCGGCATGTATTTTCCGTTTTTTGCGGAGGCGAACGTCAATATTGACGTGCCGGACAGCGATATTCCGGCTACGGCAGCCCATGAGCTGGCCCACACCCGCGGCTTTGCCAAGGAGGACGACTGCAATTTCTTCGCTTATCTGACGGCCACCCACAGCGATTCGGCGGATTTCCGCTATTCCGGCTATATGCTGGCGTACATCTATTGCTCCAACGCGCTGTACGATTACGATACCGACATGTGGGGGGCCGTGCGGCAGCACTGTTCCAAGGGGATGCTGCGGGATTTGGGACAGCGCAACGCCTACTGGAAGCAGTTTGAGGGCAAGACGCAGGAGATTTCCAGCTCGATCAACAACAGCTTCCTCACCTCCCAGGGGGAGGAGGAAGGCGTGTTCAGCTATGACCGGGTGGTGCAGCTGATAGTGGGCTATTATCGCAGCGAGGGGCTCGTGCCTCTTACATAAACATACGGCAGGCGGACATACTATTCCTAAAATCTGTATTAGGAGGAAAGGTATGGATACTGCCATAGCCATTGTGGGGATTTTGCTGGGGTTGGTGTTTTGCCTGTGCGGCTATGCGGCGCATCGGCTATGGTGCGCCTGTAATGGGATGCTGCTGGGCGTTTCGGTCGGTTCCCTGCTGGGAATGCAGCTGCAAAGCCCGGTGTTCATGGTTGTGTGCGGCGCGCTGCTGGGACTCGGGCTGGCCGTTGTCTTTTTCCGCTTCGAGCGGATAGGCTCCGCCGTCAGTCTGGCGGTCACGGGGTTTGCCTGCGGGCTGCTGATACTGCGCAGCTTTGACAGCACGGCGTGGCCGTGGGCGCTGTTGGCGGCGGGCGTCGGCGCCGGTGTGTCCTGGCTGCGGCCTCGCCCGGCGGCGCTGACCGGGCTGGCGCTCAGCGGTTCGCTGCTGCTGGTGATGTCCCTGTTCGGCGTCTTTACGAAGCGCTATTGGTTTGTATACGATCCGGCGACGCCTTTGGCGGCGGGGGAGACGGCGGTTTTTCTCTTCTTCAGCGTCCTGCTGATGGCGGCGGCCGGGCTGGCCCTGCAGGTGGGGTTGCTCAGGCGCCGGGACGCTGGGGAACAGGCGGCGCGGACGCCTGATAACGGCACACCGAAAAAGAGCGGGTAAGTGAAAAAACGAAGCGGCAAGTATTGACAACCCCGAGGAAAGATGCTATCATATTGTCCGTCACTTGACACGGAGAGGTGTCCGAGCGGTTTATGGAGCTGGTCTTGAAAACCAGTGACTCGAAAGAGCCAAGGGTTCGAATCCCTTCCTCTCCGCCAACATGTTTCTGATGCCAAGAGACAGGCTACGTGAATAGAAGGATGGAGCGGATTTATGCTGCGTGCGGTCATCGTGGGATTCGGAAATATTGGGCACGCCGTTCTGGAAACCTTGCTTGCAAGCGCTGATTTTGAAGCGGCCGGCGTGGTCAGCCGTAGTCTCGCTGCAGGCGCTCTCGGCGATATTCCGGTGGTACGGGATATTGAGGCGTTGCCGAAGCCGGATGTGGCCATCCTTTGCTCCCCCAGCCGCGCGGTTCCGGATTTAGCGGCATCCCTGCTGGAAAAAGGGATCTGCACGGTGGACAGCTACGACATCCATTCATCGATTTATGAAGTTCGGCAGAGGCTGGACGCGGTGGCGAAAGCCCACAGCGCGGCGGCCGTTATGTCCGCCGGATGGGATCCTGGCACCGACTCGATGGTGCGGGCCCTGCTGGAGGCTATGGCGCCCAAGGGGATTACCTATACCAACTTCGGCCCTGGCATGAGTATGGGGCATACGGTGGCGGTCAAGGCGATTCCCGGCGTGAAAAACGCGTTATCCATGACCATTCCGCTGGGAACCGGTATCCATCGCCGCATGGTGTATGTGGAACTAGCGGAGGGCCATGCTTTCGCGGATGTGGCCGCGGCTATCAAGAATGATGACTATTTCAAACACGATGAAACCCATGTCATCCAGGTGCCGGATGTCGACGCGCTTAAAGACATGGGTCACGGCGTCGACCTGGTGCGCAAGGGCGTTTCTGGCAACACGCACAGCCAGCGCATGGGCTTCACGATGGAGATTAATAACCCCGCCCTGACTGGACAGATTTTGGTGGCTGCCGCCCGCGCGGTGAAAAAGCAGGCGCCCGGGTGCTATACCATGATTGAGATTCCGCCGATTGATTTGCTGGAAGGCAGCACGGAGGAGCTCATCCGCCGGCTGGTATGAGCCGTTAACCGAATAGGATATCCGGTTGCTCACCGCAACCGGTGACCATATGGAGAAGTACTCAAGTTGGTGACGAGGCGCCCCTGCTAAGGGCGTAGGTCGGGTAACCGGCGCGAGGGTTCGAGTCCCTCCTTCTCCGCCATATAATCCTGACACTTTAGATGCAGGAGCAAAAAACCCTGATTATATCAGGGTTTTTTCGCATCTATAGGCCGAAATTTCGACGTACCGTTCCATGGATGCATTTGGCCCCTTTTCCCGATGTGGAGAGACTCGAACTCCCGCGTTTTACAGAAAATGGAATACATAGCCCATGTGACCGTGAAAACGGATACAAGGGCAAAAATAATAGCTGCCCGCAGTTTTTGAACGAAAGCTGCGGGCTTTTTTCATGCCAAGGGAAAGGAGAAAGCCACATGCAGTTCATGGAAAGCGAACGGGATCAAGCGTACGAGCGGATGATGCAGCTGCCGCCGAGAAGGAGAAAAGCGGAAGCTCAGTTCTACCGCGGAAGAGGCCATCGGGAGTGCTTCGAGAGGGAGGAGAAGAAGCTGGGAGGAGGCTCTCCGAAGCTGCGGGCCGCCTTGTATCTGCTGACGGCGGACAGCCGGCTGTGGGCGGCAGCCCGGCCGGCGGTGAGCAAAACGGGTATCGATTTTGCCGCCATCCGTCCGAAAGATATCAGCACCGAGGCGTACGTTCTGTACCGTGCCGCCCAGGATATCTACGAGGGCACCCGATATATCGGCGCAGCGGAACTGGTGGACAGGAAGCTGGCGTCCGGCAGGATGTTCCGCCTCATTTGTCGTGCCATGGAACTGGCCCGGATGAACCAGTAACGGGAAAGGAAGGCAATGACCATGCCAAACAACGTGACCAATGTGGTCATTTTTCACGGGGATGAACAGAGAATCCGCGAAATTCTGGAGGCCATCCAGATGGAGGATATCGGCCCCGGCAGTATCGACTTCGATAAGGTGATCCTCATGCCGCCCAGCCTGAATATCGAGTGCGGAAGCCGGACGGAGCAGGGCCTCAAGCTCTATACAAGCTTTGTCAAGCAGTTCCTTGCGGAGGTCGAGGCCGGCGGTTCGACTTCCGGGAACCGTCAGTTGTCGGAACAATATCATAAGCTGCGCGAAGACGAGGCATTCCGTCTGGGCGAGCAAGCGTACCACAATCTGCAGGAATACGGCCATGCCACATGGTACAGCTGGTCGAACGAGCACTGGGCTACCAAGTGGAACGCGTATGGGTTTGAGTACCTCGGAGAGCCGGAGGCTGGTACTGTCCGTTTTTACACGGCATGGGCGCCGCCGCATCCCGTCCTGGAAAAACTGGCGGAGCGATATCCGGAGATTGGGTTCACGCATCGATGGGCGGACGAGGACATCGAGCGAAACTGCGGCGAGCGTGAATACAAGCCGGGCGGGCAAATGGAGGAGTATATCCCCCTGAACGAAAGTAAAGAGGCGTATGAACTGGCAGCGGATATCCAGAGAAGCGATCTGTCGGAGTACGGGCTCTTCCTGACGGAGAATGGGGATGGCTATGAATACCGGGAAGAGGAGGAACAGGACATCACCATAGGCTAGAGAGAACAAACAACAAGACCGATATCAACCGTACCAAACGGGAGATATCGGTTTTTCGTTTGGGACGGCTGATCTCGGCGGAGAGCGAGGTGGATATCCATCAACAGTCCCATCACATGGATAGGGAGCAAGAAGATATTACGCGATCGCATTCTGGCGCGGTTTCCGGTGAGGGTGGAGCGGTATATCGAGGTGTTCGGTGGGGGCGGCTGGGTGCTGTTCCACAAGGAGCCGTCGCCCTTTGAGGTGTTCAACGACTTCAATGCCGACCTGGTGAACCTGTACCGGTGTATCCGGGACAAGCCGGAGAAGCTGATACAGAGGCTGGAGTACACGCTCAACGCCCGGGAGGATTTTGAGCATATCCGGAAACTGCTGAAAAGCAAGGCGGAGCTGACGGACATACAGCGCGCCGCCGGATACTACCAGCTGATCCGCCAGAGTTATGCCTCCACACTGGACAGCTTCGGCGGGCAGCCGACAGGAATGTGGGCGACCTTCCCGGTCATCCGGCAGGCGGCGGAACGGCTCCAGCGTGTGGTCATCGACAACCGGGATTTCGAGAAGGTGATCGGCCAGTACGACCGGGAGAACAGCCTGTTCTACTGCGACCCGCCGTACTGGAGCACCGAGGATTATTATGAGAATGTGGTGTTTGGCAGGGAAGATCATCAGCGGCTGGCGGATTGCCTGCTGGGGATACAGGGGCGGTTCCTGCTGTCCTACAACTACTGCGACGAGATCGTAGCACTCTACAAACGGCCGGGGATTTGGCTGGAAGAGTTGATGCGGCCGCACAGCATGGCGCACCGGTTTGAGCCGGGTGCGGAGTTCCGGGAACTGCTGATATCCAACTACGACACCACCGAGAAATACCGCCAGCAATGGCAGGACACCCTGTTTGGACTGGCGGGAGAAATGACAGTCCTGTCGGAAAGGAAGTTTTTATGAAAGCAAAGATGATGAATATCGCCATTCCGGTAGAGGTGCTGGAGGAAAGCGGGCTCGACCTGTCTGCGGTGCTGGAACTGGAGGCGGGGGAGGGCGCCCTCGTCATCCGCAACGCGACGGGGATGGAAAGCTTCGTGTGCGACGGGGAGTGCGAAGACTGCCCGTTTATGGTGGACGACTGTGACGGGAACTGTGACGATTGCCCCTGTCAGTCGGCCTGTGACCGGGTGAATGGGGAGGGTATCGATGAGTGAACGGACGCTCCGGGTGCTGGGAAAACGAGGGCGGATTACGGTGCCACTGGAGCTGCGGAAGGCCATCGGGCTGGCATACAACGACGTGGTGAGCTTCCGGCTGGAGGGGGATACGGTGCGGATGAAGCGGGAGAAACTCTGTGACAACTGCCGGGAAACGCTCCCGCTGCAGGAGTTTCTCGATGGGCTGAGCCCGGAGGAGCAGCGGCAGGCGCTGATCCATCTGTCGGTTCGCTGGGCCGAAAAGGAGGGACAATAATGGAAGAGAGGAGCCCGAAGCTTTCGGTGAAAGTACGGAATCTGTACAATGGGGAGCACGGCAAGCTGCGGGCCGTGTTGAGCGTGACCATCGGCGGGGCGTACGCCATTCATGGTTTGAAGCTGTACGAAACGGAGAAGGGCGGGCTGTTCCTGTCCATGCCCAGCCAGTCGTATGAGGCGGATGGAGAAACGAAGTACACGCAGATATTCCACCCCATCACGGCGCGCGGACGGGAATATCTCGAGAAGGCGGCGCATCTGGCCTACCACATGGCCTTGGAGAGCCAGAAGCAGGAAGAACGGCTGGGGATGGAGCTGCAGCCGTAAGGGCCGGTTGAAAAAGTGCTGGACTTATGCGAAGAGTTGGGTATACTGTTTGGCTTGAAGGGAGGCGTCGGCATGAAGAGACGCGGAATATGGCTGCTGGCGGGAATTGCGCTGTGTTTGACCGCCTGTCACAAGGCAGTGGAGCCAATAGCCCATTTTTCTGAGGGCAGCCAGTACGCAACACATCTGACCACGGAACCCCCGGAGAGTGTCTGGAATACTGCCATGTCTTCTGCGACGATATGGAAAAGCACCTCACAATCTCATTTGCAGGAAACTGCGGCGGTTACAGGGACTGCCCCCTCCAAGGCTTCCAGTACGGAAATCACCGCTCCGACTAAGGCTAAAAGCACGAACAGTAAGGCCGTGGCGGGTAGTTCCACCCCAGCCAAAACGAGCCTTTGCACTATGAGTACGACGTCAACACTCGTTCAGCCGACACAGACCGATCCATGGACATATCCGTATGATATCGCGGTGATGGAAGCGGAATGCCGGACCTATGCGGAGAGTCTGGAATGGGTGTGGAAGGATTCGCTGACGCTTACCAACAGCAGTTGGAATGGGAACGTCAGCACATACCCATTCACAAAATATCCGGATGAAGTGACACGCACTCTAAAAGACTCTGTATTTGAAATGATTGCGTTGGAGAGGAACTACTATCATGGCTTAAAGACGAACATGCGCATATATTTTCAGCCGCATGAGGACTCCTATGGGGACTATCTCATATACTCTTTAACGGACTGAGAGGAGAAGACAAATGCATATCAAGAGACTGTGGGCGGCGCTGTGCGCTGCCCTTTTTCTGTTAGGGGCCGTCCCGATGACTGTCGGGGCGGCTTCGTCATATCTGGAAGCGGGAGACAAGACGTATTTCAAAACCCGGCAAGCGCTGCGGGGCGGCACCGGCGAGGGATACGTCAGTTCTCTGGGAACCCGGGTCAATCTGATGTGGTTTGACCAGTCGCCCACCAACTCCTATATCGACAAGTACGATCTGGCACCGCAGTATGACGGCAAGGTCTGGGCCTACTGTATCCATCATGGAGTTGCGTATGGGCATCCTTTCCGACGAACAGAGGATCTCACAAAGAGCAATTACTGGAGGGATTTAGGAGCAATAGCTCAATATGGCCTGAAGCTGACTACGCTCTATGGCTTTCCGGCCCGGACGCCGGCGGAGCTGGGGGTGAGGGCCATTGACGACGCGGTGGCGGCCACTCAGGCGGTGCTGTGGGAATACCAGCAGGGATACCGTACAAACGCGGTTACGCTTGGTAACGACGCCGAGTACAGGGCCTTCATCAAAGGGACTCCGGCGGAACCGGCCTACCACAAGATTTTGGAGGGGATCCGGAACCATACTACAGCCGCGGGCTTTGCAGATTCCACGCTGGTGCTCAAGCCCCAGAGCGACGGTCGTTACGCTGTAACCGTAACCGATACCAAGGGGACGCTGGCGGGCTTTTCCGTGACAGCAAGCGACAGCCGGGTGACAGCGAAAATCAATGGGAACACCTTGACACTCTCCAGTACGGAGGCGATTGAGGGGAACATCACCCTGACGTTCCAGCGGATTCTGCCGCCGCTGCCCAGGCATGGCGTATTTGTCGCGGTGGGGCGGAACGCCGAGGAACAGGAGATTATGACCGGCGTCGCGGAGGATCCGTTCTTCTTTCGTGCGACGGCGCGGGTCGAGGCCAGAGGGACCATGCAGATCCGGAAGGTCTCTGAGGACGGCAAGGTGGACGGGATTTCGTTCCTTGTATCCGGAAACGGGTTGAACGACACGTTTGTGACAGCAAACGGCGGGAGGCTGGAAATCCCGAATCTGCTGGCGGGTGAATACACCGTGACTGAACAGGTGGACGGCGCCTACGAGCCTCAGAAATCCCAGATGGTGACGGTGGTTCCCGGTCAGACGACAACCGTCACGTTCAGCAACACACTGAAGCGGGGCGGCCTGCGGGTGGTGAAGACCAGCGAGGATAACTGGCTGGAGGGGCACACGTTCCGCTTGTCCGGCACATCGCTTTCGGGCGACAGGGTGGAGGTATATGCGAAAACCAACAGCGCTGGTGTCGCCGAGTTCCGGGATGTCCTGGTTTCTGGAAACGCGCCTTACGTGCTGGAGGAGGTCGATACCGATGAGCGGTATGTGGTTCCCTCCGCGCAGAATGTCCTCGTGGAGTGGAACAAGGTGACGGACAAAACCGTGGTCAACCGGCTCAAGAAATGGAGCCTGACGGTGAGCAAGGTGGACGCGGAAACCGGCACGGCGCAAGGAGAGGGGAGCCTGGCCGGAGCACAATATGGTTTGTACCGTCATGGCCTGCTGCAGAAGGTGTATACCACAGACGCTAGTGGGCGGTTCACCACCGACTGGTATCCTTGCGGCGCTGGCTGGTCGCTGCAGGAAATTGCCCCCAGTTTGGGGTACCAGCTGGACACAAAGGAATACCAGCTGGGCGTGGAGCCAGGCCAATACACGATGGAATACAATGGGGAGGCGCTGACTGTCCGGGAATCGGTCATTCAGGGCCGCGTCGCCATCCTGAAGCACAACGACGATGGCAGCACACAAATTGAAACACCGGAGGTCGGCGCGGAATTCGAGGTGTTTTTCAAGGCTGCCGGAAGCTATGAGCAGGCTAAAGAAAGCGAACGGGACAGGCTGGTGACCGACGAGAATGGATATGCCGTCAGCAAGTGGCTGCCCGCTGGGGTGTATACGGTCAAACAGACAAAAGGCCGGGAGGGCACAGAGCGACTCCCGGCCTTTGACGTGCATATCAGCGAGCAGGGGAAGGTGTACCGCTACCTCATCAACAACGCTTCGTTTGAATCTCAGCTGGAAGTGGTGAAAAAGGACGCGGAAACGGGAAAAATCATTCCGCTGTCCGGATTCGGCTTTAAAATTCGCGACATCGAAACTGGAAAGTATATCACCCAGCACATCACCTACCCGGAGCCGATGGAGCTGGACACTTTTTACACGGCTTCCACCGGCCGTCTGATGCTGCCGGAGCCGCTGAAAGCGGGCCGGTATGAGCTGGTAGAGGTGCAGTCCGTACCGGGCTATGTCTTGGATGGGACGCCGGTGTCGTTCACCATCGATGGCAGCCGACAAGTGGTGACGGTGGAGAAAGCGAATATCCCGCAGAAGGGCGTGATTCTCCTTGAAAAGACCGGCGAGGTATTCTGGAGCGTGGAGGAGACGGCCGGAGTATACCAGCCGGTGTACCGGGAGCAGAGCCTGGCTGGAGCCGTCTTCGAGCTGATTGCAGACGAGGATATCTATACGCCGGACGGCACGCTGCGGGCGGCAAAGGACACGGTGGTGGATACCCTTGTCACCACGGGAGAAGGCGGGAAAAGCAAGGCGTTATATCTGGGGCAGTACCGGCTGGTGGAGAAGCAGGCGCCGGAGGGCATGGTGTTGGAGTCCACGCCCCATATGGTAAAGCTGGAATACGCCGGGCAGGAGGCAGCGGTGACGGAGACCGTCATCGCCCTGACCAACCAACGGCAGAGGGTGCAGATTGAGATGCAAAAGCTGCTGGAACAGGATGAGCGGTTTCAGTTGTTCGGGGATATCCGCAAGGTATCCTTTGGGCTGTATGCGGCGAAGGATTTGGAGGCGTCAGACGGCAGCGTCATCCCCAAGGACGGTCTGCTGGAGGTGGTGGCCTGCAAGGAAGACGGTACGGCGACATTCCAAACCGACCTGCCGTTCGGCTCTTTTTATCTCAAGGAGATCTCCACCGACGAGCATTACCAGCTCAGTGATAAGGCATATCCCATCGAGTTCACCTATGCCGGACAGGAAACCGGGGTGGTTCATCTGGGGGCTAATGAGGGCCAGCCCATTGAAAACCACCTCATCCGTGGCAGCGTTTTGGGCCACAAGGTGGACGAAAATGGCCAAGCGGCGCCTGGCGCGGTGATGGGATTGTTCCAGGCAGACGAGACGGAATTTACCGAGGATACGGCGCTGCTAATCAGCGTAAGCAACGAGCACGGAGAGTTCCGCTTCGACGGCATCCCGTTTGGAGACTGGCTGGTGCGGGAAATCCGGCAGCCGGAGGGGTTCTTGCTCAGTGAAACCCTCTACCCGGTGACTATAGCGGAACAGAACCATGTGGTAGAAATCAACGTGGAGAATATTCACATCCCACCCGCGCCGGTGAATCCGCCCACCGGGGAAGAACGCCGGTGGCGGAACCTGGTGATGGGTTTGGCCGCGGTGGCGGTGGGCGGCGCCGTCGCCCTGTTCATCATAAAGAAGAAAAAGGGTTGAGGCGGTTCGTGAATCGTGGAGGTATCTGTTGAAGAAACGAAGCATTGTGTTGTGGCTGGCTGTTCTGCTGTTGCTGCTGTGTCTGCCGGCGGGAGCGGCGACGTCAGTGGATGCGGTCATCGAGCAGACCTGGTCGTCCATCAGGGGACAGATTCAAAATGTGGTGAACAACGTGGTATTCCCGGCGGTGGACATGATTCTGGCGGTGGTGTTCTTTGTCAAGCTATCCAGCGCGTACTTCGACTACCGCAAGCATGGACAGTTTGATTTTACAGCTCCCGCCATCCTGTTCGCCTGCCTGGTGTTCACCCTCACCGCTCCGCTGTATATCTGGAAAGTGCTGGGGATATAAGTGGAGGGCGGCATGACTAAAAAAGTTGAAGGGAAGTGCAACGACTATGGAACCGAAAAATGCCATGGCTGAGCCGGATATACTTGGCACGGCACGAAAGGCGGAACTTTTCGACGAGCTACTCAAGACCTTCGAGGAGTTTATGGAGGATGAGGACGTTTATGAAATTCTGCGCAGTATGATGACGGATCAGGAGATCATCAAATCTGGCTTTCCATTTAAGCATAACGACGCGGAACAGCAAGCACTTGCCGTGCTGGAGCAGTTAGGCGGGCAGGCTGAACCCGGCATTCCCGCTAACACCGCCAAACTCCGCGATCTTCTTAGAATCCACCTACCAGACGAAGCCTATCTGGAGCACCGCTCTACTGCGGTGGATTTGCTCTCCATCGGCGACATCGACCCGGCGGATATCACACCCGACAAGTTGGCCGGCTGGAAGGACATTCTAAACGCCGATATCGTCCGAATTTTCCCCGGAGCTTATGGTGTCCACATTGAAGTGGACAATGTCGACCCAGAGCGGCTCTCCGACTTTGTTTTCCTTGCCAGCCTGGGTAAACTGGCAGAGCCGCAGGAAGAACTAGAAGATCACCTTGAAGAACTGTCTTTATGACAGTATTGACGGACGCGTTTTGTAGGATATCGACCGCCATGTGGAAGGAGGAATGTCCTTGGACTGGTTAAACAAGGTGCTGGAGAGCACGGGGAATGTGGTGAAGGGGCTGGGTCAGGAGGTATCCGCGGGGATGTGGGATACCACCTTGCGGTGGATGTACACGGCCATCTACGACGCCGTGGCCCAGTTCTTCACCTCCATCGGCAGCATGGGGGTGGAGATATTCGGCCTGCCCTGGGTGGGGGCGGTGACCAGATTGTTTTCCCTTTTCGGCTGGGGTCTGTTCCTAGCGGGGCTGGTGGTAGCGGTATTCGACCTGGCCATTGCGGCCCAGTCGGGACGGGTGAGCGTGCGGGACACCGCCCTCAATACCATCAAGGGTCTGATGGCGGTCAGCCTGTTCACTACCCTGCCGGTGGAGCTGTACAAATTCTGTATCAGCCTGCAGGGGACGTTCATGGGGGATTTGGCCCGGGTGTTTGCCGGGGGACAGAGTCTGAATATTGGGGACGCCAGTATGTCGGTGCTACAGGCGTCCTTCGCAATTGCCAACCAGGTGACCCTGTCGGTGTTCAACCTGCTGGCCATGATCGCCATGGCGTATTGCGTGGTGAAGCTCTTTTTTGCGAATATCAAACGGGGCGGCATCCTGCTGATTCAAATCGCGGTAGGGGCTATGTATATGTTCAGTGTGCCGCGGGGGTTCACCGACGGCTTCTGGGGCTGGTGCAAACAGGTGGCAGCGCTGTGCCTGACGGCGTTTCTCCAGACCACCCTGCTGTTCTTAGGGCTGCTGACTTTCAACGTCAACATGCTGCTGGGGCTGGGCCTCCTGCTGTCAGCCAACGAGGTGCCGCGGATTGCGCAGCAGTTCGGGCTGGACACCTCGGCGCGGGTCAGTCTGACCTCGGTCATCCACCATACCACCACGGCGGTCAACCTGACGCGTTCGGTGGTGGGCGCCATGAAATAAAGGGGGTGGCCTATGTATTTGTATCCGCAGAATCTGCGGGCCAACGCCAATTTGTGGCTGTGGAGCCTGAAGGATTTCAGCATGATTAGTATCGCCCTGCTGGTGTCGGTCATCGCCGTGGCACAGGCGGGCTGGCTGCTGCCGCTGGCTTTGACGGCCGGGTATGCGTTTGTCACCATCCGGATGGAGGAAGCCACCGTGCTGGACTATGTCCGATACGCGGCGCGGTATTTTCTTGTTGTCCCGCAATTCTATATATGGAGGCTCGATTGAAAGAAAATCCTTCAACCAGCGAAAAACGGCTTGCCGCCCATGAGGGCGGGCGGCATTTCGTTCCGAAACCGCCCTTTTTCAAAGAGGTCTTATGTCCTTTCCGGGCATAAGACCGGACATGGAGCAGAAGTGAAAACAGGAGGCGTACAGGAATTCCTGGGTATCCAAGGCTTCACCGACCATGGGCTCGCCGCCAGTCACGGCGATCTTTTGTATTTTCAGGTGAGCCCCGCCAACATCGCGGTGCTGTCGAAGTCCATGATGGAGAGGAGGATCCGGCAGCTGATGCTGGTGCTGTCCGCCCTGCCGGGGATGGAAATCCTGTGTATGGATTCCCATGCCTGCTTCGACCGGAACCAGGCCTACCTGAAAGAGCGGCTGGAACAGGAGGAGAACCCGGCGGTGAGGAAGCTGCTGGAACAGGATCGGGCATATCTCGACCATGTCCAGACTGAATTGGCGGCCGACCGGCGGTTTGTGTTCCTGCTGCGGGGGAAGGAGCCGGCGTTTACTCTGGGGAACCGGGCGGAGAAGGCCATGGCGGATCAGGGCTTTGAGGTGCGGCGGCTGGACAAGGAGGGCATCAAGCAGCTGCTGCAGGCCTACTTCGACGCCGGCGGCCAGACGCTGCCCGACGTGGACGGAGCCCAGTGGATGGAGGGAAGATGAGGATATTCCAACGCAGAAAGCCGCGTACCATGGAGGAGCAGGAGGCTACGGCGGTGAAGGATTTCTTTGACCAGCTG
Source organism: uncultured Oscillospiraceae bacterium (assembly GCA_900546265.1). Classification (GTDB taxonomy): domain Bacteria; phylum Bacillota; class Clostridia; order Oscillospirales; family Acutalibacteraceae; genus UMGS856. The sequence continues at coordinate 63,060 of URCA01000006.1, read as the reverse complement.
CTGCCCGGCGCCATCCGGTTTTACCCGGACAGCTGCGTGTGCGGCAACACATGGCGGAGTGTGTGGGCGGTGAAGGAATACCCGCCGTCCACCGAGGAGCAGGCCATCCTGTCCCGTCTGGGCAGCCATGAGGGGGTGACCCTGCGGATATACACCCGGCCGGTGGAGGCGCAGGAGCAGCGGACCATCATCCAGGCGGCCACCCGGCGGAACAAGCTGCTGCGGGGCGGGAACGACGTGCAGGAAACCATCCGGGCGGAGGGAAACCTCCAGGACGTAGCGGAGCTGCTGGCGGGTCTGCGCCGCAGCAAGGAGCCGCTGCTCCACTGCGCGGTATATATCGAGCTGAAAGCCTCTTCGCCAGAGGGACTGAAGGATCTTCAGGCGGACATCCAGATGGAGCTGACCCGGGAGAAAATCACGGTGGATCGGCTGCTGCTCCGGCAGCGGGAGGGGTTCCTGTCGGTGATGCCGGCGGGAACCAACGTGTTCGGCGTGCAGTATGAACGGGTGCTGCCAGCTTCCTCGGTGGCCAATTTGTACCCGTTGGGGTATTCGGGCAAGACCGATCCCCGCGGGTTTTGTCTGGGCAGGGACAAGTATGGCTCGCATATTCTGGTGGATTTTGACCGGCGGACGGATGACCGTACCAACAGCAGCGTCCTCCTCATCGGCAACAGCGGGCAGGGCAAGTCGTATCTTCTCAAGCTCTTGCTAACCAACTTCCGGGAAAGCGGCAAGGCGGTACTGGGGCTCGATCCGGAGGGGGAGTATCGGGAACTGACGGAAAACTTGGGCGGCTGTTACCTGGATTTGATGGAAGGGCGATATATCATCAACCCGCTGGAGCCACGTTCCTGGGGCGACGGTGGGGAACAGGACGATGATGCGCAAACTCCGGCGGCATTCCGGAAAAGCACGCGCCTCTCTCAGCACATCGCCTACTTGAAAGACTTCTTCCGGACGTACAAGGGGTTTCCCGACGCTCACCTGGACACGCTGGAGATTTTGCTGCTGCGGTTGTACGAGCGGTTTGGCCTGAACGACAGCGCGGACTTCGACAGCCTTACCCCTCAAGAATATCCCATCCTGTCCGACTTGTACGGGCTGGTGGAAGAGGAATACCGGCAGGTTGACCGGAATAAAAAGCCGCTGTATACCGAAGACACGCTGCGGGAGCTGTGCCTGGGGCTCCATTCCCTGTGCCGCGGTGCCGAGTCCCGGTACTTCAACGGCCACACCAACATCACCAGCGACCGGTTCCTGATGTTCGGGGTGAAAGGTTTGCTGGACACCAATCAGAGGCTGAAAGACGCCATGCTGTTCAACCTGCTGTCATATATGAGCCACCGGCTGCTGAACGAGGGGAACACGGTGGCCAGCATGGATGAGATCTATCTGTTCTTCACCAACCGGACGGCGGTGGAATATATCCGCAACGCGTCCAAACGGGCGAGGAAGAAGGACAGCGCGGTGGTGCTGGCCACCCAGAATGTGGAGGACGGCATGCTGGAGGGGCTGCGGGAATATATCAAGCCGCTGTTCGCCATCCCGTCCCACCAGTTCATATTCAATGGGGGCAGCGTGGAGCCGCAGGTGTATATGGACGCCCTGCAGCTGGAACCGGCGGAGTTCGACCTCATCCGGTATCCGGAGCGCGGCACTTGCCTGTACAAGTGCGGGAATGAGCGGTATCTGCTGCAGGTGACGGTCCCACCCTACAAGGCGGCACTGTTCGGAAAGGCGGGCGGACGATGACCGCCGGGTTTGTGGTGAAGGCCGCCCTGCTGCTAACGGACAAGCGGACGTGGAAGGTCATCGGGGCCATAGCGGCTGGGATTGTGCTGCTCATCGCCATGCCGGTGGTCATCCTGATAGGGGTGTTTGAGAATCTGGGGCAGATGGATTTCACCGATTCATCGCTGAAGCAGCAGGTACTGGAGGGGCTAACGTCGGAGGACAGGGCCGGGCTGGAGGCCTGGCAAAGCACGTCCACGACCCTTGAGGCGGCGATGGAGGAAGCGGGTTATGGGGACAGGACGGCCGAAGCCCTGGCCTTATACGCGGGCTGGCTGTATCCGCTGGCCGGGGAGGAGGGATTCGTGGAGAGGCTGGTGGGATGTTTTGAGGAGGGGCAAAGCATCGATGATCTGCTGGCGCATGTAAAGGAGGCATTTGGTATCGAGATATCGGCGGAGGCGTTTGAGAAAGCAGTGAGAAAGAGAGGAACAGATCATGAGAAAAGAAACGGTCTTGCATTTATCCTACGATACGAGGAAACTGCAGGCGCTCCAGTATTACCTGCCGCAGAACGGGACGAGCGTGGAGGCGGCGATCGTCGCCCATCTGGACGGTATTTACGACACGCAGGTGCCGGAGAACGTGAAGGAGTTCCTCCGGCATATGGGCGCCGAAAAGCCGGAGACAGCGCCCAAACAGCCGGTCAGAAAGCAGGCCCGGGAGCCAAAAATCACCGGGCCAAAACAGGAACTCTGACAGGGGGACAAGCATGAGCACACGAAGCTATATCTGTATGGAAGTTGGGGACGACCAATACAAGACCATATACTGTCACAGTGACGGATATCTGTCACATAACGGGGCGCTGTTACTGAAATACTACAGCGACAGGGAAATGGTGGAGAGGCTATTGGAACGGGGGGACTTGTCTTCCCTGGAGAAGAAGATCGAACCGGAGCCGGGCCATCCGCACAGCTTTGACTGGGACAAAAGGCAGAAAGACGTCTGCGTGTTCTACGGTCGTGATCGCGGGGACAAGAACATCCAGGCGGAACCGCTCACTTTGGAAGAACTGGATGACCCGCAAAACCGGACGGAGTATGTGTATATCTTCACCCGGGAAGGACAATGGAAATATTTCCGATATGGGGAATCGAAGAAAGGGCTGCGGGATGTTCAAGAGGATTTACAGAAGGAGTTGGAGGAAGAAACTACGTTGACAGAGGAACTGCGCCTTTTGTAAAAGAGAGGAACAGTTGAATTTCGTTGCCTTTTCGGCTATACTAGACCCAAAGACCTGATGTGGAAGAGGAGGCGGAGCGGACATGGCGGAACTCTGTGGCACGATCCTGTCGGGGGATATTCCGGTTGCCGAGGTGCGAAACGGCGTGGTGACGGTGACGAATGCGCGGCTGGCGCCTCTATATTTTCGGAGGAGCCAGGATGCCGGGGCCTGGCTGTCGGGCCGGGCAATCGATTCCCACCGGGCCAATTCCCGGCTGCTGAAAAAGGCGCTCCGTCTGGCGGAACGCGACGACATCAGCACGGTGCTGTCGGTCAACGCCGTGACCATTACCGACAACTACTGGTACCGGCCGGAGGGTTCCGCCCTGGCCTGGGAGGATGTCCGGTTCAAGGAAAACCTGTTTGACCGGCTGGCGTTGTGCGGCGATCCCGACAGCTTCAGCCAGCGGCCGTCGCGCACGCCCGAACTGACCAATACCGGCAGCTTTGAGAAATGCTGGCGGCTGATTGACGGCCGGTGGTGGATGTACAAGAGCGGAAACGAGAAAGAACGGTTTTCCGAGCTGTTCATCTATGAGCTGGGGTGTGCGCTGGACTTTCCGATGGCGCGCTACGAATACGCCGACGGGTATGTCCGCTCGCTGGACTTTACGGACAATGCGGCGGTGAATTTCGAGCCGGCCTCCGCCTTTATGGGAGAGGACGAGGACTATGGGCGCAACTTCGAGTGGTTTCTGAACCTGTCGGAGGAGCTGGCGAAGGCCTATCTCCGGCTGATTGTTCTGGATACGCTGTGCATGAACATGGACAGGCACACGCAGAACTATGGGGTGCTGCGGGATACGGAAACGGGAGAAATCCTGCGGCTAGCGCCCAATTACGACAACAACATCGCCCTGATTGCTCGCGGGTACCCAAAGGATGTCGGCCGGGAACACGACGGGATGTTCCGGTTCCTTGAGGAGTTTTTGAACCGGCAGCCCCGGGCCAAAGACATGCTCGCCGCGCTGGACATGCCGGCTATCACGGAACAGATGGTGGAAGTCTGTATGGACCGGGTGCCCATTGATGTGGATCGAGTTTTTATCACCCGGTTTGTCCTTAACGGACAGAAAAGGCTGAACGAACTTTTGCTGTAGGGGCCGACGGAGACATTCACACAGACACCACAGAGGTAATACCGAAACCAGAGCCGCCTTGCGTAAGCAGGGCGGCTTTTGTGATCGTTAAGAAAGGGAACGTATGAAGAAATCGAGTATCACATTGGGCTACGACGAGGAGCGGCTGTCGGCGGCCCGGCTGTATCTGAAGCGCAGGGGGCTGACGTTGGAAGAGAAAATGGCGGCGCACCTCGACCGGCTGTATGAGAAATATGTGCCGCCGGGTGTGCGGGAATATATCGGGGAGAGAGGCGAAGCGGCCAGGCCAGGTGAAGGGTAAAGGAGGCGGGAAGCGTCCTTGAGAGAGCAGAAATTCGGGATAGAGATCGAGATGACCGGCCTTTCCCGGTGCGCGGCGGCACAGGTACTAGCCGGTCATTTTCATACCCAGGCGGTGCATGTGGGAGGAGGCTATGACACGTACACCGTCCGGGACGAGCAGAACCGGCAGTGGAAGCTGGTCAGCGACGCGAGCATCGACTGCCGGACACGGAGCAATCGGCCGGCTGGCGACGCCTATGCGGTGGAGTTCGTCTCGCCCATTTGCTTATACGAGGATATCGAAACCATACAGGAGTGTATCCGGAAGCTGCGGCAGGCGGGGGCGCGGGTGAACCCGAGCTGCGGGCTGCACATCCACATCGACGCGGCCGTTCACACGCCCCAGACCCTCCACAACCTGGTGAACATCATGGCGGCCAAGGAGGATTTGCTGTACAAGGCCCTGCAGATTCAGGTGAGCCGGCAGCGGTATTGCCGGAAAGCGGAAACCCGTTTTCTGGAGGCCATCGAGCAGCAGCCCCCCACCACCATGCAGGAGCTGAACCGGCAATGGTACGGCGGCCGGGACCACAGCGGGTACCACTACGACGATTCCCGGTACCATGGACTGAACCTGCACAGCGTGTTCAACAAGGGCACCATCGAGTTCCGCCTGTTCAATTCCACCCTGCACGCCGGGGAAATCAAGGCGTATATCCAGCTATGCCTGGCCATCAGCCATCAGGCGCTGACTCAGCAGCGGGCGTTTCAGACGAGGACGGTGCCGGAGAATGAGAAGTACACGTTCCGGGGCTGGCTGCTGCGTCTGGGGATGATCGGGGAGGAGTTCAAGACGGCCCGCCTGCATTTGCTGAAGAACCTGGAGGGGAACATCGCGTGGCGGGATCCGGCCCAGGCGGAGGCGCAGAAGCAGCGGCTGGCGGCAAAGAAAGAACAAGAGCGGCAGAGGGAGCAGGAAGAACCGGCCATGACAATGGGATTGTAGGGAGGGATACCAGTGAAGAAACGATGGTATATCGCATACGGGAGCAACTTGAACCTCCGGCAGATGGCCATGCGGTGCCCTACGGCCCGGCTGCTAGGGACAGGGCTTGTGGAGAACTATGAGCTGCAGTTCAAGGGGATGCCCCACGGCTCCTTTGCTACTATCGGACCGAAAAAGGGCGCCTCTGTGCCGGTAGGAGTATGGGAAATTACACCCCGGGACGAGAAAGCGCTGGACGTGTATGAGGGCTATCCCCGCCACTATTTCAAGAAGAACCTGACCGTCGCGATGGAGGGGCAGGAGGTGACGGCGATGGCGTATATCATGAACCTGCAGATGAATTTCGGCATTCCCACTCAGCGGTATTACAACACGGTGCTGGAGGGGTATGAGCAGTGTGGGCTGGATGTAGCGATGCTGAACAGGGCGGTGGATGCCAGCATCGAACGGTACCGGCAGGCGCTGAAGGAACCGTTTTGGAACGAAGAGGACTATGAACTGATGGCGAGGTTCGATGGGGATATAGCGGAACCGCAGCCGGAGGAGGATATGTTTCCCGGCCAGCTGCATTTGTAAGGAGGATTGGATGAACCGTTTAAAACAGACTTTAGGCGAACTATATCAATTTGAACAGATGTTAACATGGCAGGACATACAGGAGCGGCTGCGGAGTACGTTGCCCGCCGATCAGTATGCGGCTGTGCTGACGACCGGCTGCGTCCGGCTGGATCTGGTGCTGTATCCGGGGGAGTTAGGGACGGAACTGGGGTACGACCTGTATGTGAAGGATCGGCCGGACGGGGAAGAGTGGGTCTGTTACGATAGCCTGCCCGATGACGTGCGGCTGGATATGGACGGTGTGGAACGGGAGATGGCCGGTGTTCTGGACAGGGAGGTCCAGCGTCGAGGACTGTCCTACACCAAATGCCCGTTTGAACGGGTGGAGGGAAAAACTAGGGTAGCGAAGAAGCCGGAGATGGCGGAACCGCAGATGGGAATGTAAGGGGCGTGTCCGCCCGAATTTGGCGCCTGTTTGGCGGTTTCGTCCGGAGGGAGGGGTGTGTACCCCTGTGGAGGTGATATCGGGCTTCTTGAGGCGGTTTGGAGGGTAGCTGCTCAAGGGTGATATTTTGAAGCAGGATAAAGACCTTGTCAGGCTTCGGCCTGACAAGGCAAACAAACCCCGCCCGGCAACGCCGTGCGAGGTTGCAGCATATATCAAGATTTGAAGTGCTTGGCAGATGGGTTGACAAGAAACGGGGACACGCCGCTGGAAATAGCGGTTTTCTCTTGTCAGCCTGTCTGTCAGCAGAAAAGGAGTAAGCATATGAGCGAGAAAACCTTCACCGGCCTGTATCTGGACAGGGAGCTGCTGGACGACATCGCGCGGGAGTTGTCCGAGGCCAACTGCCGGACCCGCAACGAGTTCATCAACAAGGCCATCCGCTTTTATATCGCCCACCTGCACTGCCGAAACAACAGCGAGGTGCTGACGCCGGCGCTGGAATCGGTGGTGGCGGCGCGGATCCAGGACACCGAGAATCGACTGGCGCGGGTGCTGTTCAAGCAGGGAGTGGAGCTGGCGATGATGATGCATGTGGTGGCGGCCACTAACGAGATCGAGCTGGAGGAGCTAGGTGAGCTGCGCCGCCTGTGCGTAGAGGAGGTATCCAAGTTGGGCGGCCGGTTTGGGTTCGATGACGCGGTGGGCTGGCAGAGAGATTAGTTCCCCTGCTGGCCTATGGCTTGTTTGCCGCAGAAGTTTTTCTGCACGGCAATGGTCGCCAGCGTATCGCCCAGCTGTGTCAGCGCAGCGCCGATGAGAGCGATCTCGTCGGCGTTACGCCCTTCGGCGATGGCAGCCGCTATGGCGGTAATACCGGCGGCTAACGTATTCGGACACACGATGTCACCTCCCCAATATACTCTATGCAGGAGGTATCGATCATGCCCCGCTTGATACTCAAGAGCCCCTACCTGAAGCCCAATGCCAAGCAGCATCTGGTGAACTATACCCAATATGTCGCCACCCGGGAGGGGGTGGAGCGGCCGGAGGCGGCAGCCGGTAAAACCCAGCGTAAGGTCATCGCGGAGCTCTTAAAGGAATATCCCGACATCCGGGAACTGTACGAGTCTGAAGACTACCGGCTGAATCCCACGCAAGGAAATGCGGATGAGTTCATTCTGCGGGCAGCGGAGATGCACGGGGAACTGTTCGGAACCCGGCAGCGGTATGTGGATTACATCGCCAACCGGCCCGGCGCAGCCCAGTTGGCGTCCCACGGTCTGTTCTCGGATGATGGAGAGGCGGCGGCGATGCAGGAAGTCGCGGATCATCCAGGTAACGTATGGACGCATATCCTGTCTCTCCGTAGGGAAGACGCCGCCCGGCTGGGATATGAATCGGTGGAGCAGTGGCAGGCGCTGCTGCGCATGCACCGCAACACCATCGCCCGGCACATGAAAATCCGTCCCGAGAATTTCCGATGGTATGCTGCCTTTCATAACACGGCGCACCATCCCCATGTGCATCTGCTGGCCTTTTCCTCTGATCCCAAGGAGCCATATCTCACGAAAGAGGGAATCCGCTCCATCAAGGCGGAAATGGCCCGGGATATCTTTCGGCAGGATCTCATCAGTATCTATCAAAAACAGACGCAGGTGCGGGACGACCTGCGCCGGGCGGCGCCGGAGCTTGTGAAGCAGCTGAACAGCGGTACCTATGACAACCCGCGGCTGGAAAGATTACTGGGCCAGCTATCGGAACGGCTGCAGATGGTGACCGGTAAGAAAGTGTATGGATACTTGCGACCGAAAGACAAGGCGCTGGTGGACGATATCGTGGAGGAACTGTCCAAGGACGAGAGGATTGCCCGGCTGTACGATCTCTGGTATGAGCAGCGGTATGAGGTACTGCGCACCTATACCGACACCATGCCGGAGAAAGAGCCGCTGTCCCGGAACAAAGAGTTCAAATCCATCCGCAACGCTGTCATTGCAGAGGCGCTGCGCCTGCCGGAACTGCCATATGAAGAACCAGTGGAGGAATCGGCGGAAGAACCGGACAGCCTGGATACCGGGGAATCTTTCCCCGAGGATGAACCGGAGGTGTCTGTCGCTTTCCAAGGAAAAAACAAAAAGAAGACCTGGTGGACGGAGGAATACAAGCAGGCGCGTCATTTCCTCTATGGCTCCAATACCGAAGCACCCGATTTAGGGAAAGCCTATACGCTTCTGTGTCGGGAGGCGCAAAAGGGAAACGGTTTCGCCATGCACGATGCGGGGAAAATCCTGTGGAACGGCTTAGGACGGGACAAAGACGAGGACGGCGCACAGGCTTGGTTCTCCAAGGCCTACCGGGCTTTCCTCGCGGCGGAACAGCAGGAAAAGAAAAAGGACTATCTGCAATACCGAATCGGCAAGCTATTCTCCTATGGATTCGGTGTGGAACAGAGCTACGAAAAGGCGGCGGAATGGTTTGAGAAAGCGGTGGAGGAGGGAAATCCGTTTGCCGCCTTTTCGCTGGCCGGGCTATACCGGCGTGGACAGGGCGTTCCCCAGAACGAGGAAAAGGCCTTCGCCCTGTACCAAATGGCGGCGGAGGACGACCGCCACCCCAACGCTTACGCCATGTATGAATTGGGCCGGATGTGCTGGGAGGGCCGGGGAACCGATATGGATGCAGCGAAGTCCAAGCAGTGGTTTGGGCAGGCATTCAAAAAATTCACTTTCATGGAGGCGGAGGGAGGAGATGACCATCTGCAGGTAAGGCTGGGGGACATGCACCTGACCGGGACGGGAACGCCGGTCAATCTGAAGATGGCCCGACAATATTTCGAGAAAGCGGCGAAGCTAAAAAATGTCCGGGCGTTCTACAACCTGGGGAAGCTGAATTTGAAAGAGGGGAATATCCAGGCTGCGCTGGAGAACCTGACCGCTGCAGCCCGCGAGAAGTATGCTCCGGCGCAATATCAGCTGGGTAAGTTGTTTTTAGAGGGGAGGGATGTTCCTCCGGATATCTTCTATGGAGTCCGGTGGTTGGAAGCCGCGGCCGGGCAGGATGATCCGTCCGCGCTGGCTCTGCTTGGAAAGGAACATCTGAAAGGGACAAGATTACCCAAGGATACAGAAAAGGCCTTGGAATATCTCCAGTATGCCATACAGAAGAAGAGCGCCTACGCGGCGTATATCCTGGGGAGGGCTTATCTGAATGGCGTCGATCTTCCTCTGGATTTGTTTCAGGCGGAAACGCTGCTGCAACAATCAGCGGACAGGGGATTCGAGCCGGCAGAGTATGTACTGGGGAGGGAATATGCGACGGGAGAGCGTCTGCTGAAGAATCTTCCAAAGGCCGTGGAGCTGCTGACCCGGGCGGCGAAAAAAGAAAACAACTTCGCCCAATATCGGTTGGGAAAGCTGTTTCTAAAAGAACCGGCGCTGTATGACGTGGGGAAAGCCATCCATTGGCTGGAACAGGCGGCCGGGCAGGACAACGCGTATGCATGGTATGCGCTGGGCTCACTGTACTACTTCGGCGATGGCGTTCAAAAGAATGAGAAGCGCGCGCTGACGTATCTTGGCCGAGCCACAGAGCTGGGAAACGTGTATGCCCGGCAGCTGCTGGGAAGCATCCGGCAGCATCGAAACGCGGCGGCCTCTTTGGGCGCCCTGCGCCTGCTGCGTTCGGTGGGGCGGTTGTTTGAAAACAAGCTGCAGCTCGACCGGCCGGGACAGCTGGTAGAGCATAAGCTCCGGCAGCGGATACAGGAACAGAAACGGGCGCTGGGGATCCGGGAGTGATTTACTTGTGCTGGAGAAAAGACTGAAGGCGGTACAGGAGGCTGCGTCGTTTGATCAGCGGCAGGGAGGCGACGTACAGGAAGAGCTGGTCCTCCATATCCAGCATAGGTGTCGACAGCCCCAGCAGGTCGTCTGTCGATACTTCAAACAGAATGGCCAGGCGGCGGAACATGTCGAGGTCGGGTTGTGTGGCGCCGGTTTCATAGTACGCGTAGGTCGAGCGGTTGATATGCAGCATTTCGGCTATCTGCTTCTGTGTCCAGCCGTTCTTTTGGCGCAGGGCCCGCAGCTTCCCTCCCAGCATGTTCCCGCCTCCCTTCGTCCGGTTTGGTTGGCATGGTAACTCTGGCGAGAACGGTTTGCAAGTCCGTTTGGAATCTTCATGAGAGTTGACAGGGAGGGATACCTTTGCCTATAGATTCTGCCGACATCGAACGGGCCCGTCGCACGGATCTGGCGGAGTATCTGCGGCGGCAGGGAGAAACCCTGCGGCGCTCTGGCTCAGAATGGGAATGGCGGCATGAGGGAGCAAAAGTGACCATCCGGGGAAATCTATGGTTCCATCAGTACGACCGGCAGGGCGGGGACGCGATTTCTTTTGTCCGGTGGTTTGGCGGCAAGACGTTTGCGGAGGCTGTGCAGGTGCTGTTGGGGCAGGAGGGAATACTGCTATCCGAAACGGCGCGGCCATCGCCTAAACCGTTCCTCCTGCCTCCCCGGCATACGGATATGCGGCGGGTGTACGCGTATCTGCTGGGACGGTATATTGACCGGGAAGTGATCCACTTCTTCGCTCATCGACAGCTGCTGTATGAGGATGCGGTATACCACAACGCCGTATTTGTCGGCATGGACGAAAACGGTGTGCCCCGACACGCCCACAAGCGGGGAACCGTTGGCGGCTACAAGGGCAATGTGTCCGGCAGTTGGCCATCCTACAGCTTTCATTGGGTGGGGACAGGAGACAAACTGTATGTGTTTGAAGCGCCGGTGGACGTGCTGTCGTATATCACCCTGCACCCGGAGAACTGGCCGGCGCATAGCTATGTGGCCTTATGCGGCACCTCGGAGCAGGCGGCAATCTGGCTGCTTCGGCAATACCCTCACCTGCGCACCGTGGTGCTTTGCCTGGACGCGGACAAGGCCGGTATAGAGGGCGGCTCGAGACTGCGAGAGAGTATCAGCAAAGTAGGGAACTATACGGTTCGGGAGGATAGCCCGCACCAAAAAGACTGGAACGAATGTCTGAAAGCGGAAAACGGGGAGAACTCTCTTCCTGCTAAGCGCCATCCGGGTGTGGACTGTATACGCCGTCTGTGCGCGGCCTTGCCGAACCGGTGCCGGGGTGAAAGAGTCTCACGCTGGCCAATGCGGGAACTGAGTGAACGATATACACAGCTGAAGCAACTGCAACCGGACAGAAAACGGAGCCTACGAGAGCAATCCCTGCAGATGGCGGGGATTGCCTTTTTGTACGCCAAGGCGCGGTATTGTTCGCTGGAAATATCGGTATCCGATGAGGCACTGGCGATTCTGGTATTCCATACGTACCGGCCCCATCGGGACGGCGGCGGGCTGCGCAGCCATATGGAGGAGATCGGGCACCGGCTGGATGTGCTGCGAAGCGTATATCCCGATGAGCGGCCAAACACCCGGACGGAAATGCTGGAACAAATCGAACGAATACAGGAGCTGTGTATGGACTGCCTGCGTCTGGCGGCGTTTGTGGAGAGTGGGGGAAGCGCTTGATTATATTGTTCGTAGTCACCGCAGTGATGTTCACCGTGTTCGGCCTCATCACCTTGCTGGGACACGTTTACAGTCTGAACGGAATCAAATCTCGAACCGTGGGAGATGGGCAGCACGGAACCGCCCGCTGGGCCACCAAGGCGGAGATTCGCGGGACGTATGTCCGTGTCCCATTCATACCTGACCAATGGAGAAGAGGGAAGGACCATCCCATAGAACAGGGCATTGTGGTGGGCTGCGAATCGCGCAGGGGACAAACCTATGCGCTGGTGGACACCGGCGACGTGCATGTGCTGATGATTGGGGCGGCCGGCGTGGGGAAAACGGCGTATTGGCTGTATCCCTGTATCGAGTACGCCATGGCCAGCGGCATGTCGTATTTGTCGGTGGACACCAAGGGAGACGTCCTGCGCAGCTATGGGCGCATCGCCCGGGATTGCTATGGCTACCGGCTGGCGGTGCTGGATCTCCGCAATCCCAGCCGTAGCTATGGGAACAACCTGCTGTTTCTTGTGAACAAGTACACCGACATCTGGAAACAGGAACCGGACAACCTGACAGCCAGGGCAAAAGCGGAGAAGTACGCCAAAATCATCGCTAAGACCATCATCCTGTCCGGAGCGGACGCGTCCTCATTCGGCACCAACGCGTATTTCTACGACGCGGCGGAGGGACTGCTGACCGCGGCCATCCTGCTGGTGGTGGAGTTTTGTTTGCCTGAGAAACGGCATATCGTGTCGGTGTTCAAAATCATCCAGGAGCTGCAGGCGCCCGGCCAGGAGAAAGGGAAGAACCAGTTCCAGCAGCTGATGGAGCAGTTGCCGCCGGACCACAAGGCCCGCTGGTTTGCCGGCGCGGCGCTGAATACCAGTGAGCAGGCGGTGGCGTCGGTGCTGTCCACGGCATTGTCCCGGCTGAACGCGTTCCTAGATTCGTCGATGGAGCAGATTCTCTGCTTCGACCCGGTGCTGGATGCAGAGCAGTTTTGTAAAGAAAAGAGCGCGTTGTTTCTGATACTCCCGGAGGAAAACCCGACGACCTTCTTTCTGGTTTCGCTGTTCATCCAGCAGTTCTACCGGGAAATCCTGTCGGTGGCGGATGAATATGACGGGAAGCTGCCCAACCGGGTGGTGTTCTTCATGGACGAATTCGGGACGCTGCCCAAGATTGAATCGGCGGAGATGATGTTCAGTGCCGGACGTTCCCGGCGGCTGACCATGGTGCCGATTATCCAGTCCATTGCGCAGCTGGAGAAGAACTACGGCAAAGAGGGTTCGGAGATCATCATCGACAATACCCAGGTGACCCTGTTTGGCGGTTTCGCGCCCAACAGCGGGACGGCCGAGGCGATGTCCAAGGCGCTGGGCAGCCGGACGGTGCTTTCCGGCAGTGTCAGCCGGAGCAGCCATGACCCCAGCCAGTCGCTGCAGATGATGGAGAGGCCGCTGCTGACGCCGGACGAGCTGAAGAGCATGCCCAAAGGGCAGTTTGTGGTGATGAAGACGGGCTGTCACCCCATGCGGACGCGGCTGAAGCTGTTTTTTGAATGGGGTATCCAGTTTGACGCGGAACCGTTTCAGATGGAGGAGCAGGAGAACCGGCGGGTAGCCTATGCCGGGAAAAGTGAGATTCTCGACAGCGTGTTTCTGCGGTATCATCTGGACACTAAGGAAAGCAGCCGGCGGAGAGGACTCCTCGGCCGCCAAAAGGGAGGAGCCGTTTGAACCGATTGGATCGGATTTATAAGAGTGAACTGCCCCACCGGGCGGTGGCGGTGTATCTTTATCTGCGAGGGCGGGCCAACAAGGAGGGGCAGTGCTGGCCCTCCCTGCACACCGTGGCCCGGGATTTGAAGCTGTCGGTGCGGACGGTACAAAGAGGAATAGCCGACCTGAAGCAGGCCGGCTATCTCGGGACCGAGCAGCGGTACCGGCAAAGCGGCGCCAAAGGCTCGCTGCTGTTTACGATGAGGAAATGAGTGGATGGGGCCGCCAAGGAGGTAGTGCGGCTATGGGTTGGCCGGTGGATATGGTCTTGGTGGCCGGACAAGGGGAATAAATCAGCTTAAAATTTACTATACAGAATGAATAGAATGGATCTCATTCGCCGTAATCTTTTGTGTTTTCAAAAAAGTCACTTGGAAAACCCGCGTGAATACAGAAAAATCTCTATGGAAATATAAAAAGCAAACATATAGATATAACGGAACTCCTTTGCCGCAAGCCCTACACGATGTAGGGCTTGCGGCCTTTTTTATATTCACCGGGCCGTTGCCCGGTGAATCTTTTAAAAGATTGAGAAAAATGGGATGCGGTTTTAAACCCGCACAGGCTCGCTACCTTTTCAATGGGCAGGCCGGTTGTGTCCAGAAGACTCTTCGCAGCGTGGGTGCGTCGGTCCATGATATATTGATGGATGCTTATTCCAATGTACTGTTTAAAAATCCGGTTGAGATAGTTTGGATGATAATTCAGCTCGCTGCTGAGAGTCTCCACCGTCAGGTCGTTCATGTAATTGGCGCTGATATACTCGATTACCGTATTCACGAGAGCCGGTCTTCCGTGAGAGGATGCTTCGCGGGCAAGCGTGACCAGTACCGCTTTGAGAGAAGCGGAAACCAGCGCGTGGTATCCCGGCAGCCGGGTCTGGAATTCGGTGCCGATTCGTATAAGGAGCTCATCGACATCCTGATACCCTTTGCGGACCAGTGCCTTGAGAAAGCCTTCGACATCCGGCGGCGCGGGAATTTGCCATGCTGGAACGTCCTGCTCGTTTACGATGGGAAGAGGCTCCTGTATGGTAAGCCGTTCCCGCGTAAAGTCGAAATTGATGGCAAGCATCTTAGTGGGCAGGTCGCCGCACGTAACCAGCATATACGGCGTTCCGGACGGTATGTAAATTATGGTGTTTCTTCGTAAAAGGATTTCCTCGTCGCGTATAAACACGGAACCCGTGTCCGTCAGACATAAAAACAGGCGGCAATCCTGGGCCAGTACGTATTGCCGAGGATATTTAATCAGGGTAATGATTTCGGCAAAACGAATGAAAGGGTTAATATCATCTAAAATCACAAACGACACCTCGCTAAAAGTTTGATACAGAACATTTATGGTTTGTTGTACACATTGAATTGTATACGGTTCTCATTGTAAAATCAATATGTAATTTATTTCTATTATACACCGTCTCATCACAGATTGTTTTGTACGTTTAATACAGCTGGGTTGACAGGAAGGCCGTTCGAACACCGGTTATCGCCGTGTCGAAAAACCAATCGCCAGGATTGTTTCAGGAGGGAATCGGATATGAAATATATGGTCGGCCTGCCGGTCACGCCGTATGACGGCTTTATAGAACGGCTTATACAATGCCGGGAACACATATATGAAGTGTACTTTGCATGGAGCGATATTCCAACCGGTCGGGGCGTCGCTCATTCTTCAAACGGACTATATCCCTGGGAAACACAGACGGAGCTGATTCGCACACTGGAAAAACTGGCGGGGGTAGGGATACGACTCAATTTGTTGCTGAATGCCGCCTGCTATGGGCCGGAAAGCCAGTCCCGTCAGTTTTTCTATCGCATCGGGGATGTAATCGAATATGTGCATGACCGTTTCGGTTTGTCGGCGATTACAACGGCATCACCGCTGATTGCCCGGTTCGTTCATGAAAATATGGCGGGCATTGACGTGCGCGCGTCGGTAAATATGGGGATTGGCAGTGTGCAGGGGTTAGAGTATGTGGCGGACTGCTTCGACAGCTTTTACATAAAACGCGAGTGCAACCGGGATATGAAGGCTATACGGCGGCTTTTGAACTGGTGCACCGGCCATGATAAGAGACTGTTCATGCTGGCCAACAGCGGTTGCCTGAATGATTGCAGCGCCCATGCGTTTCATGACAATCTCGTCGCCCATGAACATGAGGCGGAGAGGTACGACAACGCCTACCAGTTTCGGGGCGTTTGCAAAGACTATTTGGCTAAAACAGACAACTGGGTTTCCCTCCTGCGGGATACGAGCTTTGTCCGTCCGGAGGATATTCGCTCCTATGAGGGTATGTTTGAGGCCGTCAAACTGGCTACGCGGGTCAATCCCAACCCGACAAGATTGCTGAACGCCTATCTGGAGGGCCGCTTTGGCGGCAATCTATTAAGCCTGTTGGAACCGGATTACAGCGAGCTGCTGTATCCCCATATTCTTGCTAACGGCAACATACCGCCGGATTTCCTGCTGCGGTCGCGGGAAAGCGATTATTGCCGGGCGGTTATGGAACAAGCTCTCATAGAATTGGAGATGGCATAAATGCTTACAGCGGAAAAAATCAAGCAAGCGGCTCTGGACGCGGGCGCAGACGCCTGTGGAATCGGTCCCATGTCTCGGTTTGACGGGGCGCCGGATGAGATGAACCCGCAGTTCCTGTATCCCGAAGCGAAAAGTATCATCGGACTTGTGTTTCGCATTCCGCGCGGCGTACAACGGGGCATTGAGGAAGGGACGCAGTTTTACCAGTATCCTTCCCTGGCCTATGGCGGTCTGAACGAGATTTTTGGCCCGGCGGTTTTGTATCAGGTTGGGAAAATGATCGAGGACGAGGGCTACGAGGCGTTTGTATACCGCAATACCGGAGCGCGTGGCGTTGTTTCCGATATGGACGGTTCTCCAGGAAACACGCTGTCTCCGGAGGAGCAAATTGACATCTACGAGCATGCCGGAAAAGCGACCGCCCATCATCGGAGCGTTCAGTTTACCCGCCCGGCCCGACCCGGTGCGGTCGCTCCGGATTTGCAGTTTCATTTCCGCTTAGCGGCGGTGGCCTGCGGATTGGGTGAAATAGGTTGGAGCAAAATGCTGCTGACCCCGGATTTTGGGCCGATGCAGCGGGTGATGTTCATTTTCACCGACGCGGTGCTGGAGTATGACGAGATGTACAGCGGTCCGCCGCTGTGCCGGAAATGCGGAGCATGCGTGCGGGAATGTCCCGGCGGTTGTATCCCGGCGATTGATTCCGGTCGGACGGTCACCGTTGAGATTGACGGAAAGGTATGCGAGTGGGGCGATGTGGATATGTGGCGCTGCTATGCGTTTTACACGCACGCGGGACGTTACTACAATCCGTTCGTCCCCAAAGAGGTGTTTGACGAAAACGAGAACGGGTCGCTGAATTTGCTGGAAGGTAAAACCAGCGTTGCCAATGAAGAGGAGATTCTCAAGGTCTACACAGCTTTGCAGAAGTACTTCCCCAGCTGGGTAGGATATAACATGGTGAAATGCGGCGGCTGCATCCGCGCGTGTGTAAGCATGCTGGAGAAAAAGGGCGGGTGTTTAGAGGGGCGATTCCGGCAGCCTCTACGCACCCGGAAGCGATGGAGGCTGGAACGGTGATGGGGAAAAAGGATCATGGCACCCGCTTGACGGCTGCCATGCTGAAAGAGCGGGCAAAGCAGCTTGGAGCGAGCGTGTGCGGTATTGGCGATATTGAGCGGTTTCACGGAGTGGATGCACAGCATAATCCTCTGTCAATTCTGCCTGGTGCCACCTGTGTGATTGGCATTGGATTCGCTGTGCCGACTGGCCTGTACCGGGCTATGGACGAGGGGCGTCAGATGTACGGCTATACGACGCTGGGCGTTAAGTTTATCGATGAGGTACAGGCGGAGATGTTTTTGCTCAAAATGGGGGCGTATATCGAAGACTTTGGTTACGACGCATGCCTTCAGCGCAGCGTTCCAAATCTGCAGGTACAGGGCAGCAAGGCGACGAACCCGGAGGTGATTGACACCTATGAGTTGGTTTATGCCGAAGCGGTCTCGCGGGAAAAGCCGCCGCCTGACGTCATTCTCGACTTAGGACAGTGTGCAGCCGCGTGCGGTATTGGCGAGGTCGGCATGAGTGGGCATATTTTGAACGACCGGTACGGCCCATACATACGCTACTGCTTCATCATCACCGATGCCCCGCTGGAAGCTGACAGCCCATCTGAAGGAGGGCTATGCGACCGCTGCGGTGCTTGTGCGAATGCCTGTCCCGGCGGCGCGATTGGCGAAGATGGATTGGACACCTGGCAATGCGCGGTATATTACAAGGGAGCGCACGAGTCCAACCCGTTCATGACAAATGCGTTTTTACAGGGACATCCGGAACGGGAACGCATTCTCCGCGGTGAAAAGCGCTTCGACAGTGAGTCGGCCAGGGCGCTGTACGGGGAGATGGATTTTCTGCCCGTAACCCAAAACGGCTATGCGCCCTGCTTGTGCGGTCGGCGGTGTGACGTGGCATGCTACCAGCACTGGAAGGAGATGGGGCGCCTGTGAGGGATTTAATTTTGAAAGCTGCGGCTGACCTGAACGCCGACCTGGTCGGATTCGCTCCCGCTAGTCGTTTCGACAGCGACGATGTGCTTTTTCAAATTATGCCGGACGTGAAAACCGTCATTGGGCTGGGCTTCCGGGTGTTGCGGGGGACTTATCGCGGCATCGAGGAAGGGAGCACCTACTATCAATATACCACCATGGCCGTGGAAAGCCTCGAGGAGGTCATCATGCCGACGGCCATGATGGGCGTTTGCGCCATACTGACGGATCATGGCTGCACGGCGCTTCCCCAGCGGCGGCACCAGACGGTGATGGCTGAACCGGACGGCATGAATCCGGAAGTATCGCATTCGGCAATTTATCGGGGAAAGACACGGGAGAATCAGTTGGATTTTCTGTCGGCGGCGGTGAAGTGCGGGTTGGGAGAAAGGGGCTTTCACGGAGCCCTGCTGACGGATGCATTCGGCCCCATGCTACGGTATTGTTTCGTCCTGACCGACGTGGAGTTGGAACCATCGGCGATGTATGAGCCGCATCTTTGTGACCGCTGCGGCCAGTGCGCGGCGGCCTGTCCCGGCGGTGCAATTGACCGGTATGGTACGGTCGATCCCTGGCAGTGCGCAGTCTATTATAATGGGGCGAACGGGGCGACAAACCCTTTCATGCCTCCGGACGCTTTTCAAGATATGGAGGACAGATTGGCGATCATTGCCGGAGAGGCTCGCGTGACGCCGGACACGGCCCGCCGTATTTTGGATCATATCTATTTTTATCCCCCGGCTATGCACAGTTATCCGTGCTCCATTTGCGGACGCGCCTGCGACGTGGCGTGTTATATCCATCTGGAGGAAATGGGCGTGCTGAGCCGTCAATTTAAAACCCCCTTTCGCAAGCGGGAAAAGTGGAGGCTAGACACAGATGTTTTTAAAGGATGCAAAAGCGGTTGACGACTTGGGTAACGAATATCCTGTGGATATTCAGAAAACAAACGGTGTCGAACGTATACAAATCCAACCTGAACAAATTTGCGGCGCGGAGTATATCGACATTCTCCTTCCAGCCTTTAACACAGAGGTCGGCACACACGGATATTATCTGGCCGCCGGGGTCCGCAATGGCGGGAGCTGGCTATGCCGTTTCGATCAAACCGAAAATCAAGAACACACCTATCAAAGCGCCATGCGTGTTTTCGGCGTTAAGAACACCCGTTGCGCCATAGCCATTGTTACCGGGATGTGGTACGACGTTTCGATGGTGATGGGCGTGAAAGACGGCTGCTACTATATATATCCGAGAATCCACCTGTACGGCAGAAAGCCGGACGAGGCCATTGGCTTAGAAATCCATCGTCTGGCGGATGGGGCGGGTTATCCGGAGATGGCGAAGGCCTATCGAGATTATCAACTGAGAAATAAACGGTGCGTTCCTTTGGCGGAAAGGGTAAAGACCAGACAGGAATTGGAATACGCGCGGGACTCTATTGAGATACGTATCCGGATGGGCTGGAAGCCGGCGCCTCCCGAGGTATTGGAACAGACGGCAGAAAATGAACCGGATATGAAAGTTGCGTGTACCTTCGCACAGGTTATGAAAATCATCGACGAGCTGAAAGCGCAGGGGGTTGACAAGGCCCAGCTGTGTCTGGTGGGCTGGAATAAGAGCGGACATGACGGTCGCTGGCCCCAGGTCTTTCCGGTTGAAGAACGGCTGGGTGGTGAGGAAGCCTTATGTGAGCTTATCGCATACGCCCAGGCGAACGGGTACCAGATCACCTGTCATACCAACAGTACGGATGCCTATACAATTGCCGATAATTGGGACGAGGACTTAATTCGCCGGGATAGAAACGGAGAAAAGGTGACGGATCCCGTGCCATGGAGTGGTGGGACCATGTATCATTTATGTCCTCAAAAGGCCTGGGAGCTCGCACAGAAGACCCTTCCCCGGGTCGCGGAGTTGGGATTCCGGGGTTTACACTATGTCGACGTGCTGTCTATCATACCACTGAGGGACTGCTTTGACAGCCGTCATCCGGTAACGCCCGGGCAGGCCCTTCGGTATCACGAGAAGATTATGGAGTTCTCGCATGAATTGTTCGGCGGATTCAGTTCCGAGGGCTGTTACGACTTCGCATCCCGGTATCTGGACTGGGGCTTATACGATGAGTTTGAATCGTCCATGCCCGATGCTGCTTTTTTTTCCGAGAGCATACCGTTTTTCGCGCTGGTGTATCATGGGATTATTTTATATAACCCGTCTACCGACACCGTCAATTTCCCAATAAAAGATAAAAAACAGATGTTGAAGTTGATCGAGTATGGCGGCCGGCCGGTCATCTATATCCATTCCGACTTCTATAACAACAATGTATGGATGGGAAAAGAGGATTTGACCATCCGGAGTCCGGAGGAAATCAAATACAGCGTTTCTAAAATAAAAGAGGCGTATGACCTTTATAAGCAGGTTCGACACCTGCAAACGGAGTTTATGGAATCTCATGAACATATCGCACCCGGCCGATACGCAATAACGTATACCGATGGCACGGCGATAACGGTGGATTATGAACAGGAAACGTTTGAAGTGTGCCCGGCCATGGGGGCTTCGCTAGAGTCGCTTCTGGCATAGGGCGGATGCTTAGAATTCAAGAAAACCATGGAATTAAGATGGAAATGTATAAAAATTCCTTTGCATATTTTGGACCGAAACTATATAATTGAAAAATATACCTGTGATTTTTGAGTCAACTTGATGATCGTGCGTACGATGTGGGACGCAGAACAGGGAGGTAAGTTCAGATGAGAAAAGCAGCCTTTATTCTAGCCGTGGTACTCGGCCTCAGCCTTTCATCGTGCACAAATCAGCCGACCTCTAGCAAGGAGACGTCCTCCACGATGTCCACGGGAAGCGGTTCCAAAACGATTGAGAGAACCACCACTGCGTCGGCGACGGCGGAGACGACCGGCTCCACCGGCGCGCCGCAGACAGACGGCACGCAGACGACGGTGTTGTCCGCCGAGCGCTCCACCACAACCTCTCGCACGACGACGACGACGGTAGCCTCCGTCAAATGGGACGGTCCGGCTGGATATACCATCGTGGTCCCGGCCGCGGCCGAACGCGAGGTACTCCAGGCGGCGGAACGCCTCAAAGCATTTTATGCGCAGAAATATCAAGTGGACCTGCCGATAGTCAAGGATAGCCAGAAGGAAACCGACAAGGAAATCCTGATAGGTAAAACCAACCGTAGCCAAAGTAACAAGAGCCTGGATGATAATGTCTATGCGGTATCAGTTAAGGGGAAGAAACTGGTGTTTGACCTAGGACACTATGTCGCGGCGCATAGGGCGATAACTCAATTTATTGCGAATAGTACGGCTACGGGCAATATCATGCCCTATCAGAAAACCTTTGATTTTGGAACAAAGATGCTGGAAAAATATGTGTATGTATGGGGCGATGAGTTCGACAGCGACTCGCTGGACGACTTGAAATGGCACTTTGGCACCGACATGGGACCGCGCCCTGATCTCGTGCTGATGAACGATGAAAATCCGGATTACGTCAAGGTAGCGGATGGCTACCTCCAGATGAGTGCGCGCCGGTATTTCAGCCCGGTCGAGCCCATGGTCCGGTACGCCACGGCTCAAACCGTCAGCACCCAAGAAACGATGAATTATAAGTACGGGTATCTGGTTATGCGCGCGAAACTGCCCTACAAGCAGGGCGCATGGCCGTCTTTTTGGATGAAGTCGACTGGAAAGCTGGCACCGAGGAAAACCACCGACTATTTCGCGGAGGTGGATATCCTGGAGGTGTTCTCAAGTGTTCACACACTTTCTCCGAACCTGCATAAATGGTATGCCAATGGAACTCATACGCAGTATCCCGGGGGAAAAAAGGAAAGTTATCGGTTCGAGAACTATTACAATCTCAACGAGGAGTATCATCTCTACGGTTTTGAATGGACGCCGGAGAAAATGACCATGAGCATTGACGGTGTTGACTATATGACATTTGACCTGTCCTACGATTTTGATGAAGGCGGGAACATGGACGGCTTCCACGATTGCATGTACTTCATGATGAGCAATCACTTGTTTACGGAACATGGCGCGTATATTCCGAATCCGGAGGCCATCGCCAACGACTATACAAAATTCCCCATCGAGTATTGTGTGGATTGGGTTCGCCTGTACCAGGAGCCAGGCGTTGGTGAGCTGCACACCAAGCAGGGATAGGATTCGATGTGAAACGGGTGAAAAAAGCGATGGAAGGGAATGGGGGATTACATATGGATATCTCGAAGCCGGGCGGCTACACACTGGTATGGCATGATGAATTTGACGGGAGCGTGCTGGATCCTGCCAGGTGGCAGCTTCTGGAGAGTATGCGGGGAAGCGAGGATACCGGTTTGGCGGACGAGTCGAACCCCGCGGTTATGCGTGTTGAGGACAGCCAGCTGAAGCTGAGCGCCATCCGTGATAAGAACGTGGACGACGGCGGCCCGCATTATACGACTTGTTATTCGATCACCACGTTCGATCGGATGCATTTTCGATATGGTTTTCTCGAAATGCGGGCAAAGGTGCCCTTCAAGAAAGGTGCCTGGCCGTCGTTCTGGATGAAGTCCGCCACAGGCAAGCTTGCGCCGAGGGCCACCATGGCATACATGGTGGAAGTGGATGTGTTTGAGGTTTTCGCAAGCAAAACCACGCTGGCTTCCAATATTCATAAGTGGTATGCTGACGGTGCGCACACGCAATTCCCTTACGCGGAGAGAATCCGGTATTCCTTTCGGGACAGTACCAGCTTAAATGAGGAATACCATCTCTATGGTTTTGAATGGACACCGGACGCCATGACGATGTATGTGGATAGCGAGCCGTATATGACATTTGATCTATCCAGAGATTTTGATGCGGGTGGAGATATGGACGGTTTCCATGACCCGTTATTTATCCTTCTCAATAATCACCTATTTACGCCATACAGCCGGTGGTCTCCGGGAGAAAACGCCCTTGTCGACGATACCTCGGCGTTTCCGATGGATTACTGGATCGATTGGATCCGCCTTTATCAGAAGCCCGGACTCGGCGATTTGTATGTTGTTGGTTAATTTGGTCTCCGCTGCCGGTCAGCGAGTACCGTTTTGAGAAAGGATATTCGAGCTATGCTGCGTTTGAAAGGGCTCTCCGGTTTCTGTCTGGTTATCGTGACGATAGGCGGCTTGCTGTGTGTTACGCTGCCCCAGACAGCGGCGGCACAGTCAGAACCGGTAACAGCCGCGGTTGAGCAAGACACGACCAAAACGGACGCGGGAGGATATGAGAGCTATCTCGCTGGCCTGACCGGGATTCCCGCCGCAAAGGAGGAAATCCGTGTCGCGGGCGCGGATTACATAAGGGAAGATTCCGCCGACGTACAGACGAAGGAGCAATATGCGGATGGAAAAAATGTGCTCCTTTGGAGCAATGGCGAGGGTACCGTCACCTATTTGACGGAGGTTCCTGTGGATGCGTTGTATACCGTTTGGCTGACTTACCTGCCGCTGGAAGGCAGTGGCGTCGACATTCGGCTGGGACTTCGTGTGAATGGCGAATACCCGTTTGAGGGTATGGAGAAGCTGGAGTTGCCTCGTATGTGGAGGAACGAGGACGGCGAATGGCGCAGGGACGGCATGGGCAACGAACTGACCCCGGAGCAGGAGGAATACGACGCATTTGTCAGCTGGCCCGCGAGGGATGCAAGCGGTGTGATCGCACGGCCGTATACGCTGTATTTGACCGCGGGAATGCATGAGTTGACTCTTGTGGCTGGCGGCGTGCCTTTTGCTTTGGAGAAAATCGAGTTGCGTGCACCGGAAAAACCGGAGGCGTATATCGATAAAGCAGCGGGCTACGATCCGGCGCCGACCGGGGGACAAGTGAAACCAGTGGTCATCCAAGGCGAAAACGCCGCGATAAAATCGACGCGTTCGTTGGTTCCAAAATCGGACAACGGTACGGCCAGCCTGACACCGGCCAGCCCGCGCCTTTCTAAACTGAACTATATAGGCGGCAGCTCGTGGAAGCTGCCGGGAGAAACGCTGGTGTGGAACTTTACCGTGGAAACAGACGGGTATTACAAGGTTGGTTTTCACTTCAAGCAGGATCAGGTTATTAACGGCGAATCTTATCGCTGGTTGAAAATCGACGGAAAAACGCCCTTTGCCGAAGCGCAGAACCTGAAGTTTTCCTATAAGCCGCAGTGGCAGTTCAGCGCCATGTCGGATACGGATGGGACACCGTATCTTATCTGGCTGAAGGCCGGCGATCATCAACTGTCTCTGGAAGGTACGCTGGGCGATATGGCGCCCTTTTACCGGAGACTGTCCGAACTGGTGAGCAGCCTGGGTGACGAGTATATGAAAATGGTCATGATTACCGGCGAATCGCCGGATATGAACCGTGACTATGAGCTGTTTCGGCAGGTTCCAGATTTTGAAAAAACGCTGCAAAGAAATCTGGATGCGCTGACGAGCTTGGCGCAGGATATGCGCGCGATGACGGGAAAGAGAAGCAGCCAGTATATCGCCTCGTTGGAGAATATGGCGCGTGTGCTGCGCTTGATGCTGGATCGCCCCTATACCGCCCACCAGTATATTAAGGATTACTATACCAATTACTGTACCGTCAGCTCATGGCTGTATGAAATGGCGTCCATGCCGCTGGCTATCGACGAGATACAAATCGTTCCTCATGACACGGAATTTAATGGAGATAAAGCGGGCTTTTTTGAGAAGCTGTCGTTTGGCTTCCAGCGGTTCTGCAACTCGTTTACGCGTGACTACCGCTCCATTTCTGCGGTGCAGGATACGCAGAAAACCATCCGTCTGTGGGTGAACTGGGGCCGGGATCAGGCGATGATTCTAAACTCATTGATTCAAGACTCGTTCGTTCCAGAGACCGGAATCGGCGTGCAGCTGGAAATTGTCAACGCCACGCTGGTCAAGGGTATTCTGTCGGGAAATTCACCTGACTGCGCTCTCCAGATGGCCCGCGCGGAGCCGGTGAACCTGGGGATGCGCCATGCACTGTACGATTTGACACAGTTTGACGATTTTAACAGCGTTCTGGAGCGTTTCCAGCCGGGGGCGGAGGAACCCTACCGGTATAGTGATGCATGCTACGCGCTGCCGGATACACAGACCTTTTTCAGTATGTTCTACCGCAGCGATGTGTTTGAGGAACTTGGTTTGACGGTTCCCGAGACATGGGAGGATTTCATACACGCAGCGACGGTCATTCAGCGCAACAATATGCAGGTGTATATTCCCTACACAACGATATCCACGACCACGTCGGTGGACACAGGCCTTGGCAACCTGAACCTGTATGCGACGATGATGGCCCAGAGCGGGCTGCCTATCTATAATGACAGTCGGACGGCGACGGCCATCAACACGCCGGAGGCCATTTCTGTTTTCGAACAGTGGACTCGTCTGTATACGGATTATAAATTCCTCAAGGAAGCAGATTTTTATAACCGATTCAGCGTCGGTACCATGCCGCTGGGTATCGCGCCGTATACGCTTTATTTAACGTTGTCACAGGCCGCATCCGGGATTCAGGGACGGTGGTCTGTGGAACCGGTGCCATCGTTCACCAGTGAGAATAAAGCAATTACCGGAGCGGGAACCGGCTGTGCTATCGTGGCCAAATCGTCCCACGTTGACGAAGCATGGGAGTTCCTGAAATGGTGGACATCCGCTCAGACGCAGGCGCGATATTCCCGCAATCTCGAATCCGTGTTGGGTTTGGTCGGACGGCATCCCACGGCTACGGTCGAAGCGTTCGCCGACTTGGCATGGGAGCCGGAAGTTCGGAACAATTTGATGGCGCAATGGGAGAACGTTGAGGAATTGCCTGAAATCCCCGGTAGCTACTATCTGACGCGGGCTATTGACCAAGCATTTTGGGCGGTTGTCAACGGCGAATCCAATGGGAAAGACGCCATCTTGAAATGGAGCGAAGTTGCCGACGCGGAAATAAGCCGTAAAATTAAGGAATATGTGCAGTAAGGGGGGACGAGATATGAATTCATTAACTAATAAGCGCCGGGGCGCGGCAAGGTCGCTGCATGGTCAGTGGCCTATGGTTGTCATGCTTCTGCCTTTTTTTCTCCTGTTTACCCTTCTCACCGTTGTGCCCATCATCTCATCCCTTGTACTGAGCTTCACCTCCTATGATATGCTGAACCCTGTGCGTTTTGTCGGCATCGACAACTTCCTGAGGATGTTCACCAGCGACAATGTGTTTCCTATTGTTCTAAAGAATACATTGCTGTTTGCCCTCATAACGGGTCCGCTTGGCTTCCTGCTTGCGTTTCTGCTGGCTTGGTTCGTCAACGAATTCCCCCCTAAGGTACGCACGTTGTTATCCTTTATGTTTTACAGTCCGTCACTGGTGGGGAACGCGTATTTTATATGGAAGGTTTTATTCAGCGGTGACAGCTACGGTTATCTGAATAGCTTCTTGCTGTCCATGGGACTGATTACCGAGCCGGTGGTGTGGCTGAAAAACCCTGACTTTATCCTGCCGATTATTATTTTGGTGCAGTTGTGGCAGAGCATGGGCATTTCTTTTCTGGCCAATATTGCCGGCCTGCAAAATATTAACAGGGAACTGTATGAGGCGGGGACGATCGACGGCGTGCGAAACCGGTGGCAGGAATTGTGGTATATTACTCTCCCCTCCATGCAGCACATGATCCTGTTCAGCGTCGTTATGCAGATTCAAAGCAGCTTTTCCGTCAGCACTATCGCGATTGAGCTGGCGGGGTTTCCCAGCACGGGATTTGCTGCCGATACCATCGTGTCGCATTTGACAGATGTAGGCGTGGTGCGCTATGAGATGGGCTACGCGTCAGCGATCGCCGTGGTGCTGTTTATCCTTATGGCCGCGACGCGTATTATTCTGGGCAAGATTTTGCAAATGGTTGGAAAGTAGGGGTAACACAATGAAACAAGCTTCTGTGGCAAAGGCTAACCCCGGCCGGCGCTTCTTTGGATCATGGGTAAAGCGGCGGATACAGACTCGCCGCTTTACCCGCTCTCGCGCGGCAAACATCATGTACTTTGTCCTCATTTTTTCTGCAGGGCTGTTCACCATGCTGCCCTTGATTTATGCGGTTGTCACCTCTTTTAAGCCGCTTGACGAATTGTTGCTATTTCCGCCGCAATTCTTTGTCCGGCGGCCGACCATTGAAAATTACGTCGCCCTGCCCAGTCTGCTGTCTGATCAATTCGTGCCGCTGACCCGGTACCTGTTTAACAGTGTATTCGTCAGTGTTATTACGACGGGGTTGTATATCCTGATTTCCGCAATGGCGGCGTTTGCGCTGTCCAAATCCAAGCTTCGCTTCCGGAATGTTCTGTTCATGATTGTGCAGTTTGCGCTGCTGTTCAACGCCTATACCTTATCCGTGCCCCAATACCTTATTTTATCCAAGCTGCATATTATTGACACCTATCTGGTTTATATCATGCCGCAAATGGCGACGACGCTGGGCGTGTTCTTGATGAAGCAGTATATAGAAGGGTATGTGCCCGACACCCTTCTGGAGGCGGCAAACATAGACGGGGCGGGATATTTTCGTAGCTTCTTCCGTATCGTTTTGCCTATTGTAAAGCCCGCTCTGCTGACGCTGACATTGTTTGCGTTTCGGGATATATGGGCGTTAGTGCCGCAGGGAACCATATTCAGCGAGCAGTTGAAAACGCTGCCTATGATTATGGCTCAGGTAACCGCGGGAGGTATTGTGCGCTCCGGCAGTGCGATGGCGGTCTCGGTGATTATGATGATTCCGCCGGTTATTGTGTACTTGATTTCGCAGAGCAATGTGGTCGAGGCCATGAGCAGCGCGGGCATTAAGGAATAGCAGCGGGCTGCAAGCAGAGGATGGAGGGCTCCTTTGAATATGACGAGGAAAATCATAATGGCGGCAACCGTGCTGACACTGTTGTTTGGACTATGCGCATCGTTTTGGGTGTCCGGTGAAGAGGTTCCGTATGAGAGCTACACCTATTGGGAGGACACCAGTGCCGCCGGCAGCCGGAAGGCGGTTTACGCAAAGCCTTCGTATACGGTGAAAACAGTCGTCAGTGCCGCTTCCCTTGGCGTGAAAGAATTTAAACAGCTGTCTGACATATGCACCGACAGCAGCGGCAATCTCTATCTTCTGGACGGCGGCAACTCCCGCCTGATTATTGCAGATAGTAATCACACCCTTGTAGGGGAACTGAAATCCCTGAACTATAACGGCGAACAGCTGAACTTTGAGGGCGCGCGTAGCGTTTATGTGCATACGGACGGCACCATTTATATTTGTGACACTGATAACCAGCGGGTACTGCTGGCTGACGCTAAGGGGACGGTAACGGATATTCTTACGTTGCCCGATTCCAATCTGATTCCGGATGATTTCCGTTTTCTGCCGATCAAGGTGGCGGTAGATTCCTATGGTTACACCTATGTGCTGAGTGACGGTTCGTATTATGGTGCTTTGCTGTATACGGCGGATAATACGTTTTCCGGGTTTTATGGAGCAAACAAAGTAAAGGGGACCCTGACAGACGCGCTGTCAAGCTTGTGGAGTCGGTTATTTGTTAACAATAAAAAGAAAGAGGCCAGCGTCAGGGCGCTGCCGTATTGTTTCGTCGATATTTGCATTGATGCGGAAAATTTTGTTTATACGGCAACCGGGTTTACGGATATAAGCCAGATGACGGGACAGATTAAAAAACTTAACCCCGGCGGGGGCTCCAACGTGCTGAATTCCGACGATGTGAATTTTGTCGATGAAGGAGTCAATACCACCTTTGACCCCGGTCAAATGCTCAAACAGGATATCGGTGGCGTTGCCGTGGACAATGAAGGCTTCATGTACTGCCTAGACACAACCTATGGACGGGTGTTTCTGTATGATCAAGAGTGCCGGCTACTGACGACTTTCGGCGGAGGCATGGGAACAGGAGAACAGGCCGGCACCTTTAAGGCGGCGAATGCCATCGCGCTCCGCGGTTCGGAGGTATTGGTCTGTGACGGCATTCAAAACACGGTGACGGTGTTCCAGAGCACGCCCTACGGCGCCCTCCTGCGAGACACCCGCGCATTGACCCTATCGGGAAAATATCAGGAGGCCAAGGCGGACTGGGAGGAAATCCTGCGACAGGATCGTAACTGCCAGCTGGCGTATAGCGGTCTCGCCCGCGCCTATCTGGCCGAAGGAGAATATACGCGGGCGATGACCCTCGCCCGGCAAGGATGTGACAGGGACACCTATGCCCTGGCTTTCGATAAACAGCGAAACGCGTTTTTGACCCAGTATTTCTGGATACTCTTGCCTTGCGGCTTGGTTTTAATTGGTGGATTGTTGACCGTGCTGGTGTTATCCATGCGTAAAAAGCTGGCACCGATAAAAAATAAGCAGTTGCGCTTAATGCTCAACACGGCGATTCGGCCGGTTCAGTCTTTCAACGAAATAAAAGAAAAAAAGGAGGGTTCGCTGCTTTTATGCGGCGTACTAGTTCTCCTGTATTATATATTATCCGTTTTGCAGGAACTGTGCGGAGGATTTCTCTTTACCTTTCACGATCCGTCAAACTTCAATTCCCTGTGGGTGCTAGCTCGTAGCGTAGGGCTGATTGTATTGTGGATCGTGAGCAATAAAGCGGTCTGCACATTGATGGAGGGCAAGGGTCGCTTGCGGGATATCGCAATCGTAACGTGTTACAGCCTGATTCCCGTCATACTAGGCCGTGTTCTATTCTTAGTTCTATCCAATATCCTTCTGCCGTCCGAAGCGGAGTTCCTCGGCATACTGCAAACGGTCATGTTCCTGTATACCTTGCTGTTGCTGACGATTGGAACTATCAAAATTCACGACTACAGCATGGGGCGGTTTCTTGGCACCAGCGCGCTGACGGTGTTTAGCATTGCGGTGATTGTATTTTTAGTCATTATGATTGGCATCCTGATGCAGCAATTTTTCGGATTCCTCGTTACCCTGTTTTTGGAAATGACCATGTAGGGAGAAATCGATAACACAGTGGAGAAAATCAATGAGAAAACATAATCGTATAAGTCGGATAGCCGTCCTTACCATGGTGGTGTTGCTAGGCCTCCTGAGCGGATGTGCGCAAAGAGCGACGGTGAGCTATCCGGCCTTTGGCACCCAGATAGACGAGACAGAACAGGAAAACGGCCCGGTAGTGGAAAACAGCAGGTTCCGTTTGGAATGGGACAATAAGAACAAGCAGATAACCTTGGTGGATATTGTCCGTAATGTCCGGTGGAGTCCAACGCCGACCGGCTCTTCGGAACAATTGCTGGATGAGTTCGGTTTGCCGGTGAAGAACCATCCCATGGTCGAATCCGCTATTTTAGTGGATTATATTGAGGCCGACACCCAAAATCTGGTGACGTCCAACTCCTATAATGGTGCTGTGCGCAACGGCCGTGTGTCCTGTTCTCCATTATCCGACGGACTGAAAGTGACGTATTTTTTCGACCAGGAGGAATTTGCCGTTCCGGTGGAATATCGCCTGCGCGAAAGCGGCATGGAAATAACGATCGATCCGACAGAAATCCAGGAGGGCAGGAATAAAGTGTTCAAAGTGGCGGTCGCACCGTTTTTCTGCGCGGTCGCCAACACTGGCAAGGACGGGTATTTATTTGTGCCGTCCGGCTCCGGGGCGCTGGTATATCCCAAAACGATTTCTTCGTCGGGACTGTCGTATTCCCAGGAAATGTACGGCGACGATCCGATCGTCGAGAGAAACGATCTTCCCGCGACACAAGAGGAGGTTCGGTTGCCGGTATACGGCGCGAAAGCGGGAAACCAGGCTATGTGCGCGATTATCGAAAGCGGCGCCGATACAGCGTATATCGAGGCGAGAGCAGGCGCGTCCTCGCTCCGGTACTCAACGGTTTATGCGTCCTTTCGCGTGAGAGGCTATGCCAATCTGCAAACAAAGCTGTATACCAATAGGATCAAGCAGTCCGTCAAGTATATGGAGGAACGTGTCGAAGACAAACTGACCGTTGGATTTTATCCATTGTACGACGGCGATGCCAACTATACGGGGATAGCCAAGACCTACCGTGAGTACCTGATTCGGACGGATGGGCTGACGCGCAGGGAACGCGGGAGCAGCGCTTTCAGTCTGTACATAAACGGCGGCATACTGGCGAAGAAGTCGTTTCTCGGCGTTCCCTATGAGACGTTGATACCTCTGACGACGCTGGCGCAGGCGGAAACGATTATCCGGGAGCTGTATGAGGAAACCGGCGCCGCACCCGCGGTGTCGCTGGACGGTTTCGGTGAGAGCGGCTTGAATATCGGAAAAATTGCCGGCGGCTATACCGTGCATAACAAGCTGGGGTCAGTCAAGATCATGAACGAACTGGCCAGTTACTGCCGGGAGAACACGATTCCTCTATTCTTTGATTTTGACACGGTACGGTTTTCCTCGTCCGGCGACGGTTGGTCGAAAACCTTTGACACAGCCAAGGGGGCCAATGGTCAGACGGTGTACCCGACCATGTACCATGTGGCGCTGCGAAACAAGGCGGCAGATACCCGTTATGTGCTGCTGGCGCGCGAGCAGTTGGCCGGCAGCGCGCAAAAGCTGATTAGCAAGACGAAGAAATGGGAGGTGGAGGGATTCGGCCTTGGAACGATGTCCAGCCTCGCCTATTCCGATTACGGTAGCCGGAGAACCCATTCCAGGGGGGGGATGTCCTCAGATATAGCGGTTTTCATGGATACTATACATAGCAGCGGACGGAAGCTTGCCGTATCCGAGGCTAACGCCTATGCTGCTTCGCGCGCCGATCACATTTTCCGCGCGCCGATGCGATCCACGCAGCACGAGATATTTGATGACGATATTCCTTTTTATCAAATTGTGTTTAAGGGCTATATACCGATGTCCTCCGCCGCCGTCAATCTAGCATCGTCTCCTGACGATATGCTGCTGGCTGCTGTTGAAGGCGGATGCAGCCCCGCTTACTCGTTATTTGATACCTACGATGCTGCGGCGCTGGATGCGGTTTCCCCGACGCTATGCAGTGGGGTTTATGCGGATTGGAGAACGGCCATCGTCGACACGGCTCGCATGCTCAAGCCCTATTACGAGTCTATCGATGGCGTGGCGATAATGTCTCATACGCTACTGGGGGACAGAGTCCGTATGACGGTTTATGAAAACGGCGTGGCGGTTGTTGTCAATCGCGGTCAAACGGCGCAGGACACACCGCTGGGACGTGTGGAAGCGGGACAATACCGGATAGGGGAGGCAGCGGCATGACAGACCGTGTAAAGCAACGAAAAATACGGGGTATTGAATCCCTGAAAAGTCGGTATGGACTGCTGTTTGTT
The DNA here is from genome assembly GCA_900546265.1 of uncultured Oscillospiraceae bacterium. Classification (GTDB taxonomy): domain Bacteria; phylum Bacillota; class Clostridia; order Oscillospirales; family Acutalibacteraceae; genus UMGS856. The sequence goes on along the minus strand of URCA01000006.1, from coordinate 30,359 downwards.
TCTCCATGGATAATAGGCTTCGTCCTGTTCTTCGCTATTCCGTTGTTTCAATCCGTGGTTTATTCGTTCTCCACGGTTGTTTTGACCGATAAAGGCATGGAATCCTCGCTAACCGGCTTTCGACATTACTTCAAGCTGGTGATGGAGGATCCCACGTATACCGACAGTCTGCTTTCTTCGGTCGCTACCTTAGTATATTCCCTGCCTCTCATCTTGGTGGTTAGCCTGATTCTGGCACTGATTTTGAATCAGAGGTTTCGCGGGCGGCTGTTTTTCCGCGTGCTGTATTTTTTGCCGGTGATCATCACGACGGGCGTTGTGATGAATTTGCTGTTTATGACGACCAGCCGGGATATGACGACAACTGCCATGTCTGAGTCCATAACCGACAATATGTTCAGCGTGGAAGACGTGATGGGCTGGCTGAATCTGCCGCCGCAGATCGCCGAGTTTGCCAAAAATATTATCAACAGCATCTTTGACCTGATTTGGAAGAGCGGGATACAGATTGTACTGTTCATCGCGGGACTGCAGTCCATTCCGAAATCCCTGTATGAAGCCAGTACGGTTGAGGGCGCTTCCAAATGGGAGGAGTTCTGGTTTATTACATTTCCCATGCTGTCGAGAGTGACTCTTTTGGTCGGTATCTTTACGATGATTGAGCTGTTTACTGATGCGAACAATACGCTGGTCAGCCGGGCCTACACGCAGATGCAGGGTGGAAACTATGATGAAACCTCGGCGATGCTTTGGATGTATTTTATGATTGTCGGTTTCATAATGGGCATATTGGTATGGGCTTATCACTGCTTCCTGGTAAAACGTTGGGATTGAAAGGAGGGGAATCGTTTGAGAAGTCTGGAGGAAATCCTCAGCCCGACAAACCGCTCGGACAGTCTGAACCGGACGGTGCGCCGGGTATCCCGGCTCAAGCACGGCCTTTACAGCGTGGCTAGGCTACTTATCCTGCTGGCAATTGGCTATATCATTCTTTATCCATTGTTTTATATGATCGTGTCCTCCATCAGTACACGAGACGCTTTCCTAGATCCGGGGCGGATTTGGCTGCCTAGCTCGGTGACGCTGGAGAACTTCCGGTTTACATACGAGGTGATGGATTACGGAAACGCCCTGCTGGCGACGCTCCGGCTTGAGGTGGTCAGCGCACTAATCGAAGTTGTTACCTGTGCGGTTGTCGCTTATGGTTTTGCCCGTTTTCGCTTTAAGATTCGCAAGCTTCTGATGGCGTTGCTGTTTGTGACGATTATGGTTCCTGCTCCCATGATTATAATTCCACTGGTGATTAACTTTTCGAAGATGGATGTACTGGGAATACTTGGTCTGTTTCAAGACGTCTCCGGCATCGATTTGCGACCGAACCTACTGGGAACCGAGCTGACGTTTTATTTGCCGTCGCTATTTGCTGTCGGTCTGCGTTCCGGCATATTGATTTACATTTATATTCAGTTTTTTAAGGGACTTCCATCTGAGCTGGAGGAGGCGGCATGGATTGACGGTGCCGGTCCGATTCGCACGTTTGTCTCTATAGCAGTTCCGTCCTCGGGTGTCGTTATCCTGACCGTGACGATTTTCTCCCTGATTTGGCATTGGAACGACTATTTTCTGGCATCTATGTATATGAGACGAGATTATCCGCTGGCTGTCGCTCTTTCCAACCTGAACGAGATGCTGACTACCCGTGGCATATGGTTGACGGCCGATAATCCGGAAGGCATGGCCTATCTGATGGCCGGCTGTTTGATGTTTATTATCCCGGTGCTGTTGGTGTTTATGGTTGTTCAGCGCTGGTTTATCGAAAGCATAGACCGTGTGGGTATTACAGGATAGAAACATATACGCAAATAGACAAGGAGGAGTTTTTAATGAAAGCAAAGTATCGCATCATTACTCTGGCATCGACGGTGTCCTTAACGTTGTCGATTCTCGCCGGATGCAGCGGCAAACAGTTGAATGGGCCCGGCCAATCCGGTTCGCAGAGCACGGGAGAGAGCGTCACGATCGGCGGTACAACCAGCGGTATATCTGGCGCCAGCGTGTCTTCAGATGTCAGCGGAGAGACCACTTCCGGCGCGGACTCCGCCGTGAAAACCACGGTAAGTGGTGAAAAGACGAGTTCTACAACACGTGGGAACAGCAGTACCCCTGCCGGGAAGGTGGATCCTGAAAAATATCGCGGGACCACGGTGCGCTTTGCTACTTGGAAAGACCCACAGGCGAACGAGGACGGTCCGGTCGTGACGGCGTTTGAGAAGAAATACGGTATTAAGGTCCAGGTGGACATGGTGGCGCAGACTAACTATATTCAGACACTTACCAGCATGATTGCGGCAAAAGATGCGCCGGACATCTGCTTCGACAACAACGAGTTTCCCGCATCGTTCTCCGTGCTGCAGCCGTTGGAAGTATCCCAAATCGATATGAGCGATCCTATTTGGGACGCCAGCACCTTTGCTGCTTCCAGCCTAGGAGGCAAGCCGTACTTGTGCAATACTGTAGGCAACATCTGGTCGGAAACGGACATGGTATTCTTTAACAAAAAGCTGTTGGAGGATAACAATATCCGTACTCCTGCCGAGTATTACGAGGCGGGAGTCTGGACGTTTGATGCGATGTACACGGTTATGAAGCAGGTCTCCGAACTGGGAAGCCAATACAAAGGCGGATATATGGATCCTCGGATTCTTCCCGCCATGTTTGGAACGGGATTTTTCAAGCTCAGTAACGGAAGGATGGTCAGCGATATCCAGAATCCCATGCTGACAAAGGTGTACCAGTTTGCCGCCAAATGTAACAAAGAGGGATTAACCACGGACCGCGATGCTTTCATGAACGGTAAAACCGGTCTTTGCGTTACAAACGCGTTTGGATTAAAAAAGACGGGATATTGGGCGGAAATGAATCCCGATTATATCGGCTTTACCTATTTGCCCGACTTTGATGCCAACACAAAAGCGAAGCCGGCCAGTCTGTTCCGTGGCTGGGGTATCATTAAGGGCGCTAAAAATCCTGTGGCCGCCGGTATCTTTCTGCGGTATTACCTAGACGTCAACAATTACAACACTGATGAGGCGTTTATCAATAAAGAGGCATCCAACTTCTTTTTCAAGCTGACTTCCAAAAATGCGGCGCAAAAGGAGTACTATCTCCTGCGGGGACTGGTTAAGATTACGGGATCCACAGAAGCGAAGTTTACCGACATTGTGAAAGCCGATCCCGCGCAGGTGGCACAGCAGATTGATTCGTTGAAAAATGTGGTGGCTAACGACGTAAAGACTATCAACAGCTTTTTGGAGAAACAGGAGAAGTTATATAAATAACCCGTGCTTTTTTGCAAAAAAGGAGAGCTCTCTATGAAAAGAAAGCGCATCGGGAAAGCTGTTCTGTCCCTGACGCTGGTCGTCGCCATGTGCCTGCCGTTTACAGCGGGGCATCGGGGACGACTCGTTGCCGCCGCGAGCACTGTGTGGTCGGGCGGGGCAGCCGCCGAATATGCCGGGGGCCAGGGAACCCAAGAGGATCCGTATCAAATCGCCACAGGGGAACAATTGGCCCTGCTGGTACAGACGGACGCCACGGCAACGGCTGGGAAGTATTACGTCCTGACGGAGGATATCCGTCTCAATGATACCTCTGCCGAGGATTGGAAACAGTCGGCGACCCCCTGGGTCCAGTCCGACGTGAGTTTTCGTGGCCAATTGGACGGGCAGGGGCATGTGGTAGAGGGACTGTTTATCGACGCGGACGTCACGACCACGACCCGCGCGGGATTGTTCTGCTTCATTGGGCCGGGCGCCGTCGTGAAAAACGTCGGAATTGTAAAGGCTGATCTGAAAGCAAAGTTTGTTGGTAGTATCGCGGCTTATATAGAGCATATGGACGGGACGCCTCCTCGAATCAGCAACTGTTTTGCTGCTTCCAGTGTAAAGATACAGGGAGCAGACGTCGGCGGGCTCGTGGGAGCTACGCCGCGGCCGGTGTGTATGGAAGACAGCTTCTTTACCGGTTCGCTGACAGCGACAGGGAAGAAAGGCGGCCTGGTCGGTTCTCTGTGGGGTTTGGCGGATACGAATAACACCGTTATTCGCCGATGCTACGTATACGGTGAAAACCGCGATTCGGCCTTGGGAAACGTCAGCGCAAAGATGGTACTGGAGAATGTCTATGCAACGCAGGGGCAGACCGGTGTGACCGAGCTGGAACCGGGACATATGATAGGCGACGCGGCGAAGACCAGCATGACGGGATTTGACTTCGACACGGTATGGAGGACGGTGGAAGGCGGTACGCCGCAGCTGCTGGCATTCCCGCTCTTTGACGACACGCCGGAAATACTCGTGGATTACATCGTTTCCATCCCGTCCTCTCTAGAGACGATTACCCAGCCGGGGGAGAAGCCGCTGGCCCCTATTGTCTGTATGCGGCTGCAACTGGAGAAAACCGGTATCCTGACCGTTTCGGCGACCCATAAGGCGGCCCTGACACACGGCAACGGAAGGGATACGATCCCATACGCGTTGTTGGGTGATAACCGGCAGCCGTTCACCTCCGTCGATTTTGTTGTCGGCGACCAGAACAAGACGCAGCCGCTCTTCATTTCCATTACGCAGCGGGATTGGGACAACGCCTCGCTGGCGGGTGTCTACAGCGATACCGTTACGTTTACCGTCAGCTATGACTCCGGATTAACATAAAGGAGCGCATGATGGACATACGCGTATCCCTTGAAACAAGTGCGGAAAACCATGCCGGAAAACTTCGCGTGGGAGGGAAAACCATCCGCTGCTTCACCAGGGCACAGCTCAAAGCCTTTCACCCCCAGGGCAGCTATAAAATTCTGGGAGAAATCCGGCTTCCTGATGAGCGGATACAGCCGTATCGCCGTCATAAACGGCTGCTATACGCGGAAAAAGGGTATTGGCGGTGTGGGCAGGGAGTATATGTGGCACTCATACGAAGAGTGTGGCCCACGCGTCTTGCCTTTACGGCGGTCCTTTGCGCGGCAGTGCTTGGGATCTGTTTTTCCTGGTCCGCTCTGCGTACCGTCCTGGAGAGTTTTTCTGCCGCGCCGGCAAGCTCCGTTTCGATCGCCTCCGCAGATTTGGATAAGGACGCGGAGGACTATGTGGGGGAGAAGCCCGACAATAAAGGAAATCCGAACGCCGCCTCCACCCAGATTCCCGGCTACAAGAGTATTACGGCGGATGCCAAAACGGGAAAGCTGAGCGTCGCCCTGATGAATCCCGAGGGTAATCCCTGCTATTTTGTCATCCACATTCTGGTGGACGACCGGGAGCTGTATGCCTCCAAGATGCTGGCGCCGGGCAAAGCCATCTACGAAGCCGGTTTAGAAAAAATTCTCCCCAAAGGCACCTACGCCGCCACGATAAAATACGAGTGCTTCCATCTGGAATCACTGGCGCCCCTCAACGGGGCGGACATTCAGGTTGAACTTATCGTGGCATAAGATTATTTTTCCTGACAAACACAGCCGTTCTCATACTTTACGACATTTGTTTCCTGAAAAATTTCAGATACAAACGAAAGGAAGATTACCATGAAAAAGGTGGCTATACTGGCGGCTCTCACCATGATTACGGCTCTGTTCTCTTTCGCTGTCTCGGCCGAGGAGATCAGCGAGCCGGGCTCGACCAAATTGACAGTGAACGCGTCGAAAGGCGTCGCTTACACGCTATCGATTCCCAGCGGTACTGTAAACGTGGATATAGCCAAGGATGGGGCTCAGAAAATCGGCGATATCGGCTTGTCCGCGTGCGCCATCGAGAACGGCAAGGAAGTCAAGGTGGCGGTGACTTCCGCCAACGGCCACAAACTGAAAAACGACACATCCAGCGCCACGTATACCCTGAGCAAGGAAGTGTGGAAGTTCACGGCGAAGACGGATCCCCTGGAAGCTATTAATCTGACGATTACCGATCGTGACAGTGCGATTCTGGCGGGCACATACACGGATACGCTGACCTTCACGGCCACCTATGAGGCAATCGCCTGAATGGTGTCTTGAGAAGCTCGCAGACTCAGCGAAGGTCGCATTTGAGAACAGACGGCTGTTTGTCGGAAAATAGGGAGAGTCCGCTGACATGGCGCAGCAGTCGTGTCAGCGGGCTCATCCCCCTCCAGGTGGAAGCTGCTGGATATATCGCTTGGAAAGGACGGAGAGGCATGAAAAGTTTTATTAAAGCCTGCATCTGTTTGCTTGTTTTACTGGGAGGCTCCTGTCTGGCGGCTTCCGCCGAGGAGGGGCAGGTTATTCTGAAAGCTGTCGTACCGCAAACGCATACGGTATCCGTGGCCTATCATACCGGCGGTTCTTTCTATTTGTCTGATGGCACTAAAATCGACAATCAGTTCAGCGTCGCACACATGCGTGATATAACCGTTCGGATTGTGCCGGACAAGGGCTATGAAATCGAAAGCGTATTCATAGACGAGCAGGATGTGACCAATTTGGTGGATAAAAATGGTTGTCTGCTCTTATCCCATGTCTATAAATCCGGAAATCTAAGAGCCACTTTCCGATTCATCCGCCAGGAGCCGGAACCCAATGTACCGACAGGAGGCCGGCTGCCGGTAGCAGCGGCGTTTTTACTTTTGGCGGGCAGCGGTGCCCTCGCTGTCGCTGCAGGCATGAAATATAGAAAACAATGTAGTTGACCGGAATTCTCCGGTCATAATTCAAATACATATACATAATTTTTGCAAAAAGGAGGGCTCTCTATGAAAAGAAAGCGCATCGGGAAAGCTGTTCTGTCCCTGACGCTGGTCGTCGCCATGTGCCTGCCGTTTACAGCGGGGCATCGGGGACGACTCGTTGCCGCCGCGAGCACTGTGTGGTCGGGCGGGGCAGCCGCCGAATATGCCGGGGGCCAGGGAACCCAAGAGGATCCGTATCAAATCGCCACAGGGGAACAATTGGCCCTGCTGGTACAGACGGACGCCACGGCAACGGCTGGGAAGTATTACGTCCTGACGGAGGATATCCGTCTCAATGATACCTCTGCCGAGGATTGGAAACAGTCGGCGACCCCCTGGGTCCAGTCCGACGTGAGTTTTCGTGGCCAATTGGACGGGCAGGGGCATGTGGTAGAGGGACTGTTTATCGACGCGGACGTCACGACCACGACCCGCGCGGGATTGTTCTGCTTCATTGGGCCGGGCGCCGTCGTGAAAAACGTCGGAATTGTAAAGGCTGATCTGAAAGCAAAGTTTGTTGGTAGTATCGCGGCTTATATAGAGCATATGGACGGGACGCCTCCTCGAATCAGCAACTGTTTTGCTGCTTCCAGTGTAAAGATACAGGGAGCAGACGTCGGCGGGCTCGTGGGAGCTACGCCGCGGCCGGTGTGTATGGAAGACAGCTTCTTTACCGGTTCGCTGACAGCGACAGGGAAGAAAGGCGGCCTGGTCGGTTCACTGTGGGGGTTGGCGGATACGAATGACACCGTTATTCGTCGATGCTATGTATACGGTGAAAACCGCGATTCAGCTTTGGGAAACGTCAGCGCAAAGATGGTACTGGAGAATGTGTATGCAACGCTTGGGCAACACAGTGTGACCGAGCTGGAACCGGGAAGTATGATAGGCGACGCGGCGAAGACCAGCATGACGGGATTCGACTTCGACACGGTATGGCGGACGGTGGAAGGCGGTACGCCGCAGCTGTTGGCGTTTCCGCTCTTCGACGATACTCGCGAGAGTACGCCCGGAGAAAATATGGGTACGCCCGGCACGGTGTGGACGGGAGAGATTGCCAGCAAGTTTGCCGGGGGTACAGGAACACAGGCGGATCCATACCAGATTGCCACAGGGGAACAATTGGCGCTGTTGGCCAACACCTGCCTGACAAATTCAGCCCAAACAACACGTGTGTATTATGTGCTGACGGAGGATATCCATCTTAACAACACAGCAGACGACAACTGGTATTCCTCAGAATCCGTGAATCCGTGGTTCCATACCACGGGTGCGGAGAGCTTCCGAGGCTATTTTAACGGTCAAGGACATGTTGTGGAAGGCATCTATGTCGATGCTGCTACTGTTGCCGAAACCAATGCCCCGAAAGCCGGGTTGTTCGCAGTTTTGCGTCAGGGGGCAGTAGTGGAAAATGTCGGCGTTGTGAAATCGTTCATTTCGGCAAACTACGCAGGCGGCATAGCAGGATATGTGGAAAACAATGCTGAGGGATCGCCGCCTCTCGTTCGCGGCTGCTTCGTTAATCACGATGTAACGCTGCAGGGCAGCTTCACCGGAGGCATTATAGCAGGCTCTCCGCGGCCTGTAACCATCGAGGATTGTTATAGTCTCGCCAACTCCGAAGGCAGCTCGCTCAAAGGCAGCATCATCGGCAGCTATTGGGCGACTGAAGAAGGTGGAGAGATCCGGCGGAGCTATTCGACGGGCCTGGGAACCGTCAGGACACTTGGCAAGGATAGTAATGATGTCATGAAGTACAGCGACGTTTACGGAAACCTCCCGCAGGACGGCGTTACACAGGTCAATCGTGGAAACATGATTGGAGAAAAGGCCAAGACGAGCATGAAAGGACTTGATTTTGACGGCGTTTGGAAGACGGTGGATAAACGCTCACCGGTTCTTCGTTCGTTTGGCTCGGATGCCTATTCCATGCCTCTCCAAAAGGTAACGATCACGTTCTATACGAACGGTGGGCCGGAAGTGGCACCGATATCCGGTTATCCGGAAGAGCCGATTTCGTGGCCGGAGATGAAGCGTGTCGGCTATGTGTTTGATGAATGGCATGTTTACAGGACATTGGATGTAAAATATCCACTGGATGTTTTTCCTGAATATGATATTACCTTATATGCCAAGTGGACGGACGTATCCATTCGCCAGGGCTTCGAGTCGTATCCTTTTTTGACTCCCGATGAGGAGGGCCTTGGGCAGGATTACGAGGTGTATCGTCCCGGTACCATAGGGTACGACGGCACTTATGTGCATGATGGAAACAAATCCATTCACCGAATCGGGAAAGAGGCAGGCACACAGGATTTCACCTTATTTGATGAGGAAATGGGAGGTCTGACGATCGGGAATGAATACAGGTTGTCATTCTGGGTCTACAGGGATTCCGTGCATAATGGATCGGATAGTATCCAGCTTGTTCAAACAGATTATTTGGATGTGTCTCGTCCGTCGCACGGCAATCAGACTATCTGCAAACTCGACCAGTTGAAGCAAGGCGAGTGGCAGGAGGTCACTATAACTTTTGTTGCCCAGACGAAATACCTGTCCTTTCGTACTCCCGGTCTGTCCAGCCTGTATTTTGATGATGTCGTCATCGCCCCGACAGGCAGAACCGGCGGGATTACCGACAGCGAAAGCGGGAACGAGTCCGGCAGCGCCGATACCGGCGTCGCTATGTGTACGGGCGCTCTCGTTACCGCGGTGGCGGCAGGAACCGCCGCGTATGCTTTGCGCAGGAGGAGAACGCATGCCTCCCGTTAAGGGTTGATTGGGTGAATTCTCATAATATGCTCGGTAACCCACGGGTGTTCATTGTGCGTGATGAACATTCTGTGGGTTACTGTTTGCGAACGATTTTACTCATTTGATGTCTTGAAGCGCAGCGGAAAGGAATGGTCATATATATGATAAAGCTTGGTATGGCCGATGAAACGTTTAAACATTATCATGGGGTCTTTAATGACAGCACGCAGACGCGTGTCCGTCGGTATCCAAAAGAAATATGGGACACATACCCACAGGCGTTTGCCGTGCCCGGCGGCCGGGATGTTTTCGCGTGCCGCGACTTGAAGCTGCAGGCCTTGCGGGGGAGCTTCGCCGCATTCCAAGCGGCGGTGACCTGTGACAACGCCTTTATCTTGACGTTGTCTGAACGCGCCTGCTTTTCCATGGAGCGGGACAGTACGCGTATACGGCTGGAATGGTTTGGCGACGGACCGGCAGCAACCATGCAGATAATCCAATATATAAAAGGCGACGATAGGAGTCTGATCGGCGATATACTATCCGACCGGGACAGCGCAGCGTATGCGCGGCATGAAACCTCTATGGTTTGGGTGCAGTTGGAGACTCCCGAATCAACGCGCCCGGGACTGTACCGGGGAGGCATCCGGGCGTATGAAAGCGATCTGTTTGGCGACGAGCGGTTGTGCGGGCAGCTTAACTACGAGCTGGAGGTACTGGACTATATCCTGCCGCCGATGGCTGAGAGTCGGTTTGAACTGGATTTATGGCAGCATGTCACCAGTTTGGCGAGGCAGTATGCGGTGGAACGATTCAGCGACGCTCATTTTGCGATCCTTGAACGATTTATTGTTTCTCTGGCCCGGCTTGGGCAGCGTAGCATCAGCATTATAGCCAGCGATGCCCCGTGGGCGGGACAAATGTGCCACCGCTGTCCGGAAGACGGCGCGGATATGTACGAATATAATATGGTGAGAATCCGGCGCGACCAGGCGGGCGTATTTCACTATGACTTTTCGGCTATGCAGCGGTATATCGAGCTTTGCATGGCTCACGGTATTGACCGTCGAATTGAAATCTTTGGCCTGTCGGGAGTTTGGCAGGATGAGGAATACGGCTTTGGAAAGATGGCCGACGATCATCCGGATGCGGTACGGCTGCGATATTACGACGAAATCGACGGGTGCTGCAAATGGATGAGAAGCGGGGCGCATATCGATATGTATATAGCGGCGCTTCAAGACTATTTTATTCAGAGCGGATTGATCGATAGGGTGACGATTTTTACAGATGAACCCATGGATTTCGCTTTGTTTGAGCGTATTTTGGAACGTATCCACCGGGTAGCCCCTGCTTTTCGGTTCAGCGCGGCTATCAGCCATACGGAGCATATCATAAAAATGAAAAATATGGCGGATTATTTTTCGGTTGCCCTTGCTTCTGTGGGAGAGGAATGGGAAAAGCTGCAGGCGCTTGTTCTCGAACAGAAGCCGGGGCAGAGGCCGGCGTATACCTGGTACGTCTGCTGTAAGCCGCCGTTCCCCAATATGTTTCTTTCGTCCCGTTTGCTAGAAAGCCGACTGATAGGCTTCTTGACTGACTATCTACATCTGGATGGCTTTTTGCGGTGGAATTATTTTTTATACAATCGTACTCCGCTGACGGATGGACGGTGGCATACATACAATGCCGGGGATACGAATTTCGTCTATCCGGGTCCAAACGGCGTCCCTCTTTTATCGCTTCGCTATATACAACTGATGCGTGGAACAGAAGACTATAGGCTGCTTGAGCAACTGCGCCTGCGCTTTCCTCAAAAAGCGGATAACCTGCTGAAAAACATATACGCGGCGATGTTTCATAATAAAACTCTGCGGGAATTGCTGTGTCCAGCGGCGATGGATTCGGTGGAATCCGTGTATTGCATGGAGTATAGCGTATATGAGGCTGCCAGGAAAGCCATTATCGAGGCCTTGACGGAAGAATGAGGAGACGGAATGGTTTTACTGAAAACGGCAGAACACAATCTGCCCGGATATGAGCCCGTAGCCACATGCGGGGAGTGGCTTGTGGCGTTGATGAACGATTCTCCCCAATACGCCGCCGGCGAAATCAGGACCATGCAGAAGCATACGCTTACAGATGAGGTGTTTGTTTTGTTGAGCGGCCAATGCACGCTGTTTGTGGCGGAGGGAGGAGACAAGCCGGAGGCCATTCGAGCGGTGACGATGAAGCCGGGAATTACTTATACAGTTTTGAAAAATGTCTGGCACACGCATAGTTTATGTAAAGGGACAAAGGTGTTGGTTGTCGAAAACAGCGATACCGATAGATCCAATTCGCCTATAGAGTTCCTTGATGAAGAACAGTGGCGGTGGATAAAAGAAAACTCGTGTTAGGCTATTTAACAAAAAAGGAGTATGCAGGATGATACCGGTTCCGGAAAAACGCATGGCGGATTCTGAAAGAACGGATCCGGGATCGCTTATCCGCTGAAGACTGTATTCAACCTGCCTTCCGACTATCTGGCGGTGCGGCGAGCAGGCACGACGCTGCTGCCGGAATATGGATGATTGACACGTTGGGAGAGAAGACATGAAAATTGACAAGTTGCTGGTGCTGTTTAAGACACATTTAGACATAGGGTTTACCGACCTTGCTTCCAATGTTATTACGAAATATATGGACGACTATATTCCAAAAGCGATCGACGTTGCTGCGGCGTTTCGTAAAGAGGGCGGTAAAGAATGCTTTCAATGGACAACGGGCTCCTGGCTGATTCATGAGTATCTGCGGACACGTCCGGCGGACAAGACAAAACGACTATGCGAGGCCATTGAAGCCGGTGATATCACCTGGCACGGACTCCCGTTTACGACGCATACCGAGTTGATGAGCGAGTCCCTTTTTCGGTATGGTCTGTCGCTTTCAAAGGAACTGGATAAGCGGTTTGGTAAAAAGACAATCGCTGCTAAAATGACCGATGTGCCGGGACATACCAAAGCCATGATTCCACATTTGGCGGAAAACGGAATTGAATTTTTGCATATAGGCGTCAACCCGGCCTCCGCCGTGCCGGATGTACCGGAACTTTTTCGCTGGAAATCCGAAAGCGGCAAACAGATTACCGTTATGTATCATACGGATTATGGAACCTTTTCCGAAATAGGAAAAACGGGAACAGCCATTTATTTTGCTCACACAAATGACAATCAGGGCGGACAAACCGCTGCTCAGGTGAGAGAGCTGTATGCCTCTCTCCGCGAGAAATTTCCGTCGGCCGATATTGTCGCGGCCAACCTGAACGACGTCGCATTAGCGGTCAGGGAAACGGAAGATGAGCTGCCTGTCATAACCGACGAAATAGGCGACAGCTGGATTCACGGAATCGGAACAGACCCGAAAAAGATTTTTATTTTTCGTGGTTTGGAGCGCCTTTCTGAACAAATGCCGGATATTCCGGACAAAAAGGTGCTGCAACAGGCGCTTATTATGATTCCGGAGCATACATGGGGATTAAACGGACAGATAAATCTGGCGGATCATACCAATTATTCGCGCGAGAAGTTTGAAGCGGTACGGTGCAGGGATAACTTCAGACGTATGGAAACGTCATGGGCCGAGCAGCGCCGTTATCTGACAGACGCGGTGGCCGCCATGAAATCGCCCTACAGAACAGCGGCCGAGGAAATCATCCGGCAGTCCGAAAGAAGCCCTCTGTCCACCAAAAATCTGCAAAGAGCCGATGCAAACAAGTTCCTCACTCTCGGAAAGTATACACTTAAGATCGACCGGCATGGTTCGATCTGTCATCTGCAGAAAGAGGACCACATTTTTTGCGACGCGGAACATACCTTATGCAATCTCTGCTATGAACAGTTCACCGCCGAACAATATCAACGGTTTTACCGGCAGTACAACCGATTAGATGTGCGTTGGGCGCGGGAGGATTATACCAAAATCGGAATGGAATGTGTGAACGAACCGTATAAAAGCTTTGTCCCGGATGCGGTGACGTTCTGCGGTTCAGACGCCATTGTCATTCAATATCGCTTTCCGCACGAGGCAACGGAACATTGCGGATGCCCGGAACGTGGCGATCTGCTGGTGTCCGTGGGCGAAGACGGCGACTTGTTATTGGATTTCGCGTGGTTCGGAAAACCGGCCAACCGCGTAACCGAGGCCTTCTGGATAGGCTTTCATCCTATTGCGGCCAACAAGCGAATTCAAAAACTGGGGAGGAAAATCGATCCAAAACAAGTTGTCAGAAAAGGAAATCGACGTTTGCACGGCACCGATTACGGCATCCTGTATGATGAGATGGCAATTGAAGCCCTGGACACCGCGCTCGTATCGCCGGGACAACCGTCCCTCCTCAATTTCCGGCAGGATATACCGACCGACGGGGAAGGCGTCTTTTTTAATCTGTATAACAACGTCTGGGCGACAAATTTCCCCATGTGGTATGATGAAAACGCGCGTTTTCGATTTGCTCTTCATTTCTTCGGCAAATAGCCTTTTCCTATAAGCGGCGGGCGGCGTTTGCGTCACGCAACAGGGGAGATCGGCAATGAGAAAAAGAATGGGTTCAGGCATTTATCTCGGACGAAACAGGCCAAAGATATACATTTAACGCAGGGGGTTACAACTCTATGGCTCAACTGGATATGAACAATTTTGCTGTCGATTTTACAGAAGATAAATCGATACGCAGCGGCAGAAAGCTACGGATTGGCATTATCGGAACCGGAGGCATAGCCAATAGCCATATGCAAAGCTATATGAAACAATCGGATGTGGAAATTGTTGCGGGGGCCGATATCATCCCGGATAAGGCAAGGAAATTTTTTGAAAAATATGAGGTGCAGGCCCGGTCGTTTGAAAGCTATAAAGATATGATCGACACCGTGCCGATGGATGCGGTCAGTGTCTGCACATACAACTGCTCTCATGCAGAGTGCACGATTTACGCGCTGGAACACGGGCTGCATGTATTGTTGGAAAAGCCGATGACGGTGACTTTGGACGAAGCCGTCGCCATTTGCCGCGCGGAAAAGAAAAGCGGTAAAATCGTTTCCGTCGGATTTCAACCGCGTTATGACGCCAACATGCAGATGATTAAAAAAATTGTCCAGTCGGGAGAACTGGGCCAGATTTACTACATTCAAACAGGAGGCGGCCGCCGCCATGGTATACCGGTCAGTTGGTCCGAAACCTTTATAGAGAAGGATAAAGCGGGGTTGGGCGCGGTCGGCGATATTGGCTGTTATTCGTTGGACATGGTGCTCAACGCCATCGGATATCCGAAGCCCCTGACGGTGACGGGGTGTGCAACCGGCTTCTTTGGCAAGACGCCGGAGGCGTATGCCCAGATAGGAAAGCCTGAATGCGCAAACAAATTTGGCGTGGATGATTTCGCTTCCGCGTATATTCGGCTGGAAGGCAATATCGTTCTGGATTTCCGTATCGCCTGGTATATGCACCTCGACACGTCGGGCGATACCATTATTATGGGGTCGAAAGGCTCGCTGCGTATCCCGTCGACAGAATGCTGGAACGGGACTTTCTGCTCCCCTATGACCATCTACCGCGATGTGGCGGGCGAGCCGGTTCAACTGTCCATCCCCCTGCTTCGCTCCCCCGAAGGCTCCGCCAACCTGTTCGATTGTAAAATTCGTTCTTTCCTTGACGCCGTCCAAACCGGTTCAGATGCACCGGTTCCTACCAGTCAAATTCTATATAATCAAGCGATTATCGACGGAATTATGCGTTCCAGCGCAACGGGTCGCGAGGTTATTATTGACATTCCAGAAATTTAAGAGGTGTAATAATGAAAGACTTTCCTGTAGCACTGCAGCTGTATTCGGTTCGCGAGGATATGGAAGCGGACTTTGCGGGTACGCTTCAAAAGGTGAAAGAAATAGGCTATGACGGGGTAGAATTTGCCGGTCTTTTCGGTCATGATGCGCGTGAAGTAAACAAGATGTGTAAAGACGCCGGACTGGTTCCTATTTCCGCACATGTACCTTTCATGAGTATGATAAGCGATCCCGCGATATTGGAAGTTTATCGGGATATTGGTTGCCAGTACGTCATAATCCCTTCTTTGCCTGGCACGTTCCGTCCGGGTCAGCCGCGATTTGCAGAAATGCTGGAACTGACAAAAGGTCTGGGTGAAAAAGCGCTGGCTCTCGGTTTGAAGTTGGGGTATCATAACCATGATTTTGAATTTATCAAAATAGATGGGAAGTACGCCATTGACCTTATGTATGAGGAGGTCCCCTCCGAACTGCTGCAAACGGAGTTTGATACCTGTTGGGTGAATGTGGCTGGCGAAGATCCGTGTGCCTACTTGCGCAAATATGCCGGCCGGATCGATTTAGTTCACTTGAAAGATTATTCTGGTACAAGAAGTGAAAATATGTATGCATTGATTGGAGTTGATGAAGATAAGAAAAAGCAGGTGTCTCAGTCATTTCAGTATAGGCCCTTAGGAATGGGGATACAGAATGTTCCGTCCATTTTGTCCTCAGCTAAGGAGTGCGGCGCCAAATGGATGGTTGTAGAGCAAGATCAACCAAGTTATGGTAAAACACCGTTGGAATGTGCCGGCCTTAGCTTGGAGTATTTAAATTCATTGGACTAAGGCTTATCATTTGTTGAAAGGATCGTATGTCTATGGATATTGAAGCACGGATATTTTATGTAAAAAGCCATATGTATCAATTTGGCGTGGCAGAACCGCCCGCTTAGACAGCACCCCAACCGCTTGGCTGTGCTGCCATGCGGTTGGAGTGATCTTTTGCTGTCTAGTTGTAAAAATATTGTTAACGCACTAAATGTTGGCAAAGAGCACAAAGCAACTTGCAGGGAAGGGCGTCGTCAAAAGCACCGAAAAAGGAACAAATATATAGTCGAGGACGACAACCGCCGCCCCCAAGAGTGAACAAACCAACCGTACAGCCAAATTTGCCGGTTTCTTAGAATCCGGTGAGTTTGGCTGTTTTCATTATGCCACAGTTTATCCTAGTGCCCGACCGAGCCCGGCTGGCTGCCGCGGCCCTCCTGTCGGCGTTTTGATTTCCAAAACGCCGACAGGAGGTAAAAAACGTGAAAGGCACCGACAGGTGTTTTATACGCAAACATGGTCAGTATAAAGAAATTAGCTACGAGGAGTTGCTCAAACGGAAAGAAGCAGACGCCTCATATCGAGAAAAACAGTTCATTCCCCTGCATGGGATGCTGCTGGAGGTTCCGCCGGAGGACTACGCCGCTTTCTACCGCGACCGGCGTCGCCAGAAGTATCTGCGGGAAGAGGCGATTCGGCATAGGGAGTTCTCCTATGACATGCTGGACACCGACGAGTTTCTTGGAGCCGATATCGTAGCGGATGATTCGGCCAATATCGCTTCTCTGGTAGAGAAAGCTGTGTTATCAGAAACCCTTTCCGATTGTCTGGACAAGCTCTCGAATGAGGAACAAGCCCTGCTTTCTGAATATTATGTTTACCAGATGCCGGAGGCTGAATTGGCGGAACGATATGGAGTAAATCAATCCACCATATGTCGTCGAATACAGCGAGCTGTAGCCAAATTGAAGAAATCCATGAAAATTTAAAATTTCCCTGCATAGCCCCCTCGCTTTTTCGGCATGGAAAGTGAGGGGGCTCATTTTACTCCTTCTTGTACTTTGAAAATTGCATATCCAGTGCATCGGATACGTTCCTTCTGCTGCCGTTCAAATAGCGAGCCGCAAAGAGTCATCTTGACCGCCGGGTGGCGCCGGCGGAGGCGAAGACAGGCAGAAGGGATCATGATACTTCCGTCCAGCCACAGACACAACCAATGGGGGCGGCCGGGTGAGATCCACGCGGGGGTGAGATTCCCATGATGTTCGCCAGAACAGTCCGATGCATTCCCGAAAGGACCATGGCCTTTCATGTCGGGGGATGTCGAGGACAAATACCGACGGTAAGACGATTGATATCGAGCGGGCGGCAGAACTCTGTCCTGCCGCCCGGTTACTTACCCAAGGAGGATATAGATCATGCCGAACATGAAAAGAGGAGAAATCTACTATGCCAGTCTGGAACCAGTCATCGGCTCCGAGCAGGGCGGGAACCGCCCAGTATTAGTGATTCAGAACGATGTGGGCAACCGGTTCAGCCCCACGACCATCGTAGCGGCTATCACCAGCCGGCAGGATAAGACCACCCTGCCCACCCATGTGTCAATATCCGCGGTGGAGCTTCCCCGGGATTCGGTGGTGCTACTCGAGCAAATCCGCACCATCGATAAGCGGCGGCTGACGGGCTTCGTGGGTCATCTGGACACGACGTCAATGCAGCAGGTGGACGAGGCCATCGCAATCAGCTTCGGGATTCGATATCTGGAGGAGCTGTGTCATGGGAAATGAAGAAAAACGTGCTTGGTTGTATTGCCGCTGTGCCAGTGCCAAGGACGTAGCATGGACTTTGGATTGTCAGGAGCAGAGGCTGCGAAAGTTCTGTGAAGATAAAGGGATCCAAATTGTCGGCATATCCCGGATACATGGAAGCGGGACACGCATGACAGAAGAGCTCATCAAGCCGACTTTGACTGCGGCTAAGAGCGGAAAGGCGAACCTGCTTGTGATGACTTCCATTGACAGGCTTAGCCGGAAACTCCCCTTATTAAACGCCCTGCTGCTGCGGTTTGAACGGTATGGAATGACTGTGGTGACCGTGGCGAACGGTGTCATCGAACCCTACTTCCGGCCGGAATATCCGAACGAACAGCAGATGCAGCTCTAGGAGGCGGACCGATGAATCTGGAGAACGAGGCCGCCTATCTGTTTATCACGGCCATCCTGAAAGAGCTGCTGGAACAGGGGCTCATCACAAAAGCCCAGTTCCGGCAGATCGATAGGTACAATGCCGAGGTATACCACCCTATTGCCGCTTATGTCTAGTGATGTTGGTAATAGATAGATTCGTACCCTCGTGGTATTGTTGTGTACTGCCGGCGAAGGCCGTCGGCAGTACACAACAAGGAGGATGAGCACATGTCTATGCTGAAAAGGGAGAAAGGAGCGGGCAGCCGTGCGGGAAATCCATGTCATTGACGCCCGAGCGGGAACAACAGCGGAAAAGCTCCGTGTGGCTGCCTACTGCCGGGTATCCAGCGACTCGGACGACCAACTGAACTCCTTCCTCGCACAGGTACGCCACTACACCGCGTATATCGGACAGAACCCGGAGTGGGAACTGGCCGATGTCTACGCGGACGAAGGACTGACCGGCACACGGATGGACAAGCGGGATGAGTTCAACCGTCTGATGGCCGATTGTCGGAAAGGGCAGATCGATCTAATCCTGGTGAAGTCCACCTCCCGGTTCGCGCGCAACACCATGGAGTTCCTGGAGGCGCTGCGGGAACTGCGGCAGCTGGGCGTGACGGTGTGGTTCGAGAATGAAAACATGCGGACCGACAAGCTGGCCAATGAGACTATGCTGGCCCTGTCCGGCGTCAGGGCACAGCAGGAATCCATCTCCATCTCCCAGAACCAGCGCTGGTCATGCCAGAAGCGGATGCAGAATGGAACCTTTCTTCCAAGTTCCGCGCCATATGGATATCGAATAATAGGTGGGAAATTCGTTATTGTGGAGGAAGAGGCTCGGATTGTCCGGCTAATCTTTGACTGGTATCTTTCTGGTATGGGGAAAAAGGCCATTACCGATAGGCTTAACGCTACGCAGGCGATTAAGCTGAACGGATTTGACAAATGGTATATCCACTCAGTCAGCTATATTCTCTGTAATGATCGCTATGCTGGAAACGCCCTGCTCCAAAAGAAATATACGACGGACGCCCTACCCTTTCAACAGCGGCGCAATCGCGGGGAACGGGCGCAGTATTATGTGGAGGATACGAATCCGGCCATTCTGTCGCCGGGAGTGTTCGAGCAGGCCAAACGGTTGTGGAAACTACGGGAAAGACCGGCGGCACCGGAACAGACCTGTACGTTTACCAGAAAGATTATCTGCGGCCGATGCGGCCGGTACTTTCGAAGACGGGATATCCGAGGGAAGCGATACTGGGACTGTCGGGGTCACAATGCCAGCGTCATAGAATGCCCGTCTCCTTTGCTGCTGGAAAGTGACATTGAGGAAGCATTCATACGGCTGTCCGATAAGCTCTGGCGTTATCGGCATTCTCTTCTGGAAGAGACTGTCAAGCTGCTGGAAACGATGCAGCACAGCAACCAGCCGATACGAGTGGGAGAGCTCAATCAAAGAATCGCAGAGTTGCGGGGACAGGAACGACTTCTGACCCAACTGAAGAGAAAAGGGTATATAGATGCGGCAGAGTATACGGCACAATGCCGTGACATCCATCAGCAAGAATCGGAACTGGTCTTGACCAGACGCCGCTTGTTGGATGACGGTGAAGAGGGAAGCAGGCTGGCGGAACTTCGTGAACTGAATGAATGGTATATGACATTGGATGGCCCGGTTGTGGAATTCAATAGGGAGTTGTTTGCGGATACGGTCAAAGAAATTCACGCCGAAGCGCCCAACAGTTGCCGATTCGTCCTGCTGGGGGGACTGGAGCTGCGGGAGCAGCTGCCAGAACGGAAACGGGGGATAGCGGTATGAAGAATCGGAAAATCCCATTCGGTTATATGATGAAACAGGGAGAAATCCGAATATGCGAACAAGAAGCCTGTGAAGTGCGCAATATGTTTGCCCGATACCGGCAAGGGGCGTCCTATGCTGCCTTGGCAAAAGACCTGACGGAACGCCGGGTATGCTTTCTGCCCGGAGAATATCAGTGGAACAAGCATAGGGTGAAACGCATACTAGAGGATGAACGATACTGTGCTTCCACCGTATTCCCACCGCTAATCACACAAGCGGAGCTTCGGGCGGTTCATTCACTGAAGGAAGAGAAGCAAACAACCAAGACGCCACTTTATTGTGAATTTCCCCGCCATATGCGGGCCAAAGTTGTGTGTGATCGCTGCGGACGACCACTGCATCGGGTATACGATAAGCGCCGTGCCACGCAATGGAAATGTGTCGGCTGTTCCATATCTGTTAAACTGACGGATGTACAGCTTATGAATGCTGTCGGCGTCCTTCTGGATGGCGTGGCTTCCTACCCGGACATGGTGGATATTGGATCTTCTAACTATACTCCCTCTGAAACCGTCAAACGATTGGAAGAAAAGATTTGCAGAAGATTGTGTGACACAGTGGCAGACAAGGAACAGCTGAAATTGGATATCCTCGCGTATACGGCGAAGAAATACGATGAAATCGACAACACCCGTCATCTGTCGGACGTGATACAAGCGGAACTGCGAAAAGCGGTTCCGCTTTCTGTATCTTCGGAAGAACTGTTCGATAAAGTGGTGTCGCACATCCGGATCAAACCGGACGGGAACATATCCCTGGAGCTCATCAACAGTCAAGTGATCGGGGAGGAGGACTTCATCCAGTATGATGCAGCAGACAATGCCGGCGAAGAAGGTCACGGTCATTCCGCCGCTTCCTGAATTACAGCCGGAGAACCGCGCTAAATACCGGCAGCTCCGCGTGGCGGCCTACTGCCGGGTATCCACCAAACAGGAGGAACAGGAGAATAGCTACGAGACCCAGAAGGCCTATTACACCGAGAAAATCCAGAAGAACCCGGAGTGGGAGTTCGTCGGCATTTTCGCCGATAAGGGATTGACCGGCACCAGCGCGGAGAAACGGCCCGAGTTCATGAAGATGATCCGCAAGTGCAAGCAGGGCAAAATTGACCGGATTCTCATCAAGTCGGTGTCCCGTTTTTCTCGCAACATCGTGGACTGCCTCCACTATATCCGTCTGTTGGCCGCGCTGGATATTGGCATCACCTTTGAAAAAGAGAACATCGACACGCTGGACATGGGCTCCGAAACCTATCTGTCGATCTACAGCATTTTCTCCCAGTCGGAGTCGGAATCCATCAGCGGCAATGTCACATGGGGCAAGCAACGCAGCTTCATGAACGGCAAGGTGCCTATGAACTACGGCTCCATGCTTGGATACCAGCGGGGCGCCGACGGGGAACCGGAGATTGTGGAGGAGGAAGCGGAAACCGTCCGGCGGATATACCGGGAATTTCTGGCCGGAAAGAGCCTACGACAGATAAAGACGGGGCTGGAGGAAGACCAGATCCCGACACCCAAGGGCAATTCCATATGGCGGATCGAGACCATTCACAATATGCTGCAAAACGAGCGGTACCGGGGCGATGCCCTGCTGCAGAAGACCTATGTTCCCAATGTGTTAGCCAAGAGATCCAAGAAGAACCATGGTGAACGCTCCCAGTATTATGTATCCAACAACCATCCGGCGATTGTCGACGGCGCCACTTTCGACCGGGTGCAGGAGGAACTGGCTCGCCGGCGGAGCAAGCGAAAGACGTCGAGCAAAGGAAAGACCGAACTGGGGAAATACAGCAGCAAGTACGCCCTGACCGAACTGCTGGTCTGTGGCCAGTGTGGCTCTCGCTACCGGCGAACCACTTGGGCGCGCAATGGTACCAAGAAAATCGTTTGGCGGTGCGTGAACCGCCTAGAGAACGGGAAGAAATACTGTCCGGATTCTCCCACGCTGGAGGAGGATACGCTGCAGACAGGGATCGTACGGGAGCTGAGCCGGACGCTACTCTCCCAAGGCTCCGCCATCGAAGTGCTGCGGAACAACGTTGGCCGCGCCCTGCATGGTGGAGGTTCGGAAGAAATCTACACCATTCAAGCGCAGATACAGGCGCTGCGGAACCAGCGGATGGAGCTGGTGCGCAAATGCGTGGAGAACGGCGGTGTGGAGCGCTGTGAGGCCGAATTCAAGCAGATGGCGGACAGCATCGAGATGTTGACCACCCGGCTGGAACAGGCCGAAGCGAGGGAGGGAACCACGATAGTGGATGAGGCGGTGATACAGGAGATTGAAGAGGTGCTGAAGAAGTACGAAACGGTGCCGATGCCCTACGACAACATCATCATCCGCCAGCTGGTGCGATGCATCCGGGTGGTATCCAAGGAGCAGATACAGATAGTGCTGAAGAATGGTATGGAAATATTGGCGGACATCTGAACACATAGAGAAATCCCCCGACTGCGGTGCATATAGGGACGACCGCGGTCGGGGGATGTTTTTGTTTTGAGCAAACGTTGTAAATATATGGCGAATCGTGTTATACTGAAATTGACAAGGTGGTGACGCTAAATGAATGATAAAAAAATTCAAATTCGAAACAGCACTGTCGACTTCTTGGTCTTTACAAAAGACGCGGCGGAAGATTCGATAGAAGTCCGGGTGCAGGACAAAGATGTATGGCTCACGCAAAAGGCAATTGCCCAATTGTTTGATGTAGAGCGCAGCGTAATTACCAAACATTTAAAAAATATATTTGAAGGCGGCGAACTCGATGAAAATACAGTATGTGCAAAATTTGCACATACTGCCGACGATGGCAAGACATATCGCTATAAGTTCTACGCCTTATCCGCTATTGTAGCAGTAGGTTACCGGGTAAATTCTCAAAGAGCAACGCAGTTTCGCCAGTGGGCCACAAAGGTGCTGGACACGTTTGCAAAACAGGGCTATATACTGGATAAAAACCGACTGATAAACGGACAGATATTTGATGAGGATTATTTTGAACATCTTATTTCTGAGATTCAGGAGATAAGGGCAAGCGAACGTAGGTTTTACCAAAAGATAACCGATATATATGCAACTGCAGTAGATTATTCAGTTGACAGTAAAATAACTCATGATTTTTTTGCCACCGTACAAAATAAGATGCATTATGCTGTTCATGGCAACACAGCGGCGGAGATGATTGTGGCCCGCGCTGACCATACCAAAGAGCATATGGGGCTTACCACTTGGTTGAATGCTCCGTGGGGAAAAATTGTCAAAGCCGATGTTTCCGTTGCCAAGAATTATCTGTCGAAGGATGAAATGCAGGAATTAAACGAGATTGTCACCATGTACCTTGACTACGCGATTCGTCAAGCTAGACGACATATTCCTATGACCATGGCGGATTGGGCCAGCAAGTTGGATGCCTTTCTTCAGTTCAATGATGCGGAAATACTTCAGGATAAGGGAAAAGTTACAGCGGCTATAGCGAAAGCATTTGCGGAAAGCGAATTTGAGAAGTACCGAGTTTTGCAGGATAGAACCTATCAGAGTGACTTTGATCGTTTAACTGAAGAAAGCGGATTGATTGATGGCGAAACCGAGGAAGAATGATTTGAGCTATCTATTTGATTCTGAAACTGAGCGGAAGAACGACATGGATAAATTCGAAATTTAAGATATCTCCCGGCTACATATAGAGCAGCTCATAGTCGGGGAATGTTTTGTTTTAAAACCAGTAGAAAATATTGTAAATATATGGGGAATTATGGTATAATTCTAAATGGTAGTGTAATATCCGATAAGAGGGGTATCGAATGGTTAGACCTGTTATAAAAGACATTTTGCGATAGGTAAGCGTTGAAGTCATCTCCGGCTTTTCCCCCGCTTAGCACCGTGCGTGAACCTTTCGATTCACACGGCGCCCCATCAATGTTTACTATATTCGAGTTTACAGTTGCCAGCCAACAGCCGGAATTTGTTGAGTTTAGCCATGTTGAGCTTGCAGTTTTTCAGCCTGTCCAGATATTTTTGGATGATTACCGGGTCGGTTGAGTGAATGAGCTTATGCACATCTCCCGTTATCAGCGCCAGATTGGAGTAATTGTCCTTTCCACCACTGGATTTTGGCGTGATGTGATGGACTTCCATATCTCCCACCAGCAAGGGCTCTTTGCAGATTGCACATTTTCCGCGTTGAGCGACATAAAGGGAAATGCGGTTGTCGTTCAGCTCGGTACTTTACCCTTGTATGGGGTGTTCCATGAGCTTTTGCAGGACGATAGGACTGATTGCCTTTTGCAGCTCATGAATTTTGGCCCGCCCTTTTTCAGAGTAATTGCAAATGTCGGGGGAGAAGCACATGGGCGGCGTGGTTTTCACTCCGTTGATTGGAAAGAGCGCCAACCCCGCCACGTTGAATATCTTCCCGGTAAAATCACCATAGAATTGCTGAAATGCCTGACTTCGCAGGCCAGTCTGACTGCGATGGCTTTTTATTCTGCATAGAAGCGTCTTTCTGACATCGAAGGCGATACGGTCAAAGTCGAGGTATACATTGGTCGCGATTTTGTAGTATTCATGCAGGCCCAGCACCATAGCGTTGAATTGCATAACGCTCCATTGGTTCGGTTCCCTGCCGATTTGTCCAATGGCCGCTCGTATGTTTTCCCTGCACTATTTCTGCGCCTTGTCTGCCATGTGTGATTTCAGCACCCATTTTCCGCTTTTGGGGCGGAGTTTTAGTTTAAAGCCGAGAATGTTTGAGTATCCCTTTTTCAGATTGACGATTTTGGATTTTTCCGGACTGATTTCCAGGCCCAGCCGTTCCCTTAACCACATTGTTGTTGCCGCGAATATTCTTTCCGCGTCACTGCGGCATTTACAGAACAGCTTGAAGTCGTCCGCATACCGCACGATAAATACTTCCTTCATGCGGCTTGTTCTGCGAAGATTCTGGTAGCGGGACAAGTCATGCGTGTAGTTCGTTCTGGTTGGAAAAGTTCCCCACTGGCTGGCAATCCACCAATCCAATTCATTCAGCACCACGTTAGACAACAATGGACTAAGGATACCACCCTGCGGTACACCCTTTGCCGGCACTCCCTCGCCCTGAATGGGCGCTTTCAGCATTCTGGACAGGACACATAACAACTGCTTGTCCCTTATGCCCAGCGTCCAGAGCTATTTCAGCAGTTTCCCATGGTTCACGTTGTCAAAGAAGCCCTTGATGTCCACGTCCACCACATAGTGGTATTTTGAGATATTTATCAGGAACATAGCTCTTGCCACTGCATGATGGGCGCTTCGGTTTGGGCGGAATCCATAGCTGTGCTTGTAGAATTTTGCTTCACAGATTGGCTCCAGCACTTGCTTGATACACTGCTGAACAATACGGTCTTCCATGGTTGGGATGCCCAGCGGACGCATACGCCCATCTGGTTTTGGGATTTCCACACGGCGGACCGCATGAGGATGGAAGTTTTGCAACCGCTTCCGCACATAGGCAATCAGTTCCTCCGGCTGTTTCTCTCCCATCTCTACGATGGTGGTCGAGTTTACGCCGTTGGTCTTACTGCCCTTGTTTTTCTTGATGGCGCGGTAGGCCAGCAGGATATTCTGCTCGCTGGTGATTAGCTCCATCAGATGTGTGAAAACTTCGCCAGGCTGACTTCTCTCGTATAAATCGTCAAATAGGTCTGGGGTGCTGTAATATTCGTTGTTTCTGAGTGTTTGCTTTTTCTTTGCTTTGTTGGCTGCCATAAGTCGGCTCACTCCAATTTCTTGAAGGTTTCGCCTCTCTTAGTCATACTCGAACCTTATGCAGAATGATTTTGCTCATTTGAACTGTAACTTCGATTTATTGTAAAACACTGACTGGCGGCTATCCCTCCACGGCTTTGTTAGCTCAGCTTCATTGGTACTGTGCCGCCACATTCACCAGCGCAAGGCAGGTTGTATCCATAGATTTTTCCCTGCCGCCGCTTCACAGAGGTCAAGCTCTCCGCGTCGCTGGCTTACCACGTTCCGATTGTCCTATCCTTGTTTCAGCATCCGTAGATCTTCTCTATAAGCCTGTCTGCTTGCCGCCGCCTGTAACGGCGCAGGGACTTTCATAAAAGCCGAGTTTTACTCATCCCCACAGACCTCACACGATGGTGAGATTGGCTGTAGCTTTGCGCACAAAATGCAAAAAATTTGCGCACAAAACGCAAAAAGGCGAGGAATCCGATTCGTCCGGAATCCTCGCCTTTTTTGCATATTATTACGAAATGCTTCGCAGCCGGCTGGTATGAAGATGTATTTTAATGAAGGTTTAAACGGAATTTACAGGGCGTTTTTCCACGATGTTTTTCCCCTCAGCAGGGGCATACTATTAATTATCGTTTTGGGACACGCCGCGCATTTTCTTTATGAAATCGCTGATATAGTTAGAGCCACGCGATAAAAAGATGCCCGTCAGGACTACGCCGATTGTTGGCCAGTCGAACGCGATCCCGAGTGCCGAAAACATATCAGCGCCGGTAGAAAAGCACAGCGTAACGGCAATGGCCACTGCTGCCAGTTGCGTGATAGCGGTCTTTTTGTCGCCGGTAGAAAAGGCGGCAACGAAAGATTTGACGTACTGGATCAGCGCCTCTACGACAACCGCCAGCATCAGTACAACGATGATGATATCCATATGGATATGCCTCCTTAATATCGTTATGTTATTGCAGGTTATGCCACGGGGGAGGGCGCGCCGACTGCATGTCAATGCACCTCGCTTTCCGCCGGTTTCTCCGGCGTGAATACCTGCCAAACCGACGGGGCTTCGTGCGGCTGCCGCATATCGCCACACCGCAAAGCTGATCGCCATCATAGCAGGCTATCGCAAATTTACCGCCAACCGGTGGTATGTTGTGCCTGTGGTATAACCGCACAAACTCGCCGGCTTGCTTTAGGTGTATTGGTCTTACTCGCAGCACAGTTATGCACCTCCTCCCAGCAGTGCCGCGATGGTCGCTTTAAGATCCTCCAACTCTGCAGCAAGACTGTTGACATCCCGGTTATAGCCCACGGCGGTGTTGCCCGCGTCGGCAAAGACGCGGCACACCGGGGCGGGCGGCAGGATGCGGGCGGGGTCATGCTGGGTCACGGCGGGGGCGTCCAGCTGGTACACCACCGTCACCGGCGTGCCGGCGGCGTACTGGGCGGCTAATATGTCCCGCGCAGCTTGCAAGGTAGTGAAACGGCTATCCGTAATCACCATCACAACGGGATTGGGGATATACACCTTGTTATTGTCCTGCGTCCAGGCAGACGACGTGTAATGCGTGGATATGGGCATGACGGATTTATTAGCGGCAGCGTCCAGGTCTATAGATACATATCGCTGGCCATTTCCGTGGGCTTCACACCGCATGCTTTCCGTCCCGTCGAACACCACCTGCTTCCATCGCCGGGTTTCCACGCCCGAAACCGCGTCGTATTCGTCGCACACGGTTCCGTCGCCGTACAGGGAGGCCAGCGCGGGCAACGTGATGGTTTGGCCGGTATACGGCTCATAAGGGGTGGCGGTGTCGCCAAATTCGATTTGCAAATCCCGCGCGTTGCCGGAAGCGGTCGTACCAGATTGTGCTTTAAGCAAAGTCCAGCCTTTGCCTGTGGCGTATTGCTTTGGATCGGTATTCGATATTGTAGGCTTTGTGGTGGCTTCCGCACTATATATGCCACCGGTTGATACAGGCAAATAAACAATCTTCGCGAACAAGTTTTCGTTCGTGTAATAGGCTTCACCTGCCGGTACATACAAACTGATAGTGTACTTAGTATTAGGCTGCAATTCGCAGTCTGCATATACGCATGGCGAAAACTGATCGGCCGCATTAAACCGTGGATTAGCCGCCAGATTCCGCCCGCACACCGTCACCTTTGTCGGCTGTACACCCGCGAGGGTATACGGGTTATCGGGCCCCTTATCCCCCGACCCGGTCTCGGCGGTCGCGCCCAGCACCGCCGCCCGGCGCAGCGCCCCCGTCGGGGACACGTCCTCCAGCGCGGCCACCGGCCCCGAAGCCGTGCCGGTCAGCACATTGGCGTATCGGTCGTCCGACACCGTTTTGTCTGCCTTGGCGTCCCACTGCATGGGGGCGGACAGCGGATACCGGACGGCCCCATCCGCCGATACATCTAACATCAGATTGGTGCATCCTGGATAGGTGGGGATCCGCTGCGGCCCGTGCTGGGTCACAACGGGGGCGTCCAGCTGATACACCACCGTCATCGGGGTGCCGGCAGTGGCTTGGGCGTTAAGGTAGGCTTTCCATCCATCCAGCGTTGCTATTGTGGTAAAGACGGATAATGCTTTTTGCGTGCTGGCAGACGCAACACAAACCGCCGTTTGCATACCGGATGCCCCGTTTTTGATATATTTGAAGTGGGTGCAAACACCAGCCGCTGCCGGCGCATCGAAAACGTCCAGCAGCGTATATCCGTATACTCCCGCGCCGCTTGTCCTTGTTGCCCACGCCTCTGTTCCGTCCAGCTCCACCCGTCCCCACCGCCGGTTTTCCACGCCGGTGGCCGCGTCGTATTCGTCGCGGATGTCGCCGGCGCCGTACAAGGGTTCCAGCGCGGGCAGGGGGACGGTCTGGCCGGCGTAGGGGGCGTAGGGGGTGGCGGCGGTGCCGAACTCTAACTGCGGCTTAAAAATACCATTGTTGATGACTGTGCCCTTTTTAAGCCTGATGCGTATATAAATATCTGTTGCTTCTGTTAGTGTGAATGTTATACCTGTGCCGAATTCCCTACAGAGCCACCCCCAATCCTCTACACCGTTGATAACGCGCACCACTTGCAAGCACCATGTATCACCAGACCCATTAGCGGCGCAGCCAGAAAGTGTATATGTACCTGCCGGTAGGTGTAAAAGATTAGATAAAAAGTGTAACCTCCCGGCGGTTTCGTCTTTAGCCGTGCCATTTACGGTTATTGTGCCATCTCCGTTGTCCGCAAAAGATATTCCCGTCACGGCACTTGGCAACGATGTGTATGGATATGGTATCATATTCCGCCCGCACACCGTCAGGCTCGCCGGCTGCACGCCTGTCAGGGCATACGGATTGTCCGGCCCCTTGTCGCCCGTGCCTGTCTCGGTGGTCGCGCCCAGCACGGTCACGCCGCCGAAGGCCGCGTCGTCCGCGTCGGTCAGGGTGATCCCGCCGCCGGTGAAGGGGCGGCGAATCTCGGTGGCCCGCAGATACCGGCTGTCCGCATCGTTTTTGGTGTAGGCGTCGATGCCGGCCGCCCGGTCTGCCTCTGCTTTCGCCCGCTCGGCCTGTTCGGTGGCCAGCGCCACTTGGTCGGTGGCTATGCCCGCCTGTTTGATGACCTCGGCTTCCGCCGCCTCTGCGCCGGTCTTGGCAGTCTCGGCGGCGGCCTTGTCACCAGCCACCGCCTCTCTGTCTTTGCCTACCTGCTCCCGGTCGGCCCGTACCTGACCGGTCAGCCGCTCCACCTCTGCGCGATCTTGCCCGGTGACCAACCGGTCGGCAGCGGTCTGCTTGGCGGCTTCTTCTGCGGCGGCCCGCTCCTTGGCGGCTTCCTGCTCGGCCGCTGCCGCTCCCGTCGCTGCATCCCCGGCAAGCTCCGCCTGCCGGATGGCCTCCTGTTTGGCGACTCCGGCCGTGGCGGCGGCTTCTTCAGCGGCGGCGCGGGCCGTCTGTCCGTCCAGTAGCAGGGCATCCATATACTTTTCCGCTTGGGCAATCTCTGATGGGCTAACACATATTTTGTCGATGGCATCAATGGATGATTGCGTATACAGCGTAAACCAATTTGATTTTTTGGTCTGCAGCGGGGTGGCCGGATTGTTTGCCCGGATTTGAGCTTTAACTTTGCCAGCTCCATCTGGACAGACAAGGTGCTTATCCAGTATATCCCAGGCCAACACGTCCCCATCTAGCTGGAGCAGGACAACATCGTCGCCGCCGTCCGCCAGTATTAAATCGACCCGCCACGTCCATCCATCATACCCGGCAGGCGGGGAAAACACGATCCTGCGCACCATGTTTTCCCCGTCGTATCCGATGCACATATCTTCCGGCGGCACCGTCACCTTAAAACTCGGAGTACCGTCTTTAATGATGATCATTTATCACCAGCACCCCTTATACTTTGACGACGCGGCATTGCAGCCGGTCGAAAGGTTTGCCGAAGCTGCCGGCGTAGC
>URCA01000005.1 GCA_900546265.1 uncultured Oscillospiraceae bacterium | reverse complement strand
GGCGGCTCCCGCCGCTGCCCCCGCACCTGCCGCGTCTGCCGCACCGGCTGCCGGTGAGCAGATCTGCGCCCCCATGCCCGGCAACATCGTGAACGTGCAGGTCAAGGCCGGCGACACGGTGACCAAGGGCCAGGTGCTGCTGGTGCTGGAAGCGATGAAAATGGAAAACGAGATCATGGCGCCCCGCGACGGCGTGATCGCCGGGGTGCATGTGAACAAGGGCGACAGTGTGGATTCCGGCAAGCTGCTGATTTCCATGCAATAAGGCTTTTTGCCGGCCGCGCGGACGGCGCGCCGGACAGGAAGCCCGATGAAACTCAAGCGAAAGGGTTTGATTATATTGGCCAAGGTCGGAATTACCGAAACCATACTGCGTGACGCCCACCAGTCGCTGATTGCCACCCGTATGCCCCTCGAGGACATGCTGCCTGCTCTGGAGCGGTTGGACAACATCGGCTACCATTCTCTGGAGTGCTGGGGCGGCGCCACCTTCGACGCCTGCCTGCGGTTCCTGGACGAGGATCCGTGGGATCGGCTGCGCACCCTGAAAAAGCACATGCCCAAAACCCCGCTGCAGATGCTGTTCCGCGGCCAGAACATGCTGGGCTACCGGCATTATGCGGATGACGTGGTGGAGTATTTCGTGCAGAAATCGGTGGCCAACGGCATCGACGTCATCCGGATTTTCGACGCCCTCAACGATATCCGCAACCTGGAGACCTCTATCAAGGCGGCTCTCAAGGAAAAGGGCGCGCATGTGCAGGTGGCAATTTCCTACACCACCAGCCCGGTGCACAACATTGAATATTTCCTCAAATACGCCAAGCAGATCGAGGAAGCCGGCGCCCATTCCATCTGCCTGAAGGACATGGCCGGCCTGCTGGTGCCCTACCACACCTACGAGTTGGTCAAGGCCCTGAAGGAAACAGTCAAGATCCCGATCCAGATTCACTCCCACTTCACGGCGGGCATCGCGGATATGACCATGATCAAGGCCATCGAGGCCGGCGCGGACGTCATTGACACCGCCCTGTCGCCTCTGGGCATGGGCACCTCCCATCCGGCCACCGAGTCCATGGTGGCCGCCCTCAAGGGCACGGAGTACGACACGGGGCTCGACTTGGTGGCGCTCAATGAGCTGACCAAATATTTCCGCACCCTGCGGACAAAATATCTGGAAAGCGGCCTGCTCAACCCCAAAATGCTCGAGGTGGACACCAACGCCCTGATTTACCAGGTGCCGGGCGGCATGCTGTCCAACCTGGTCAGCCAGCTCAAGCAGGCGGGCAAGGAAGACAAGCTGGAGGAGGTGCTCCAGGAGGTGCCGCGGGTACGTGAAGACGCGGGGTATCCGCCCCTGGTCACCCCTTCGTCCCAGATTGTGGGCACCCAGGCGGTGTTCAACATCATCGGCGGCGAGCGCTACAAGATGGTGACCAAGGAATTCAAGGGCTTGGTGCGCGGCGAATACGGGGCCACCCCGGTGCCGATCAAGCCGGAGTTTGTGAAAAAAATCATCGGCGACGACACGCCCATCACCTGCCGGCCGGCCGATCTGCTCGAGCCGGAGCTCGAAAAAATCCGTTCGGAAATGACCGAGTGGTACGAGCAGGAGGAGGACGTGCTGACCTATGCCCAGTTCGGCCAGGTCGCCGTTAAATTCTTCGAAAAGCGCCGCAATAAGAAATATGCCATCGATGGAGAGCATCTGCACACGGATGAAAAGGTTCATCCGGTATAACCGGAAACGCGCCGCTCTCCCTCCAGGGAGCGCGGTGAAAACGAAAGCCCCTTTTCGGGGCTTTCGTTCGTATAACGGCGGGTTCCCGCCAAGGAATGGATGAGGCGTATGATTCGAAGCATGACCGGCTATGGCCGGTATCAGGACACTGTGGACGGCATGGATATCACGGTGGAAATCAAAGCGGTCAACCATCGGTATTATGAATACTCCTCCCGCCTGCCCCGGGCCTACGGCTTTCTGGACGACAAGCTCAAGGCGTATCTGCAGGGCAGCATCAGCCGCGGCAAGGTAGACGTATATGTATTCATCGACACGGCGGACGCACCGGGAAGCCGGGTAACGGTGAACCATTCCCTGGTGCAGGGCTATCTGAAGGCCCTGGGGGAGATCGCCGAAACCTACGGACTGCGTAACGACGTGTCCGTCATGTCCCTGGCCCGGTACCCCGATTTGCTGACCGTCCACCGGGAGGCGGAAGACGAGGAGGCGGTTTGGGCGGCGGTCCGCACGGTGGCGGACGTGGCGCTGAATCGATTCTTGCAGATGCGGGAAAAGGAAGGGGAGAAGCTGCAGGAGGATATCCTCAGCCGGGCGGCCGCTATTCTGGAGGCCGTCGGCCAGGTGGAGGAGCGTTCCCCCCAGACGGTCCGGGAGCACATGGACAAGGTGCAGACCCGGATGCGGGAACTGCTGGGCACGGCCACGGTGGACGAGCAGCGGCTGCTCACCGAGGCAGCACTGTTCGCCGACAAAATCGCCGTGGCGGAGGAAACCGTCCGGCTGCGCAGCCATATCAGCCAGCTGGAGCACATGCTGGCCGGTAACGAGGCGGTGGGCCGCAAGCTGGATTTCCTGGTGCAGGAAATCAACCGGGAGGCCAACACCATCGGCTCCAAGGCCCAGGATGTGCAGCTGGCGCGGGTCGTGGTGGACATCAAAGCCGAAATCGAGAAAATCCGCGAACAGATACAGAACATCGAATAAGCCCGGAAGGAAAGCGGTGCTTTCTTGTGGGAATGCAGCTCGCAGGTGTTTATGACCGAGGGATCACCTCCCCGGCAAGGAAAGGCGTGAGGACGGACAATGAAACTGATCAACATTGGGTTCGGCAACATGGTATCGGCCAACCGGCTGGTGGCGATTGTCAGCCCGGAATCCGCCCCGATTAAGCGGATTATCCAGGACGCCAAGGATCGCGGCACTTTGATTGACGCGACCTATGGCCGCCGCACCCGTGCGGTTTTGGTAACGGACAGCGATCACGTCATCCTGTCGGCGGTGCAGCCGGAGACGGTGGCCAACCGCTTGAGCGATCGGGAAGAGGATGACGAGGAGGAGCTGGAAGAGGATGAATGAACGAGGCATGCTGATTGTACTGTCCGGGCCCTCCGGCTCGGGAAAGGGCACCATCATCAAGAGCCTGTTGAAACAGCGGGACGACACCGTCCTGTCCGTTTCGGTGACCACCCGCCAGCCTCGGCCCGGGGAGGTGGATGGGGTTCACTACTTCTTCCGCACCCGCGAGGAATTCGAGCGCATGATCGAGGACAACGCCCTGCTGGAGTGGGCGGAATACAATGGGAATTATTACGGTACGCCGGAGGACGCCATCCGGGAATGGCTGGGGCAGGGCAAAAACGTCCTGCTGGAAATCGAGGTGCAGGGAGCGGAGCAGGTGATGAACCACCGCTCCGACCTGGTGTCGATTTTCATCACCATCCCCTCCATGGAGGAGCTGGAGCGGCGGCTGCGGGATCGCGGCACGGAAACCGAGGAAAAAATCCAAGGGCGGATGGCGGTGGCGCAGCGGGAGCTGACCCGCGCCTTCCGGTACGATTATGTGGTGCTTAACGACGAGGTGGATCTGGCCGTCAAGCGGATCCACACTATTATTGACGCCGAAAAAATGCGGTATTCCCGCATGGAAACACTTGTGATGGAGGTATTGGGGCATGCTTAGACCGACGGATATCGAGAACCTGAAAGGAAACGAGAGCCGCTACGCGGTGGTGGTGGGCGTGGCCAAACGCGCCCGGCAGATTGCCGAGGAAGCGGAGAACGAGGGCGTGGTGCTGATTGAAAAATGCGTCAGCCTGGCCATCAACGATTTTACCAATGGCGATTACAAGATTGTGGTGCCGGAGATTACGGAAGAAAACGCCTGACAGTGAGGAGCGGAACGGGGCATGCAGGACAATGTGGTGCTGGTCGCCGTGGATCAGGCGTCGTTCCATTTCGATAAGCTGTACAGCTATCGCCTTCCCCCGTCGGCGGGAGAGGTAACCCGGGGCTGCCGGGTGCTGGTGCCCTTCGGCGGCGGCAACCGCCAGCGGCAGGGCATCGTGGTGCGCACGGACACGGCGGAGGATACCGCCCGCCTCAAGCCCATCGCCCAGGTGCTGGAAAGGGAACCGCTGCTGGACGGGGAAATGATGGATCTGGCCTTATGGCTTAAGGAGCGGACCTTCTGTACGGTGTTCGACGCGGTGCGCGCCATGCTGCCCACCGGGCTGTACATGCGGCTGCGGCCCATGCTGCGCCTGGCGCCGAAGGCGGAAGACCGGTTGGAAGAGATGACGCCCGAAGAGCGGCAGATCGTCTCCTTTCTGGCCAAATGCCCGGCCGCCGGTGTGGAACAGGAGACGCTGCTCAAAAAGCTGGGGCTGAACCCGGACGCGCCAGGCCTGCTCCGCCTGCTCGAATGGGGGGCCGTGCAGCGGTCGGAGGACGCTTTCCGCCAGGTGGGGGACGCCTCCATCCGCATGGCGCGCCTGGCCCTGGAGGGGGAGGCGCTGGACGAGGCGCTGAGCGTCTGCACCGATAAGCAGAAGGCGGTGGTTCGGCTGCTGCGGGACGTGGGGTGCGCGTCGGTCAAGGAGCTGTGCTATTTCGCGTCGGTAACCACGGCGGTGGTGGCCGCGCTGGTCAAAAAGGGCGTGGTGGAGTATTACGAAAACGAGGTGCTCCGTTCGCCCTACAAGCAGGCGGAAGAGCTGCCGGCCATCGTCTCCGCCGTCCTGAGCGGAGAGCAGCAGGCGGCGTATGACGCGCTGCTCAGCCGGTACCGCGAGGGTAAGCCGGCCTGCGCGCTGCTGCACGGCATCACCGGCAGTGGCAAAACCCAGGTGTATATGAATCTCATCGACCAGGTGCTGGAGGACGGCCGCCAGGTATTGGTTCTGGTGCCGGAAATCAGCCTGACGCCCCAGATGATGCGCCTGTTTTTGGAAAAATACGGGCGGCGCGTGGCGGTGCTTCACAGCGCGCTGGCCATCGGGGAGCGAATGGACGAGTGGAAGCGGGTCAAGCGGGGGGAAGCCCGCGTGGTGGTCGGCACCCGCTCGGCCGTGTTCGCCCCCTGCGACAACCTCGGCCTGATTGTCATGGACGAGGAGCAGGAGCACACCTATAAATCGGAATCCTCCCCGCGGTATCACGCCCGGGACGTGGCCAAATTCCGCTGTGCCCGGCACGGCGCGCTGCTGCTGCTGACCTCGGCGACGCCGTCGGTGGAGAGCTATCACGCCGCCCTGACGGGGCGATACAGCCTGCATGAACTGCATGGCCGGTTCGGCGCCGCCCAGCTTCCCGAGGTGGAGGTGGTGGACATGCGCCAGGAGGAGGAAGGGGAGTCGGTAATCGGCCCCACCCTGCGCCGGGAAATGCAGAACACACTGGACAAGGGGCGGCAGGTGATCCTGCTGCTCAACCGCCGGGGGTTCAACACCCATATCTCCTGCCGCTCCTGCGGCTATGTGGTGACCTGTCCCTCCTGCAGCATCTCCATGACCTATCACCGGGCCAACGGGATGCTGCTGTGCCATTACTGCGGGCATATGCAGCCGCCGGTGACGGTTTGCCCGGAATGCGGCAGCGACAAGGTGCGGTACGCGGGGCTGGGCACTCAGCGGGTGGAGCAGGAGCTGGAGCAGCTGTTCCCCGGGGTGCCGGTGCTGCGTATGGACACCGACACGACCATGTCGCGCTTCGCTTACGAGGACAAGTTCAGCCGGTTTGCAAAAGGGAAATTCCGGATCATGGTGGGCACCCAGATGGTGGCCAAGGGGCTGGATTTTCCTCTGGTGGGGCTGGTGGGGGTGCTCTCGGCGGATCAGGCGCTGTACGGCGACGATTTCCGCTGCTACGAGACCACGTTTTCCCTGCTGACCCAGGTCATCGGCCGGGCGGGACGCCGGGACGAGGCGGGCAAGGCGGTCATTCAGACGTATACGCCGGAGAATTACGTCATCGCTTTGGCGGCGCAGCAGGATTACCGCGGGTTTTATGAGTTGGAAATCGCGTCCCGGAAGATGATGAAGTATCCGCCCTATACCGATTTGTGTCTTATCGGGTTTGCCGGCGTGCAGGAAAGCCAGGTGCGGGACGCGGCGGGGCGGTTTTTGGCCGATCTGCAAGGGCTGGCCACCCGGGAGTATGCCGACGTGCCCATGATTGCGCTGGATCCCACCCCGGCGGCGGTGGCGAGGGCGGCGGGCAAGTACCGCTACAAGCTGCTGATAAAAACTGTCAACACCGCGCGCCTGCGGGAACTGGTCGGCCGGCTTCTGACAGAAGCGAATCGGAAGCCAGAAAACAAGGCGCTGACCGTTTACGCGGATATCAATCCTGCGGGCATGCTTTAAAAAAGATAAAACCAACATATACTGTGTATAGGCGTTCGGCGCGGAAAGCGCGGACGGAAAGGATGAACTGACCATGGCAATACGCAATATTCTGCGGGAATCGGATCCCTTTCTGCACAAGACCTGCCGCCCGGTCGAGGCGTTCGACGAGCGGCTGGCGCAGCTGCTGGACGACATGGCCGAGACGCTGCACAAGGCGGACGGCGTCGGACTGGCGGCGCCGCAGGTGGGGGTGCTCCGCCGGGTGTTTATTATGGATTTCGGTGAGGGCGTTATTGAATGCGTCAATCCGAAAATCCTCAGCACCAGAGGCAAGCAGGAGGATGTGGAGGGCTGTCTGTCCTGTCCGGGAGAGTACGGCATTACCAAACGACCCAAGACTGTCAAGCTGCAGGCGCAGGATCGGCACGGCAAATTTTTCGTGATGACCGGCAGTGATCTGATGGCGCGGTGCATGTGCCACGAGAACGATCATCTGGACGGGATCCTGTTCAAGGAGCACGTTATCCGGATGCTGGATCCGGAAAAGGACGGGTAAAGGAGAACTGCTCGGATGCGGATTATTTTTATGGGAACGCCGGATTTTGCGGTGCCCAGCCTGGAACGGCTGGTGCGGGACGGGCACGAGGTGGTGCTGGCGGTGACCCAGCCAGATAAGCCCAAGGGACGTGGCAATCAGCTGACGCCGCCGCCTGTCAAGGCTAGGGCCTTGGCACTGAATATTCCGGTGTTCCAGCCCGTTTCCATGAAGACAGAGGAGACATACGAGACGCTGGCGGCCTGCCGGCCGGATCTTATCGTGGTGGTGGCGTATGGCAAGATTTTGCCGCAGCGGGTGCTGGATTTGCCGCCCCATGGCTGCATCAACGTGCACGCGTCCCTTCTGCCGCGGTATCGGGGGGCGGCCCCTATTCAGTGGGCGGTGCTCAACGGCGACGCCGAGGCGGGGGTGACCACCATGAAAATGGAGGCCGGCCTGGACACGGGAGATATGCTTCTCAAATGCCGCCGGCCGCTGCCGGCGGACATGACCGGGGGAGAGCTCCACGATTTGCTGGCCGCGGATGGCGCACAGCTGCTGTCCGAGACGCTCGGTGCGCTGCAAGCGGGAACGCTCCGGCCTCAGAAGCAGGACGACAGCCAGTCCTGCTACGCCCCCATGCTGAACAAGAGCCTCAGCCCGCTGGACTGGACAAAGCCGGCGGCTGTGCTGCACAACCAGGTGCGGGGGTTGAACCCCTGGCCCTGCGCCACCTGCCGGCTGGGCAGCCGTACGCTGAAGGTGCATCGAACCCGAGTGGGGGAGGCCTGCCGGGAGGAACCGGGGACAATTGTGAAGACAAGCCCCTTTACAATCGCCTGCGGCGGCGGAAGTTCGCTGGAACTGCTGGAGGTGCAGGCGGAGGGCTCTAAACGGATGGCGGCGGCCGATTTTCTGCGGGGCCATCCGGTCAAGGCGGGCGTTCTCCTGGAGGCGCAGGATTAGAAACCGAGATTTTGGGTAAAATCGTGAGGAAAGGAGCGAGATGAGATGCCTTTTGGCTTTTTCATGGATAAATGGTACCTGCTGCTGGTGGTGCCGGCGCTGTTGGTGGCGGCGTGGGCGCAGTACAAGGTGCACGCCACCTTTAAGAAGTACAGCCAGGTGGGGACGCAGCGGGGGCTCACCGGCGCGCAGGCCAGCGAGCTGATTCTGCAGCGGGAAGGGGTCGCGGCGGCGATTGAGGCCACCGGCGGCTCTTTGACCGATCATTACGACCCGCGGGGCAACGTCATCCGGCTGTCGGAGCCGGTGTTTGGCGTGTCCTCCATCGCGGCCATCGGCGTGGCGGCCCATGAAACGGGGCACGCGCTCCAGTATGCGAAGGGATACGCGCCGATTCAGATTCGCTCCGCCATTCTGCCGGCGACCCGGATCGGTTCGACCCTGGCGCCGTATTTGGTAATTGCGGGGCTGATTTTCAGCTTTTATCCGCTGGCATACGCGGGCATTGCGCTGTTTACGCTGGCGGTGCTGTTCCAGCTGGTGACCCTGCCGGTGGAGTTCAATGCCAGCGCCCGAGCCCTGCGGGCGCTGGAGGGCAACGGGATGATGACACAGGAAGAACTGGACGGCGCCAAAAAGGTGCTGACCGCCGCGGCGATGACGTACGTGGCGGCGCTGTTCGTGTCCCTGATGAGCCTGCTGCGGCTGGTGCTGATTGTTCTCGGCCGCGGACGGAGAGACAACTGATGGCGGGGAACGCCCGGCTGGCGGCGGTACAAGCCCTGCTGCAGGTGCATCGGGATCAGGGCTATTCCAATGTGGTGCTGGACAACCTGCTCAAATCCGGCGACCTGGGGCCGGCGGATCGGGCGCTGGCATCCCGGCTGTTTTATGGCGTGATTGAGCGCCGGCTGACGCTGGATTACGTGCTGGCCGCCTGCTCCACGGTGCCGATTAAGAAAATGCACCCTTGTGTGACGGAGATCCTTCGCTGCGGCATCTATCAGCTGCTGTATATGGACAAGATTCCCCCTTCCGCGGCGGTGAGCGAAGCGGTGAATCTCACCAAGGCGCTCAGGCAGCCCCGTGCCTCCGGCTTCGTCAACGGCGTTCTGCGGGGCGTGGAGCGAAAGAAGGGCGGTCTGCTGGACGGGCTGCCCGACACGGACGAGGGACTGGAAATCCGGTATTCCTGTCCGCGGGGATTGCTGCGGCTGTGGCGGGAAGCCTATGGCGACGAGACGGCCAGGGCGTTGGCGGCCCATATCAACGATGTGCCCGACGCCTGCCTGCGGGTCAACACCTTGAAAATCTCCGCGGACGGCTTTGCCGCCCGGCTGGAAGCGGCGGGGCTCCCTTTTGAGAGAGAGCCGGTTTTGCCGGCGTCCTTCCGGGTGGACGGGGCGCCGCAGTTAAAAAGACTTGCACCTGAAGCCGAAAACTGGTATTATCATCAGGATACCGCATCACAGTGGTGCTGCTATGCGCTGGGGGCACGGCCGGGGGAACGGATTGCGGACGTCTGCGCGGCCCCTGGGGGCAAAAGCTTCACGCTGGCCCAGTATATGGACAATCAGGGAGAGATCCTGGCTTGTGATTTATACCCGGCCAAGTGTGACACCATGGAGAAACGGGCGGCGGCGCTGGGGATCACCTGCCTGCGCACCGCGGCCCGGGACGCTTCCAAGCCCTGTCCGGCGCCTCTGAGGGGGCGGTTTGACCGGGTAGTCTGCGACGTGCCTTGCTCCGGGCTGGGGGCCATTCGCAGAAAACCCGAAATCCGGTACAAGGATTTGAGTGCCTTCGAGGATCTGCCGGAGCTGCAATACCGGATTCTCGTCGAGGCGGCGTCGCTTACCCGGCCCGGCGGGGTGCTGCAATACTCCACCTGCACCCTCAACCCGGCGGAAAACGAGCAGGTAGCCGAACGGTTCCTGCGGGAAAATCCGGCGTTCTCCCCGCGGACGCTGCCGCTGGCGGACTGTTTCGCGGCGGTGGACAAGCCGATGGGGCATACCTTGACGCTGTTCCCGCATATGCATCATACGGACGGGTTCTTCCTGGCGGCCTTTGTTCGGTCGGAAGACCCTTCTTTATAAAGAATGGATGGTGCGCTTGACTCCCATCGACATCAAATCCCTGCCGGCTGAAGAGCTGCGCGAGCGGCTGGCCGAGAAGGCGATCCCGGCTTTCCGGGCCCGCCAGATTCAGGACTGGCTGGACAAGGGCGTATCCGATTTTGCACAAATGTCCAATCTCCCGCAGGCTCTGCGGGAGGAATTGTCACAAACTTTTACGATTCCTTGTGTCAAAATTGAAAAAAAGCTTGTATCTTCCTTGGACAATACTGTAAAATACCTGTATGGTTTGCCGGACGGCGAAACGGTGGAGTCTGTGCTGATGGAGTACAAGCACGGCTGGTCCCAGTGCCTTTCCACCCAGGTGGGGTGCCGGATGGGCTGTTCCTTCTGCGCCACCGGCATGGGGGGCTTTGTGCGCAACCTGTTGCCCAGCGAGATGCTCGCGCAAATTGAGCAGGCTCAGACGGACAATGGTATCCGGGTGTCCTCCGTGGTGCTCATGGGGATGGGGGAGCCGCTGGACAACTACGACAATGTTCTTCGTTTTCTGAAGATGCTGGCGGAGGACGGCGGTGTACATATCGGCATGCGGCATGTCTCACTGTCCACCTGCGGCCTTGTCGATAAGATATACCAGCTCATGGAGGAAAAGCTGCAGCTGACGCTGTCCATTTCGCTGCATGCGCCGAACGACGACATCCGCTCGCGGCTGATGCCTGTCAACCACCGCTGGCCGGTGGAGGAACTGCTGAAGGCCTGCCGTGCCTATATACAGGCCACTTCGCGGCGCATCTCCTTCGAGTACGCCATGATTCAGGGCGTCAACGATTCCGATGCCTGCGCGCACGAGCTGGCCGATCGCCTGAAGGGCATGCTTTGCCACGTCAATCTTATACCGGCCAACGAAGTGGCGGGCAAGAGCCATCGGCGCAGTTCTCAGGCGCGGCTGCGCGCTTTCTGCGGGGTGCTGGAAAAGCGCGGCGTCAACGTGACGGTGCGGCGCACCCTGGGCGCGGATATCAGCGCCTCCTGCGGGCAGCTGCGCCGCCGGCAGGAAACCGGGGTCTGACAGCTGTAACCTTTCAAGGGGGCCGACAGGCTTATTACGGCGTTTTCCGCAGGGGGCTACCTCCGGGCGGGACAGACGGCAACACGTAGGAAAGGAGGCCATGTCCTTGAACGTTTTCGGTAAAACGGACACGGGACGCATGCGGCCCAACAACCAGGATGCTTTCGTCTGCGGGCGGCTGTTCGGCGACACCCTGTTCGCCGTGGTATGCGACGGTATGGGCGGGGCCAACGGCGGAAACGTGGCCAGTTCCATAGCCATCCGCATTATTTCCGATCGCATTGTGGATACCTACCGGGACGGCATGGGAGAGAGCTCCATCCGTCACCTTTTGGAGAGCGCCGTGGCCGCCGCCAACGTCGAGATATACGATACGGCGATGGCGGATTTGGAGTTGCGGGGGATGGGGACCACGGTGGTGGCGGCCATTGTCACCGGTAACCGGGCGCATGTCGCCCATGTGGGGGACAGCCGTGCCTATTTGGTGACGGATGGGGGCATCGAGCAAATGACCCGTGACCATTCCATCGTACAGGCCATGCTCGAAAAAGGCCAGCTCACCCAAAGCGAAGCCAAGAACCATCCGCGCAAGCACTTCATCACCCGGGCCTTGGGTGTGGAGGAGATGGTGCAGTGTGACACGCTGGATTTCCCATTTCCCGATAAGGGAACGCTGATTATCTGTACGGACGGTCTGACCAACATGGTAGAGGCCGATGATATATACGCCATCGTACAAGCCGCAGGTGCGGAACAGGCGGTCGGCCGTTTGGTGGACGCCGCCAACGAGGCGGGCGGCAACGACAATATCACGGTGGTCGCCATCGGATAAGGGCAGCTGCACAATGCAAGAATACGCAGGGATTTGGAAAAAGCGAGGTTTTCCGTTATGAAACGGGAAGCAAGGGCCGCCTCTCGCGGCCTCGGGCGTTTTTCCAAAGGCGCTGTAAAATTCCATTTTGCAGCATCCCCTCCAGCGAAAGAATGGGAGTGACTTTATTTTGGATAAGTATGTGGGAAAGCGGCTGGACGGTCGGTATGAAATCAAGGAGGTCATCGGTGTCGGCGGCATGGCCTATGTGTACAAGGCCTATGACAGCATCGACGATCGCACCGTGGCGGTGAAAATCCTGAGGGATGAGTACCTGGCCAACGAGGAATTCACCCGCCGGTTTAAAAACGAATCCAAGGCGATAGCCATCCTGTCCCACCCCAACATCGTCAAGGTGTATGACGTCAGCTTTGGGGAGCGGCTGCAGTATATTGTCATGGAATACATCGACGGCATCACCCTCAAGGAGTATATCGAGCAGCAGCGGGATATCAAGTGGAAGGAAGCCGTTCATTTCACCGTGCAGATTCTGCGGGCGCTTCAGCACGCTCACGACAAGGGGATCGTCCATCGGGACATCAAGCCGCAGAATATCATGCTGCTGCCCGACGGCACCATCAAGGTGACCGACTTCGGCATCGCCCGGTTCTCCCGCAATGAAATCCGCGCGACGAGCGCCACCGACAAGGCGATCGGTTCCGTGCATTATATCAGCCCGGAGCAGGCGCGGGGGGATATCACCGACGAAAAAGCGGATATCTATTCCACCGGCGTCATGCTGTACGAAATGCTGACCGGCCGTCTTCCATTTGAAGCGGACAGCGCGGTGTCGGTGGCCATTATGCAGCTGCAGTCCGAGCCGAAGCTGCCCCGGGAAATCAACCCCTCCATCCCCGAGGGCCTGGAGGAAATCACCATCAAGGCCATGCAGAAGGATCCCGCCAAGCGGTATCAGTCTGCAGCGGAGATGCTGTACGATATCGACGAGTTCAAGCGCAATCCCAGCATCCATTTCGAATACAAATATTTCGTGGACGAGACGCCCACCCGCTTTGTGGAAGCCATCACCAAGGTGAAGGGGGAAACCGCCCTGGAGGAAACGCCCGAGGAAGC
The DNA here is from genome assembly GCA_900546265.1 of uncultured Oscillospiraceae bacterium. Classification (GTDB taxonomy): domain Bacteria; phylum Bacillota; class Clostridia; order Oscillospirales; family Acutalibacteraceae; genus UMGS856. Next base: position 134,460 of record URCA01000005.1, on the reverse strand, counting down.
CGACGAGCTGGCGGAGGAGGGCGCCGAGGAGGAGAAGAAGGGACCGCCCGTTCTGCCGATCCTGGCGGCCATTGCCGGCGCGTTTGTGGTGGTGGGCCTGATTTTTGTCGCCATCATTTTCATCTTCGGCCTCGTCGATCCGGGTAAGGAAAACATCGAGGTGGAGAATTTTGTCGGCAAAACCCTCGAAGAGGTTACAAATAACGAGGAATACGCCAAGCTCTATAAGTTCAACCCTCCCGAGCAGGAGTACAGCAACGAGTATGATAAAGGGGTCATCTGCAAGCAGAACCCCAAGCCCGGCACCTCCAAGAAAATCAAGGTGGAAATCACACTGACCGTCAGCATGGGCAAACGCACGGTGCAGATCCCCGAGGTACAGGAGAACGAGCATAAGGATGTGGTGGTCTCCCGGATCACCGCGGCGGGCTTTGTGCCCCAGCTCACCCAGATGACCAGCGACACGGTGGCGAAGGATCGGGTGGTGAAGACTGTCCCGGCTTTCCCGGATCAGGCGGAAGAGGGCAGCGTAGTCGTCATCTACGTCAGCACCGGCGAGGAAGAGCCGGAGCCGATTTCGGTGCCCAATGTAATTAACCTAGGCCTCGAGGACGCCAAAACCCAGCTGCGCAACGCGGGCTTTATTGTCAACGACCCTGCCGTTAAATATGTCAACGACAAATCCCCCAAGGGGACGGTGCTACAGCAGTCGCTTGAAAAGGGGTCGATGCAGAAGCCCGGCACGGAATGCGTACTGACGGTGAGCTCCGGATTCCAGGATGTGGAGATCACGGTGCCGCTGCCCGATACCACCACCCCGGTGGACGTGCAGGTTTATGTCAACGGCAAGCTGAACAGCAGCCTGTCCGACTCGTATAAGAATATTCTGCCCAGTGTTGTGGGCAATCTCAAGCTGAAATGCACCGAGCAAGCGGCCAGCTATAATGTGACCATCATGCTGTCGGTGGCCGGCAAGAACGACTACAAGCAATACGCCAGCTATACGGCGGACGCGCTGGCCGGCTCGTCCAAGCTGGAGGGGACGCCGATATGGACGGAGCCTTCCAAGGGCACCACCACGACGACCACCACCGTTACGACCACGACCACCACCACGACCACCACCGAGCCGGAGTTCGGCTGACAATCAAAGGACGGAATGTATGAACGAAACGGTACAGGGAATCGTCATACAGAGCATCGGCGGCTTCTATTATGTAGAAGCCGCCGATGCGGTATATGAATGCCGGGCCAGAGGGATTTTCCGCAAGCAGGGACTCGCGCCGGTGGCCGGGGATCGGGTGCGGATCTCCCGGCAGGACGGGGAGAAGGGAACCCTGGAGGAGGTGCTGGAACGGCGCAACGTCCTGGTGCGTCCGCCGGTGGCCAATCTGGATTACCTCGTGCTGGTGGCCTCCATCGCCGATCCATCGCCGAGCACCCTTATTCTGGATAAAATGATCGCTATCGCGGAAAAGAAGGGGATCGAGCCTCTGGTGGTCATCAACAAGGCCGACTTGGAGGATACGTCCTGGCTGGAGGATATTTATGGAACGACAGGGCTGCCCTGCTTCACGGTATCGGCAAGCGGCGGGGAAGGGGTAGAGCCGCTGCGGCAGCGGCTTCTCGGCCATATCAGCGCGTTCACCGGCAATTCAGGGGTGGGAAAATCCAGCCTGCTCAACGCCATCGATCCGCGCCTGACGCTGGAGACCGGAGAAATCAGCAAAAAGCTGGGCCGGGGGCGGCACACCACCCGGACCGCCACCCTGTTCCGCCTGGAGGGCGGCGGCTATATCGTGGATACGCCCGGCTTCTCCTCCCTGGACATGGAGCGGGCGGAACGGATATCCAAGGAGGAGCTGCCGGATTGCTTCCGGGAATTTGCGCCGTATAGGGGCGGGTGCCGGTTCACCTCCTGCGCCCATGTCAAGGAGCCGGGCTGCGCCGTGCGGCAGGCGGTGGAGGAAGGCAAAATCGCGGCTTCCCGGTATGAAAGCTACCGGACGATGTATGAAGAGGTCAAGGATAAAAAGGATTGGGAGTTCAAAGGGAACGCCGAATAGACAGACGGTCGGTCCACCAATGAGGCCGTGGGGTTCTAAACGGCGTTACGGAAGTCAGGAGAGAGAAAGCACATGAGCCGCTGTGTCATATTGTCCGCCGGGCCGGTGGAGGATCCGGAGGCCTTGCGCCCGCTGCTGCGCGATGACGACTGGTTTATCGCGGCGGACGGCGGGATGCGGTTGGCCGAAAGATTGGGGGTAACCCCCGGGCTGATTGTGGCGGATTTCGATTCCGGCGAGGCGCCGCGGGAAACGCGGGCGGAGGTGCTCCGTCTGCCGGCCGAAAAGGACTGGACGGACACCATGGCGGCCGCTATGGCGGGGCTGGAGCGGGGATTCCGGGATTTCCTGCTGCTGGGCTGCACGGGGGGCCGGCTGGATCACACCATAGCCAATCTGGCGGTGATGCTGTATATCCATCGCCAGGGAGGCACGCCGATGATGGCGGATGAGCGCAACCGGGTTTTCCTGTATGCGCCGTCGTCCTTTACTATCCCCCCGCAGAAGGGATGGAAGCTGTCGCTCTTCCCGTATGGCGGTGAGGTGCGGGGCGTCACGCTGAGGGACGTCCGGTATCTGCTGACCGACGCGACGCTGACGACCGACAATCCCGTGGGGGTCAGCAATGAATTTTTGGATTGTCCGGCGCGAATTTCCTTCCAGGAAGGCATTTTATTGCTTCTTTTTTCAAAAGATTGACGTTTTTACAGCAGAAAAGTCTGCACCCTTTTCCGCGTGTCGAATATGCTGATAGTAGACACGGGAAACGCCGTGATTACGAAAGCGGATGGGGGATGACTTCGGTGAAACGCAAATGCAGTACAGGTTTGTTTTGTGCGGCCTTCGGCGTCGGTTTGCTGGCTGCCACGATATGCCCGCCCCAGCTGATGCTTGTTGTAGTCGCGGCGGCGCTCGTGGTTGTTGGTTGTTCCAAAGCCCGAAATTGACGCTAAATGGAGGAGTATGAGTATGCAAATCGTCATTGTAAAGAGCCCCAAACTGTTCAGCGGGATCCTGCGCAAGCTGTTCGGCATTAAGAAGGAAAGCTACATAGACTGAAGACGGCGGGGATCGCCGGAGAGGACATGGCCATGCGGCCATGTCCTTTTCTTTTGGAGAAATCTTTGTTTGAGACGGTGCATACTTCTTGGACAGGTAGAATATATTGAGAGTGAACATATGCGTATGCAGCTGTGAGTGCGGCGTGGCATCCGCAGCACAAAGGAGAGGTGTATTCATGGACTTTAAGGTGATGAACAAGGCCATTTCCACCAATGAAACCTTGTTCGATGACTTTGACGAACGTCCGGTGGACTGTGACTTTGTCCTGCCGGACTATTGTCCGGACATTGCAGCGGTGCTGAAATGTACCCTCAAGCCGGTCATTCAGTCAAAGCAGCTCAGCGGGGATCGGATGCTGGTGGACGGGCAGGCAAACATCCGGGTCATGTATCTGGATGAAGCGCGTAAGTGTGTGCGCTGCTGCGAATTCAGCCAGCCCTTCACCAGTACATTTGCCGTCAAAAGCATGGGGCTGAATCCCTGTGTGCGGGCCACGGCCAAAACAGATTATGTCAACTGCCGGGCCACCAGCCCCCGCAGGCTGGACGTCCACGGCGCGTTCACGGTCAAGCTGAAAATCACGGCGGAGGGCGGCCGGGAGGTCGTCTGTGACGCCACGGGAGGCGGCCTGTACACCCGCAATCAGCCGGTGTCCTATTCCGTGCCCGCGGCCAGTGCCGAGAAGACCTTTACCATCAGTGAGGTACTGGATTTGGGAAGCGGAAAACCGCCGGCGGAAGCACTCATCCGCGGAGAAGCCGTCCCCTGCCTGACCGACTGCAAGCTGTTGGCCAACAAGGCCATCATCAAGGGCGACATTCTGCTGAAAAATCTGTATGCCAGCGATGTGTCGGCCGGGACGATGGAACAAGTGCGCCATGAAATCCCCTTCAGCCAAATCATCGATGTAGACGGCTTGAGCGATGACTGGCAGTGCCAGGTTTTCCTGGATGTGGTATCCAGCGACGTCCATATCAGCGTCAACCAAAACGGCGAGAGCTGTCTGCTGGCCGTGAGCATTAAGCTGACGGCCCAGCTCCAGTGCTACCGCACGGGTTCCTCCGAGGTAGTCATTGACGCGTATTCCGCCCGGTGCCCTCTCAAGCTGGAAACCGGCCGCTTGGAGACCCAGCATCTAATGCATGTGCGGCGGGAGACCAACGTGGTCAAGGAAGCCTTCGAGCTGCCGCCGGACGGCGTGTCGGATATCGTGGACGTCTGGTGCGAGGCGTCACCGGTTGGCCAGCGGTGCGAGGACGGAAAGGCCTTCGTGGACGGACGGCTGCTGATTTCCATGCTGGCCCGGGATCCCGGCGGGGCGGTCGCCTACTACGAGCGGCCGGCGGATTTTACTCTGGATTATGACGAGCGGTGCGACAGCATGACAGCGGATATGGCCGTCACCCAGGTGGAATACGCCATTGTCGGCGGCAAGGTCGAGCTGCGGCTGGAGCTGGAAGTGGTGCGCTGCTGCTACGCGGGAAACACCTGTCAGGCGGTTACGGCCATTACGGCGGAGGATAACGCCGAGTTTCCGCCCGAAAGAGCCGCGCTGAAGATTTACTTCGCGGGCGGCGGCGAATCCATTTGGGAAATCGCCAAGAACTGCCACACCTCCATGAATGCCGTGATGGAGGAGAACAACCTGTCCAGCGAAATATTACCGGAGGACACCATGCTGTTGGTGCCGCTTTGTTAAGGGGGAGTGACCGTATGGAAGGCCAGAGCATTTACGATACCATTGCCAAACGGACGGACGGCGACATCTATATCGGTGTGGTGGGACCGGTCCGGACCGGAAAGTCCACGTTTATCAAGCGCTTTATGGATACCCTGGTGATACCCAATATCGACAGTGCCTATCGGCGGGAGCGGGCCAACGACGAGCTGCCCCAGTCTTCGGCGGGGCGGACCATCATGACCACCGAGCCTAAGTTCATCCCGGAGCAGGCGGTCAGCATTTCGGTGGACGGCACGGCCAATTTGAACGTCCGTCTCATCGACTGCGTGGGTTACATTGTTCCTTCGGCGCTGGGATACATCGAGAACAACCAGCCCCGCATGGTCAAGACGCCATGGTTTGAGGAGGAGGTCCCCTTCAACATGGCGGCGGAAATAGGCACCCAGAAGGTCATCAACGAGCATTCCACCATCGGCCTGGTGATTACCACCGATGGAAGCATTACCGAGATTCCCCGGGAGGAATACCGAGAGGCCGAGGAACGGGTGGTCGGGGAGCTCAAGCAGATCCACAAGCCCTTCGTGGTGCTGATGAACACCATGAACCCCACCTCCACCGCCGTGATGCAGATGTGCGCGGATTTGGAGAAAAGCTACGGCGTACCGGTTTGTCCGGTCAACTGCCTGGATATGGGCGAGGCCGAAATCCGAAAAATCCTGGAGAAGGTGCTTTTTGAGTTCCCGGTGCGGGAAATTGGTGTGGAGCTGCCCAAATGGCTGACCAGCCTGGATAAGAATCATCCCATCCGCAAGACGATTTTCGACTCTATCCGGGAGGCGGCCGGGCGGGTGAGGAAGGTCAGCCAGGTGGCTGGCATGGCTGGCGGCGTCGAGAACTGCGAGTATGTGGACGCGGCCAGGCTCACCGGCGTGGAGCTGGGACAGGGCTGCGCCACCATCAACGTCACCATTGATCCCGGCCTATTCTATCGCGTGCTCGGGGAGACCACTGGTCTGGATATCACCGATGAGGCGGCGCTGATGGCCACCATGATGGAACTGGCGGACGTCCAGAAAAAGTATGCAAAAATCAAGAGCGCTCTCGATCAGGTTGAGGCCACCGGGTACGGCATCGTGATGCCGGAACTGGAGGAAATGACCCTGGAGGAGCCGGAAATTATCAAGCAGAGCGGCCGGTACGGTATCCGCCTGCGGGCGGAGGCCCCCTCCATCCATATGCTCAAGGCCAACATCACCACCGAGGTTTCCCCCATTGTGGGCAGCGAGAAGCAGTCGGAAGAGCTGGTCAGCTATCTGCTGCGGGAGTTTGAGGAGAGCCCCGGAAAAATCTGGGAGTCCAACATCTTCGGCACCTCCCTGTATGGGTTGGTCAACGAGGGGCTTCATAACAAGCTGTACCGTATGCCGACGGATGCCCGCATCAAGCTCAAGGAAACGGTGGAGCGCATTATCAATGAAGGCTGCAGCGGCCTGATTTGCATCATCGTATAATTGGATAGGACATCCGGCGCGGGAGGGAGGCCTCCCGCGCCGGCGGAAGGGAATGGGATACATGCCGAATACGCCGGAAGAAAGACCGAACAGGCCGTCCCGCCGTCCGGCGGGAGAACAGAGAAACCGTGGGGGAAAGAAGCCGTCGCTGGCGGGCATGCAGGTGGTGCTGGTTCAGAGCGTTTCCTGCATAGCGGTGATTTTGCTGGTGCTGGTGATGAAGCTGGTGGGGGGCGACGCTTTTGCGCAGCTGCGTCAGCAGTTCAACGAATCCATCATGAGCAACTCCATTGTGGCGACTCTGGCGGCCTTGTTTGAATCGCCGAACAGCGAGCCCGTGCCGGGAGACAGCTCCGGCGATGCCTCCCAGCCGGACGGCGCGTCATCTTCGTCGGATACATCGGATGCGTCCGTACCGGACAGCCGGCCTGCGGAAAGCGGGGAAGGCGCGTCTTCGGCGAACGCGCCGGCCAGCAGCGAGGGCACCAAGCAGGCAGGCGCCACGCTTCCTGCGGAATCCGCTTCCTCCGGCACCGCGTCTGTTCAGACGGTTCGTTACGCGCCGGAAGGCTCTACCTTCGGCGTGGTAACGGCCAACCGTCTGGCCACGGCGCCGCTGGATACCGGTACGATCACCTCCGGGTACGGCTATCGGAAAAATCCGACCAAGGAAGGGGAGGGGTTCCACAAGGGCCTCGATATCGGCGCGCCGGAGGGCACGCCGGTGCATGCGATGTATTTCGGCGTGGTTTCCGATGTGGGACAAGATCCCACTTACGGAAACTACATCAAGCTGTATCACGGTAACGGCATCGAGGTTCTGTACGCCCACTGCTCGGAGATTCTGGCCGAAAAGGAAGCGATTATCCGGGCGGGGGAAATCGTAGCGAAGGTGGGCGCCACGGGCGACGTAACCGGCAGCCATCTGCATGTCGAGGTACGGGTGAACGGGCAGACCTATAATCCGGTCGGCCTGGTGCCGGTCAGCCTGTATGCTTAAGTTTCGGCTGTGGGGAACCGAATGGGCGTGCAGCCTGTTGTTTCCGGCTACGGTGGTGGTGCTGCTGACGCTGGACACAGGCGGTATGGCGGGATGGTGCCTGGCCGCCTCGGTGATGCACGAGGCGGGGCATTTTCTAATGCTGCTGGCCTGCGGCGGAAGACCGGCGCGGGTATCGATCGGCATTTTCGGCGTGCGGGTCGAGCAGGATGTTCACGCGCCTATCGGCTATGGAAAAAATGTGTGGGTTTCTCTTGCCGGGCCGCTGGTCAACGGCCTCTCCTGTGGGATCCTTCTGCTGCTTGGCGGAGGCTGGACGACGCCGGTCATGGTGCATGCGACCATGGCGGTGATGAATCTGCTGCCGGTGGAACCTCTGGACGGGGGACAGGCGCTGTTCTGTCTTTTGGCGCCCCACATGGAGGAGCCGAAGGCGACCCGCGCGGTTCTGGTTGTGTCGGTGGTGACCATCTTGCCTCTGGCAGCGGCGGGCTTCTACGTGCTGCTGCACAGCGGGTATAATTTTACGCTGCTGGCGGTCAGCGTCTACCTCGTATTACTGCTGCTGCTCAAGAAAAAATAGAGCCTGCCGCTTCGGACGGCAGGCTTTTTCGCCTTGTCAAGACAAGGCGGGGTATGGTATACTGCTGGCAGTATGAGGAAGGGGGGGACGAGCGATGCCGCTATCTGTCTGGTTGCTGGAGGCGCCGGCCCTTCTTGACAGCGGCGAGGAGGCGGCGGTGCTGAACAAGCTGCTGCCGGGGCGGCGCGAAAGGGTGGCGGCGGGGAATCGGACGACGCGGCTGGCGGCTTATGCGCTGGAGGCGGTTCTCCTCCAGAGGTGCACAGGACTTAGAAGGGATCAGCTGTCGCTTGGGCTTTCACCCACGGGAAAGCCCTTTCTGCCAGGGTGCCCCTCCTGCCGCTATAATCTCTCGCATTCCGGAACGGCCGTGCTTCTCGGGATCAGCGACCAGGAGATCGGGGTTGATATCGAGACGATTCGAGTGCTGTCCCCGCGTGTGCTGCGCCGCTGCTTTACCCCGGCGGAAACGGAGTGGTGCGGCCAGGATGCTGCAAAGATGACGGCGCTTTGGACGCAGAAAGAGGCGTACAGCAAGTGGTCGGGCCAAGGACTGGCCCAGGTGCTGGCGGGCATCGACACGAGACAGGAGAAGACTGCCCAGTTGCTGACCACCTTCCGGGAAGGGGATTGGGCCGCGTCGGTTTGTTCCGCCGTACCATTTTGCAAAGAGCTGGTCCAGAGGATGACGTGGGACGAGCTGCGACATGCGTTATAAAACCGGGCCGCACGGCGATGGCTGTGCGGCCCAGCTGCTTTTAAGAGGTGCGTTTTCCGGACATGGTTTGCTGGACGATGCTTTCCATGACATCGCCGGTTAGGGCGCTTTCCACATAGCCGAAGATGTTGCCCTCCTTGTCGATCATGAAGGTGGTGGGAAAGGCGCGGATGCCGTATTCCGCGAACACATCCCCGCTCTCGTCCATCACTACGGGGAAAGTATATCGATTGTCCTTCAAAAACTTTTTGATGGAGGCCGTGGAGCCTTCGTTCCCCTGGTTGGGACCGGCCACGCCCAAGACGATCAGGTCTTTCTCGTTCTTGCCGTATTTCTCATAAAGAGCCTGAATTTCCGGCATTTCGCTGCGGCAGGGTCCGCACCAGGTCGCCCAGAAGTTGAGGAAAACTGTTTTCCCTTTGAAGTCGGACAGCTTATGCTGCTTGCCGTACTGATCGGTCAGGGTGAAATCTGGCGCCGGAAAAGCGGGCTCCTGAGACGCAGAGGAGGATTCCTCGGAAGTATCGGGGGCGGCGCTGACGGCGGAGGAGGCGGATTCCTGCCCGCCGCCAAACTGTGACAGATAGCTGGTGAAACCATTCATCATGCCGGTCAGGGTCATAACGCCCATCAAAATCAGCAGAACCGCGCCGATTTTAGCCGTGTATTTGACCACGTTGCGGTGCTTTTTGAAGAAATTGAGCACCGTTCCGGTGAACAGGCCCACGGCCAGAAACGGCAGGATAAACCCGATGGTATAGACGCCGATGAGCGCGAAGCCTTTGGCCATGGATCCGGAGGAGCCGGCCATCAGCAGAACGCTGCCCAGGGTGGGACCGACGCAGGGCGTCCAGGCAAAGCTGAATGTAAAGCCGAGCAGCAGCGCCGGAAGAGGGCCCATCGCCAGGCGATCCAGCCGGAAAAGAAGACGGTGCTCTTTGCCGAGAACCTTAGATTGGCCGAATACGCCGAGCTGATAGACACCGAACAGAATCATGATGATACCGCTGATGCGGGCAAACCAGATGCGGTTGTCGCTGAAGAAGCGGCCCAGGGCGTTGAAACCGAGCCCCAGTATAAAGAAGGTGAAGCTGATGCCCAGGACAAAAAACACGGTGTTGACGAGTACCCGACCCTGCCGGTAGCGGATGGTGCCGTCTTCCTCCACCGTTTTGGCGCCGCCCGCCAGATAGCTCACATACAGGGGCACGAGCGGCAGCACACAGGGGGAGAAGAAGCTGAGCAGCCCCTGAATAAACACGGTGAGAATCGGCACGCTGGTTTCGATGTTAAAACCCATAGCATCTCCTTTATATGTTGCGGTTTTATACGCAGGTGAATAAATCGTTGAGCGCCTCGCTCATGGTGGGGTGGGTATAAACGGCGTCGCGCAGGACGGTGCAGGGAAGAGCGGCACTGTGCGCCGGTGATTTGGTGGGGATGCAGGTCACGTTGATACGGGTCCCCTATACATGGCCGCCGATTGCTCCACGAGCATGACCTATTCCAAACAGGCTTATTCGTTTGTTTCGACAGAAGTCGAAGAGCCGCCGAACAGCTGCCGCTCGACATCTTGCACGGTGATATGTTCCAAGCGCTCAAGACATTGGCCGTTTAAGTCGTCCAGGATATTGTCCACCACGCCGGAAATACCAGAAGCTATGCGGCACTTCATGTGGGGAGCGCCGCTGCGCCAACCGGCGGATACAAAACGGGCGTCCAACGCGTCGGCGATTTGCCGCAGGCTGACCGTGTCCGGCGGGAGGGGGAAGAAATAGCCGGCGTTTTCCCGCCAGCCGCGAGTCTCCACCAGACCGGCTTTCCGCAGCCTGGCCATTACCCGGCGTACCCGGACAGGGTTGGTGCAGATATTCTGTGCCAGCGTTTCGCTGTTGAGGGTTTCCGCCTTATGGTTGAGGAAAACCAGAGCGTGAACGCCGAGAATAAAATCGCTGTTCAAAAGCCGTCACCTCTTTACTTCGTGCTGTAATTATATCCGTTACAGCATTCTCTGTCAAGAGAAATTTGGAAATCCGCACCAAAATTTGGTTTAACTAATAAAAAATTCTTTCATTGGAGTATATTGCTAAAAGATTGCGCTTTCCATTTTCCTATGTTATACTAAAAAAACGTATATATAAGCAGAGATAGCGTATAAAAGAAGACTTTTCGCCTTAAATTGTAACAAAATGGAAGTGAGTTCCCTAGATGAGGGATAACAAATAGAGGAATGAGACCATGATTTCACGTAAAATGATACTGGTTGTGGAAGATAATGCCCTGAACCGGGCGCTGCTGTGCCAGATTCTGGCCGCCGAATACGATGTACTGGAAGCGGAAAATGGACAGGCGGCGCTCGATCTGTTAAAACAGTACGGCGAAGGGGTTTCCCTGATTCTGCTGGACATTGTTATGCCCGTAATGGACGGGTATACCTTTCTCTCCGTGGTCAAAGCGGATCGTTCCTTGTCATCCATCCCCGTTATCGTGACCACGCAGAACGACAGCGAATCCGAAGAGGTTGCCGCTTTGTCCCACGGTGCGGCGGATTTTGTGGCAAAGCCCTATAAACCCCGGATTATTCTACATCGGGTAGCCAGCATTATCCATCTGCGGGAAACCGCCGCCATGGTTCGGCTGATTCAGTATGATCGACTGACGGGGCTGTACAGCAAGGAGTTCTTTTATCAGCGGGTCAAGGAGATTCTGCTGCATCATCCGGACAGGGAGTATGATATCATTTGTTCTGATGTGGAGAACTTCAAGCTGATTAACGATGTATTCGGTATTCCGGCGGGGGACCGGCTCCTTTGCGGCCTGGCGGACATGTATACATCTCTTGTCGGGGAGCGGGGGATCTGCGGGCGGTTCAACGCGGATCAGTTCGCCTGCCTGCTCGAACGCAGCGTCCAGTATACGGACGAGATGTTCATGGAGGCCAGCGTACGGGTGCACACCTTGTCCAGCGCAAAGAACGTTATCATGAAATGGGGAATTTATTCCATCGAGGACCGCACGATTTCGGTGGAGCAGATGTGCGATCGGGCGCTGCTGGCCGCCCGAAGCATCAAAGGGCAGTATGGCAAATATTTTGCCGCTTACGATGACCAGCTTCGCAATCAGCTGCTGCGGGAACAGGCCATTACGGATGGGATGGAGACGGCCTTGGCTAAAAGGCAGTTCGTCATTTACCTGCAGCCGAAATATCGCATCGCGGACAACCGGTTGGCCGGCGCCGAGGCGCTGGTTCGCTGGAACCATCCGGAATGGGGGCTGCAGCCGCCTTCGGAATTCATTCCTTTGTTCGAGAAAAACGGATTTATCACCCGGCTCGATCAATACATCTGGGACGGGGTCTGTTCCATTCTGCGGGAATGGGACGATAAAGGATACCCGCCGATTTCTATTTCCGTCAATGTGTCCCGGGCGGACATTTACAACGCGGATTTGGTGGACATTTTGATACATACCCTGAAAAAATATAATGTATCGCCGGAACGGCTTCATCTCGAAATTACGGAGAGTGCCTATACCGAAAATCCGAAGCAGATTATCGATACGGTCAGCCGTCTGCGCAAGGTTGGCTTTATTGTGGAAATGGATGACTTTGGAAGCGGCTACTCCTCTTTAAATATGCTCAATGAAATGCCCATCGACATCTTGAAGCTGGACATGAAATTTATGCAGAGCGAAACGGCCAAGCCGGTTAATCAGGGAGTTCTGCGCTTTATTATGGATTTGGCCCGCTGGATGAAACTGAGCGTGGTGGCCGAGGGCGTGGAAACCAAGGAACAACTGGAACGCCTGCGCGAAATCGGGTGCGATTATGTGCAGGGGTATTTTTTTGCCCGGCCCATGCCCTCCCTGGACTTTGAAAAGCTGATGAACGAACAGCGCTTATCGGTTACACCGGACGCGGCAGTCGGCCGCGCCGACCAGCACGGTTCTGCCTGATTTCGTTGGCTATCCGGCCAGCAGGCCGTGATGTGTCCATTTTGGCAGTCATGGGAGGACGAAAACCGATGAACCATCAAAACGCGGCTGAATCGACTGTGCAAGCGTTCTTCCGCTCCTGGTTTGAGCAGTGCGATGCAGAAGGAACCCTGTCTTTTTTACAGGTGCTCATCAATATTCTGAGCAACGCTATCAAATTTACAGGCGAGGGAGGAAAGGTCACCTTTTCGGCGGCCCAGCGAAAAAGAACGAAAAACGATGCGGTTATACGGTTTATCGTCAACGATACCGGTGTCGGCATGAGCGAGGAGTTCCTTCCTCACATCTTCGAGCCCTTTTCCCAGGAATCCACCGACACCACCGCTCTGTACGGCGGCACCGGTCTCGGCTTGGCCATTTCCAAAAACATCGTCGACATGATGGATGGCAGTATCGCGGTGCGTTCCATAAAGGGGATCGGCACCGCGTTCACTGTGGACGTTAAGCTGGGCATCACGGAAGAGGAAAAGCTGAGGCACAACCTGAAAAAGCGGGATTATAATTTTTCGCATATGCGGACGCTGATGGTGGACGACGACGTGGCGGTTTGCGAGAGTACGGTGGTCACGCTCAAGGAAATCGGCATCCAGGCCGAATGGGTGGACAGCGGCCGGAAAGCGATTGAGCGCGTCGGAATCCTCTGGGATAAGCATCAATATTTCGACACCATCCTGATCGATTGGAAAATGCCGGGCATGGACTGGTATGAACGCGCATCTGGCCAAGCCCATTGAGCCGGAACGACTGTATCAGACGTTATACGATTTTATTAATGGAAAGAGGCTTGAGTGATCATGCCGACATTTCGGGATGTTTTTGAAGCTTACGGCGCGGACTACGATACGACCATGGCGCGCTTCATGGGCAATGAAGCCATGTATCTTCAGCTTTTGGATATGCTGTTTCAGGACGAAAATATGCAGAAGCTGGGGGCGGCGCTGGCGAATAGAGACTATACGGCTGCGTTCGAGGCGGCTCATACGCTCAAGGGCGTTGTGGGCAATATGGGGTTGACGCCGCTGTACGAGGCGGTTTGCGTAATCGTGGAGCCGCTGCGTTCCAGAGAATGCCGCGACGATTATGCCGCTCTGTATCAAAGGGTTGAGTCCGAATTCCAAAGAGCGGAGGCACTTCGGAAGAAGCTGCGGGAAGGAGAATAGCTATGGCGCAGAGCAATCCCCTCTCTGTAGCTCAGATGACGGCCGTTCTGGATAACGCGCCGGTGGCGGTTTATGTCAGCGCGTTAGAATCCTGGGAATTGCTGTATGCGAACCGATTGGCCAGAAAAACACTTTGCAGGGGCGCAGGCATTCCCGGCACCACATGTTACCAGGCGGCGGGATATGAGAAGCCCTGTCCATTTTGTCGCATGAGCAGTATGTCGGACGCCGAGTTGCTGGTTCGGGAGTTTTATCATCCCGTTCATCGACGCGTCTACCAGCTCAGTGGGAAAATTATCGATTGGGATGGCAGGCCGGCGCATATCGAATACGGTTTGGACGTGACGGAAAAGAAGCGGGAGCAGGAGCGAAGCGAAACCCTCCGGGAAGAACTGCAGGCGACCTTCAGCAGCATTCCGTGTGGATTAAGCGTCTACCGGTTCAATGGCGAACAGATTACGCCGGTGTTTCATAATCCGGCATTTTATGAGATCATGGGATATTCCGATGAACACATTCGTTCCATCGAACGGGAAACCACTTTTTTGGGTGTTCATCCGGATGAGGTTGAACGCCTGCGGATCGGTATCGTGGAAGCAGTCCGCAGCGGCGCGCTGGTGGATCAGACCTATCGGATATGGAACGATCGGCGTGCCGCATTTTGCTGGATCCATCTAGAGGGGTCCGTTAAGGCGCAGGACGACGGCAGCAAGCTGCTATATGGTGTGTACAGCGACGTCAGTGAACGGATGCGTCTGGAACGCGAACTAATCGACGCCAATGAAAAGATGCAGGATATCGTTAACGCCATCCCCGGGGGCGTGGCGATTTACAAGGTTTCGGATATTTTTGAGACCACCTATTTTTCGGATGGCGTGGCTCAGCTGACGGGCTACACATCGGAGGAATACCAGCAGCTGATTCAGCAAGACGCGGCGGAGATGATATATGTTGAGGACGCCGCCATAGTGCTCTCGAAGGCCGCGGAGGTAATACAGAGTCACGGTATCGCGAAATTTGAGTTTCGCAAGCAGCATCGGGATGGACATATCGTGTGGGTGCGGGTGCAGATGAAATGGGTCGGGGAGGATGAGGGCTGCCCGTTGCTGCACTGCGTGTTTCACAATATCACCGACAGCAAGGAAGCTCAGCTGGAGATGGATCATCTGGTGAATTCTATTCCCGGTGGGATCGCCAGCTATCGGATCGAGGGGAAGCGTTTCCTTCCCACGTACTATTCGGACGGCGTGGTAGCGCTTTCCGGCTATACCCGGCAGGAGTATGAAGAGGTAGTGCGCGGCGATGCGTTCGAACTGATTTATGAGCCAGATAGGAAGCGGGTGTTCGCGGTCATTCAGGCGGTGCTGACGAACGGCGATGTGCTGGATGTTTCCTATCGGATGCGGCATAAAGACGGGCATTTGATTTGGATTCATCTCAATGGCAGACGGATGGGGCCATTGTCCGACTCCATGCGGTTTTACGCAGTGTTTACCGGTATGTCTTCCGAAACCCGGCTCTTCCAAAGCATCGCCAACGAGACGGCGGACGGCATCTATGTCATCGATAAGCAGAATTACGATTTGCTTTATGTGAACGAATCCAAGGACCTTTTTCTGCACGGTGGCGACAGAGTTGGGCAGAAATGCTACGCCGCGCTGCACGGCAAAACCGCTCCCTGCTCGTTTTGCACCCTGAATAGTCAGCTGCCGGATGGAACGGAGCACAAAATGCCGGTCGCCAAAACGGATCGGTTCTATGTCACGCGCTTCCGGGAGACCGAATGGAACGGTATTCCAGCATATGTCAAATATGTTCGGGATACGACGGAAGAGGTCAACACCCGAAAAGAGAAGGAGCGGCTGGAGCAGTATTTCCAAACGATTGTGAAAAATCTGCCCGGCGGAGTCGCCGTGGTTCGCTATGAAAAAGACGGGAGCCTGATTCCGGAGTTCCTGTCGGACGGTTTCGCGCAGATGACCGGGGTGACGCTGGAGGAAGCGTGGCGTATCTATAAAAAGGACGCCATGGCGGGCGTGCATCCGGACGACTGTGCCGCAGTGAATGAGCAAATGGCGGCTTACATCGCCAGCGGCGAAAATCATTGCGAGATTGTGTATCGCCTGCGCAAGGGCGACGATGGGTATATCTGGGTCAAAAACACCTTGACCATGATACAGAATGAGGGCGGCGATGGCCGGGTATATGCGGCCTATCATGACATGACCAAGGAGCGGGAGGAGCAAGAACGGATCCGCCAGCAGTATAACGATCTGATTTTGCAGCATTATCGCAAGCCGGGCCCTAACGCTTTGATCGTCGGGCACTGCAATGTGACGCAGAACCGGATTTACGAAATTATCGATTACACCCATTCTGCCCTTCTGGATACCTTCGGGCTCGCACGGCAGGAGTTTTTTCAAGGGATTGCTGGCTTGATTGTGGACGAGGCGGAACGGCAGACCTTTTTGAACATGTATCTCAATGAGCCGGCTTTGGCGGCGTTCGCGAGGAAGGACACGGAACAGATCCTCACGTGCTTTATAAAACTGCCGCAGGAGGAAAAAGGACGGTATGTGCAGTTCAAGGTCATCCTTGTAGAGACTCCCGACACCGGGGATATCACGGGTATTCTCACCGTCACGGATGTGACAGAGCAGACCATTTCCGATCGGATCCTGCACCAATTGTCTGTTACCAACTACGATTTTGTCATCGATTTGAATCTGGAGCAGGATACCTATACGATTTTAACCTGCAATAAAAAAGCGAACTGTGTGCCCGCTTCTCAGGGCAAGCATTCCGAGCACATGGCCGGCATGCTGCAGTCTTCCTTGGTGCCGAAGGATAGGGAACGGTATGCCCGCGCTTTGGAGCCGTGTGAAATCAAGCGCAGACTGAAGGAAAAAGGGTCCTATACGTTTTCTTTTTCCATGGTGGATGAGCAGGGGGATATCCGCACCAAGAATATGACGGTTTCCGAAGTGGATCTGCGGATTGGACGGGTTTGTCTGGTGCGCATCGATATTACGGATTCCGTACGCGAGCAGCAGGGACTGCTGAATATGATCGCCTATACGTTTGAACTGGCGGGATTTATTCATGTCGGCAGCGATCGCTTTACCCTGTATACCAGGCGTACGGTGCTGGAAAATCTATCGCCGTATTTGATGGAACATTATGGCGAGGAGGTTAAAAGCTTTTCTATGCGCTACGGCGTGGAGGCGGACAGGGAAGAGGTGCAAAAACAGTTTCGCTTGGAAACGATGCTTCAGAGGCTGGCGGAGCAGCCGGCAGGGTACGACTTCGTTTTTCCTTATCGGTCGGATAAAGGGATGCGGTATAAACAAATCAATGTGCTGTGGGGAGACGAAAACCACCGGACGGTCTGCTTGGTGCAGGCGGATGTCACCGATATGCTGACGGCTGAGAGAAACGCAAAACGCTCGTTGGAGCATGCGCTTATGGAGGCCAAGAAAGCGAACCGCGCGAAGAGCGATTTTCTGTCCGCCATGAGCCACGATATTCGCACCCCGATGAACGCTATTATCGGCATGACGATGCTGGCCGTCGCGCATTTGGACGACAAGGAGCGAATCGCGGACTGCCTGCAGAAAATCTCTGTTTCCTCCAAACATCTGCTCAGTCTTATCAATGACGTCCTGGACATGAGCAAAATTGAACAGTCCAAAATCCTTTTGAACCAGATTCCTATAGCGATTCCCGAACTGCTGAATCAGCTATCGGTCATGATGACGCCTCAGGCCAAAGAGGCCGGCTTGAATTTTTCGGTGCAGGTCGAACAGCTGCGGCACCCATATGTTTTGGGCGATCCGCTGCGCATCAATCAAATTTTCATCAATATTCTCAGCAACGCCATCAAGTTTACGCCGGAAGGCGGCCGTGTGGATTTCCTCATTGAGGAACTGGAGCCGAAAAAAGTGACCGCCGCCCGCTTTCGGTTCACCGTCAGCGATACGGGGATCGGTATGTCGGAGGGGTTTATCGCGCACCTGTTCGATCCGTTTGCCCGCAATTCCAGCGTCACGCGGGTCGAGGGGACCGGCCTTGGCCTCAGCATCACCAAGGGGCTTGTAGACTTAATGGAAGGCGATATTTCTGTGGAAAGCCAGGTAAACCGGGGCACCATTTTCCGCGTGGAACTGGAATGCGAAATATCACAGGCAAAGGAGAGGATCCATCCGGAAGCGATGGCGGAATCGTTTGGAGCGGCACGCAAGCAGGGCTTGGCCGGCCGTCGGTTTCTTGTGGTGGAGGATAACGCCATCAACGCGGAAATCCTTACGGAATTGTTAAGTATGCTGGGAGCCGAATCCATCGTCAGACCCGATGGCAGACAAGCGGTCCGGACATTTCAGGCGGCTCCGTCCCAGACCTTTGATGCGATTCTGATGGATATCCAAATGCCGGTAATGAACGGCTATGAGGCGACCAAGGTCATTCGAAAAATGGACCGAGACGACGCGGCAGACATTCCCATTATTGCCATGACAGCCAACGCGTTTGCTGAGGATGTTCAGGCCTCCCTGGACGTCGGCATGACCGCCCATGTGGCAAAGCCTATAGATGTGGACGTGCTGCAGAACACTCTGTATACCGTACTGGACAGAAAGGGAGAGTGAACCATGAAACGGCAATGGGCGGCGGCTCTCTGTATGGTCGTCGGACTGTTCAGCGGATGCACGGCGCGGCCTGTGACGTCCAGCGGCGAAGTGTCCGTCCATATCTCGTCCGCGGCTTATCACAAAATCACTCCCGAAGAGGCGAAAGACCGGATGGATGCCGGCGGCGTAACCATCGTGGATGTACGGCGGGCGGAGGAATACGAAGAGAATCATATTCCAGGCGCCATTCTCGTAACAAATGAAACGCTGAAGGAACAAGCGGCAAAGCGTCTGCCGGTAAAAGACGCCGTGCTCCTTGTCTATTGCCGCACCGGGGTGCGAAGCCGCCAGGCCTCCGAAACGCTGGTTTCGCTCGGCTATCAGCAGGTATATGATTTCGGAGGCATTGTGGACTGGCCTTTTGAAACGGAGAGCGGAGAATTTCAAACGCCGTGATGGTTTTGCCCCTTTCGATCGAGGTTTGCATTCCGGGAAGTTTTCCGGTATAATAGAGAACTCGAAGCCAATCAAGCAGTAGGATGGGAGACAATCGGATGAATTCAGAGCTCGAAAACATATTTATGCAGGTACAAAAGCCTGGCAGATATACCGGCGGAGAACTGAACAGTGTGGTAAAAGATAAAAACGCCGTGGCTATCCGGTTCGCCTTTGCCTTTCCGGATTTGTATGAGGTGGGCATGTCCCATCTTGGTATGAAGCTGCTGTACGGTTTGCTGAATGCGCAGGAGGATATCTGGTGCGAGCGGGTGTTCGCGCCGGATACGGATATGGAGCAGCAGATGAGGGAAAACGGCGTGGCGCTTTTTGGCCTGGAGAGCCGGGAGCCTATCGCTGATTTTGACTTTATCGGTTTTACGCTGCAGTATGAATTGAGTTTTACCACGATCCTGCATATGCTCGATTTAGCGGGGCTGCCCCTGCGGGCGGCGGATAGGGGAGACGATTGCCCGCTGGTTATCGGCGGCGGCCCCTGCGCCTGCAATCCGGAGCCGCTGGTGGATTTTTTTGACCTGTTCACTTTAGGAGAGGGCGAAGAGGTCAACCTGGAGCTGATGGCCCTCTACCGCCGGCATAAGGCTGCGGGCTTTCATAAGGCGGCATTTTTACGCGATGCCGCGCAAATCGAGGGAGTATACGTCCCTTCGTTGTACGAGGTGAGCTACCGGGCGGACGGTACCATCGAGGCTGTGCGGCCGCTGGACGGAGCGCCCTCCCGGGTGCGCAAGCGGATCATCGCCGATATGGACGCCGTGTACTTCCCGGAATATTTTGTCGTGCCTTTTCTGGATATTGTGCACGATCGGGCCATGAGCGAGATTTTTCGCGGCTGCATCCGCGGCTGCCGTTTCTGCCAGGCTGGCTTTATTTATCGGCCGGTCCGTGAAAAATCTCCCGAGGTCATCGACGCCCAAAGCCGGGCGCTGTGCGCCTCCACCGGCTACGAGGAATTTTCCCTATCCTCCCTGTCCACCAGCGACTATTCCCGCCTGGAGGAGCTGCTTCCACGCCTGCTGGACTGGGCGGAGAAGGAGCATACCAATATCTCGCTGCCCTCCCTGCGGGTGGACGGCTTTTCCGAGGAGCTGGCCAATCAGCTGAATGTTCTGCGCCGCAGCGGCCTGACGTTCGCGCCGGAGGCGGGAACTCAGCGCCTGCGGGACGCCATCAATAAAAATGTGACTGAGGAGGAAATCCTGGAGACGTCCCGCAAGGCTTTTGCCGGAGGCTGGACGGCGGTTAAGCTGTACTTTATGATGGGGCTGCCCACGGAAACCCTGGAGGACATCGAGGGAATTGCCCGGCTCGGGCAGCAGATAGTCAATCTGTACTACGCCAACCCGGACAAGCCCAAGGGGAAAGGCGTGACCGTCTCCATCAGCGCCAGTTGTTTTGTGCCCAAGCCGTTTACGCCCTTCCAGTGGGAACCGCAGGATACGATGGAAGAGCTGCGCGCCAAGCAGAAGCATCTGGTCGCCTCGGTGACCACCAAGAAGATTTCGCTAAGTTGGCATGAAGCGGAAACCAGCTTTCTGGAAGCGGTATTCGCCCGGGGGGATCGCCGCTTATGTGCAGTCATTGAAGAAGCTTACCGCCGGGGCTGTCATCTGGACTCTTGGTCGGAGCATTTTGATTTCGCCACCTGGATGCAGGTGTTCGCCGATTTGGGGGTAGAGCCGGCCTTTTATGCCAATCGCCGCCGCTCCTATGAGGAGATTCTTCCCTGGGATCATCTGGATTACGGCGTTACCAAGGCTTTCCTGAAGAAGGAGAGCGAGAAGGCCCGCCAGAGCGTCACGACGCCCAACTGCCGGCAAGCCTGTTCCGGCTGCGGCGCCGCCTGCTGGAAGGGAGGCGTCTGTGTTGAAAACCGTTAGAATCCGCTTTTCCAAAACCGGACGGGCAAAATATATTTCTCATCTGGATTTGAATCGCGCCATGATTCGGGCGCTGCGTCGGGCGGAAATTCCGCTGTGGTATACCGAAGGCTTTAATCGCCACCCTTACGTGACCTTTGCCGCGCCGCTGTCCCTGGGATATGAGGGGCTGCGGGAATGCATGGATTTCCGGCTGGAGGAGGACATGCCCATGGAAGAGCTGGTCTCCCGGCTGAACGCCGTGATGCCGGAAGGGCTGACCGTCCTGGAGGCTAACGAGGCGCGTATGAAGCCGGGGGAGCTGGCGGCCGCTCGTTATCGTTTGACGTTTTCCTGTTTGCCGGAGGAGGTTCGCCGGCTTCTGGAGCAGGATGAGATCCTCGTAGAGAAGCGCACCAAAAAGAAAACCATGAAGACCGTGGATATCAAGCCGGCTCTGTCCGATGTAAGCTTGAGGGAAGCGGAGGACGGCTGCGTCATGGAAACGGTCTTGCCCTGCAGCAGCGATAACACAATAAACCCCGCGCTGCTAGCAACCGCTCTGCGGCAGTTGACCGGCCGGGAGGCTATCCACTTTCAGGTAACGCGCCTGGAGCTGTATGGAAAAAGCGGGGATGTGTTTTTCTAAAAGATTTTATTGGGAAAAAGCGAAAACCCCTTGCATTCTTCCTGAAACCGTGGTAAAATATTGCAGTTATCGGCGCATTGCGCTAATACCTGTTCCGTAAGAGGCTCTTCTCCTGACGGGCTTCTTACCGGGGATTAATGCCAAGCGAAAGCCGGACATTAGAGCGGACAGTCCTCTGCCTTCCGGGTAAGAATGTCTGAATATCAAGGAGGAAATGAAAATGGACGCACTCAAAACCATTGCCAACGGCAGCCTTAAGGAGAATGCTCCCCAGTTCGGTATCGGCGATACCGTCCGGGTGGACGTGAAAATCCGCGAGGGCGATCGCGAAAGAATCCAGGCCTTCGAGGGCACCGTCATTGCCAAGCGCGGCAGCGGCGTGGCCGAAACCTTTACCGTGCGCCGCGTCTCTTATGGCGTGGGTGTGGAGAGAGTCTTCCCGCTGCACTCCCCCAATGTGGCGGACGTGAAGGTGGTTCGTTACGGCAAAGTACGCCGCAGCAAGCTGTACTACCTGCGCGATCGCGTCGGCAAATCCGCGAAGGTCAAAGAGCGCCTGAAATAATCCACGAAAATGTTATGCAAAAAAGGGACGATACGTCCCTTTTTTGCTTTATTTAGGCGGAAAGCTGTGCTATAATAATGCAATAGTTGCATGTTTGTCCGGGAGAGGGGACGTTCCAATGTTCTCGCTGCATATATCCAAAGCCAAGCCCAATACCCGCGTATATGTGTCGGCGCTGTATGACTGGGTGGAGGCGGCGGTGTTTTCCCTGATTTGTGTCGTCGTGGTGTTCACGTTTTTCTTCCGCATCGTCGGTGTGGACGGCAAGTCCATGATGGATACCCTGATGCATAAAGACCGCCTGATTCTGGCGAGCGCTTTTTACACACCGAAGCACGGCGATATTGTGGTGATCAACCGCTATGCGGAGGAGCCGCTTATCAAACGCGTCATTGCCATGGGCGGCGACGAGCTGCAAATCGATCCGGACACGCATATCGTCCTGTTAAACGGGGAAGAGCTGGACGAGCCGTATGTGCACTATGACACCGTGCTCGAGGATTTCCGCGGCCCGATAACGATACCGGAGGGATATGTGTTCGTCATGGGCGATCACCGCAACGCGTCGAAGGACAGTCGCATGGACGAGGTGGGCCTTATCAATGTGAAGGATATCGCCGGCAAGGCGATTTTCCGTATCTGGCCGCTGAATAAAATCGGCGGCCTGGAATAAAGAACCATAGAAGCAGATTGTGAGGTTTGAAACATGGACGAATCCAATAACGTGCTGGTGGAAGACACGGAAAACGAACGGACCGTCGCCGTATACGAATGGGTGGAAGCGGCTATCTTCGCCCTGGTCTGCGTGGTGCTGGTCTTTACCTTTTTGTTCCGTATTGTCGGGGTGGACGGGGAATCCATGCAAACGACGCTGATGGATCACGATCGCCTGATTTTGACCCGCCTGAACTACACGCCGGAACGGGGCGACATCGTGGTTATCAACCGGTATACGCAGGAGCCGCTGGTCAAACGGGTCATTGCCAAAGGAAACGACACCCTGGACATCGATGCCCAAACCGGGGAGGTCCTTCTCAACGGCAAGGTGTTGGATGAACCTTATCTTGACGATTTCCAGAGAACGGATCCCATGGAGTTTCAGGGGCCGATTACCATTCCCGAGGGCTACGTTTTTGTCATGGGAGACAACCGGCTGAATTCCCATGACAGCCGGAAAAGGGATATTAGCTGCGTCAGTGAGAAAGACTTAATGGGGAAAGCGGTATTCCGCCTATGGCCGTTCAGCCATATCGGCGGTTTATACAATTACGGAGGATAAGCGGCGCGAGATGGAACAAGGACAGACGATACAATGGTTCCCCGGTCACATGACGAAAACCCGGCGCAAAATCCAGGAATGTCTACCGCTGATCGACGCGGTGGTGGAAGTGCTGGACGCGAGAATACCGAACAGCAGCCGCAACCCGGAGCTGGATGCGCTGACAGCGGGGAAGCCGCGCCTGGTGGTGCTCAACAAAGCGGATATGGCCGATGATACCGCCAACCGCCTGTGGCTGACGCAATTTCGCCGGCAGGGAGCGGCAGCCATGGCGGCGGACTGCAAAAGCGGTAAGGGGTTGAAGGAATTCACACCGCTGCTTCGCGGGCTTCTGACGGAGCGGATTGCCGCTTGGGAGGCCAAAGGGATGGGAGGACGTCCCATTCGCGCTATGGTTATGGGGATCCCCAATGTCGGCAAGTCCAGCTTGATCAACCGCCTGGCAAAGGGCGGCAAGGCCAAGGTGGAGGATCGTCCCGGCGTTACCCGGGGTAACCAGTGGTTCGTGCTGGAGTCCGGCGTGCAGCTGCTGGACACCCCCGGCGTACTCTGGCCAAAATTCGACGATCAGCAGGTGGCGCGTCACCTGGCGTATACGGGGGCCATTCGCGATCAAATCCTGGATGTGGAAGAGCTGGCCTGCGGCCTGCTGACCATTTTGGGTCGGGACTACCGTCCGCTTCTGGCGGAGCGGTATAAACTTGCGGCGGATATGCCGGAGGACGGCTGGGAACTGTTGAACGCTATCGGCCGCAAACGGGGCATGCTGGTTTCCGGCGGCGAGGTTCACACCGAACGGGCGGCGATTACGGTTCTAGATGAATTCCGTGGCGGCAAGCTGGGCCGGATCACGCTGGAACGGCCCGAATGACCGCGAGAAAAGAGGGATACCATGACCAACTACGAATTTGACGAAGCCGTCCGTTCCGAAGGCTATGCCGTTGTTTGCGGCGTGGACGAAGCCGGACGCGGGCCGCTGGCCGGCCCGGTGTTCGCGGCGGCGGTAATTCTCCGGCCGGACGCCGTTATTGACGGGATTAACGATTCCAAGAAGTTGACCGAAAAGAAGCGGGAAGCGCTCTTTGATGTCATTCTTAAGGAGGCGTCCGCTTATTCGATAGCCAGCGCCTCGGTGGAGGAAATCGAATCCCTCAACATTCTGCAAGCCACTTTTTTGGCGATGAAGCGGGCGGTTCAGGGCCTGTCTGTGTCACCGGAGCTGGCGTTGATCGACGGCAACATGGTGCCGCCGGGGTTGGAGATACCCGGACGTTCCGTTGTCAAGGGGGACGCCTTGTCGGCCTCGATAGCCGCCGCCTCCATTTTGGCGAAGGTGAGCCGAGATCGGTATATGCTGGAATTGGATAAGACGTATCCGGCTTACCAGTTTGCGAAGCACAAGGGATATGGAACGGCTCTACATATGCAGCTCATCCTGGAGAACGGGCCTTCGCCGGTTCACCGGCGCAGCTTCCTTAAGAAACTGCTGGCTGAAAACGGAGGATAACGAATATGGCGGCGGTATCCAAAGGGGCGGCTGGTGAAGTACTGGCCGCCCGCTTTTTGCGGGAGCGGGGATACGATATCTTGACGGCAAATTACCGTACACGGTTGGGGGAAATAGACATAATCGCCGCCGATAAGCAATATATTGCCTTCGTGGAGGTGAAAACCCGAAACGATGCGGCTATCTATGCCCCCAGAGAAGCGGTTACCAAGGAAAAGCAGCGGCGGATTCTGCGTACCGCGGCCCGTTTTCTCCAGCAGCATCCCACCCCCTTGCAGCCCCGTTTTGATGTGGTGGAAGTCCTGACGGCGGCAGATGACCCGATGAAGGTGCTGGAGATCGATCATATTCAGGGGGCCTATGAAGCCGGCGACCTCCAACATGCGTTTTGAAGGAGGGATTTTCTTGCGCCTGTTTGACATGCATTGCGATACCTTGTACGAATGCTTCCAAAAGCGGGATGGCCTGAAGGAAAACAGGCATCATGTGGATTTACGACGGGGCCTGCGGTTTGACGCGTGGGCTCAAGTGTTTGCCGCGTGGCTTCCGGATACGCTAGGGGGAGAAGCAGCCTTGGATACCTGCTGCGCCCTGTTGGACTACGGCCACCGGCAGATTGAGGCCAACGCCGACGCGATGCGCTTGATTCAAAAGGGCGGGGATTTGGAAGAGACGCCCGCCGCGCCGGTTTGCCAGGCGATATTCTCCGTGGAGGGAGGCGCCATGCTGGCCGGCCGGCTGGAGTCTATTGAAAAGCTGCGGGATCGCGACGTTAAAATTATTACCTTGACATGGAACGGCTCCAATGAGCTGGGACACGGCTGTGCTTCCGGCTGCGAGGAGGGGCTGACGGCCTTCGGAAAGGAAGCGGTGCGCCGCATGGAATCTGCCGGCATCCTGCCCGACGTGTCCCATTTGAACGAACGAGGCTTCTGGGACGTGGCGCAGACGGCAAAAGGCCCCTTTATCGCCAGCCATTCCGTTTCAGCGTCGATATATCCCCATGCCCGCAATCTGAAAGACGAGCAGTTTGCCGCTATCCGGCAGGCGGGCGGCCTAGTGGGATTGAACGTCTGCGCCTCCCAGCTCGGCGCGCAGACCTTTGAGCAGCTCGAACGGCATTTTTATCACTATCTCTCCTTGGGGGGGGAACGGGTGGTGGCATTCGGCTGCGATTTTGATGGGACGGATGTGCCGGAGGATTGGCAGGGGGTGGCCGTTATGGAACGGCTATATGCCTATTTTTTGCAAAAAGGCTATGCGGAAGACTGTCTAGAACGCTTATTTTACCGAAATGCCTTCGAATTCTTCCGGAACGCTTTGACAAGCGGCGGGAAAATAGATTAATATAAAGGAAAAGAAACTGTCTTGACCGGAAAGGAATGGTCCGTAAAATGATGTATAACAGCACCCGGAACAGCCAGGTGGAGGTGCCGTCCGCCCAAGCGATTGCGCAGGGGATCTCCTCCGAGGGAGGGCTGTTTGTTCCCCGGGAGCTCCCGTCCCTCTCCCAGAGCGATTTGGCGGGCCTGGTAAAAAAGCCCTACGTGGAGCGCGCCGCGTTTATCCTTTCGAAATTCCTGACGGATTTCACTAAGGAGGAACTGGAGGAGTGCTGCACAGCGGCTTATACCGGCGGAAAATTCCGGTCGCCCGCCGTGGCTCCGCTTCACAAACTGGAGGACGGTGTGCACGTGCTGGAACTGTGGCACGGCCCCACCTGCGCCTTCAAGGATATGGCCCTGCAGATTCTGCCGCATCTCATGAGGGTTTCTGTCGGCAAGACGGCTCAGGGGCAGGAAATCGTCATTTTGGTCGCCACCTCCGGCGATACGGGTAAGGCGGCTCTGGAAGGCTTCCGGGATGCCGCGCATACGAAAATTCTGGTTTTTTACCCGGTGGACGGTGTCAGCCCCATGCAGAAGCTGCAAATGACGACCCAGGAAGGAAACAACGTGGGCGTCTGCGCCATCCGCGGCAATTTCGATGACGCGCAGAACGGGGTGAAGGCCATCTTCACCGATAAAGCTGTAGGGGACGAGTTGGCCCGGCACGGCATGATGTTCTCCAGCGCCAATTCCATCAACTGGGGCCGCCTGGTGCCGCAAATCGTGTATTATGTATCGGCCTACTGCGATTTGCTGGCCAGTGGAGAGGTTGCTATGGGACAGGCGATCAACGTCGTGGTGCCCACCGGCAATTTCGGCAACATCCTGGCCGCGTATTACGCGAAGAAGATGGGACTGCCTATCGCTAAGCTGATATGCGCCTCCAACCGCAACCGGGTACTCACGGATTTCATCCGTACCGGCACGTACGATCGCAATCGGGAATTCCATGCCACTACGTCCCCGTCCATGGATATCTTGATTTCCTCCAACCTGGAGCGTCTCCTTTACGATTTGGCCGGCCGTGACGACGCAGAAATCCGGCGGCTGATGGGTTCTCTGAAAGAAACCGGCCGGTATACCGTACCGGAGGCCATCGGCGCCCGCATCCAGGATTTGTTCGCCGCCGGCTGGTGCGACGACGAGGGGACAGCGGCCGCCATTGCCGAAACCTATCAAAAGCACGGTTATCTCTGCGATACCCATACGGCGGTGGCTGTCCATGTTTACAACGAATACCGGCGGGAAACGGGGGATACGACCCCCACGGTTATCGCTTCCACCGCCAATCCGTATAAATTCTCCGCCAGCGTCCTGGACGCCCTGCACGGCGGCGCCGCCGCTATGGACGAGTTCGACAAGGTCGAGGCGCTCGAACGGCTGACCGGCTGCGAGGTGCCGCCTCCGCTGGCGGGCCTGCGCGGGAAAACGCCGCGATTCACCGAGGTTTGCTCCCGCGAGGAAATGCCGGCGGTTGTTTACCGCCTGCTGGGTATCCAGTAAAAACGCCGCCGGCAAAACCGGCGGCGTCCCTGCGGGGGTCAATCGTGCCCGGGCTTAAAGGTCGAGCAGGCCGTATCGGCGTTGCTGACGGCATAGGCCGGACCGACGATGATTTTGCCGGCGCTGCAGCTGCCGTCCTTCTCGTGATATTGGCAGTTTTTCACATCGCAGCGTACCACCGGCGACGAGGCTGCTTGGCTGTCGTAGCTGTTCATTGGCTATCCCTCCTTCATCGTCCTTCTGCGGTATAGTATGTCCGTCTGCCGATAAAACATGAGCGCGTCAGAAAATTTCTGGAAAGGGGTCCGTTATGTCGCTGTTCGCCATTGCCGATTTGCATCTTTCCCTGGGGACGAACAAGCCGATGGATGCTTTTCCGGGCTGGAATGGGTATGTCCGCCGTTTGGAGGACAATTGGCGGCGGCTGGTGGCCGACGGGGATACCGTGGTGGTGGCCGGCGACGTATCGTGGGGAATGTCTCTTGAGCAGGCGGGAGCGGATTTGGCGTTTCTTCACAGCCTGCCGGGGCGCAAGATCCTTATGAAGGGCAATCACGATTATTGGTGGACCACCCGGCGCAAAATGGACGCGTATCTGGAGGAACACGGCCTGACGAGCGTATCCATCCTGCATAACGACGCGTATACCGTAGACGACAGCTTGGCGGTCTGCGGCACCCGGGGCTGGTTTTACGACGCCGAGGCCGACGCGGATAAAAAGATTTTGGCCAGGGAGGTGGGGCGGCTTAACGCGTCCATCGACGCGGCAGTGGCGACCGGTCTAGAGCCGGTGGCGTTTCTGCACTATCCACCGGTGTACGCCGGGGCGGTCTGCGAGGAAATCCTGGAAACTCTGCAGCGCCGGCAAATCCGGCGGTGCTATTACGGACATATTCACGGGGCCGGAATCCGCAAGGCTTTCCGCGGGAAATGGGGGGACGTGGCGTTGGAGCTTGTTTCAAGCGACGCGTTATCCTTCGTGCCTCTCAAAATTTCACAGGGCTAGAAAAAATCGAGAAATTTACGGTTAATTCATAAAATCCTGTAGCGCAACGCGCGAGGATATGCTATAATCAAACTCAATGTGTAAAGGTAAATGTAGGAGGAAGTAAACAATGGCTTTGAAAACGGCAACGAAAACCGATACCAACCGGGTGGAACTGGTCGTCGAGGTGGATGCGGACAGCTTCGAGGCGGCGGTCAGCAAGGCCTATAAAAAGAATATTGGCAAAATGAATATTCCCGGTTTCCGCAAGGGGAAGGCGCCCCGTTCCTTCGTGGAGAAGATTTATGGCAGCGGCGTGTTCTATGAGGACGCTGTCAACGCTCTGTATCCCGAAGCGCTGGACGCTGCCATTAAGGAATCCGGCTATGAATATGTGGAAGATAAAATCGATCTGGACGTGGAGTCTGTCGGGAAAGAGGGCCTCGTTTTCAAGGCCGTCATCACCGTCAAGCCCGAGGTGGAAGTGGGCGAGTATAAAGGCCTGAAGGCCACCAAAAAGCTGGCGCCGGTCACCGACGAGGATCTCGATGCCGAACTGAAAAAGGTACAAGAGCGCAATTCCCGCCTCGTTTCTGTGGAGAATCATCCCGCTGAAAACGGCGACACCGTGACTTTCGACTTCGAAGGTTTTGTGGACGGGGAGCCTTTCGAGGGCGGCAAGGCGGAGAATTACACCCTGGTTCTCGGCTCCAACCAGTTCATCCCCGGCTTCGAGGAGCAGCTGGTCGGCAAATCCATCGACGAAGAAATCGATGTCAACGTGACCTTCCCCGAGGACTATCACGCGGCGGAACTGGCTGGCAAACCGGCGGTTTTCAAGTGCAAGATTCACGAGGTGCAGGTCAAGGAACTCCCCGAGCTGAACGACGATTTGGCGAAGGATACCAGCGAGTTTGACACGCTGGAAGAATTGAAGGCCGATATCAAGGGCAAACTGGAGCATGAGCGCACCCACGCCGCGGAAGACGCCGTGGAGAATCAGCTGCTGGATCAGCTCCTGGAGGGCTTTAAGGCAGAAGTCCCGGACGCGATGTACAACCATCGTGTCGACGAGAGCGTCCGCGATTTTGATTACCGGCTGCAGTCGCAGGGCCTGAACCTGCAGACCTATATGCAGTATACCGGCATGGATATGGACGCTTTCCGCGCCGGCTTCCGTGAGCAGGCGGAGAAACAGGTCAAAATTCGCCTGGCGCTTGAGAAGATTGCCAGCCTGGAAAATATTGCGCCTTCCGACGAGGAGCTGGAAGCGGAATACGCCAAATATGCCGAACAGTATAAGATGGACGTGGAAAAAATCAAATCCCTGATTCCTTCCGCGGAATTGTCCAAGGATCTGGCTGTCGGCAAGGCAATGGAAATGATTAAGGAAACGGCGGTTATCACCGAAGAATAATCGGCTGAAAATACAATTTCTTGGATTAAAATCCGGGTTCCCTGTCCATACTGGTCCTGTGACTGTGCAGACGGTCCAGCCGTTTGGACGGGGAATTTGTCCCCTCCTGCTGTATGGGCCGGAGAATGTAAATCTTCAAGCAATATGGAGGTGCCAGATAATGAGTTTAGTTCCTTATGTTGTTGAACAAACCAGCCGCGGTGAACGCAGCTATGACATTTTTTCCCGTTTGCTCAACGAGCGTATCATCATGCTGTCGGATGAGGTCAACGACGCGACCGCCTCGCTGGTGGTGGCTCAGCTGTTGTATTTGGAAGGGCAGGACCCCGATAAGGATATCCATCTGTATATCAACAGCCCGGGCGGCTCCATTTCCGCCGGCATGGCGATTTACGATACCATGCAGTTTATCAAATGCGACGTGTCCACCATCTGCATCGGCATGGCGGCCAGCATGGGATCGTTCCTGCTCGCGGCCGGTGCCAAGGGCAAGCGGATGACCCTGCCCAACAGCGAAATCATGATTCACCAGCCCATGGGCGGCACCAAGGGACAGGCCAGCGACATCAAAATCCAGGCGGATCATATTCTCTTTATCCGCAACCGTATGAACCGACTGCTGGCGGAGATGACCGGCCAGCCTCTGGAGACCATTGAACGGGACACCGACCGCGACAACTGGCTGACGGCGGAAGACGCTGTGAAGTATGGTCTGGTGGACAAAATTATCGATAAGCACTGAATAGGAACGAATGCTATAAAGAGGGGAGGCATATCCGATGCCGAAAAACAACGATGAAAACCGTATTGTGAGCTGTTCATTCTGCGGCAAGACCCAGGACGCAGTGCACCGCTTGATAGCTGGGCCGGGCGTGTTTATTTGCAACGAATGCATAGAGCTCTGTCAGTCCATCTTGGAGGACGGTGGGAATTTTTCAAAGCGGCGCGCCAACAGCGACGATATACCGCCCCGCCTGCCTACCCCCAAGGAAATAAAGGCCGGGCTGGACGAATACGTGATTGGGCAGGATGCGGCGAAGGTTGCCTTGTCCGTTGCGGTGTATAATCATTACAAGCGCATTTTCTTCGGCGCATCCTCCGAGACTGAACTGGGCAAGAGCAATGTGCTCCTTCTTGGCCCCACCGGGGTTGGAAAGACAGCCTTAGCGCAGACGCTTGCTCGTACGCTGGATGTTCCTTTTGCCATCACCGACGCTACCACGCTGACCGAAGCGGGATACGTGGGCGAGGATGTGGAGAATATTCTGCTTCGCCTGATTC
The DNA here is from genome assembly GCA_900546265.1 of uncultured Oscillospiraceae bacterium. Taxonomy (GTDB): domain Bacteria; phylum Bacillota; class Clostridia; order Oscillospirales; family Acutalibacteraceae; genus UMGS856. The sequence goes on along the minus strand of URCA01000005.1, from coordinate 103,112 downwards.
AGGCGGCGGATTACGATGTGGAAAAAGCGGAACGCGGCATTATATATGTGGATGAAATCGATAAAATTGCCCGTCGCAGCGAAAATCCTTCCATCACCCGGGATGTCAGCGGCGAAGGCGTGCAGCAGGCGCTGCTGAAGATTTTGGAAGGCACGGTTTCCAACGTGCCGCCTTCCGGCGGCCGCAAGCATCCGCAGCAAGAATTCATTCAGATTGATACCAGCAACATTCTCTTTATTCTCGGCGGCGCCTTTGACGGCATCGAGAAGATTATCGAGAAACGAGTGGGATCGGGTTCTCTAGGCTTCGGCAACGAGGTGAAATCTAAAAAGGATCTTGACCGGAGCAAGCTTTTCAAGGAGCTGGTTCCCCAGGATCTTATCCGCTATGGGCTGATTCCGGAATTGGTTGGCCGTATGCCGGTGATCACTACCTTGGAAGCGTTGGATATCGAGGCTCTTGTCCGTATCTTAAGCGAACCGAAAAACGCGTTGATTAAGCAGTATACCCAGCTGTTTTCTCTGGATGGCGTGAAGCTGGAGTTCACATCGGAGGCCCTCAAAGCGGTGGCGGAGAAAACGCTGAAACGCAACACCGGCGCCCGCGGCCTTCGCTCGGTCATGGAGGAGCTTCTGACACAGCTGATGTATGAAGTGCCTTCGGATCCGACGATTGAAAAGATCGTGATAACCGGTGACTGCGTCACGCAGAACGCCAAACCGGAGATTGTTGTCAATCCGGAGAAAAAAACGAACCGGCTGAAGGTTCCGACGAAAAACCGCACGACACGCCGCAAGGTGACAGCTTAACCGGTGAAACCGCCGGCGGCAAGGGGATAAGCTTGACAGCCGGCACTCTGGTGCCGGCTGCCTTTTTATCCGGAAGACGGATACCAGTATCGCGTCTGTAAAGAATGGATGGTTAACATGGGAATAAAAAAACGGGTGGCACGTTCCTCGTCGCTCCCGCTGCTCGCATTGCGGGGGCTGGTGGTGTTTCCGGGGATGCTGCTGCATTTCGACGTCGGCCGTCAGAAATCGATTCAGGCGCTCAACGCTTCGATGGGCGCGGATCAGATTATCTATCTGGTTACCCAGCGGGATGTGGCGCAGGACGATCCCTCTGTGGAGGGGCTGTATACGGTCGGCGTTGTGGCTAAGGTTCGGCAGGTCCTGAAGCTGCCGGGGGACAACCTCCGTATTCTGGTCGAAGGACTGTACCGCGCTGGCGTAGAGGAAGTGCTTCAGACGGAGCCTTTTTTGATGGTGGCTGTGCGTGAGCGGCTGGAACGCCGCATAGCCGGTTCGCTGCGCGCTCAAGCTGTGATGCGGGAATGCCGTACATATTTTGAGGAATATGCACAGCTGGCCCCGAAGATGGCGCCGGACGTGTCTTTGGGGGTGGCGGCGGCTCAGGACGCGGGTTACCTTGCCGATTACATCGCCGCCAATATCGCGCTGCCTCCGGAGGAAAAACAGGATATCTTGAGCACCGCGCCGGTGGAAAAGCGGATGGAACTGCTGCTGTCGCTCCTGGCACGGGAATGCTCGATCCTGGAGTTGGAGCAGGATATTCACGAACGCGTCCATGAACAGCTGGATCAGAATCAAAAGGAATATTATCTGCGGGAGCAGCTGAAAGTGATTTCCGAGGAATTGGGTGACGGAGATAATCCGGCGGAGGAATCCGAAGAATACCGGGAAAAAATTCTGGCGCTACAACTCCCGGAGGAAACCAGCAACAAGCTGCTCAAGGAGTGTGCCAAGCTGGCGAAAATGCCCTATGGGTCTCACGAAGCCACGGTGTCCCGCAACTATCTGGATACCTGTCTGTCCCTGCCGTGGAATACGCTGACCAAGGACAGCCTGGACTTGTCTGCCGCCCGCCGTGTATTGGATCGCGATCATTACGGCCTGGATAAGGTCAAAGAGCGGATTGTTGAGGCGCTGGCCGTCCGGCAGCTTTCCAGCGAGATGAAAGGCCAAGTGCTGTGTCTGGTCGGCCCTCCCGGCGTGGGGAAAACCTCTATAGCCAAATCCATTGCTTCCGCCATGAACCGGAAGTATGTCCGGGTATCTCTTGGCGGTGTGCGGGATGAGGCGGAGATTCGCGGGCATCGCAAAACGTATATCGGCGCCATGCCCGGCCGGATCATCTCCGCTATCAAACAGGCGGGCAGCCGGAACCCGTTGATTCTTCTGGATGAAATCGATAAAATGGGCAGCGATTTTCACGGCGATCCCGCTTCCGCGATGCTGGAAGTGTTGGACGGGGAGCAGAACAGCGCTTTCTGCGACCATTATATTGAGGTTCCTTTTGATTTGTCCGATGTGCTGTTCATCACGACTGCCAATACGGTGGACACCATCCCGGCGCCTCTTTACGATCGGATGGACGTCATCGCTTTGGGCAGCTATACGGCAGAGGAAAAATTCCATATAGCCAAAGAACATCTGCTGCGTAAGCAGGCAAAACGTCACGGCCTGACCATGCGGCAAATCCGGCTGTCCGACGACTGCTTGAAAGCCATGATCGCCGGATATACCAGGGAAGCCGGGGTGCGCGGCCTGGAGCGCTGTATTGCGAAAATTTGCCGAAAGGTGGCCAAAATTATCGTATCCGGGGAAGCGAAGAGTGTGACGGTGTCCCGCCTGGAGGATTTCCTGGGGCCGGTGAAATATAAGGAAGATATGGCCGAGCGGCGGGATGAAATCGGCGTTGTCAACGGCTTGGCCTGGACTTCGGTGGGCGGAGAGACCATGCCTGTGGAAGTAGCTGTGCTGGATGGCAGCGGCAAAATTGAACTGACCGGCTCGCTGGGGGATGTCATGAAAGAGTCCGCCCGCACCGCCATCAGCTATGTCCGTTCGCGCACCGCGGAATGGCACATCGATCGGGAATTTTATAAAAACAAGGATATCCACATTCATGTGCCGGAAGGCGCGGTGCCAAAAGACGGCCCTTCGGCGGGCGTTACCATGGCCACGGCCATTGTATCGGCTCTGACGGGTATCCCCGTGCGGCAGGATGTGGCGATGACTGGTGAAATCTCCCTGCGCGGGCGGGTGCTGCCCATTGGCGGCTTGAAGGAAAAGACCATGGCCGCCTATATTCACCACATGAAAACCGTGATTATTCCGGCGGAAAACGAGCCGGACTTGGATGAGGTGGACGGTGTGGTGAAGGACCATGTGGAGTTTGTGACCGCCTCCCACCTGGACACAGTTCTGAAAACGGCGCTGATTGCCCAGCCGAAGGCGGAAAGCTCCACGCAGTAAACCTGGAAAGGGGATAGCAACCATGAAAATTGAATCGGCCGCGTTTGAGGCGTCCGCCGCTCTCAGCCATCAGCTGGTGGCGCCTACTCTGCCGGAGGTGGCCTTCTCCGGCCGATCCAACGTGGGAAAATCCTCCTTGATCAATGCGCTTCTAAACCGCAAAAACTTGGCGCGCACCAGCGCCACACCCGGCAAGACCGCCACCGTAAACTTTTATCGTCTGGATACGATGCGGATGGTCGATTTGCCTGGCTATGGGTATGCAAAGGTTTCCGCTTCGGAGAAAAAACGGTGGAACACCCTGATTGAAGGCTATTTTGATGCCGACAGGGATTTGCGCCTGGTGCTGCAGCTGGTGGACATGCGCCATCCGCCGACCGGCGATGATCGCATGATGATCGAGTATCTGACGCAACGGGAAATCCCCTTTCTCGTGGTGCTGACCAAGGCCGATAAGCTCAACAAAACCGAAAGGGAATCTCGCCTGAAGGCTCTCGAAGAAGAGTTGGCGGAGTATGAAGGGCTGCGATGGGTGCCTTTCTCCGCCGTAACGCGGGAAGGCGTGGACGCTCTGCGGGATATTCTGATTTCTGTTACGGAAGAAGAGGATGCCTAAAATTAACGGGCCGTATCTCCGCACGGAATGACGGACGATACGGCCGGGAAAGGAATGACGAGGATGTTATTATCGGATTGCTTATCTGTGAACGCCGCGGGTCATTTGGCCATTGGCGGCTGCGATACGGTCGAACTGGCCGCGCAATATGGCACCCCCTTGTATGTGATGGACGAAACCGCCATCCGCAGCGCCCTGAGCAGCTATAAGGCCTCCCTGGATGAGAACTATGAAAATGGGGGCATGGTGGCTTTTGCCAGCAAAGCCTGCAGCTTTAAGGAACTGTACCGCATCGTGATGGACGAGGGCTGCGGCGCAGATGTGGTGTCCGGTGGCGAGCTTTATACGGCCATGCAGGTCGGCTTCCCCGCGGAGCGGCTGTATTTTCATGGGAACAACAAATCCGTCGCCGAATTGCGTATGGCGTTGGAATACGGCGTGGGCCGGATTGTGGTGGATAACCTGGGCGAACTGCACACTCTCTCGAAGCTGGCGGGGGAGATGGGGAAGACGGCGGCTATCTATCTGCGGATTACCCCCGGCATCGACGCCCATACACACGCCTTTATCCGCACTGGACAAATCGATTCCAAATTCGGCTTTACGCTGGAGAACGGCGACGCCATGGAGGCGGCAAAGGAAGCCGCCGGCCTGCCCCACTTGGATTTTAAGGGGATACACTGCCATATCGGTTCCCAAATTTTCGACGAACAGCCTTTCATCCACGCGGCCGAAGTCCTGCTGGAATTTATGGATGCCGTGCGCACGGCCGCGGGCATTACCCTGACGGAACTGAATCTCGGCGGCGGCTTTGGGATTCCCTATACCAAAATGGATCATCCCAAGCCGACCGGGGACTATATGCGGCTGGTGGCCGGCGCGGCCAAGGAAAAAGCGCGGGAACTGCGGTTCCCCTTCCCCTATATCGTGATAGAGCCGGGCCGCTCCGTCGTCGCGCCGGCGGGCATCACTCTATACACTGTCGGTGGTATCAAGCATATTCCTGGTGTGCGGGATTACGTCAGTGTGGACGGCGGGATGCCGGACAATCCCCGTTATGCCCTTTATAAGGCGGATTACACAGCGGTGATTGCCAACCGGGCGGGAGAACCTGCTACAGATACCGTGACTATTGCTGGCCGCTGCTGTGAAAGCGGCGATTTGATACAGGAAAACACGCCGCTGCAAGCCTGCGGCGCGGGGGACATTCTCGCGGTGCTGGCGACCGGTGCGTATAATTATTCCATGTCCTCCAATTACAACCGTCTGCCCCGTCCCGCTGTCGTCATGGTCAAGGACGGCGCCTCTCGCGTGGTTGTCAAGGCGGAGACCTATGAGGATTTAGTGCGCAACGATCTTTGATAAAAATGCCCCTTACCGATTACCGGTAAGGGGCGCATTCGTTCAAAAGCTTAGCGCATCCGCGGTTGATTGCAGCCGCAGCCCGTTTTTTTGCCGTCGTTTTGTCCTTTGCCGCAGCATTTGTCAAAGCTGGGGTTGCAGGCATAGAAGTTCTGGCTGTTCAGATTATCGGTCGCAATTCGAAGCCCTTCGCCGAACCGTTGGTAATGCACGATTTCACGCGTCCGCAGGAATTTCAGCGGCTCGCGGATATCGGGATCATCGATGAGGCGCAGCAGGTTGTCGTAGGTAGTACGTGCCTTTTGCTCGGCGGCCATATCCTCGTGCAGATCGGTGATAACATCGCCTTTGCTTTGAATATAGGCGGCCGTCCAGGGCGCGCCGGAAGCGGCTTGCGGCCAAACCCCGGCGGTATGATCGACAAAATAGGTATCAAAGCCGGATTTGACAATCTCTTCCGGGGTCATATTCCGCGTCAGCTGGTGCACCATAGCGGCGATCATTTCAAAGTGGGCCAGTTCCTCGGTGCCGATGTCCGTCAGGATCCCCTTCAGCTCGGAATAGGGCATGGAATACCGCTGGCTCAGATATCGCAGGGAGGCGCTCATTTCGCCGTCGGGCCCGCCGTACTGCGTGATGATAATTTTGGCCAGCTTAGGGTTAGGGTTCTTGATTTTGACCGGATATTGCAGTTTCTTCTCATATTCCCACATAGCTTAATCCTCCATCTCATATTCCCAGGGCCAGGGGCTGTCTACCCAGGTCCAGCGGTTGCCGTTGGGTACGTCGCGCCGGGTTACCACATAGGGGCCGCAGCGCAGCTCGTACTCCGCGATCAGTTCCCGGCGTTTGCACATGTACTGCTCCCGCAGCTGCATGGCGCGTGCGTCGTCGGGGTGGGAATCGAGATACGTCTCCAGGTCGAGAATGGCAAAATCGTAGGCGGAAATGCAGCGCCGCATCTTGGCTCTCTCACTCACAGCAGTCGCCTCCTACCATCCACGGTTTGTCAAGCTCGGGGAAAATGGTGCCGCGGCAAAAGCCGTCCTCCACTTCATACACCTGCTCGAGACGCTGCCAGGGGACGTACGCCATGGCGACGACCTGTCCTGGACACTCTTCAGGGAAACTCATGGTATTCCGATCCATAAATTGATGTTCCAATGTCATGACTCCTTTATCTGGAAATAGACAGATGCTGTACAGCCTGTCTACTAATACAATATGGCCGCCTCTTCGTATTGGTTACAAAATTCTGGACACCTTACCAAGGACGTCCGGAAAATGCAAAAAAAAAGCCCGAATGGGTATGGACTTTTCTACTACACATATGCATAATAAAAAAGAATATTGATTGGAGGATGAGACTATGAATGTAAGGACATATAAAGACCCCCAGGCTATCGGCACGGCGGCGGCAGCGCTTTTCTCCGCGAAGGTGATCGAAAAACCGCATGCGGTGCTGGGCCTCGCCACCGGCTCCACCCCCATCCCCACCTATACCAAAATGGCGGAAATGTATGCCTGCGGCGCCGTGGATTTTTCGGGTGTGACCACCTATAACCTGGATGAGTATGTCGGTCTGGGCCACGATCATCCGCAGAGCTATTACTATTTCATGATGGACAATCTGTTCCGTCATATCAACGTACCGGAATCCAGCATTCATGTGCTTTCCGGCACTGCCTCCGATTCGGCGGCAGAATGCGCCGCTTATGAAAAGGCCATCGAAGCGGCCGGCGGCATTGACCTGCAGATTCTGGGAATTGGGCGCAACGGTCACATTGCTTTCAATGAGCCGGCCGATGCCTTTGCGCCGGTCACGCACGTGGTGGATCTTACCCAGAGTACCATTGAGGCCAATACCCGTTTCTTCTCCAGCTCCGATGAGGTGCCGCGTCAGGCTCTCAGCATGGGCATTGGGTCTATCATGAAGGCGAAAGCGATCGTGCTGATTGCCACCGGCGCCGACAAGGCGGAAGCGGTCAAGGCCATGATCACCGGCCCGGTTACGCCGCAGTGCCCGGCCTCCATCCTCCAGCTTCATCCCAATGTCACCATTATGCTCGACGCGCCGGCCGCGTCTCTGCTGTAACATTCTGACAAAAATCCCCATCCATATGGATGGGGATTTTTTATAACAGCAGCTTTCTAAGCTCTTCCACGTTCTCGGCGATCTTAGACGCGCCGGCCTTTTCCAGTTCCTCGCGGCTGCCATATCCATAGGCAACGCCTAACGCCTGTGTCCCGACAGCACGGGCGCCGTCGATATCGTAGCACCGGTCGCCGATCATCAATGCGTCGGCGGCGGAAAAACCAGTCTGCTCCAGGGCGTAAGCGATCACGTCCGCTTTGTGCACCTGGGTTCCGTCCAACTCGCTTCCGGCGGCCAATGAAAAATATTTCCTTAGCTGGAAATGCTCCAGAATCCGCTCGGCGAACACGGCGGGCTTGGACGTGGCCAGCGCCAGCGTCTTTCCGGCATCTTTCAAATCGGCCAACAGTTCCGGAATGCCGGGGTATACTTCATTTTCATAAAGGCCGGTATCGGCGAAGTATTCCCGATAAGCGGCGACGGCCTTCCTGGCCTGTTCCTCGCTGAATCCATAAAACCGCTGAAAGGATTCCTGCAGAGGCGGCCCGATAAACGGCGTCAGCGCCTGGCGATCGGGCGGATCGATCTGAAAGGCGCGCAAGGCGTGCTGTACCGCGCTGATAATCCCTAGCATGGGATCGGTAAGAGTACCGTCCAAATCCCACAAAAGCAGCTGTTTGCTGGTCATTCTCCGGTTCATCCTTTCAAAACGTACATTATATGACGCCCAGTATACCACATCGTCCCGCGTCTGCCAACCCGGTTGCGAAAAGGGGGCCGCCATGATACAATAGGCGAAGCGAATAACAAAGGGGAGAGCTTAAATGACGGTGCTGTGTCCGGTTTGCCAAACGCCTATCACGACGACGGAAGACGGAGGTGTCTGCCGAAAGGGGCACCGCTTTGATCGGGCGCGCAGCGGCTATATGCACCTGCTGCCCGCGAACCGGAAGCACGCCAAAAATCCGGGCGACGACAAGTTGATGGTCGACGCCCGGCGGAAGTTTTTGGATAAGGGGTATTACCGTCCTTTAGCCGATACAGTAAGCCGGCTGGCGGGCGAATGGCTGGCGAACCTGCCCCACCAAACGCCTTGTGTTTTGGATGCCGGCTGCGGCGAGGGGTATTATACCACCCTCCTTTACGACGCGCTGTGTCAGCGGGGGCTGGAGCCGGATATCCTGGGGGTGGATATTTCTAAGCTGGCCTTGGATAAAGCGGCGAAACGGCAAAAGGCGATTTTCTATGTGGTGGCCAGCGTTTTCCATCTTCCCGTACCGGACGCCTGCTGCGATTTGCTTTGCAGTCTGTTTTCGCCTTACTGTTCGGAGGAATACCAACGGGTCATCCGTCCGGGCGGCGCCATGCTGCTGGTTATCCCGGGGGAAAATCATCTATGGGAACTCAAACAGGCAATTTACGAGCGCCCATATAAAAATCAAGTCAAGCCCTTTGCGCTCGAAGGCTTTACCTTACTAGACCACATGCAGGTACACGATACTATATACCTGGCGGAACATAACGATATCGAAAATCTTTTCAAAATGACCCCGTATTACTACAAAACCAGTGAGCAGGATCAGGCGCGTTTGCTTGGGCGGGAGGAACTGACGACGCAGATAGAGTTTGAGGTTCTGCTGTATCGGAAATAGCGGTCCGCGCCAGGGGGCAACCAACGGTTGCCCCCTGTTTTTAACGGTTTTCCGCTCTTGTACGCCCGCATGGCTATGATATGATAGCGCATAGGAAAAGGAGGGAAGGGCCCATGGATAAAGACAAAGCGGCGGCCTTTATTGAGGAAAAACGTAAGGAAAAGGGCCTGACCCAGCAGCAGGTGGCGGAGGCTCTTCATGTGACGCGCCAGGCGGTTTCCAAATGGGAACAGGGCAAATCGCTTCCCGACGTGGACACACTGCTGCATTTGGCGGAATTGTTTCAGGTGCCGGTGGAGGCTCTTCTGGGGGAGGAATACACGGCGCCGCCGGCACCGGAACCTCCTTGGTATCAAAACGTCAAAAAATCGCCCTCGCCGCCCCTTTATCAGGAGCCGGTGCCGCTGCGTCAGCTGCCCCAGGGCAAGCCCAACTCCCCATGGGGGATTCTGCTCTGCGTGCCGATCGGCTTGTTGGTCGTTATCGCGCTTATCTGGCCGTGTCTGAAAACGATAGGCTACAGCTTCACCTCCTACAACGCACTGTCTACGCCGGTTTGGGTCGGGCTGCAGAACTATTCGAACAGGGTCAGGGATAACGTGTTTCAGCTGGAATTGGGCAATACCCTGCTGCTGATCCCGCTGTCTCTTTTGTTCCTGGTGCTGGCCGGTTTTCTGGCGCGTGCCGCCAGCCGGCTTCCCAAAGCGGCTCGTTTGAGCCTGGGGGTGGTTTTGAGCCTGGTCAGCCTATCTGCGCTGCTGCCCTCCGGGCTGAACTATATCTTTTCGGCAGATTCGTACGGCCTGCTGAACGGCTACCTCATGTCTAAGGAGATTATTTCTGAACCCGTATTCTGGCTGCTGGATGGGGTATGGCCGCATCTGCTGTATGTGTTTCAGATGTTCTGTATCATTCTGGCGCCTCTGTATTGGGTGTGTGTGGCCGGTTTTTCTGATGGGGCCAATGGCAAAATTTTGCATGTGGCGGCGACATTGCTTCCGGTCGGCATGCTGGGTGTCGTACCGTATCTGATCTCTGTGTTTGGTTTCCCTTCGACGAATTACGCGCTCGACACCTTGCTGTCTTACCTAATCGACTACCGCCAGATTCGTTTTGAGTTGGGAACAGCCGCTGCAGTGTCGGTGGTTTTGTTACTCCTGCTGGCCCTTTGGATTGCCGCCATCAATGGGATGGTATGGCTTTTTCGAAAGCTGATGGGTATGGGGCGTCCTCTCGCGCCTGCCCGCGCCGGGCGGCACAGCGTATGGGCTTGGGTCGTGTTTTTCGTGGGGTGTTTGTTTGCATTGGTTGCTCTCGTTCCGGTTGTGGCAGGGTTTCAAAGGTCCATCAAGCCGCTGCAAGAGCAGTTTTTGTTCCCGCCCCGTTTCTGGGCGATGGAGCCCACCTGGTCGGGCTACGCCAAAGCAATAGCCTCGATGGTCGAAAATGGAAACTTTTCGGAAGGCGCCGGGATGTGGCCGCTGCTGATTACACTGGGCTGGTACTGCCTGCTCATCCTGCCGGCCGCTTATGCCCTGACATTTTATCGGTATAAGTATCAACGTCTGGCGGCTGGAATCGGCATGCTCTGCTTTGCTGTGTCTCCGTGGCTGTATGAATGGGAGAGGATGCGTTTCCATCTTCTGGACTTGTTGATCGGATCGAGCAAGGCATTTCTCCTGTCCCCCTGGTTCGTTGTCAGTCTGTTGGCGTCGGTATGGGTGCTTCGGCGGGGAGCGGATGGATGCCAATCCCTCGCCGACTTGCGGCGCGGCGGGAAGCGGTTGATGCGCATGCTTTCCGGTCTTCTGGGAGTGGCGGTGCTGTCCTCGATGGCGGTCTATTTCGAAGGCCGTTTTTATGCGCTTTTGCCGGATTACAGCAATTTGTTTCACATTTGTAAGGAGCTGGGAAACGGAGGATCCACCATCATTCTTGCCTACGGGATTGTTCTGGGAACCGTCGGCTTAGGGCTGCTGATGCCGACGATTTTGCATAGGGAACCTAAGGAACGCGTCGTTTCCGCCTAACAAAGAAGCGGGCCAGTTATTCTGGCCCGCTTCTTTGTTGGAGATCCCTATGATTTTCGGATGCTTCCCTGACGAAATGCCTCCACAAACCAGATATCCTCCAGCTGAAACACCCGGCCGTTCAGATAGTCGAGGATGCCTGCTGTTGTATGAAAATCAAACGCCAGCTTATAAGAGCACAGGGCTTGTTTGTGAAAGCCGGTGCCCTTGTTGATGGCGTTCGTGCCATACTTTCCGTCTCCAAGAAGCGGATGCCCGATAGAGGCCAGATGGGCGCGGATCTGATGGGTTCGGCCGGTTAGCAAATGAATTTCCAGGAGGGACATCCCGTCTTTTTCCTCCAGAACCCGATACTTCGTGCGAATGGTTCGGGCGCCTTCTTTGGCTTTGTCGGAAATATACACGCGGTTCTGTGCCTCGTTTTTTTCCAGATACCCCTCCAGCAAGGCTTCTTTTTTCTTCATGATACCATGTACGATGCACAGGTAGTATTTTTCGATCTCCCGTTCCTTGAGCTTCTCATTCAGGATCCGCAGTGCTTCCGCCGTTTTGGCGGCTATCACAATGCCGCAGGTATTCCGATCGATACGGTTGACCAGCGCGGGTGCAAAGCTCGCCTCCCTGGCCGGATCGTAAGCCCCTTTTTCATAGAGATACCGCTGTATCCGAAACAGGAGGGTGTCGCGGTATTCCTTTTCGTCCGGATGCACCAGCAGGCCGGCTTTTTTGTTCAGCAGCAGCAGATTGTCGTCTTCATAGACAATATCCAACTGCCTGGATGCCGCCAGAAAGTCATAAACCGGCGCCGCTTCCTCCAGAAATTCGTCTTTCAAATACAGGGAAAGCACATCACCGGGCTGCAAACGTGTTGAAATTTCACATCTTTTTCCGTTGCATTTAATGTCCTTGGTGCGGATGGCTTTGTACATCATGGAAGCGGGAAGATTGTGAAAGGTCTTGGATAAAAACTTGTCAAGCCGCTGTCCAGCGTCGTTTTTTTGTATCGTTATGGTTTTCATAAAACGCTCCATTTCCCGGAAAATAGAGGATGGGCCACTGCCATTATAGCATATGTCCCGCTCTTTTCAAACTTCATATTTTTTGCTATACTGATTGGTAAGAATACCCTGTGGTTAAGGTGAGGGGGAAGAACATGGTTAAGGCAAAAAATCCTCACGATGGGCATCGCGGTCGCGTCAAGCTGCGTTTCCTCAAAGAGGGGCTCCATAATTTTGCGCCTCATGAAGTGATCGAGCTGCTGCTGTTTTTTGGCATTCCTGTTAAGGATACCAACGAGCTGGCTCATGAGCTGTTGGAACGCTTCGGCAGCCTGTCGGGTGTTCTGGAGGCGCCTTACGAGGAGCTTAAGCGCGTCAAGGGCATTTCCGATCACGTGGCCTCCCTCATCTGCTTCTGCTGTCAGCTGTCACATCGCTACTATGAGGACAAGCTCAGCTTCGGCACGGTGCTGAATAGTATCCATGAGGTGGGGCAGTATATTCTGCCGAAGTTTCTGGGCCTGAAGAATGAGGCAGTGGTGCTGCTGTCCATGGATAACCGCCGAAAGGTGCTCAACTGCACCACCATTTTCGAGGGCAGCGTCAACGCCACGGAAATCAATGTGCGCCTGGCGTTGCAGCAGGCCTTGCGGGATAATGCCACGGTCGCGGTCCTGGCGCATAATCATCCGAACGGCCATGCGTTTCCCTCTGCCGACGATATTGAATCCACCAAGATACTCGTAAAGGCCATGGCCTTGGCAGATGTGCGGCTGGTGGATCATATCATTATATCTGAGGATGACTTTGTGTCGATGGCCCAGACGCCGTCGCTGCAGTATATTTTTACCTGAACCTGATAAAAGGAGCAGCCGCGTCTTGTTGCGCGGCTGCTCCTTTTGGCTTGTCAGGACTGGATTTCCGGCCGTCCCTGGATGTTGTACAGGCGGGTGATTTTATCCCAGGTGGCCTTATCGGTTTTTCCGTTCGGTTCCAGTCCTCCCAGCTGCTGCATCTGCTGGACCGCACGCTGCGTATCCTCGTCGTAAATGCCGGTTTTTTTGACAGGCGGCAGGTTGCTGTAACGTTCCGAGATGGTGTCCAGCATGATTTGCAGGAAGAATACCAGATTGCCGGTATCGCCGGGCATCATCACATAGTCGGGTGCCGGAAAAGGCCGGAGAGCCTCCGCGGGCGCTTCCACCTTGAGTATCCGGGTGTATTCTGCGTAAATGGCGTCCCAGGTCTGCCGGTTGACCCGGCCGGTCGGTTCCAGACCGAAGCTTTCCTGAAAGGCGATGACCGCCTGGGTGGTTTCCGGGCCGAAAATACCGTCCACCGCTATCAGCGGGATTTCGATGTGCCGGGTGGCAACCGTACGCAAATAGGTCTGCAACTCCCGGATATAGAGATCCTGATCCTGATGAATATCGTTGGGAATCCAGGTCATGTCGTTTCTCCTTCCGCCAGTTCGGTGCCCGGGAATTGTCCCGGCTGCTTATCATTGCCGACGCGCAGATCCGAGTACAGGCTGGCGATGGCGTCCCAAGTCAGTGGGCCGACAATGCCCGCGGCTTCCAGGCCAAAAAGATTCTGAAAAGCAATGACCGCCGCCTGGGTTTGATTACCGAAAACGCCGGTGACCTGCACTGCGGGGATTTCCGGGTAAAACTCGGAAATATATGCCAGGTATTCCTGAAGAATCTGCACATATTCTCCCTGGGAGCCAATACGCAGCACCGTTCCCGGATACAGCACGACGCCGCCCTCCATCACCGCCGTACTGTCGAGTATGCCGCGATAGGCTTTATACAGCTCGTTCCAGGTCTGCTGTCCCATAATCCCGTCCGGCGTCAGGCCAAAGGTGCGCTGGAATGCCATCACGGCCTGATAGGTGGCGTCGTCATATACGCCGGTGGTGGTCAGCGGGGGGACGGTATCGTAATACGCGGCGACTACCTGGAGATAATACTGTATCATCCGCACCTCGTCCCCTGTGTCTCCCGGAGACAGCAAGGAGGGGAACTGCTGCGCTACCTCGTCCAGGGAAATCCCCTCCGAATCCAGTTCGGATAGGCGCTTGACACTGTTGTAGAGATAGGCGATCCGATACCAGGTGGCTTTGCCGATAATGCCGTCGGCGGTCAGCTTGAAAATCCGCTGAAATTCCCGTACAGCGTCGTCTGTCTCCTGTCCGAACACGCCGTCCACCGGTGCGATTTTGGGAATGCTGGGGTAATTGCGGGATATGCGGTTCAGCTGTACCTGCTTGGTGCGCACGCTGTTTCCGGCATCCCCCAACCGCAGGGGCAGCCCGGGATAGGAGGGGGAGTTGATGCGCACCGGTGTATCGGTGTTCAGGTTGATGTCCGGGCCGTAGAACTCCACCAGAATATCGTAAGGGCCATAACCCTGCTCCGCTAGAGGCACCGTTCCCCATTGAGACAACCCGTCGCAGGTGACGGTGGTGCCATTGCAGTATTGGGTGAAGTAGGGCTCGACGCTGCCCTGCCGGTAAACATACTCGTTGAAGATATCGTCAACGATGTCACTAATGTTGGCGAAGATATCCCGGTTCTGTACATAGGCCTGATCATAGCGTGTGGAGTTGGTGATGTCGAAATCATACCCCATGCTGCGGTACCACTCGGTATAGTAGCGGTTGAGAGCATAAGAAATCTGCGCATAGACATTGGCGCGGATGGCGTTTTCCGGCCAGGTCGGATAGATTTCGCTGGATGCCACGTTTTTAATATAGTCGGGGAAAGAAACCGTGACATTTTGGGCATTGGAGCCCGGCGCCCCCAGATGGACGGTCAGAAATTGAGGAATATACGGCTCTCCGTTCAAAGCGGTCGCTCCCTTCTAAAGATCCTGGGGTCCGGTCTGAAAGAATACCAGATCCTGGGGGGACAATTCAAATTCAGGAATGGGGATCATCTGAACGGGCTGCACCGCCGTGTTGCCGCCGTAGATCGGCGCGTTCACATTGAGTACTCGGAAATACCCGGGAGCGGCGGCCTGAATGTTATAGCTGGTGTACGGCGAGGGGATCCCCGGTTCCATGGTCAGCGCGCTGTCCACGGCCGGCAGCGCGATCACCTCGGTTAAGCCGTCCCGGTCGGTGGTGGTATGGGCGTACAGCTCTTCGCCGCCGCCGTTTACCCGGGTGACCGTCACGATGGCGCCCGGAATCGGCGTGGCCTCCCTTGCGGAGGATAAAAACACCTGTAAGTATCCTGTAGACATGGGAAGGGACAGCTCTTCCGGCAGGACGGCGGGGCCTTCCTCCGGGGAAGATTCCGGGGCCTGCGGCGTGAAAATCTGTTGTGGCGTCTGCTCGCTGTTTTCCGCGGGCATCGGTTTCCCGAGCGCCCCTGGCTCCTCGACCAGCGGTACGCCGGGCAGCAGCCCTTCTTCCAGAATCCGGTCCTCCAGATGGATGGGAAAGCTTTTGGAAACGGGCCGGCCCGCCTGTGGAAGAGGCTGTGCGGGCGTTGACGCGTTGCTTTGGGACGGGTGGGGCACGGGTGCCGCGCTTTCTTGTTCCAAACGCTCGCGCATCTCCCGCCGGTTATCCTCCTGGAAATCCGGCGGATTGGGCGGCGAAATGATTTTGGCCGGATAGGCGACGCGTACCGGGCCTTCCGGCTCCTCGACGGGTTCGCCGTCCGGCTGGATACGGGGCGCGTTTTGCTGGTAGAAACGCATCAGCTCCCGGTTGTACTGTTCGATCAGGCTATCCAGGTTTTGAGAAGAGGAATCCAGCTTCATAAACATTCTCCATTTCTCCGGCGAAACGGATTGGTGGGGAAGGCGTCTCCTTTTCGCCGGCAGGAGACGCCGGAGGGCAGCGGTTGCCTATCAATTCATATATACGGCTTCGGCGGCTAAATATGCCAAAGCGGCAACATTGCATCTTTTTTTGGAGAATGGTATACTGATAGGAAATCAGCCTGGCCGGGACAAGCCGGCGCGGATAAGGAGGATGTCTATGAAACCGATACTAATCGTGGAAGACGACGAACATATAGCGAAAATGATAGCGGCCACCCTTTCCATCGGCGGGTACACCAGCGAAATCTGCGAGGATGGAGAGAGGGCGGTCACTCTTATCAGCGAGAGAGATTACGATCTGGTGCTGCTGGACGTCATGCTGCCCGGCTTGGACGGCTTTTCGGTTATCCAGCGGATTCAAAGTGATAAAACCCCGGTGATTTTTCTCACCGCCGTTCAGGATGTGGCCGATAAGGTGCGCGGCCTGAAGCTAGGGGCCGAGGATTATATTGTCAAGCCCTTTGAAGCGGTGGAACTGCTGGCTCGGGTGGAGGTGGTGCTTCGCCGCACGAACCGGGGAAAGACGCAGATTTGTTATGGGGATATCACGGTCAATTTGGATGAGCATGTGGTGAAGAAGGGCAACGATCCCGTTTCCCTCACGCCGAAGGAGTTCGACGTGCTGGTCTTTTTTCTGCAGAACACCGATATTGCCCTGTCTCGCGAACGGCTGCTCTCAGCTGTTTGGGGGTATGAATTTGCGGGCGAGACCCGGACGGTGGATATCCATGTCCAGCAGGTGCGCCGGAAGATGGGGCTGCAGCGGCAGCTGATCACGATTCCCAAACTGGGCTATCGCCTGGAAAGTCGCTAAGCGAAAGAGAGTGGTGGGCCGATGAAGCTCTGGCATAAAATATTTATCGGCACGCTGCTGCTGGTTATGCTGGCGGTGGACGGCACGTCTTTTTTGCTGCTGTCTCAGAGCCAAAACATGCTGTTTCAACAGGAACAGAAGCGGGCGGCGTCCGAACACAGCCTGGTGGCCGCCGCCGTGCAAAACACCGTGACAGTGACCCGCCTGCAGCAGAATAAAACCCTGCTGAGCGAGGAGGATACCTATGCCGTCGTGGAAAAAGTGCTGGACTCCCAGAAAAAGCGAGGCGCCGGCGTGTCCCTCTACCGGGCCGGCAAACGCATATCCACCACCGGCGTGATGGAAGAAGCCCAGGAGCTGGACGTGGTAAAAGCTGTGACAGCGGAAGCTCCTCAGCTGAAATTTATTACCCAGGATGCCCGGAGCTGTTTGCTGGTCGGCTCTCAGATCTCCATGGAAAAGGTGGACTATATCCTGGTCACCATGACGGACGCAACGGATCTGTCGGTTCTCCGCCGCGAACAGCTGCGGTATGTGCGCACGCTGAGTCTGGTGCTGTCTCTGGTGGTGGCCGGCCTGCTGCTGGTGATGGTCTGGTGGCTGATGCGCCCGCTGCAAAAGGTGAATTACGCTATGCGCCGTATTGCCCAGGGGGATTATCAGAAACGGCTCCAAATCGCCGGCCACAGCGAACTCGCCGAGCTGGCCCGCAACGTCAATCGAATGGCCGATTCCATTGAAACCAACGTCGACAGCCTGGAACAGGTGGCGGATAATCAGAAAACCTTTATCGCCAATTTGGCGCATGAGATGAAGACGCCGCTGACCTCCATCCTGGGCTTTGCCGATATTCTGCGCGTCAAAAAGGTCGTGACGGAAGCCGAACGGCGCGAGTACGCCGGTGTCATCGTCGAGGAAACCAAACGACTGCGCTCTCTTTCCGGCAAGTTGATGGAACTGATTACGGTAGGGAACACCCAGTTGGATTTTCAGCGGATATCCCTGCCTGATCTCGTTCGGGAGGTGGAGATTTCCCTCCAGCCTTCCCTCGCCCTGCGGGAAATGAATCTGCGCTGCGTGGTTCCCGACGTGGAGGTGCGTGTAGATAAAGAGCTGTTCAAATCGCTGCTGTACAATTTGGCGGATAACGCGATGAAAGCCTCGAAGGCGGGGCAGACGGTGGAGTTTTTAGGCGGGCTTGCGCCGGATGGTCATCTGGTCTTGATCGTGTCCGACTCCGGGATGGGAATTCCGCAGAAAGAGATCGCCAAAATCGTACAGCCTTTTTATATGCTGGATAAAGTGCGATCTAGAAAAGCAGGGGGAGCGGGCCTCGGCCTCGCCCTGTGTGTAGAGATTGCTCGGCTGCACGGGATACGGCTGACCATTGAAAGCGAATTGGGAAAAGGCACGCAGGTTTATCTCACATTTGACGGGGAGGCGGAAGCATGAGCAGCGGAAAACGAAAAAAGCGCATACGGAAAGACTGGCTGCTGATGAGCTGGCTGGCCGCCGCCGCGGTGGCGCTGGGGCTGTTTCTGGCTCTTGGGATGAACGCCCTGCTTCCCACCTATGAGAATAAGGTGCTGCCTTTGGAAAAGGAATTGCTTGCGCCCGCCCCGGTTTACGAGGCCATAGAAGAAACCCTGACGCTGTACCCGTGGAATCTGTACGACGCCGCTCGGGTGTCCAGCCTGTCCGAGTCGGATAAGGCGGCTTTGGGCGTACGTCTTTGGCAGATATTCGATTGGCTGTACATCTGCCTGTCCGAAGACCAAAATAAGGCGCAAATCCTAACCGCCGTAGAAGATACCAGCCAGCCAGCCGCCTCTATGAAAAAAGGACGGGATGAAAACGATCGGCCGCTCTATTATTTGGCGAATTATCGCCTGGAAACGGCAGATGAAAAGGGAGTGCGTTCGGCTGTCTGGGTGGATTGCGTTTTTGACTATCGGATGGAACTGGTTTATTTTCACTATCGGACAGAACCGTCCGATACAGCCTATGATCGGTTTACGATTCAGCAGGGCGGCTGGGATCTGCGGCAGGCCCTATCCGACGGGGAGGCGGAAGGATTGCCGGTTTGGCAGCAGCTCAAGAATATACAAAGCAACGGCTGGCTTCCCTCCTCCTTTACAGAGAACGATTTATATGCGGCCAATGCTCTGACGACGGACAGCGAACTGCTGCTGGTCTGCACCTCCAAGGCCAATGACGGCCAGCTGATATTGATGCTGGATCCGCTCCGTTTTTCAATGACCGGCTTCAGCTTACAACAAAAAGACTTTGTGGTAGAAGTTGATTAAATTGGCTCCTTTTAAAGGCTTTTATGCAGGAGCGGTACCGGGCGACGGGTAGCCAGTCGGTCAGCATGCTGTCGAGTAAACAGGAAGTTCGTTGAAGAGTTGAGGGAGACGGAGAAAACCGGAGGAAAAACGAGATTATGCAAGCGAAATGAACAACAATAGCTCTCAAATGCGGAAGAATCACATTTTTTTCGAGAAAATGCGAAAATATCTTGACATTTCCTGCATTGTTCTCTATATTGTTATTGTTGTTCACATTCCGGAATCCCACCCGGCAGAACCGGGCGGGATTTTTTCGCGTGAACATGCATCTGGCACATCGCATAAGCGGTATCCACGCAGCGCCGCAGTCTCCGCCGATCGGCGAGATTGTGAAAAACCCTTTGCGGAGGGCGTTGTCAAGGATACAGCGGTTTCCGATGGCTGGTTCAGGCCGGCTCAGGAAATTCTATTACCGCAAAGGGGGATGCATTGTCATGGAAAACACCAATATTATCCAACTCAAAGACATTGCGATGTCGTTCGATGGGGAACAGGTGCTGAGCCGTTTGAATCTCAGCATCTCGGATGGAGAGTTTGTCACCCTGCTGGGCCCTTCCGGTTGCGGGAAGACAACCACGCTGCGGATTATCGGCGGCTTCATCACACCGGACAGCGGCGATGTCTTTTTTGAAGGCAAACGCATCAATCAGCTGCCGCCGCACAAACGGGCCGTCAATACCATTTTTCAGCGGTATGCCCTGTTCCCGCATCTGAACGTCTACGAAAATGTCGCCTTTGGCATGCGGGTGCAGAAGAAGAGCAACGCCGAAATCAAAGACACCGTGGCCCGGATGCTTAAGCTGGTCAATCTGGTCGGCTTTGAGAAGCGGGGCGTGCAGACCTTATCCGGCGGGCAGCAGCAGCGGGTGGCTATCGCCCGGGCGCTGGCTAACCATCCGAAGGTCCTGCTGCTCGATGAGCCGCTGGCCGCGCTGGACCTCAAGCTGCGCAAGGATATGCAGGTGGAACTGAAAAATATTCAGAAAAGCCTAGGGATCACCTTTATCTATGTGACCCACGATCAGGAGGAAGCCCTGTCCATGTCGGATACCGTCGTGGTCATGGACGGCGGCGAAATTCAGCAAATCGGCACCCCGCAGGATATTTATAACGAACCGAAAAACGCCTTTGTGGCGGATTTCATCGGTGAAAGCAATATTTTGGACGGCGTGATGCATGAGGACTATTTGGTGGAATTTTTCGGCCGGAAGTTCAAGTGCCTGGACGCCGGCTTTGCGCAGAAGGAGCCGGTGGACGTGGTGATCCGTCCAGAGGATATCGATATCGTGGAGCCGGACAAGGGACACCTTATTGGTACCGTGACCGGCGTGACCTTTAAGGGCGTTCATTACGAAACCATCGTCGATTTCAAGGGCTTCAAGTGGTTGATCCAAACCACGGACTACTATGCTCCCGATACCGTTATCGGTATTGTCCTCAACCCGGAGGATATCCATATCATGAAGAAGTCCGCCTATTCCGGCATGTTCGGCGACTACAGCTCCTATTCGGAGGAGTTTGAGGAAATGGCCGACCCCGAGGCGGATCTGGTGCACGAGGAAAGCGAGGAGGATAACGGATGAAAAACACCCGCTGCGCCGCAGCGCCCTTCGCGGTGTGGATGGTGTTGTTCACCGTCGTTCCCCTGGGCATTGTGGCCTGGTTCGCTTTTACCGATGCGCAGGGCTCCTTCACACTGGACAACATCCGTGCCATCGGGGATTATGCCGGCACCTTTCTGGACTCCATCGCCCAAGGCGGTCTTGCAACGATTCTGTGTCTTGTCCTGGCCTATCCCCTGGCTTTCAGCATCGCCCGTTCTTCCGAAAGGGTGCAGCAAACTATGGTTTTGATCGTCATGCTGCCCATGTGGATGAATTTTCTGCTGCGCACCCTGGCTTGGATGACGCTCCTGGAGGACAAGGGGCTTATCAATCAGTTCCTCGGCCTTCTCGGCTTGGGGCCTGTCCATATGATCAATACCGACGGAGCGGTGGTCCTGGGCATGGTTTACAACTTTCTGCCCTTTATGGTGCTGCCCCTGTATTCGGTCATGGCTAAAATGGATGACCGCGTGATTGAGGCGGCGCAGGATCTGGGCGCCGGTTTCTGGAACGTATTCCGCCGGGTGGTGCTCCCCATGTCCGTGCCGGGGATCGTGACCGGCATCACCATGGTGTTTGTCCCGGCGGTGAGCACCTTTGTCATCACGAAGCTGCTGGGTGGCGGCAAGAAGATGCTTATCGGCGATGTCATTGAAATGATGTTCGCCGGCAGCGGACGGAATTATAATGTGGGCGCGGCCCTATCCCTGGTGCTGATGGTGCTGATGCTCCTGTGCATGGCACTGATGCACCTGGTCGACAAGGACGACGAGGATTTGGGAGGGATGATGGCATGAAAACACTCTCCCGTATCTACAATACCTTAATTTTTATCTTTCTGTATGCCCCCATCGTGGTGCTCATCGTTTTCTCCTTCAACAATTCCAAGAACCGGGCCGTCTGGCATGGCTTTACCACCAAATGGTATTCCGACCTGTTTCATAACGACCTGATTCTGGATTCCTTGAAGCTGACGCTGCTCGTGGCCTTTCTGGCGGCGATTATCGCCACCGTGATCGGTACGGCCGCCGCTGTGGGCATGTACGGTATGAACGCCAAGCTGCGTAAAACCCTGATGGCGGTCAACAATATTCCTATGGTGAATCCGGAAATTGTCACTGGCATTTCGATGATGCTGATGTTTGTGTTCCTGTTCCGGGCCACCGGCCTGCTGAAACTCGGCTTCGGCACCCTTTTGCTGGCGCATATCACCTTTTGCATCCCCTACGTGGTGCTGCAGGTAATGCCCAAGCTGCGGCAGATGAATAAGCATATGTATGAGGCAGCCCTCGATTTAGGCTGTCATCCACTGTCTGCCTTTTTCAAGGTGGTGCTGCCGGAAATCATGCCCGGCGTCGTCACCGGGGCGCTCATGGCCTTTACCATGTCCCTGGATGACTTTGTTATCAGCCTGTTCAATTCGGGTTCCACGGCGCAGACCCTGTCGGTGACCATCTATTCCATGACGAAAAAGCCGGTTACCCCGGAAATCAATGCGCTGTCTACCCTCATGTTTGGCACGGTGCTGCTGCTCTTATTACTCGTAAATATCCGCCAGATCCGCGATCTGGGGGGTAAAAATAAGAAAAAGGGAGATAGATAAGTGAAAAAAATCGCGATACTGCTGGTGGCCGTGCTGACGGCCGGGATTTTCGCCGGATGCTCTGCGGGCGACACGGACGAGGGCAGCGGTGGCAAAAAGAATGTGACGCTCAACGTCTATAACTGGGGCGAATACATCGACGATGAAGATTTCAACGTCAATGAAAAGTTCACCGAGGAGACCGGTATCAAGGTCAATTACAAGACGTTTGAGAACAATGAATCCATGTACACCATCATCAGCTCGGGCGCAGCGGATTACGACGTCCTGTTTCCTTCGGACTATATGGTGGGCAAGCTGATCAATGAGAATCTGCTGGCCAAACTGGATTTTGCCAACATCCCTAACTATCAGTATATTGACGAGGCGTATAAGAATCTGGATTACGATCCGAACAACGAATATTCCGTTCCGTATACCTGGGGAACGGTAGGTATTTTTTATAATAAAAAGCATGTGGATGAAAAGGATCTGGCCCAGGGCTGGGACATCCTGTGGAACGAGAAATACAAGGACAAAATCTATATGTTTGACAATCCGCGGGACGCCTTCGGTATCGCCCTCATCAAGCTGGGCTATAAAGTGAATACCACCAACAAGGCCGAATGGGAAGCCGCGTATAACGAGCTGCTCAGACAGAAGCCGCTGGTTCAGGGCTATTTCAACGATCAGATTTTCACCAAAATGCCCAACGAGGAAGGCTGGCTGGCCCCTTACTATTCTGGCGACGGCTCCATCATGATGTATGGAGAGGACGGCAATGAAAACATCGGCTATTTCGTGCCAGAGCAAGGAACCAACTTTTTCGTGGACGCCATGTGCGTGACTAAGGACACCAAGCATAAGGCGGAGGCGGAGGCCTACATCAATTTCCTCTGCCGCACCGATGTGGCCAAGGCCAATGCGGAATATCTGGGGTATTCCACCCCGCAGACGGAGGCCCGCAAGCAGCTGGATCCGACGGTAGGGGAGAACCCTGTGTTTTATCCGCCTGCTTCCATCATGGAAAAAACGCAAGTGTTCCTGACGCTCCCCGCCGAAACCAATAAGCTGATGGACGACCTCTGGATTAAACTTAAAAGCAAATAACCGGCAAGGCGGCGCTGTGGCGCCGCCTTGTTTTTTGGGGGTTTCTTTTCAATTTTAGCCGGCATGGACATTGAAATTAAAAGGGGTTATTGCTATACTATATTTTGGAAGGAAGACAGCCTTTTCAGGAGAGGTGTGGAAAGCGTGATTTGTTTTCGTTGTGGAAAATCGGTGCCGGAAGGGGGCGTCTGCCCCTATTGCGGGCAGGATTTGTCGGCGGCCAGTCCGGCGGCGACAGAAGCGGCGCCGGCGGATTCGCAGGCGTCCGTGCCGCCGGCACCGCTGCCCGAGAAAAAACGACGCTCTGTCGCTGGTCCTCTTGCGGTAGGGGCGGCGGCGGTGCTGGCCGCGGTGTGCCTGGCTCTTGGCGGAAGAAGGTTGGTAGACGGCTTGCCGTTGGCGCCCTTGCTGACGCTCTGCGGCGTGTTCGCTTTGTTTTTCGTGGGGGATCTGCTGGGCCACAAGCGGCTGCGTATGGCCCGCAGCGTGGGGCACTGGTGCTTGCTGGCTCTGGTGACCTCGGGGCTGCTGTGCGCCTGTACGGGTGTCGTGCTGTCCCTGGCCGGCGGAAGTTCCCGCCGGATGAACCTGGATTTTGCTTATCGATATCTGCTGGACGGGCATGGCGAGGTGGCCCGCGAAAAGGCGCAGCTATGCCCCGAGAAGGACAGCGACATGATCACATTGTTGGCGGACGCCATTGATCGGGAGTATTTGACCGCCTATTTTGAAGCGGACAGGCTCCTGCGGGATGGGGAGCTGGACGCCTCCACGGAACCCTTGGTTCAGGAAGTGCGCGCGCTGTCCGCCGATGTCCTCGGCCTGTCGATCGACGCCGCAACCGGCGAAATGACAGGTACGGCGGCGGATTTGCCTCTGGCCAAGGAGGATATGGATCCGACGGCCATGACAGAGGCGAAGCGGCAGGAACGCATGGAGCAGCTGGTACGGGAAATCTGCGATAAGCGGGGCGCCGGCGATGTGATGAGCGAAAAAACGGATGAGCTGTATCGGCTGGACAAGGCCATGACGCTCGGCGATCTCAGCCAATTGGACGCGGCCACGGTGGAAGAGCTGTTGACGCTTTATCCCGATGACGAGGACGTTCTGCTGGTAGCCATCAAATACTATACCCGGCAGGAAAGTTGGGCCAAAGCGCGTCCGCTGGCTCAGAAGCTGGTCAGCCTGAACGGCAGCGAAAACAACCTGGTGGTGTATACAGATTTAATTGCGCAGCAGGTCAAGAGCGGCCAGAGCAGCAGCGATCCCGCACTGGACAGCGAAGCGCAGAAGCTTTTGGAGCAAGCGGAGAAAAAAGAGACGGAAGCTGGCGGCCTCAATACCCAGCTTCCCTCGCAGCAGGACAAATACGATCAGCTGATGAATGAAGCGGACGATCTGCGTAAGCAGGCCTCTCTGCTTGACATCACCCGCGCGGTGAACTACCTGCTCGCAAAAAAACCGATGAGCGGGGACAAGAGCGGCCTGCTGGATTTGCAGATCGCCAAGCTGTACCTGGCGGCGGACGAACGGGACGATGCCAAAGAGTATATCTGGAAGGTCGTGGACAACAGCGGCGTGCTGCGCCAGGATTCCCCAATCCGGGAGCCCTTGCAGGAGGTCGTAGGGGCCTACAACACCATGGAGGCGGGAGAAAGCGATCCGGCCCTGACCATGGCGGTACAGCGGCTGGTGCGCGCCCAAAGCCAGGATGTCGTATCCTCTTCGGGGGAGACGGTCAACGGAACTATGGCGAATTTCGTCACCTCCACGCTGAAATACGACAGGCTGTCGGTTTTGATCGGAAAGATCGATACGAAGAATTACCCCACTGTGCGCGCCTATGTGAACATAAGCGGAGAAAAGGATAGAAAGTTCGGCGCGGCGGACGGGTTCGTGAAGTCGGATTTTGAATTGTTCGATACGCAGTTCCAAATCCAGGATTTCAAGCTGATCCAGGATGAAGAAGCGGCGAAAATTTCGATTGCGCTGCTGATGGATCACAGCGGCAGCATGGAGGGAGCGCCGCTGAAGGACGCCAAGCTGGCAGCGGAAACCTGCGCTGAAAATATGGACGCGGATACCCAGCGCATGGCTTTGGTGCCGTATGACGACAGCGCCTCGGTTGCGGTGTCTCTGACCAATTCCTCGTCTAAATTGGTCAGCGGGATCCGCAATCTGTCGGCGGCGGGCGGCACCAACATTTCTGGAGGCATCCTTACGGCGTTGGGAGAGCTGGAGGGTGTCGGCGGGACGCGGGCGATTATCCTGCTGACCGATGGAAAGGATAACAACAGCCAAGAGGAAATGCAGAAGGTGCTGCAAAAAGCCAAGCAGCAGGGCGTCGCGATTTTCACCATAGGTCTGGGCGACGTGAACAAAGCCTATCTGCGTGGTATCGCCCAGAGCACCGGCGGAAAATTTATCGCGGCGGAATCCTCCACGGAACTGGCGGATATTTATCGCCTGCTCCAGCAGTATATCGTCAACAACTACTGCATGGAATACACGATAACGGACAATCCGGAAGCGGATCCCCGGAGCCTGACGGTCGGCATACCGGACTATGCGGTGGACGATGTCAAGGCTTATCGGATTTCCGGAGAGGAAATCCCCGATGAAGACGAAGATACGGGGATTTACCCCGTGTCGGACGAGGATTTGGCCGTATACGCGCTCACGCCCGGCAGCGCGGCCCAAGGCGACATCAGCCAGGGGCTTACCGTCACGGTACGCGGCTCCGGCTTTCAAAAGGGAATGACCGTCAGCGTCGGGAACGTCGCCCTAACCAATGTGAAGGTGAAAAACGCGGGAGAACTTACCGGCAAGCTGCGGGGGAACCTGACGGCCGGTGTTTACGCGGTGAAAGCCCGGTTGCCCGACGGGCGGGCGGATACCCTGTATAAAGGCTTCCGCGTATTCCGCGCCGGCACGGTATCCTCTGTGCAGCTGGGCAACTTGTTTATCTTGGCGGATAATATCGGCGTCACCAGCGAAAGCGGCAGCCGCACGCAGCTCACCGCCTCCGGCAATGTCAGCGTCAACGGCTTTCTGTACAGCACGTCCGAGCTGACGATTACTCCCAATGCTCAGCTGGATGACGACGATCTCTCCAAAGCGGGGCGCAAGGCGGTGTACCTCGGCTCAAACGGCTCGGTGGACGGCGAAGGCAAGCTCTACGCCAGCTACGCGCAGGCGGTGAAGACGGCGGAGAGCGGAAACAGCCTGCAGAGCATGGTGGGCCATACCTTTGCGGAGAACATTTTCCAGGGCCGGGATCTGGTGGTCCGCAGCGGGACGTTTTCCATGAGCGTGGGCGAATCCGATACCGATTTCGGCGCTGGCGGCAACGGCCAGGCCATTGCCGACGAATTGCGGGATTACTCGTTGAAATTCCCGGGCTTCACCGAGGTTTCCGCGGCCAAGGTGACCCTGTACGCCGATCGGCTGCAGCTGGATGCCGAGGCGTTGGATTTCGGCGCTATCGAGGACAATCTGGTTTCTGCTCTGACCGGAGGCGTGGCCGGCACCAAGAAGGATCGGGAGGCGCTGGTCAAAACCCTGGGGGGAGAATGGGAGCGCTTTTTTCCCCTGTCGGGATCGTTGTCGGTGGCGCTGGGCGCATCGGACGTGCGTTTCGGCGGCGAGGTCAAGCTCTCGCTTCCGGACGATAAAAAGTTCTTCCTGTTTCCGGTGAAAAAGCTGGGTCTAAAGATAAACTCCCTGGACGAGAATTATGAGTATTGGAACTTCGATGTCAGTATTTTAATGCCCGGCGTGAAGGTGATAAACGGCAGCGACCAGTCGGACAGCAGCATCGACGTGGCGGTAGGGTCGTATTTTTGGTATCCGGACAGCCTGGAAGTGGCTGTGACCATGGATCCGGGCATTCCGATTTTCAAGGTTTTCAATCTCACCAAGGTCGGAGGCGGGATGGCCGGCGCCAGCGGCCTGTTCATTCAGGATGATTCGGTAACCAAAAAGGACGCGACGCTGAAGGTGCTGGCCGAAGCGGATATCAACGTGTTCAAAATGCTCGGCTGGAAGCAAACCGGCGCGGCTCGCAGCATCACCCGCTGGGGGGAACTGGGGAAAATCTCCGACGCGCAGGTGCTGCTGAATTTCAGCGATCTGTCGCTGGATATCCAAGCGGATCTGGAATTGCTGCAGCAAAAAATCGCCTCGGCGGAAATTGGCATCAGCACCAAAAAATTTCTGGTGAAGGCCGGCGTCGGCGCCGAGCTGTCCTGTGCGGGCATCGACATCGGCGGTGAGCTGGAGGCGGAAGTTTCGGTATGCTGGGCCGGGCAGAATCAAGACGGTGTTTCGGCGCTGATCGGCCTGGGCGGCAATGGCCATCTGCGCTGCAGCTGGGCGAATGTGAACTGGGAAAACCGGAAGATCGGCATCGAGTTTACCGCCGATGTCGGTACATCCAGCGGGACCACCCTCGCGGTAAAGGTGTACTGCAACGATGACTGGGCCCGGGCCTGGTATAACAGCGAAGGTCTCATGCTGTGGGATAAATTCCATTATGAGGATACATTCTGAGGAGAAGGAGGGATGGACGGTATGATAGCATATAAAAATCTCCGGCCCCGAAAAGCGGACCTAGGCTTCAAGCTGACTTCCCTTTTTCTGGCGGCGGTACTCTTTGCCGTTCTGCTGCCGCTGACGGCGCTGGCCAAGACGAAGGAATATGAAATTCGTCTGAATGAACCCAAGGAGAATTATGTGTTTTCGGTTCTGTGGGACAATACCGATAAGCAGGCGGATGTGGTGATCACCTCCCCGAGCGGGAAGACCTATAGCCTGGACAACATGCCGCAGGCCCAGGCCGGTGAGGGGGAGCTTCTGTTTTGGTTTGCGTCGGCGGAGAAAGGAACCTGGAAGGTCAAAATCACCGGCGAAGGGCTGGGAACGGTGACGCTGGATTCCGGCGTGATGCCCGGGCGGATGAACATTGCCTCGTTCACGGCACAGGTAGCGGGCGACAAAGGGACGGCCTCCTGGAATATCCAAGACAGCGAAGAGGACTTGACCCTGGAAATCTGGGCGGCGCCGGATCCCGTCAATTACGGAGGGAAGCGGTTGGCGTCCGTCAGGGGGAAAGCGTCCGGTCAGTGCGAATTCTCCCTGTCCGCTCTGGAGTCCGGAGATTATTATCTGTATCTCAAAGCCATCGGCAGCGGCGGCATTTTCGCCTGCCGCTATGGGGACGGCCCCGTTTCCTGGCGCAGCGCGGATGCCCTGCCGAAGCTGAGCGGCGTGAAGGCACGGATGCTGGACGAGGAGCTGTGGCTTTCCTGGGAGGCAATGAAGGATGCGTCCGGGTATCGCATCCGGGTGTATGATGCGGCCACCGGCGAACTGCTCACGGATGAGAGCGCGGAGAAGAAAGAAACCCAGTGGTTTGGAGAGATACCCGCTTCCGTCAACAAGCTGGCCGTCACCGTGGCGGCCTACCGCTGGGGAAACACCGGTGATTTCGAACGGCATACCGTGACGCGCGGCAATTTCGACGGCGTGACGGTCATGTTCCCGGAGGAAGAACACCTGAATACTAAAACCGTGTATGTCCAGGTGACGTTTACGGGAAGCTATACGGTCAGCGGAGCGCTCAACGACACCATGCTGGTGGAAGGAAGCAGCCAGTCGGGAAACTATCGGGTGGATATGGAGGAAGGAGACAACCGCCTCTCCTTTTATGTGACCGATTCATTGGGGAACATCCGCACCTTCGGCAAGGATGTGCATGTCGATGTGACGGCGCCTCAGCTGTCCGTTCTGCGGGATCTCAACGGGCAGTCCACCTCAGAGAACCACGTGTTTCTAGAGGGACATACCGAGGGAGGCGCCGTGCTGACCTTGAACGGCAAGACGGTGGACACACAAAACGGGTATTTCAGCATCCGCTGTCCCCTGTCCGTGGGAAAGACCCGGCTGGAGCTTTTGGCGACGGACGCCGCCGGGAACCAGTCAAAGTACAGCGCGGTGGTGGAGAGGCCCTGGTTCAGCGGGTCGGTTCTGATTTGGATTTTGTGCATAGTCGCGGGGGCGGCGCTGCTGGCGGTTTACGCTGTGATCTTCATTCGTGCAAGGAGGAAGAAAACATGAAAACGGCCAAGCGGATTTTCTTTATTCTAACGGTTGTGTGCGGCGCGCTTGCCGTGGTGTTTGATATTGCGGCCGTGTGCATGCAGGTGCAGGTGTCGGGTGAAAAGCTCCTGACCATGGATTCGCACTGGGGCTATATACTGGCCGTCAATTATCGCTGGGTGACCCTGACGGCGGTTATCCTGACCGTCTCGGCGCTCGCTATGCTAACCGCGTACATTTTGTACAGAAGAAAGAGAAAAAAAGACGCACAAATGCCGGAAGGCTGATTTTCCCTTGAAACACCCCGCGGCGCGGGGTGTTTTTCTTCGGGAATCTTGACCGGTTTCCGGTTTGGTTGTATGATGGTAGGGATATGAACAAGGAAGGAACAAGCTTATGCTGACGACATTGAAAAACGGCCGTCTGACTGTGACGGCGGACACCCGGGGCGCGGAGCTCCAAACGATCGATAAAGATGGTGGCCCCTCGTATTTGTGGAGCGGCGATCCCGCCTTTTGGGCATTCCACGCCCCCACGCTGTTTCCCATCATCGGCGCGCTGCGCGGCGGCCGTGCCCTGTCGGCGGGCGGCGAAATCTCCCTGCCCAAGCACGGCTTCTGCCGTACGGCCGAGTTTGCCCTGGAGGACGCCGGCGACACCTTTGTGACCTACCGGCTGACCGACAGCGATGCGACCCGCAAAGGGTATCCCTTTGCCTTCTGCCTGTGGGTGCGCTATACGCTGGAAGGCGACAGCGTAGAAACCCGCTACACAGTGACCAACCGCAGCGAGCAGGATATGCCCTTTTTTATCGGCGGACATCCCGCCTTCCGCGTGCCGCTGTCCGAGGGCGAAACGCTGGAGGATTACCTGGTGGAATTCCCCGAAAAGGAAACGCTGGACTGCCCGCAGGTGGAGCTTGGCAGCGGCCTGATTATGGACACGGTGCGCAACCGGTTTCTCACCGACCGATCTTCCTTTGCTCTTAACCATGTGCTGTTCCGCGGCGACGCCCTGATTTTCGACGATCTCCGCTCCCGCAGCGTCTCCATGCGCTCGGTGAAAAGCGGCCGCGGCGTCCGTCTGGATTTCCCGGATATGCCGTATCTCGCCATTTGGACGCCGGTTGTCGATTCCCCCTTTGTCTGCCTGGAGCCCTGGACGGGCATGGGCACGCGGGTCAGCGAGGACGATCGGTTTGAGCACAAGCTGGGTGCTAAGATTTTAAAGCCGGGCGAGGAACAATCGCTGGCGTTTACCATTACGGTGTTTTAAGGCAGGCGATGGCAAATGGAAACGATACAGGCCGTTCTCTTTGACCTGGACGGCACCCTGGTGGACACTCTGGGCGATTTGGCCGACGCCACCAACGAAGCGCTGCGCCGGCGCGGATTTCCCGCGTATCCCGAGGAGCAATACCGGCAGATGGTGGGCAACGGCGCCCGCCGTCTAATTGAACGGGCGCTGGGGGAGCGCTGCACGCCGGAGCTGACCGGACAGCTGCTGGCGGATTTCGTGCGCATCTATGACGAGGGCTGTCTGCGCCGTACCGCGCCCTATCCGGGTATCCCCGAGGCCGTGACCGCGCTGAAGGAACGGGGGCTGCGCCTGGCCGTGGTCACCAATAAACCTGAAGAACAGGCCGGCAAGATCGTCCGCCATTTTTTCGGCCCCCATGTTTTTACCTGCGTGGTCGGCGGCCGGCCTGGACGGGCCGCCAAGCCGGATCCCGCCGCCGCTCTGGAGGTGCTGGCCGCCCTCGGCGTGCCGCCGGCCGCCGCCCTGTTCGTCGGCGACTCCGATGTGGATATGCAAACCGCGCATAACGCCGGCATGCGCAGCGCGGGCGCGGTCTGGGGCTTTCGCGGGGAAGAGGAGCTGCGGCGGGCCGGCG
The DNA here is from genome assembly GCA_900546265.1 of uncultured Oscillospiraceae bacterium. Lineage (GTDB taxonomy): Bacteria > Bacillota > Clostridia > Oscillospirales > Acutalibacteraceae > UMGS856. The sequence continues at coordinate 71,793 of URCA01000005.1, read as the reverse complement.
CCGGCATTCTCCTGCGAAAACCGGTAGAAATAGTAAATTGTTGTTGATTATTTTCCCGACATGCCTTATAATAAATAATCGTTAAGTTTTGTGGATGGAGGACTACATATGAAACGGTTTATGAAAATTCTGTCTCTGGGCGCGGCGGTTTTGATGCTGGCCGGTTCCCTGGCGGCCTGCAGCGGCAAACCCGGCGCGGGCTTGGATCTCATTTCTGAGGGCAAGCTGGTCATGGGCACCAATGCGTTTTTCCCTCCCTTTGAGTACAAAGAGGGCGGCGAGGTTGTCGGCGTGGACGTGGACATCGTCAAAGCCATCGCGGAGAAGCTGGATCTCACCTTCGAGGTCAAGGGCGATATCGAATTTGATTCCCTGCCCGAGAGCCTGAAAGCCAAGGATATCGATCTCATCGCCGCCGGCTTTACCGCCCGCGCCGACCGGGAAGAGGCCATGGACTTCTCCGACAGCTATTACACCGCTCTGCAGACCATCATCGTCCGGGCGGACAGTGCGTATACCTCTTTGGCCGACATCAAGGACAAGGGCCTGAAAATCGGCGGCCAGTCTGGCACTACCGGCCTGACTGAAGCGGAAGGCCTGACCGATAAGGACAAGGCGATTGGCTACACCAACGGTGCCCTGGCGGTGCAGGATCTGATCAACGGCAACCTGGACGTGGTTATTATCGACAACAACCCCGCCAAGGAGTACAAGGAACAGCACAGCAGTGAAATTAAGCTGCTGGAGAACCAGTTTGAGGAAGAGCACTACGTCATCGGCGTGCCCAAGGGCAACAAAAAGCTGCTGGAAGCCGTCAACAAGGCCCTGAAAGAGATCAAAGAGGACGGCACCCTCCAGAAGATCCTGGACAACTATATTAAATAATAAAAAGAGCCGGCCGCTTCGGCGGCCGGCTTTTCTGTCTATCTGTTATCTGTGAGGAGGCACTTTCTTGAACGCCATAGTGGATGGATTTCAAAACATCGTCCAGTCCTTTTCCGATGCGATTTTCCTGGCCGTCATTAAGGACGATCGCTATCAGTACCTGCTGGATGGACTGAAAATGTCCCTGCTGCTCACGGTTATCGCCGCGGGGATTGGCGTGGTCATCGGTATGCTGCTGGCCATTGCCAAGCTGCAGGATCTGGACAATCTGTCGGGCAGCCGCTTCATGAACGGGCTGCGCCGCTGGCTGGCCGGCTTCGCCAACGGCTATATTTCCGTGGTGCGCGGCACCCCGGCGGTGGTGCAGCTGATGGTGATCTATTTCATTATCTTCGGCCGGCTTTTCCAGGGGGTTCTGGAAGGGTATCAGGTGGCGGCCCTCGCCTTCGGCATCAATTCGGGGGCTTATGTGGCCGAAATTATCCGCGCGGGCATCATGGCCGTGGACAAGGGGCAGACGGAGGCGAGCCGTTCCCTCGGCCTCTCCGGCGGGAAAACCATGTTGTTCATCGTCATTCCCCAGGCGGTCAAGAACGTGCTGCCGGCCCTTGGCAACGAGTTCATCGTCCTGCTCAAGGAAACTTCGGTGGCCGGTTATATCGGCATCGCCGATCTGACCAAGGGCGCCCAGACCATCGGCAGCGTGACCTACGATTACATCGTGCCCCTCTTGTGCGCGGCGTATATCTATTTCCTGATGACCACCACCCTGGCCACCGGCCTGAACAAAATCGAGAGGAGGATGCGGCGCAGTGATTGAGGTACAGAATCTTCATAAGTATTTTGGCGAACTGGAAGTGCTCAAAGGCATTAACGCCCGCATTACCGACGGCGAATGCATTTGCGTCATCGGCCCCTCCGGCGGCGGAAAATCCACGTTTCTGCGCTGCATCAACCTGTTGGAAGTGCCCACCAAGGGCGATATCCTCATCGACGGCGTGTCCGTCATGCACAATTTGCGGCAGCTGGATAAAATGCGGCAGAAGGTCGGCATGGTGTTCCAGCAGTTCAACCTGTTCCCGCATATGACCGTGCTCAAAAACATTACCCTCGCCCCGGTCAAGCTCAAGAAAATGACCGCGTCCGAGGCGGACGACAAGGCGATGGAGCTGCTCAACCGGGTGGGCCTGGCGGATAAAGCCAACGAATACCCCAACCGTCTCTCCGGCGGGCAGAAGCAGCGGGTGGCCATCGCCCGCGCCCTGGCCATGGATCCGGAGGTTCTGCTGTTTGATGAACCCACATCCGCCTTGGATCCCGAGATGGTAGGCGAGGTGCTGGAGGTCATGAAGCAGCTGGCGCTCAACCGGATTACCATGGTGGTGGTTACCCACGAAATGGGCTTTGCCAGAGAGGTGGGGGATCGGATCTTTTTCATCGACGGCGGCGTTATCAGCGAGCAGGGAACGCCGGACGAACTCTTCGGCCATCCCCAACAGCCCCGCACCCGGGAATTCTTGTCAAAAGTATTGTAAGGAGGCCGCCGCATGAAAGCCACATTGATTTTGTATATCGTCATGGGCGCGCTGTTCCTCGTGCCGCTGATCCTGTTCAATATCCGCCGGATTTTTGTCCGGAAGCCCCCGGCCCCTCTGAAAATCAATTGGGGCCGCGGCCTTTTCGTGGTGCTGTTTTCCGCATTCCTCGTCTTTTTTCTGGTCTGTGCGTATCGGACCACGATGGAAAGCCGGTATGAAATCGCGGCGGAGCGCATCGCGGAGCAGCACGCTTCTATGCTGGCCGGCAATCAATCGGCGGAAGATTTTCGCCAGTACGTGTTGGATAACGGCACAGAGGACGTTTCGGAAAGCCTTCGGGCCGCAGATTTGACCGATTTACCTGTCGCCGGCGACCAGGCGCGTTTTCAGATTAGCAGCTGGCTGACCCCAAAATATTGGGAAGAGGACGACGCCTATGCGCAAACGGAAAAGCTGGGCGACGAAAACCCTGTGTATATCATGTACCGTATGGAGGCCGGCGGCCAGCGGAAGCTGTACACCGTCCGGATGCGCAAGACCGACGACGGCTGGAAATACGATTGGTTCGGCAACGCCACCGAGGAACAAATCAAGAGTATGGAAAAAGGCCGGCGTCTGCCGTCGGAAAACAACGGCAAATGGTACGTGGTCCAAGCGGATAAACACGAATAAACGAACCCCTGCCGAGAGCCAGCGCTTTCGGCAGGGGTTTTTACAGCCGTGCGGTAAGTTCGTCCCAGCGGCGGATATGCAGACAGGCGCAGCGCGGCGCGGGCTTGTCTCCGCCTTCTCTGTCGTCCACGTCGCTGTCAAACCACACGGGGAACATCCCGGCCGCGGCGGCTCCCTCGATGTCCGCCTGCGGATTATCGCCGCAGAACCAGACCTCGCTGGCCGTCAGCCCCGCCTTGCGCAGGGCCAGTTCAAACAGCATGGGCTGGGGCTTGCGCAGCATATAGTCGCTCGACGCGAGAATAAACTCAAATGAATTTCCCGGCAGCAGCCTGTCCAGCCGCTTCCGCAGCGCCTCTCCCGACCAAAGAATATTGCTGACGACGGCGCTGCGAATTCCTTTGGCTTTGATGCAGGCCAGCATCTCTGCCGCGCCTGGCATCGCCTCGCCGGCGGACGCCGCGTCCCAGAATACCGTTTCCTGCTCCAAGGGCGTCAGGGAAAAGGCGATCCCTAAATACTCGTACAGCAGCCGGTTGAACTGCCCGCCGGTTATTTCATAACCGCCGTTGCGGATGTCTTTGACATAGGCGTCGATCCTTTTGGCCACTCTCCCGACATCCTCCGCCGTATAGCCGCCGTCGTTTTTGACCGCATAGCGAAGTAGCGCCGCGTTGCCGCGCAGGGAATCCCACCCCGGCTCGTAAGCCAGCGTTCGCCCGTAGTCGAACAGGATCATCTTTGGATACTTCATGCCTCTCATCCCTTCACGCCCGTCAAATCAAAAGCGGGAATATACGCGGTTCCGCTGCAGCCGCGCTCCTGTACATAGCCGTCGGTGATTCCCCTCTCCAGCATATAATCCCATACCTTCCGGCGTTCCCGGGCCGTCAGCGTTCGGTTCAAGGAAGGATACGCCTCCATCGGCAGCACCGGGGTGTACTGGAACAGCAGGCTGACCCATACCGCTTCCTTGTGTCCCGCCAGCCAGTCCAATACCGCCAGGGATTCCCGGGTATACCCCGGCAGCACCAGATGCCGCACCATGGTGCCCTTTACCGCCACCCCCTGTGCGTTCAAAACCATCGGCCCCGTCTGCCGCGCCATTTCCAGGATGGCCGCCGCCGCGCGGGAGAAATAATCGGACGCGCCCGAAAAGACCGCTGCCGGTTCTTCGTGTACGTATTTCAAATCCGGCAGATAAATGTCTACCAGCCCCTCCAGCGCCCGCAGCGTCTCCACTCGCTCGTATCCGCTGGAATTGTACACCACCGGAATCGCCGGCCGATACAATCGCAGCGCCTGACGGATCGCGGCCGCGTAGTGGGTGGGGTTGACTAAATTGATGTTGTGCGCCCCTTGCGCCTCCAGCTCCCAGAAAATCTCCGCCAGCCGCCGAATGCTCACCGTCTCCCCGAACCGCTCGTGGCTGATCGGGTGATTCTGGCAGAACACGCAGCCTAGGGAACAGCCGGAAAAGAACACCGTGCCCGACCCCCGCGTGCCGCTGATGCAGGGTTCTTCTCCCACATGCAGCGCCGCGCGGGCCACTACCGGCATCGCCGGCATCCCGCATACGCCGGCGGAAGGCGCGTCGTCCGCTCGGGGAACCCGGCAGCTCCGGGGGCAGAGAGAACAGCGGGGGATAGCCATATGGATTCCTGCTTTCCTGTAATCTACCTCTTATTGTACTCCAACGCATCGCGGCGTTCAATGGAAATTCAGAATTTGTTCGCATTCTGCCCGCCGAATCTGGTATACTGAAAACAATCCATATTGGAAGGAGCTTTCCCACATGAAATGCATCTCCTGGAACGTCAACGGCCTGCGTGCCTGCATGGGCAAGGGCTTTGCCGATATTTTCGCCGCGGAAAACGCGGATATCTTCTGCCTGCAGGAAACCAAGCTGCAGGCCGGCCAAATCGAATTAGAACTCCCCGGCTACCACCAATATTGGAATTACGCCGAAAAGAAAGGCTACAGCGGCACGGCTGTTTTCTCCAAACAGGAGCCGCTGTGCGTATCCTACGGCCTAGGTATCGCGGAGCACGATAAGGAAGGGCGGGTCATTACCCTCGAATTTCCCTCGTTCTATTTCGTCACGGTCTATACTCCCAATTCTCAGGACGGCCTGGCGCGCATCGCCTACCGGCTGGAATGGGAGGCGGCCTTCCGCCGCTATCTCTGCGGGCTGGATGAAAACAAGCCGGTCGTCGTCTGCGGTGACCTCAATGTGGCGCATAAGGAAATCGATTTAAAAAATCCTGGTCCCAATCGGGGAAACGCGGGCTTTTCCGATGAGGAACGGGACGCTTTTTCCGCCCTGCTGGAGGCCGGCTTTACCGATAGCTTCCGTCTGCTGTATCCCGACGTGACCGGTGCATACAGCTGGTGGTCCTACCGCTTCCGCGCCCGGGAGAAAAACGCCGGATGGCGTATTGACTATTTTCTGGTTTCCAACCGGCTGGCCGGCGCCGTCCGGGAAGCTGCGATCCGCACCGAAATTTTCGGTTCGGATCACTGCCCGGTGGAGCTTCAGCTGGATATCTGAAAGGGGAGAAGCCTCATGGACGAGTATCAAAAACAAGTGGCCGGCCTCCAGGCCGCGCAGGTCATCGAAGCCCTGCGCCGCAACAATATGGATGGGTATTTTGTGGAACGCGCGGCCGATGTTCCCGAGCAGGTGGCCCGCCTGCTGCACGACGGCGACACCGTGGCAGTGGGCGGATCCAAAACGCTGACCCAGACCGGCGTGCTGGATTTGCTGCGCAGCGGGCGGTATCGTTTCATCGATCGCTACGCACCGGATATTCCCGACATGCGGAAGGTATTCCTCGACAGCTTTGCGGCCGACGCCTATCTGTCCTCGGTCAACGCCGTCACCCTGAACGGCGAGCTGTATAACGTGGACGGCAACAGCAATCGGGTGGCGGCCATCTGCTACGGCCCCCGCTCTGTCATTTTGGTGGCTGGCGTCAACAAAATCGTCAAGGATATCGACGCGGCCGTCACACGCGTCAAACGCTGCGCGGCCCCGGCTAACGCCGCACGCCTCGGCTGCGACACCTATTGCGCCAAAACTGGCGCCTGTATGGGCCTGCGGGGAGACATGGCGTCCGGCTGCAAAACCAGCGCCCGCATCTGCTGCTCCTACGTGGTATCCGCCTACCAGCGGGAAAAAGGTCGTATCAAGGTCATCCTGGTAGGAGAGGAATTGGGCTATTAAAAGACCAGCGGCCGGGGCGAAAGCCCAGGCCGCTGGTCTTTTTATGTCAGCGGTACGCCGCAAGGATGGGCGGGCCGGCTGTCAAACGCCGCCTCCCGCATCACCTGCTCATACAGCCGGTAGCCGCCGGATAGGTTGTAGCATGTGAAGCCGTGCCCCGTCAGTATCCGGCAGGCGATATAACTGCGCAGGCCGCTTTGGCAGTGCACATACACCGGCTTGCCTTTGTCCAGCTCCTCAAGCCGAGCGCGCAGTTCGTCCAGCGGAATGTGCACCGCCCCCTCGATGTGTCCCCGTCGGTATTCGCCGGGGGTGCGGGTGTCCAGCAGCGTGACCTCCGGGTTGTGCTGCACGCCGGGAACGTCGTTCCAGTGGAACTGCCGCACCGTTCCGTCCAGCAGGTTGCCAATGACGAACCCGGCCATGTTCACCGGATCCTTCGCGGAGGAAAAGGGCGGTGCGTAGGCCAGCTCCAGCTCGGCCAAATCCGCTGCCCCCATCTGTCCGCGCACGGCGGCGGCCAGCACGTCGATGCGTTTGTCCGCCCCCTCGAAGCCCACGATCTGCGCTCCCAGAATCCGCCCGCTGCCGCGTTCGAACACAGTCTTGATTGTCATATTGGAAGCGCCGGGATAGTAAGTCGCGTGGGAAGGGGAGAAGGTCACTACCTTGTCGAACCGGTACCCCGCGGCTTCGGCAGCCCGTTCGTTGAGTCCGGTTGCCGCCACAGTCATGTCGAACACCCGCAGAATGGAGGTGCCCTGGCTGCCGTCAAAACGGCTGTCCCGGCCGCTGATGTTGTCGGCGGCAATCCGCCCCTGCTTGTTGGCCGGCCCCGCCAGCGGCACCCAGGCCGGATCTCCCGTCACGGCATGGGTGATCTGCACCGCGTCGCCCACGGCGTATATGTCGGGCGCGGAGGTTTCCATCCGGTCGTTGACCACGATGGCGCCCCGTCCGCCCAGCGTCAGCCCCGCTTCCTTGGCCAGTCCCGTGTCCGGGACCACGCCGAGGGCCAGCACCACCATGTCCGTTTCCAGCCTTTCGCCGCCCTCCAGCCGGACCGACAGGGAGGAATCCGTCTCTTCGAAGCCCTCCACCGCCGCATCCAGCCGCAGCGCAACGCCCTTGTCCCGCAGATACGCGTGTACGCCGCAGGCCATGTCGTAGTCGATGGGCGCCATCACCTGCCGCTGCTTTTCCACCACCGTCACCTGGATTCCCTGGTGGGTCAGGTTCTCCATCATCTCCAGGCCGATGAAGCCGCCGCCCACCACCACGGCGCTGCGCGGGGCGCTGCTTTGGATGAACGTGTGCAGCCGCAGCGTGTCCTCCACCGTGCGCAGGGTAAACACGCGCGCCGATTCCACGCCGGGCAGGGCGGGACGCAGCGGCCTGGCACCGGGGGAGAGGAGCAGCTTGTCATAGGCTTCCTCGTACTCGCTTCCGTCCTCCAGGCGCCGGACTGTCACGGTTTTCCGCGTCGGATCGATAGCCGTCGCCTCGTGGCGCACCCGCACGTCCACGGCAAACCTTCGCCGGAAGCTCTCGGGCGTCTGCAGAGTCAGCTCCTCCTGGTCGGTGATCACGCCTCCCACATAGTAGGGGAGCCCGCAGTTGGCGTAAGAGACGTATCCGCTACGCTCCAGCATGACAATTTCCGCCTGCTCGTCCAGCCGGCGAAGCCGGGCCGCCGCCGTGGCGCCTCCCGCCACTCCGCCGATAATCACAACCTTCATACCCGCGCTCCTTTCTCGATGTCGCCCTCCCAGGCTAGAATGCCGCCGATATTCACCACATGGGGATACCCCATTCCGCGGAACACCCTGCAGGCGCTTTCGCTCCGGCTCCCGCTGCGGCAGTATACGTACAGCGGTGTGCGGGGATCGGGCGCGATACGCGGCAGCTCGCTTTCCCGGCCCAGTTCCAGATGGACGCTTCCCGGAATATGGCCCTCGCCGTATTCCTCGTCGGTGCGCACGTCCAAGAGAACGGCCTGCGGATCCTGTCGGTAGGTTCGCACCCATTCATTGATATTCGGTGTACTGGCTCGTGATTTTTTGAAAAGATGTATCGCCATCGTTTGACCTCCTTGTCGGGTTTCTGTCCACACTATACCACAAGGCGGCGCGGAGCGACGCCCTCCTTAGTCCGAAACGGCTTCGACCGTTTCGGAGTGGTTCAATGTTCTCTCAGGCGTCCAAAGGCTTGCGCTGCAAGGCTTTGGAGAACGCCGTGAGGTTATTCTACCACGCCGTCCGCCGGCCTTCCGTGATAAAGTCACCGGCCGGCGCAAACACGAAATGCGGGCCACATGTCATGGCCCGCACGCGGTCTTTTCAAGGGGTGGCGCATCCTGTCTTATTTTTTTGCTTTCAGCTGTTCCGCGATCATCCGGGCGCATTTGTATACGTCGCCGCCGCCCATGGTCAGCACCAGATCCCCCTCGTCCGCATGAGCCGTCACATAGTCGCTGATTTCCTGGAAGGTGGGCAGATACAGCGCCCCCGGTATGCGATCGGTGATCTGCTGGGAGGACACATGATAGGTGTTTTCTTCCCGGGAGCCCATGATGTCGCTGACGATCACCTTATCCGCGATGGACAGGGAGGAGACGAACCCGTCCAGATGCCGGGCGGTGCGGGAATAGGTGAAGGGCTGGAAAATGGCCCAAACCTGCTGGTACCCCATGCCCTTGGCCGCGTTGAGGGTCGCGCTGATTTCGGTGGGATGATGGGCGTAGTCGTCTGCGATGGTCACGCCCGCCTCCGTGCCCAGAAATTCGAACCGCCGTCCGGCCCCGTGGAAGCTCTCCAGCCCCTCCACAATCTGCGCCGGGCTGGCCCCGCATAAGGTGGCCGCGGCGGCCGCCGCCAGGGAGTTGGAGACGTTGTGTGCGCCGGGCACCCCCAGGCGGACATGGGCGATGAAGCCGCCCTCGTGGTACAGGTCGTAGGTTCCATAGGAGCCGTCGGTCACCCCGACGTTTTTCGCCGTCCAGTCCCAGTCCCCTTGAAGGCCGTAGGTGATGACCCGCGGCCCGCTCAGCCCACGGACAGCCAGCGGCGCGTTTTCATCCTCCATGTTGACGATGAGGGTGCCGGTGGTGCGCGCGGCGAACTTCCGGAAGGAGGCGATGACGTTGTCCAGCGTGCCGAAATAGTCGAGATGATCCGCGTCGATGTTGAGGATGACCGCCACCGCCGGGATCATCTCCAGGTAATGATCCTGGAATTCGCAGGCTTCGCAGATCATGGTGTCGGTGGCCCCCGCCCGGCCGTTGGCGTTGATGAGGGGCAGCCGGCCGCCGATGAACAAGGAGGGATCCAGTCCCGCTTGCAAAAGAATCTGCGAAATCATGGAGGTGGTGGTGGTTTTGCCGTGGGTGCCCGCCACTGCCACCGTGTTGCCGTATCGGCGGGAAATCAGGCCCAGCAGCTTGGCCCGTTCCAGCAGGGGGATCCCCTTTTCCCGGGCGGCGACCAACTCCGGGTTCTGGGCGTTGACGGCCGCTGTATAGACCACCAGCTCCGCGCCGTCAATGTTCGCGGCTGCATGGCCCATGGTCACCGGAATGCCCAAAGAGCGCATCCGGTTCACGTTGTCCGACTCGTTGTTGTCCGACCCGGATAGCTGGTAGCCCCAGGTGTGAAGAATTTCCGCCAGCGGGCTCATCCCGGAACCTCCGATGCCGACGAAATGAATGCGCTTCACCGTGTGCAGGATATCCTGCGGTTGACGGTTGTCCATACGTGCTTTCAAACCCTTCCCTTGGGCCGGGAACTCCCCCGGCGCCGTTTTCCGGCGGACGCGCCGCCGGATGTTCCGTTTCCTATTATATTGCCATCCGCAGAAAAAAGGAACACCTTTTCTTATTTTATCCGGAAAAATGTGGGTTTAATCCATCTTTCGCGGCCCGCCCGCCCGGAATTCGGAATTATCCATTGAAATGGGCCGCTTATTTTGATATAATACAAGGATATAGGGCCCGCCGTACCGTCGCGTTTCTGCGAACATCGAGAGAGGAAATCGCCTGCTTATGACCAATACCAGACAAGTCACACCGGAAGAACTGGCCGTTCAGCGCGGCTATATGGACAGGGTGCGGGAGCATTACGAACGCCGCCTGTCCCACCGTTCGCCCCTGGCCTGCGTGCGCACCTTCGGCTGCCAGCAGAATGTCTCCGATTCCGAACACATCAAGGGCATGCTGGCGGATATGGGCTTCGGCTTCACCGAGCAGCCCGACGACGCGGATTTCATCCTGTTCAACACCTGCGCCGTCCGGGAGCATGCCGAGGATCGGGTTTTCGGCAACATCGGCGCCCTCAAGGCGCTCAAACGCCGCCGCCCGGATGTGCTCATCGGCGTGTGCGGCTGCATGGCGCAGCAGGAGCACGTCGCGAAAAAACTCAGGGAAAGCTATCCCTTCGTGGGCCTCGTCTTCGGCACCCACGTCATCCATACCCTGCCCGAATTGCTGTTCCAGGCCCTGGGAAGCCGCCGGCAGGTGCAGTCCATCCCCGACGCGGACGGCGTCATTGCCGAGGGGCTTTCCGTGCGGCGGGATGGGAGCTTCAAGGCCTTCCTGCCGATTATGTACGGCTGCAACAACTTTTGTACCTATTGCGTCGTGCCCTATGTCCGCGGCCGGGAGCGCAGCCGGGCTCCTGCCTGTATCCTCGAGGAGGCGCGGCAGCTCGTGGCGGAAGGGTATACGGATATCACCCTGCTCGGACAGAATGTCAATTCCTACGGCAAAGGGGAGGCCCACGGGGTGGATTTTCCCGAACTGCTTCGGCGGCTCAACGCCATCGAGGGGGATTTTCTTATCCGCTTCATGACCTCTCACCCCAAGGACGCCACCCCCGCGTTGTTTGAAGCCATCGCCTCGTGTGAGAAGGTTTCCCGGCATTTTCATCTGCCCTTCCAATCGGGAAGCAACCGGATCCTCAAGGCGATGAACCGGGGGTATACCCGGGAGCAGTACCTGGAGCTTATCGCCTGCGCGCGCCGGACGGTTCCCGGCATCGCGTTCACCAGCGATGTCATCGTCGGCTTTCCCGGGGAGACGCGGGAGGATTTTGAGCAAACCCTGTCCCTGATCCGTGAGGTGGGCTTCGTTTCCCTGTTCACCTTCATTTTCTCGCCCCGCGTGGGCACCCCCGCCGCCTCGATGCCCGATCCCATCCCGGCTGAGGAAAAATCCGCCTGGTTCCAGGAGATGACGGCCCTGCAGGAATCGCTGGCCGCCGAACGGCTGGCCGGCATGGTGGGCTCCGTGCGCCGTGCCCTGATCGAGAACGCCTGCGACGGCTACCTGGAAGCGCGCCTGCCGGAAAATATTCTCATCCGGGTGGATGAAGGCGCCGCCCCGGTGGGAAGCTATGCCCAGGTGGAAATCACCGAGGCGAAAAGCTGGATTCTCTATGGCAGAATCGTCGACACACATAAAACGAAATAAACGGAGGATGTTTAACATGGAAGATATGTTGGAACTGGCCCGCGAACTGGCCCGCACCCTGCAGCAGGACGAGCGGTTTATCCGCACCCAAATGGCCCAGGCCGCCGCCGACGAGGACGAAGAGCTGCAAAGCCTCATCGGGGAATTCAATCTCAAGCGGATCGCCGTGGGCAACGAAACCAGCAAGGAGGACAAGGACGAGGCCAAACTGAAGACCCTGGACGGCGAAATCCGGGAGCTTTACGCCCTCATCATGGCCAACGAGCATATGGCCGCCTATAACGAGGCGAAAACCGAGCTGGACAAGCTCGTCAACGACATCGGCACCATCATCACCATGGCCGCTCAGGGCCAGGATCCCGACGAGGTGCAGACCGGCGGCTGCGGCGGCAACTGCGCGGGCTGCAGCGGCTGCCACTGAGCGGCGCTTTCGGCCGGAACAAAAGCGAAAGGAAGTGGCGCGCGTGGCGGAACTGACGCCCATGATGAAGCAGTACCTGGAGATCAAGAAGCAGCATGAAAACTGCATTTTGTTCTTTCGCCTGGGTGACTTTTATGAGATGTTTTTCGACGACGCCAAGACGGCGTCGCAGGAACTGGAGCTGGTTCTCACCGGCCGGGACTGCGGGCAGGAGGAACGGGCGCCCATGTGCGGCGTCCCTTTCCACAGCTGTGAGTCGTATATCGCCCGCCTGGTGGCCAAGGGCTACAAGGTGGCCATCTGTGAGCAGATGGAGGATCCCGCCCTGGCCCAAGGGCTGGTCAAGCGGGACGTCGTGCGCATCATTACCCCCGGCACCGTCATTGAGGGCAGCATGCTCGACGAGGGGAAAAACAATTATCTGAGCGTCCTGTATATGGAGGAGGGGGCGGCGCAGGCCGGCCTGTGCTTCTGCGACTGCTCCACTGGGGACATTCATCTGACCTGCCTGCGGGGGGAGGACGTCCCCCTGCGGGTCGCCAATGAGCTGGGCCGGTACGCGCCCAGCGAAATCCTGCTCAACCAGCAGGCTGCCGGCCAGCCAGCGGTGGCTCAGTTCGTCACCGACCGTCTCGGCCTGTCTCCCGATGTCACCGACGACAGCCAGTTCGATTACGACGACAGCCAGCGCCGCATCCTCGCCCATTTCGGCAAGGATACCCTGGAGGATTTGGGCCTGGAAAACCAGTACCCTGCCGTGCGGGCCCTGGGCTGTGCCCTGTCCTATCTCCAGGCCACGCAGATGACCGGCCTGGAGCGGCTGACCAACCTGGATGTCTATTCCGACGTACAGTTCATGCGCCTGGACGTGACCGCCCGCCGCAATCTGGAACTGCTGGAAACCATGCGCAGCAAGGAAAAGCGCGGCTCCCTCCTCGGGGTGCTGGACTGCACCAAAACCGCCATGGGCAAGCGCCTTATCCGCAGTTGGATTGAGCAGCCGCTGATTCATCCCGCCCAGATTATCCGCCGCCATAACGCCGTGGAAGAGCTGCTGGGCGATATGGTGCTGCGCGGCGACGTGCGCACCATGCTGGCGGATATCTACGATCTGGAACGCATCATGACCCGCATCGTCTACGGCAGCGCCAACGCCCGCGAGCTGCGCTCCCTGTCCCATACCATCGCCAGTATGACCCCCGTCAAATCCCGCCTGGAGGGCGTCAAATCGGCCCTCCTGCAGGAAATTCAGCATAACATCGATCCCCTGGAGGATGTCCGGGAGCTTATCGAAAGCGCCATCGTGGACGACCCGCCCTTCTCGGTGCGCGAGGGCGGCATGATCCGGGAAGGCTTCAATGCGGAAATCGACGAGCTGCATTTTGAAATGTCTGACGGCAAGGGCATCATCGCCCGCATCGAAGCCGCCGAGAAGGAACGCACCGGCATCAAAAACCTGAAGGTCGGCTATAACCGCGTGTTCGGTTACTACATAGAGGTCTCCCGCGCGTATTCCGGCGAGGTGCCCGACACCTATATCCGCAAGCAGACCCTGGCCAACGCCGAGCGCTATATCACCCAAGAGCTTAAGGAACTGGAAGCGCGGGTGCTGGGTGCCCGGGACCGTTCGATCGCGCTGGAATACCAGCTGTTCACCGATGTGCGCAACCGGGTCGCCGGCGAGCTGCCCCGCATCCAGAACACGGCCTCCGCCGTGGCCCGGTTGGATGTGCTGGCCTCCTTTGCCGAGGTGGCCATGCGCCGTCATTACTGCCGCCCCACGGTGGATATGAAGGGGCGCATCGACATCAAAAACGGCCGCCACCCGGTGGTGGAGTCCCTGCTGGACGCCCCCTTTGTGCCCAACGATACCCTGCTGGATGAGAAGGATAATCGGGTGGCCATCATTACCGGCCCCAACATGGCTGGTAAATCCACCTATATGCGGCAGACTGCCCTCATCGTCCTCATGGCGCAAATCGGCAGCTTCGTTCCCGCCGACAGCGCCACCATCGGCATTGTAGACAGCATTTTCACCCGGGTGGGCGCGTCCGACGATCTGGCCTCCGGCCAGTCCACCTTTATGGTAGAAATGAGCGAGGTGGCTGCCATTCTCAAAAATGCCACGCCGCATAGTCTCATCGTTTTCGACGAAATCGGACGGGGAACCTCCACGTTCGACGGCATGAGCATCGCCCGCGCGGTGCTGGAATACGTGGCCAACAGCAAAAAGCTGGGGGCCAAAACCCTGTTCGCCACCCATTACCATGAGCTGACGGTAATGGAGGACGAAAAGGACGGCATCAAGAACTACAACATCGCCGTGAAAAAGCGGGGGGACGATATCACCTTCCTGCGCCGCATCGTGCGCGGTCCGGCCGATGACAGCTACGGCATCGAGGTGGCCAAGCTGGCCGGCGTTCCCGACGGGGTGGTGAACCGCGCCAAGGAGATCCTGCGCGAAACCGAGGCCGGCGACGCCCCCGAGCGCAAACGGCCCGCCCGCGAACCAGAGGAGGACTCGGGCCAGCTGTCTCTCCTGGCTGGCGCGGACAACGAGCTGATTCAGCAGCTCAAGGCCCTGGATGTCAACACCTTGACGCCTATCGAGGCCATGCAGAAGCTGTATGAGCTGACCGCCGAAGCCAAGAAATACTGACGTGATGATAAAAAGGGGGGATCCCATGCCGCACATCCAAGTACTTGACAAGCATACCGCCGAGCTGATCGCCGCCGGGGAGGTGGTGGAACGCCCCTCCTCCGTGGTCAAGGAGCTGCTGGAAAACACCATCGACGCCGGCGCCACCATGGTCGCTGTGGAGATTCAGAACGGCGGCGTCACCTACATCCGCATTACGGACAACGGCGCGGGGATCGCCCGGGAAGACGTGTCTACCGCCTTCCTGCGCCATGCCACCAGCAAAGTGCGCCGCGAGGAGGATCTGGAGGCCATCGGCACCTTGGGCTTCCGCGGCGAGGCGCTGGCCTCCATCGCGGCGGTCTCCCGGGTGGAGCTACTCACCTGCGCCGCGGGGGAAACCGCCGGCACCCGGTACACCCTGGAAGGGGGAGAGGACGGCCACCTAGAAGACGCCGGTTGTCCCCAGGGTACGACAATTGTCGTACGGGACTTGTTTTATAATGTTCCCGCCCGGATGAAATTTCTCAAAAAAGATGTCAGCGAGGCGAATGCGGTGGCGGGCGTGGTGGATCGCATCGCCCTGTCTCATCCGGAGGTGTCCTTCCGCTTTATCCGGGACGGCAGGGAAGAGCTGCTCACCCCCGGCGACAGTCAGCTGAGATCCTGTATCTACGCCGTTCTCGGTAAGGAGTTTTCGGACAGTCTGCTGCCGGTGGATTACACCCTCGGCGGCGTGCATGTCCACGGCTTCGCCAGCAAACCCGCCGCCAGCCGCGCCAACCGCACCATGCAGCACTTTTTTATCAACGGCCGGTACGTCAAGACGCGCACCGCCATGGCCGCCCTGGAGCAGGCCTATAAAGGGGCCATCATGGTCGGGAAGTTCCCCGCCTGCGTCCTGCATCTGGATATGCCCCCCGAGACGGTGGACGCCAATGTCCATCCTGCGAAAATCGAGGTGCGCTTCATCAATGAAAAGCCGGTGTTCGACGCGGTGTATCACGGGCTGAAATCGGCCCTGGCGGCCGGCGACGTCCCCAAGCAGGCGGTGCTGCCCGTCCGCCCCACCATCGGGCAGCCGCAGGCGGAGCAGCTGCATATGGAGCCGCCCGCCGCGCCCCGTTCCCCCGCGTCCCACATCGATGCGATTTTGGATAAGCCGCCGGCACAACCGGCCGCTCCCGCGCCGGCCGTCCCGTCCGCGCCTCCGGCGGCTCGTCCCCGCCCCGTCCTTCGGGACGGGACGGATGCCCCCTATTACGCTGCCCCCTCGTATCTGAATATCGAACGCACCTCGGCCCAGCCTGCCGCAGCGCCTGAACCGCCGCCCGCGCCGCCTCCCGTTCGGGAAGAACCCGCCGCCCCGCCGCCCGCCGAAAAGGCGTCGGAGCCGGTCGTGTACGTCGGCGAGGTGTTTCATACCTACGTGATCGCCCAGATGGGCGAATCTTTATATGTCATCGATAAACACGCCGCCCACGAGCGCCTGCTGTATAACCAGCTGAAAGCGACGCCTCATAACGACGCGCAGATGCTGCTGGAACCGGTGTCCGTGCCCCTGGGCCGCGAGGAATACGCCGCCGTCACCGCCGAGCTGGAGACCCTGGGGGCCGCCGGCTTCGAGGTGGAGGATTTCGGCGGCTCCACCGTTCTGGTGCGGGCGGTGCCGCTGATCCTCTCCGGCTGTGACGCGGCGGCTGCCATTCAGGAAATCGCCGGCGGCTTCGTCTCCGGCAAACGGGAGCTCACCATGGACAAGCTGGACTGGATTTACCATTCCTCTGCCTGCCGGGCAGCCGTCAAAGCCGGGGATAGCAGCCGGCCGGAGGAGCTGCGGCAGCTGGCGGAACGCGTGCTGCAAAACGACGACATCCGCTATTGTCCCCATGGCCGCCCCGTCTGCTTCGAACTCACCCGCCGGGAACTGGAAAAGCAATTCGGCCGCGTCTGACGGCCCTGCCTCGAAAGGAATGAGCCGTTTCATGCCCCCATCTCAGCCCCGCATCCCCGTCCTGGCCGTGGCGGGCCCCACCGCCTCCGGCAAGTCCGCGCTGGCCGTCCGCCTGGCGCGGGAGCTGGACGGCGAGGTGATCTCCGCCGATTCTATGCAGGTGTACGCCGCCCTCTCTATCGGGACGGCGCGCCCTTCCGAGGCCGAGATGCAGGGCGTCGCCCACCATCTTCTAGGCTTCCTGCCGCTGGAGGAAAGCTACAGCGTGGCCCGCTATGTCGAGGATGCCTCCCACGCCGCCGGAAGCATTCACGCCCGCGGCCGCCTTCCTATCCTGTGCGGCGGCACCGGCCTGTACCTGCAGGCTTTTCTGGATAATCTCACCTTCACCGAGCAGGGGGTCGATCCCGCCCTGCGCGCGGCGCTGAAAGCCCGTGCCCAGCAGGAAGGCGGACAGGCCCTGCTGGATGAACTGCGGGCCTTTGACCCGGAGACAGCCGCCCGCCTGCACCCCAACGATACCGGCCGGATCGTGCGGGCCATCGAAGCCTTTCGAACCACCGGCGTCCCTTTAAGCGAGCAGGCCCGCCGCTCCCGCGCCGTCCCGTCCCCCTATGACGCCTGCCTTCTGGTGCTGGATTTTCGGGACAGACAGACGCTGTACCGGCGCATTAACGACCGGGTGGACGTCATGCTGGCGGCGGGCCTTCTTGAGGAAGCCCGCCGCGTTCTCGGCAGCCCCCACGCCGCCACCGTGACTCAGGCCATCGGCTATAAGGAGCTGGCTCCCTATCTGGAGGGGACCGGCTCCTTGGAGGCGGCGGTGGAGCAGCTGAAGCAAAGCACCCGCCGGTATGCCAAGCGGCAGCTGTCCTGGTTCCGCCGGATGAGCGCCGCGCACTTCGTGTATGTCGACGACTATCCCGACAAGGCCGCCCTCGTCAGGGCCGCCCTGACGGTGTGGAATACCCATCGCATGGAAAGGACGGTGTGACATGAATGCGTTTGTCAAACGGCTGCTGACGGTTTTGGGCGCCCTGTTCCTGCTGGTCTACGTGGGCTATCAGGGCTATCAGGTGCTGTATTCTCCCATCCGCACCGAAACCGTCTACAGTCAGAGCATGTACGAAACCGTGGATACCCGCGGCTTCACCGTTCGCAACGAAACGCCCATCACCGGCTCCGCCTCCGGCTACCTGTTTTACAGCGTGGAAAACGGCGGCCGCGTGGCGAAAAACGGCACCATCGCGCAGATATATCCCTCCGAGGCCGACGCTCTGGCGCAGCAGCAGCTCGCCGCTCTGGACACGGAAATCGCCCTGCTGAAAAGCATTCAGGAGCAGGGGACAGAGAACCGCGCCAATCTCGACCTCATCGAAAAGCAGCTGACCCAGTCCGTTTCGTCCCTGGTGAGCAAAGCCCATTCCTCCTCCTTCGAGGGCCTGGGAGACCTGCGTTCCGAGCTGCTGTCCCTGTTTAATAAGCAGCAGATCATCACCGGCAAGGTGCAGAACTTCGACGATCGGATCGCCCAGCTTACCGCGCAGCGCGGCACTCTGGCCGGCAGCTTCAAGGCGGCCACCGGCCAGGTGAAATCGCCGGTGGCCGGCTACTTCGTCGGCGGCCTGGACGGTTATGAGGACACCCTGGATTTTGACAAGGTGGAAACCTTGACAACCGAGGACATAAACAACGCCCTGAATGCCCAGCCCGCTTCCGTCCCCACTGGGGCCGTCGGGAAAATCGTGGGCGATTACGAGTGGTATGTCGCCTGCAACGTTCCCGCCACCTATGTCAGCTCCTTCGGTAAAGGGGCGTCCCTGACCATCCGCCTGCCCTTTGTCTCGGATGAGGAAATCCCCGTCAAGGTGGCCGCCTGCAACCGGGATCGCAATGGGCAGATGGCCGTAATTTTCCGCTGTGAGAACATGTCGAAGGAGCTGTCCTCCCTGCGCATGGAGGACGTGCAGATCCAGCTGGTCAAGCACACCGGCCTGCGCGTTCCCAAGGAAGCCATTGTGACCAACGAAGCCTTTGAAACCGGCGTGTACATCCGGGTGGGCAACACCGTGGTCTTCCGCAAAATCGAACAGGAATACAACGCCGACCCCACCTACTCGTTGTGCCGGCAGGTGGATAAGGAAGGCTATCTGAAATTATATGACGATGTCATTCTAGGAGGGAAGGGCCTCTATGACGGAAAAATCATTCACTGAGCCCGCGGACGACAGCGTCCGCGAGAACCTAGTGCGTATTCGCGACACCATGGCGGCCGCCTGCGCCGCGGCGGGCCGTCCCGAAACCGATGTGTCCCTGCTGGCCGTCACCAAAACCGTGGAGCCGGCGCGGATTAACCGCGCCCTTTCCCTGGGCGTCGGCCAAATCGGTGAAAACCGGGTGCAGGAATTTCTCGGCAAACGGGATGCCCTGCGTCTGGACGGCGTCGGCGTGCACCTGATCGGCCACCTGCAAACCAATAAAGTGACGCAGATCGTCGGCCTGGTCGACTGCATCGAATCCATCGACAGCCTGCGGGTGGCCCGCGCCGTCAGCGACGCCTCGCTGAAAATCGGGCGGGTGACCGACGTGCTCGTGGAGGTGAACATCGGCAGGGAAGAGGCCAAATCCGGCGTCCTCGAGGAAGAACTGGAGCCCCTTTTGGAACAAATTTCCTCTTTTT
Source organism: uncultured Oscillospiraceae bacterium (assembly GCA_900546265.1). GTDB lineage: Bacteria > Bacillota > Clostridia > Oscillospirales > Acutalibacteraceae > UMGS856. The sequence goes on along the minus strand of URCA01000005.1, from coordinate 52,315 downwards.
CCGGCATCCGCGTGTGCGGACTCATGACTGTGCCCCCTATTTTAGAGACGGAACGGGAAAAAAGGCAGGTTTTTTCGCAAATGCGGCAACTGTTTATTGACATGCGAGGCAAAAACATAGATAATGTTAATATGAGCGTCTTATCCATGGGGATGTCGTCCGACTATCGGGAAGCGATCCTGGAGGGCGCCACCATCATCCGGGTGGGCTCGGCGCTTTTTGGAAGACGCAACTATTAATCACAGCAGGAGGAAATGCAAAATGGGACTGTTTGATAAAATCAAAGGCTTCATCAACGATCCGGAAGAAGACGAAGAAGAGGAATTCGATACGGCAGACGACGGGATGGATTTCGTGTCCAAAAGCGAAGACAAAGCTGCCGATTCATCGTATACAGCCGCCGAACCCAAGAAAAACAACAAGGTGGTCAACATTCACGCCACCGCGCAGCTGCAGGTGGTGCTCGTCAAGCCCGAGCGCTTTGACGACGCCAGCACCGTGGCTGATCACCTCAACGCCAAGCGCACCGTGGTGCTGAACCTGGAATCCGCGAATAAGGATGTGGCGCGCCGCATCCTGGACTTCCTTTCCGGCGTGGCCTACGCCAACGACGGCCAAATCAAAAAGGTCGCCAACTGCACCTTCATCATCACCCCCTATAACGTGGGCATCATGGGAGATCTGCTCGACGAACTGGAAAGCAATGGCCTCTACTTCTAAGAACCCGCACGCGGGCTTCAGGGATGGCGACGTCTGGTTGCGTGCCCGTCTGGACGATGCCGTGCAGCTGAGCGAGGCGCATTCCTGCCCTCGTTTTGTCGGTTTTCTGGATGAGCGGCAGCGGGCGATGGCGCAGGCGCAGCTGAAGGTCGCCCGGGGCGTGAACGTCTCCTTTTATGGCGGCCATGACGAGGCGGAGCGGACGCTGTGCGGCATTTTCCCGGATTTTATGGAGCCAGAGCCCGCCCTGTTTCCCCTGACGGCCCTGGCCTTTCGCTTCCGTGCCGAAGCCGGGCTGACCCACCGGGATTTCCTGGGTTCCCTCCTGTCCTGCGGCGTCAAACGGGAAACCGTCGGCGATATCCTCTGCGGGGACGGCCTGGCCGTGTCCTTTGTGGATGAGGATGTCGCCCCCTTCCTGTGCGGCCAGCTGACCAAGGTGGGGGGAGAAGGGGTCACGGTGACCGCCGGCTATACCGGCGCGCTGCCGGCTGGCCGGGCCTATGCTCCCATTCGGGATACGGTGGCCTCGCCCCGGCTGGACGCGGTGGTGAAGGCCCTTATCGGTACATCCCGGGAAGAGGCCGCCCGCCTGATCGCCGCCGGTTTGGTGTCCCTCAATCACCTGCCCAGCCTGTCGGCCAGCGCCCCGGTGCGCGAGGGGGACTGCCTGTCCGTGCGGGGTAAAGGCCGCTACATGGTGGATGCTCTTGGCCCGCCGACCCGCAAGGGCCGGCTCGCGCTGTCGGCAAGAAAATGTGTATAAGAATTCGTCCCAATAGCCGTTTGGCGGCTATTGGGATAGGTTCTAAGTATTCGATGCGTTTATCCGTTAGAAAGGAATGAGTCATGACCATGTATACGCCGGACGATATCCGCAATATTCAGTTTACCAAAAGCATGGGCGGGTACAAAACCGCCGAAGTGGATCCTTTTATTGATAAATGCGCCGATACGGTGGAGGCCCTCCTGCGCGAAAAGGCCGAGCTGACGAAAAAGCTGGAGGTTCTGGCGGATAAGCTGGTGGAGTACCGCAACGACGAGGATAATATCCGCACCGCTCTGCTCAGCGCTCAGCGCTTGGGCGACACCGTTGTCCGGGAGGCCAACCACAAGGCCGGCCTCATTCTGGAGGACGCCAATATCAAAGCGGAAAAGATCACCAGCGTGGCCAAACGGAACATCCAGGAGGAAGAGGCGGAATTGGAGCGCATCAAGCGCGAAGTGGCCGCCTTTAAGAAAAAGATGCTGTCCATGTACCGGGATCACCTCACCCTCATCGACGCTCTCCCCGAACTGAAGGAAGAGCCCCCCGCGTCTCCCGAAGTCCCGGCCGAGGAGCCGCCTGCCGCTCCCGTCCCCGAGGCGGGTTCCGCCGCGCCTGTGGCGGCTGTCGAACCGGTGGAGGAGGTTCCCGCCGTTCCCGCCCCGCCGGCGGTTCCGGTTCCCCCTCCCGCTGTGGAGCCGATGCCTTCCTTCGCCGCCAACATCCCGCAGCTGCCGGAGGACGAGATCCAGGTGGAATCCGTTATCCCTAAGGAGGTGCCGGTCGCTGGCAAGCGCCCCAATCCCCGCTTCACGGATTTGAAGTTCGGGTCGGAATACGACATCTCCGAGGATACCGGAGAGGCCACCGGCTTCTTTAAACGGAAAAAGTAATGCCGGCATCCGGCGTCCCCGCCGCCCTGTTCGGGCGGCGGTTCGCCCATTATCCCGACATATGTCGGCCTGGGAAGGAATGTTCATGCAATGGCCCAGCAAGAGCAACGATCCGGCCAGCTGGTGGATCGAGCATTTGCCTTTCTCCGGGCGGCTTGGCTGCAGGCGGTCATCCTGATCGCCATCGCCGCCCTGACCGCTCTCGATCAGCTGTTTAAAGCCCTGGCGGTCTACTGGCTGAAAGGGAATCCCCCTCACGTTTTGATAGACGGCGTGTTTGAACTGCATTACAGCGAGAATCCGGGTGCCGCCTTCGGTATCCTGCAGGATCACCGCTGGCTTTTCATCTCCGTCACCATTCTGGTCATGGCGTTTATGCTGGTCCTGCTGATGAGCGGCAAATTCCGGCGCTACCCGCTGATGAACATCAGCGGCGTCCTCATTGTTGCTGGCGGCGTCGGCAACCTCATCGATCGGATCGCCAACGGCTACGTGGTGGATTTCCTGTATTTCCGCCTGATCAATTTTCCGATTTTCAATTTTGCCGACTGCTGCGTGGTGGTTGGCGCGGTGCTGCTGCTGATTTTCTTCTTTTTCTTCTATGAGGAAAAGCCGAAGTCCCAGCAGGAAGAACCCGCGCCGGCCGACAGCCTGCCGGCGACAGACGAAGGCGCCGCCGAACAGGCGCCGCAGGAGGAAGAGACGCCTCATGGAGGAGAAGAGCTGGATCGTTCCGCCGGAAAAGGCAGGGGAGAGGATTGACCGCCACGCGGCCGATTCCCTGCAGGTGACCCGCAGCGTCGCCCAGAGCTGGCTGGACGCCGGTCTGGTGTCGGCCAACGGCCGCCCGGTGACGAAGAATTATAAATTAAAGGGAGGCGACGTCCTGCTCGTGCAGGTGCCGCCTCCTGTTTCCTATGAGGCCCGGGCCCAGGATATCCCGCTGGACGTCGTCTATGAGGACGGCGACCTGCTCGTGGTCAACAAGCCCAAGGGCATGGTCGTTCATCCGGCCCCCGGCAATCCCGACGGCACCCTGGTCAACGCCCTGCTGGCCCATTGCGGGGACAGCCTGTCCGGCATCGGCGGCGTGATGCGTCCCGGTATTGTCCACCGCATTGATAAGGATACCAGCGGCTTGCTGATTGTGGCGAAGAACGACTTGGCCCATCAGGGCCTGGCCGCGCAAATCAAAGAGCATTCCTTCACCCGTATCTATGAGGCGGTGGTCTGCGGCCGGCTGCGGGACGCCGTCGGAACAGTCAGCGCCCCCATCGGCCGCCATCCTGTGCAGCGCAAAAAAATGGCGGTCACCGATAAAAATGCCAAGCCGGCGGTCACCCATTACGAGGTGCTGGCCTATTACCGGGGGTATACCCACGTCCGTCTGCGCCTGGAAACCGGCCGGACGCATCAAATCCGCGTACACATGGCCTACTTGGGCCATCCCGTGGCCGGCGACACCGTGTACGGGCCATCGAAGCCTCTCAAAGGTCTCCAGGGGCAGTGCCTGCATGCCCGCGCCATCGGCTTCGTGCATCCCCGCACCGGTGCCTATCTGGAATTCAGCAGCGACCTGCCCGCCTATTTCACCCGGTTCCTGCAAGCGCTGCCGCCCGCATAGAGGCGACCAGGGGCGCGGCTGGCACTTGACCAGCTTCCTCAATGGCCCTGCTGACAGAAAAACGGCGCCGCTCCCTTTCGGATGCGGCGCCGTTTTTGGTTATGCCAAGGTATTGGAAACCGGCGAGGAGACAGAACTCAGACGACGCCCTGCGCCATCATGGCCTCCGCCACCTTCATGAAGCCGGCAATGTTGGCGCCCATGACATAGTTGCCCTCGTGGCCGAATTTCTTGGCGTTGTCGTAGGCGTTCTTGTGGATGCCCACCATGATGTCATGCAGCTTGCTGTCCACCTCTTCGAAGGTCCAGCTCAGCCGCATGGAGTTCTGGCTCATCTCCAGGGCGGAGGTGGCCACGCCGCCGGCGTTGGCCGCCTTGCCGGGGCCAAAGGCCACGCCGCTCTTCTGGAGCAGCTCGGTGGCTTCCAGGGTGGTGGGCATGTTGGCGCCCTCGGCCACAATCTGCACTCCGTTCTTCACCAGCATGGCCGCGTCTTCCTCGTTCAGCTCGTTCTGGGTGGCGCAGGGCAGGGCGATGTCGCACTTAACCGACCAGATGCCCTTGCCCTCGTGATATTTGGCGTCCGGGCGGGCCTGCAGGTATTCCTTGATGCGGCCCCGGCGGCCTTCCTTGATCTCCTTGACGGCAGCGAGGTCGATGCCGTCCTTGTCGTACACCCAGCCGTTGGAATCGCTGAGGGCCACCACCTTCGCGCCCAGGCTCTGGGCCTTCTCGGTGGCGTAGATGGCCACGTTGCCGGAGCCGGAGACCACCACGGTCTTGCCCTTGAAGGAGTCATTCTTTACCTTCAGCATCTCGTCCACAAAGTATACCAGGCCGTAGCCGGTGGCCTGGGTGCGGGCCAGGGAGCCGCCGTAGGTCAGCCCTTTGCCGGTCAGAACGCCCTCATAGCGGTTGGTCAGCTTCTTATACTCGCCGAACAGGTAGCCGATCTCCCGGGCTCCCACGCCGATGTCGCCGGCAGGCACGTCGGTGTCCGCGCCGATGTGGCGGTACAGCTCGCTCATGAAGCTCTGGCAGAAGGCCATAACTTCCCGGTCGGACTTGCCCTTGGGATCGAAATCAGAGCCGCCCTTGCCGCCACCGATGGGCAGGCCGGTCAGGGAATTCTTGAAAATCTGTTCGAAGCCCAGGAATTTGATGATGCCCAGGTTGACGGAGGGATGGAAGCGCAGCCCGCCCTTGTAGGGGCCGATGGCACTGTTGAACTGGACGCGGAAGCCGCGGTTGACCTGCACTTGGCCCTTGTCGTCCACCCACGGCACGCGGAACATCACCACGCGCTCCGGCTCGGTCAGACGCTCGAGAAGGCCAGCCTTCTCAAACTGGGGATTGGCCTCGATCACCGGGCGCAGGGAGTTGAGCACCTCGGTGGCCGCCTGGATGAATTCGTCCTGGGCGGGGTTCTTGCGGATAAGCTCGGAGAGAACAGAATCGACATAGGACATAGGGTACGTCTCCTTTTCATCAGCAGATTGCCGAAGCCCATGGCCCCGGCTTCGGTTAATATTATAACGAATTGAGGAACGATTTGCAAGAAGAATGCGAAAAAAATTCATAAAACTTTCAAAAGAACGGAAAAATGCGAATTTAGAAATCGTAAAATGCTAATTAATTCGAAAAATGTTGCGTTTTTTTGAACGCGTTTTCTCTAAAGAACCAATTGCCAGAAGGTGGGCAAGTGTGGTATACTAATCAAAAGTGTGAAAAGGTGCGAAGCGGTCGTTAAAAATGCGATAAGGAACGAAAACGTATGAAAACATGGCTCATCCGGGGTGCCAAAGTGGTAGACCCCTCCCAAAACCTGGAGGATACGCGGGATATCCTCATAAAAGACAGAAAAATTCAGGAAATAGGCACAAATATAATCAGCGAAAACGCGGAAATTATCGAAGCAAACGGCCTGATAGTGGCTCCCGGCCTAGTAGATATGCACGTCCACCTGCGGGAGCCCGGCCAAACTCACAAAGAAACCGTCCAAACCGGCTGTCAATCCGCCGCCGCCGCCGGCGTCACCTCCCTCGCCTGCATGCCGAACACCAGCCCGGCATGCGATTCGGCGGCGGTTGTGGAGGAGATTCTCCGCAAAGCTGCGGCCGCTAAGGCGCGGGTGTATCCTGTGGCGGCGATTTCCACCTCGCTCGAGGGGCGGAAATTGACGGACTTTGCCGCGCTGCAGAAGGCGGGCGCTGTGGCGCTGTCAGATGACGGGCGGCCTGTGCCAACGGCTGGGATGATGGCGGTGGCTATGGAACGGGCGGCCCGGCTGGGGATGCCTGTACTATCCCACTGCGAGGAGATGACCCTGGTGCGGGGCGGCATTATGCATGAAGGGGTTGTGTCTGAGGAACTGGGAGTGCCCGGTATTCACCGGGGAGCGGAAGAGGTGGCCACGGCGCGGGAAATTGCTCTGGCGGCGGCCACCGGCTGTCCGGTGCATATCTGCCATGTCAGCACGGCGGGGAGCGTGGCGCTGCTGCGGGACGCACGGCGGCGCGGCGTGCCGGTGACGGGGGAGACAGCCCCCCACTATTTCGCCTTGACTGACGAATGCCTGCGCGCGCGGGACGCGGATTACCGTATGAACCCGCCGTTGCGCACCGAAGCGGATCGACAGGCGGTCATCGAGGGGCTGCGGGACGGCACCCTGCAGGCCATCGCTACCGATCACGCCCCCCACACGCCGGAAGAGAAGGCCGATTTTCTCAAAGCGCCCAACGGTGCCATCGGCATGGAGACCTCGCTAGCCGCGGGGCTGACCTACCTGGTCAAGCCGGGTCATCTGTCGCTGATGCGGCTGATAGAGACTATGTCCACTTGGCCGGCCAAGCTGCTGCATATTCCTGCCGGTACCCTAAGACCCGGCGCTGCCGCCGACCTGGTGCTGTTCGATCCGGACAAGGAGTGGACGGTGGATGTGCAGAAACTGCACGGCAAATCCCGCAACTGCTGTTTTAAAGGAATGACGCTGACCGGACAGGTCCTGTATACGTTTTTAGGCGGCGAACTGGTATTTAGCCGCGGATAAATACACATGCAAGCTGGAGGAATGAAAACATGGCTCTCGATCGGCTGATAGAAGCGATCAAACGCACGCAAAACCCCACGGTGGCGGGACTGGATCCCAAGCTGGAGTATATCCCGTCGCACATCAAGGAGGCCGCCTTTCAGGAGTATGGCGAGACTCTGGAAGGGGCCGCCGCCGCTATTCTGGCGTATAACAAGGGCTTAATCGATGCCTTGTGCGATATCGTGCCGGCGGTGAAGCCACAGGCCGCCTATTACGAGATGTACGGCTGGCCGGGCGTTCGCACGCTGGTGCAGACCATCGCCTATGCCAAGGGAAAGGGCTTGTTTGTCATCACCGACGGCAAGCGCAACGATATTGGCACCACCATGGAAGCCTATGCGGCCGCGCATATGGGCAAAACGGCAGTGGGGGACAAGGACTGCGTCCCCTTCGGGGGGGACGCCCTGACAGTGAACGGATATTTGGGTTCGGACGGCATTCTGCCGCTGATTCCGGTTTGCCGGGAACAGGATACGGGTTTGTTCGTCCTGGTCAAAACCTCCAACCCTTCTTCCGGCGAGCTGCAGGATCGGCTCATCGACGGGCTGCCCGTCTACCGGCATGTAGGCGCTATGTGCGAAGCCTGGGGCGAACAGCTGCCGGGCCGCTATGGCTATTCCGGCGTTGGCGCGGTGGTGGGCGCCACCTATCCGGAGCAGCTGGCGGAGCTGCGGCGGGAGCTGCCCCACACCTTCTTCCTAGTACCGGGATACGGAGCGCAGGGCGGCGGCGCGAGAGACGTGGCGGGCGCTTTCGATAAGGATGGCCTGGGGGCTGTCATCAATTCCTCCCGCGGCATCCTGTGCGCCTGGAAAAAGGAAGACTGCGCGCCGGAGGATTATGCAGGCGCCGCCCGGCGGGAGGCTTTGCGCATGAAAGCGGACATTACGTCTGTATTATAAGGGGGGCTGTATATGCGATATACGCAGGAAAATAGCAAGCTGCTCCATAAGGCGGAGATTGCTCCCGGTATTTATAATTTCACCTTGTCCGCGCCGGAAATCGCCAAGGCGGCAGCCGCCGGACAATTTGTCAATGTGCTGTGCGGCGCCCATACGCTGCGCCGGCCGATTTCCATCTGCGGATTTGATGCGAGCCTCGGAATCCTCCGGCTTGTTTTCGAGATACGAGGAAAGGGAACGGAATGGTTGGCCGGCAGGGAAGCAGGGGAGACCGTGGATCTGGTCGGCCCTCTCGGTCACGGCTTTCCCCTGCTGGAAACAGAAAAAAGAGCGGTCATGGTGGGTGGCGGCATCGGTACGCCTCCGCTTCTGCCTCTTGTGCGGCATTATGGGGCGAACGCGACGGCTATCACCGGCTTCCGCAGCGGGAGCGCGGCGATATTGCAGGACGATATGGCGGCCATGGGGGCCGGGCTGATTTTGTGCACCGACGACGGCTCCGCTGGTTTTCACGGCTTTACCACCCAAGCGCTCGAAGCGCATCTGGACAAACAGGCCTGCGATGTCGTTTACACCTGCGGCCCCAAGGTCATGATGCGCGGCGTCGCTCGTCTGGCGGAGGAGCGCGGCATTCTTTGCTACGTCTCCATGGAAGAGCGGATGGCCTGCGGCGTGGGTGCCTGCCTGGGCTGCGCGTGCAAAACCAAGGATAAAAACGGGGATCCGCAGATTTCCCGGGTTTGCCTCAACGGCCCGGTATTTGACGCGAAAGAGGTGGATTGGACATGAGCGACATGCGGGTGAATCTCTGCGGTGTCACGCTGAAAAATCCAGTTATCGCCGCTTCCGGCACGTTTGGCTACGGCATGGAGTACAACGAATTCTATTCCATCTCCCGGCTGGGCGGTATCTCCTGCAAGGGCACCGCCATCGAGGAATGGAAGGGAAACCCCACCCCGCGTATCGCGGAAACCCCGGCGGGCATGCTCAACAGCGTCGGGCTGCAGAATCCCGGCGTGGACGCACTTTTAAACATCTATCTGCCCTGGCTGAAAGGGCAGGATATTGTGGTTATTGCCAATGCGGCGGGGCACAGCCTGGAGGAATACTGCGCGGTGGCTGAACGGCTCGGCGATTCCACCGTCGATATGGTGGAGCTGAACATTTCCTGTCCCAACGTCAAGGAGGGCGGCGTGAACTTCGGCACGTCCTGCGACAGCGTCGCCCGGGTGACGGCTGAGGTGAAAAAACGGTGCGGCAAGCCGCTGATGGTCAAGCTGACCCCGAACGTCACCAACATCGGTGACATCGCGGCGGCGGCGGAAAGTGCCGGGGCCGACGCCCTGTCCCTGATCAACACCATTACCGGCATGCGCATCGACATTAAGACGCGCCGGCCGATTCTCAAGAACAACACTGGCGGCTTATCCGGCCCGGCGGTTTTCCCAGTGGCGGTACGGATGGTGCGCGAGGTGTACAAGCGGGTAAATGTGCCGATAGTCGGTATGGGAGGCATCTCCAGCTTCGAGGACGCGGTGGAAATGATGATGGCCGGCGCCGCGGCTGTTCAAGTGGGCACGGCCAATTTTCATGACCCATATGCCTGTTTGAAAATTGCCGAAGGGCTTGCAGCCTACGCGGAACAGAACGGGCTGGACAGCATTACGGAGCTGACCGGCTGCGTGCAGGAATGGTAAGCGGCATGAAGATTATGGCGGTGGATTTGGGACAGGTTCGCACCGGTTTGGCGGTGTCGGACCCCACGGAACAGCTGGCCTCTCCGGTAGGCACCATCACGGAAAAGAATACGGACAAACTCCTTGAAAAGGTGGCGGCCGCCGCCAGGGAACAAGGGGTGCAGCAGCTGGTGGTGGGGCATCCGCGGAACATGGACGGAAGCCGTGGGGAATCCGCCAGACGGGCGGAGACGTTTGCCGCGTCGCTGGAGAAGGCGGCGGCGCTGCCTGTGGTGCTGTGGGATGAACGGATGACCACGGTATCCGCCATCGGCTATCTGAACCAAACGGATACCCGCGGAAAAAAGCGGAAAGCCGTAGTGGATACCGTGGCAGCAACCATCATTCTGCAGGATTATCTGGACAGTCGGCGTATGCGGCAGTCGGAATAAGCAAAAAGCGATGTCAAGTATTTAAACTTGACATCGCTTTTTTGAAATCGCCCCTAAACATCTGCTTATTCTTTTGAAGCTTCTTCTTTTTTCGGTTGTTGAGACGCGCGCATTTTTACGTGAGACAGTGGATTATTCTCCGCCGCCTGCTGAATTTGGGCGTTGGACAGATGGGTGTAAATTTCTGTGGTTCCCAAATTTTCGTGTCCTAGTATATCCTTGAGCACCCGAATGTCCACGCCGCCCTGCTGGTACATCAGCGTGGCGGCGGTATGCCGCAGTTTATGAGTGGAATAATCCTGCGCGCCGTCTACCTGCTTGAGATACCCTTTGATAATGTAATGGACGCCCTGCAGGCTGATTCGTTTGTTGAGACGGCTGAGAAACAGCGCGTGTTTATCTTGGACGCCATCCACGGGGCGCACCTTCAGGTATTGCCGGATGGCGTCCTGGCAAGCCTCGTTCAAATACAGGAGGCGTTCTTTGTTGCCTTTACCGCGCACCCGCAGGGTATTGTCCCGGCCGATGTCCTCCAGATTCAGACCAGCCAGTTCCGCCCGCCGCAGGCCGCAGTTGAGTAGCAGCACCAGCATGCAGTAATCCCGCTGCGGAAACTCTCCACTCACCTTGGTCAGCAGTTCCAGGCTCTGCTCCAAAGACAGGTACTTCGGCAGAGTTTTCTTGGCTTTCGGCGTATCCAGGTTCTGGACGGGGTTGTACGGCAGTTGATTGGTCTTATCCGTCAAGTAGCGGAAAAACATGCGCAGGGAGGAAACCTTGCGGGCTCTGGTTTTGTTGCTGTTGCCGCGTTCGTTTTTCGCGTAGTTCAAATAATCGTATACGTCGTTCAAAGTCACGGATTTCACAAAATCCAAATCGATATCCTCAATGGATATTTCGCTGTCCGCTGTATTGGAATCCACCAAACGGCGTTGGCGTTTCAGGTAACGGAAAAAGGTGCGCAGGTCAGTGAAATATTCATCCACTGTTTTTGATGAGCGGCCTTTGACCGTTTCCATATAGCCCAGGTAGCCACGCAGAATCTCGGGACAGGCATCCCAATAGTCCTTACGCAATGCAATTCCTCTTTTCTCTCCCCTGAACTATACAAAATATTCATTTTGTATAGTTGTCCGTATCGTTGTTCAGATTCTGTAAACGGCTTCCCAGCCAGAGCAGCTCTTTCTCAAAACACAGGCCCTCCCGTTCCGGCACCTGGGCTTCCGCTGTGCGCTGGATGCAACGGCTGGTAAAGTATGCTGCCGTCTGTGCGGCCGTCTCCAGGTTTTGACCGTTGAGCAGGCCGGCCAGCAGCGCCGCGCTGAATGTGTCGCCGGTTCCGTGAAAATATTCCGGTACTTTGGTCGCCCAGACATATTGCAGCGATTGCTCGGAGGCCCGATAACAGGCGGCCCCGATTTGCGTCTCATCAAAGGATATACCGGTAAGGACAATCTGAGGCGCCCCTAAAGCCGCCAGACCTTTTACCAAGCTTTGTATATACTCTTCTGAGTAGCATTCCGCCTGATACGGAATACCGGTTAAGAACGCGGCTTCCGTCAGATTGGGCGTCAATATGGTGGCGCTCCGGCACAGGCCGCGCATACCTTCTACCATGTCCTCGGTATACATTTGATATAATTTTCCATTATCTCCCATGACTGGATCGACCAAACAAATGGTCTCTTTCTGTCCGAATAGCTGAAAAATCCGCTGCACACTTTCCAGTTGTTCGCAGGAACCGAGAAAGCCGCTGTAGACAGCGTCGAAGGAAAGGCCTTCCGTTTTCCAGTGCTCGGCCATGGGCAGGATGTCCACGGTCAAATCCCGATAGGTGTATCCTGTGAATCCGCTGGGATGGGTGGATAAAACCGCTGTGGGCAGAACCGAGCAGGTCAGCCCGGCCACCGACAAAATCGGCAGCGCCACGGTCAAGGAGCATTTACCCAGTCCAGTGATATCTTCTATAGCCAAGGCGTGTTTCTGTTTCATAAACGAACATCCAATCTATTCTCGACTTACTGGCTCATTGTACCACACTTTCCGGGAAAATAACAGCCGTGAAATTATTCACAAATTCCGACTTGTATTGTGTCCGGATTCCTGTATACTGGAAGGGTATTGCAAAGTAAAGGAAGGGTTGCATGTTTCGTAAAATCACTGCTGCGGACGAAGCCGTATATACTGAGCTGCTCAGAGAGTTCTACCACTCCCCCGCCGTTCTTCATCCGATACCGGAGGAATACTATCACCGTGCGTTTGAAGAGGCGGTCAAGGACAGCCCATACGCCGAGGCGTATCTGTTCGAACAGGACGGACAAATCGCCGGCTATGGCACGCTGGCCAAAACCTTCTCCACCGAGGCAGGCGGACTGGTGATTTGGCTGGAGGAGGTCTATATTCGTCAGGAGTTCCGGGGCTCAGGGCTGGGAAGCCGCTTTTTCCGCTTTATCGAGGAAATGTACGAAGGGACAGCCGCCCGGCTTCGCCTGGAGGTGGAGCCGGACAACGAAGCGGCCATCCGGCTGTATACGCGGCTCGGCTACGAGGCTCTCCCCTACCGGCAAATGATTAAACCACTGATTTGAACGGCAAAAAGCCGGCACTTTCGTGCCGGCTTTTTTACAGTGTGAGAACGCCTTTATCCAACATGGACTGCGCCGCGAGCAGGACGCCGATTTTTCCGGAATGAAAATTGAGACCACCCTGCATATAGGCGGCGTACGGCGGGCGAATGGGCGCGTCGGCCGACAGCTCAATGGAAGCCCCCATAGTAAAGGCGCCCGCGGCCATAATGACGGGGTTCTCGTAGCCGGGCATATCCCAAGGCTCCGGCACCACAAAGGCATCCACCGGCGCCCCCTGCTGCATTCCCTGGCAGAAAGCGACCAGCGCCTCCGGGGTTTTTAGCTGCACGGCCTGGATGATATCCGCCCGGTATTCCTCCGGTTCGGGAGTGACGGCGTAGCCCAGACGGCGGAACAGTGCCGAGGCGAAGACGGCGGTTTTCATGGCCTCCCCCACTACGTGGGGTGCCTGGAACAGGCCCATATACAGTGTGCGATTGTGTCCGAGGGAGGCGCCCACTTCCCGCCCCAGGCCGGGCGTGGTCATCCGATAGGCGCATTGTTCCACCAAATCCGCCCGGCCGCAGATATAGCCGCCGTTTTCCGCGATGCCGCCGCCAGGATTCTTGATGAGGGATCCGGCCATCAAATCGGCACCCACAGCGGAGGGCTCCAGGCGTTCGGCGAATTCTCCGTAACAGTTATCCACAAACACCACGACGTCCTCACGCACCGCCCGCACGGCGGCGATCACGTCGCCGATGACCGACACAGGCAGAGAAGGGCGCAGGCTATACCCACGGGAGCGCTGGATATGTACGGCTTTGACGGCCGCGTTCTCCCGCAGTGCTCGGGTGATGGCCGGAATATCCGGCCAGCCGTCGGCGGCCAGGGACACCTCTTGGTAGCCGATGCCATATTCGCGCAGGGATCCGGGAGAGGCTTCCCGCATGCCGATGACCTGTTCGAGCGTGTCATAGGGAGCGCCGGTGGCGGCTAAAAGGACATCGCCAGGGCGCAGGACGCCAAACAGCGCGATGGTAATGGCGTGGGTGCCAGACACGATGCTGTGCCGCACCAGCGCGTCCTCAGTACCCATAACCTGCGCAAACACCTGATCCAGCGTGTCCCGGCCCCGATCGCCGTAGCCATAACCGGTCGTGGGGGTAAAGTGGCTTTCGCTGACCCGGTGGTCGATGAAGGCGGCCAGCACCTTCTGCTGATTATATTCGGTCGTCTCCTCAATTTGGGAGAAAACCTCGCGCAGAGAGGCGGTCACCTCCTCGCAAATGCCCTGCAGGGCGGGGGAAATCCGAAAAAAAGTGTGCTGCTCACTCACGGTTGTTCAACCTTTCAAAACAGTTATTCCTTAGAAACAACGCCCCAATCGCCGCAGACGGTAAAATGCAGGCGCTCGTACAAACGCTGTGCCGCCGGATTTTTAGGGCAAATCCAAACCACTTTTCCCTTGGCCAGCATGGTGTGAGCCAGTGTGGAGACACAGGCCGACGCGTAGCCGCGGCCGCGGCAGTCGGGACGGGTGGCCACCGCACCCAGAAGAGCGGCGCCGTGGCATTCGGCCACCGTCATGGCGGTGGCCGCGGGCCCCTGCGCATCGCTTAGTACAACCATGTGGCAGCAGCCATGCCGCAGCCGATGGGAGACGTCGACATACCAGCTGTCAAAGGCGGACAGGCCATCCTCAAAGCACTGGGCCAGCAGGGGATAAACGGAACGGGGAGACGCGGGAGGCTGTACCCGGTCATCCGGCGGCAAATCCCGTTCCAGCCGCATGACCGAGCCGGTTTTCGCCGTGGTTCCCCACCGCTGTGCGAGAATGACGGCAAAGGCTGCGTCGGTACGCACGCTCCGGATTTCCGGCTGCATAGATAAAAACAGGTACAGCTCTTCCCTATCCATCTGCATGGAATGTTCCGCCACCGCCATACCGTCAAGCAGCGCGACAAGGCCGCCTTCGTCCGCCTGCCAGAAACGGACGAAGGGGCAGTCCGGGCCATAGGCCTCCAGCAGCCCTGCGATGCGGATGCCCGCCTCGGTTTCGGGAAGGGGAAGGCCGGGGCCTGTCCAGCGGCGGATCATACCACCAGTTGCCTGGCCAGCTCCTGCAAAAGGGCCAGGGTCTGTTCCATATCCCGCTTGGCCACGACGCAAGCGGGGGAATGCAGGTACCGGCAGGGAAGCGAAACGGCGGCAACCCGCGCGCCGCGGCCGGCCAGCTGAATGGCGCCGGCATCGTTTCCGCCGGCCACCATGGTCTTGCTCTGGGCGCGGATATTCTTCTTTTTGGCAATCTCCAGAATCCGGGCATACAGATCCGCGTCGTAGAGGGTGCGCTTATCCATAAAGCTGATAACAGCGCCCTCCCCTACCCGGCAGACCTGCTTGTCAGCGGCGACGCCGATCGTGTCCGCCGCGGTGGTGGCGTCCACGACAACCGCGATATCCGGCTGCACGCCGAAAGCGGCGGCTTTCGCGCCTCGCAGTCCGACCTCCTCCTGAACGGTAAAGGCCAGAACCATGTCGTAATCCGGCGTCTGTTCCGCCAGGTCGAGCAGCAGCGCACAGCCTGCCCGGTCGTCGATGGCCCGGCTTTTCACCAGGCCGCCCTCCAAACGGGAAAATTCGCCAGCAAACACCGCCGTGTCTCCAGGGCGTACCAGAGCCTCAGCCTCCTCCTTTGAGGCGGCGCCGATATCGATGAGAAGCTCCGACGGCTTGGGAACCTGTTTTTTCTCGTCTGCACTGCAAAGGTGAGTAGCTTTACCACCGATCACGCCGGAAATACCGCCAACCCGAACCGAGCGGCCGTATACCACCTTGGGATCGATCCCGCCGACCGTTGTAAAACGCAGATAGCCCTCCGGCGTGACGCCGGTGATCATAAAGCCGACCTCATCCATGTGCGCGGCGAAGAGGAGCGTATGCTTCGCCCGTTCGCGGCCTTTTACATAGGCCAGCACGTTGCCCATCGGATCCACGCGAACCGACATATCCGCCGGGCTCTGCTGCAGGACGCGGAGAATATACTCCCGAACGGGGTGCTCTCGGCCTGAAACGCCTTCCAGAGAACACAGCTTTTTTAAATGGGTCATCACAGAGCCGTCACTCCCTTCTGAACAAACGCAGCCATCAGCGCGCCTACCGCCCGTACATCCTTAAGGTCGACGACCTCGGCGGGGGTATGCATATACCGAAGAGGAATGGAGAGAAGCGCGGTCGGCACGCCGGTGCGGGCATCGCTGATGGAATCGGCGTCGGTGCCAGTATCGCCGCCCATGACCTCGTGCTGCAACGGGATTCCCGCCTGTTCGGCCAGGGTTTCCAGCTGCCGGGTCAGTGCGACGTCCAGGGTGGGCGACCAGCCCAGCATGGGGCCTTTGCCCAGTTCACCGCATTTGGCGGCGGGGGCGTCGGGCGTCAGGGCGAAGCTGACATCGGTGGCAATGGCGCAGGTGGGATTGACCGCAAAGGCGGCGACGGCGGATCCGCGGCAGCCCAGCTCCTCCTGCGCGGCGAAGACGACCGCCACATCGCAGGAGAGCGCGACACCGTCTAGAAGCCGTAGGGCGTGCAGGATGGCCGCCACACCAGCCCTGTCATCCAGCGCTTTGGCGCAGACGCGATCTCCCAGCAGCGGCTCGAAGTGAGGCCGGAAGGTGACGCGGGTTCCCAGTAGGATGTGCTTTTTGGCTTTCCTGGCATCCAGTCCCACGTCGATCCCCATGTCGGGAATATCCGCCAGAGGGGCGTCGCCGCCGCTCAAATGGGGCGGCGTGGAGCAGAAAACGCCGGGATAGGGCTTGTCCGCCCACAGAACGACCTCGGCCGCGGCCAGGGCGCGGGCGTCCACGCCGCCGCAAGGAGAAACGCGGACAAATCCGGCGTCGTCTACGCCGGTGACAATGAAGCCGATTTCGTCAATGTGCGCCTCCAGAAGCACCACCGGTGCGTTATTTTTCCCGCAGCGGCGCCAACCGACGACATTCCCGATGGGGCTCAGCGTTACCTCGTCCATGTAAGGTTCCAGCAGTTTTGCGGCAGTTTTGGCAGCTTCCGGAAGGCCGCCGGCGCCGGCGGCACGGCAGAGGTCTTCGAGTGTTTTTTGTTCCTGTGTGATGGTATCCATGCGATCCCCTTCTTTTCAAACAGCGGGCAGGGCTTGAACCAAGTCTTTGAAATGGTTGCCCCGCACTTCAAAATTTGGATACATGTCGAAGCTGGCGCTGGCTGGTGACATAAAGACGATGTCGCCTTGTCCGGCTATCGCGGCAGCTTTTTGGACAGCCTCCTCCATGTTATATACGCGGTAAATCGGTAAATCCGCGTGGGCGCGGATGGCGGCTTCTATGGCGTCGGCCGTCGCGCCCATGAGAATGGCGGCTTTTACGGTTTTGGCGGCGACGGGGCCGAGGGGGGCGTACGGAATATGCTTATCGTAGCCGCCAGCAATCAGGATAACCGGCTTTTCAAAGGCGTTCAGCCCCGCGATGGTCCGTGAGGGGCTGGAGCCGATGGAATCATTATACCACCGGACACCGGCGCGCTCGCGCACCAGCTCGCAGCGGTGGGCGACGCCGCCGAAATCCCGGGCGTAGGCCTTTATCACGTCGACCGGCACTTCGCCCCAGACCGCGGAAATGGCGGCCAGATAATTCTCCACGTTATGGACGCCCGGGATGCGGATATCCAGAACGGACAGAACGGGCGTATCCTGGCCCTCTTCGCGGACATATAAGGTGCCGTCTTCCGCCTGCCAAGCGCCGCTCTCCACCGGATGACGGCGGGAAAACCAGGAGACCTGTGCCTGCGTGTCAGCGGCAAAGGTGGCGGTGACGGCGTTGTCCGCGTTCAAAACCGCTCGGTCGGACGGGGCTTGGTACCGAACGAGGTTCTTTTTAGCGTCGATGTATTCCTGCATATCGGTATGCCAGTCCAGGTGATTCGGGGCCACGTTTGTAACCACCGCCACGCGGGGCCGCTGTTTCATTCGGGTGAGCTGGAAACTGGACAGCTCCACGACGGCGGCGTCCTCGGGGCGGATGTCCCGGACGCAGGGAAGCAGGGCGCGGCCGATATTGCCGCCGAGATACACGGTTCTGCCGGCGGCGGACAGCAGGCCGGCGATGATGGTGGTGGTCGTGGTCTTGCCGTCCGATCCCGTTACCGCATAAATCGGCGCGGGGCAAAGCTCGAAAAACAGTTCCATCTCCGAGGTGACGGGAATGCCGGCCTCTCTGGCCTTTTCGAAGGCAGGCAGGTAGGGCTTCATCCCCGGCGTACGCAAAATCAGGTCGGCGTCCGTCAGCTGGTCGAGGTACCCATCTCCCAGCAGCAGACGAGCGCCGGCCTGCTCCAGCGGTTCGACGGCTGCGCCCAGTTGTTCCCGGCTGCGGCGGTCGCAGGCCGTTACATGTGCGCCGGCTTCCAGAAACTGATGGATAACCGGCGTGTTGTTGGCGCCGATCCCGCAGATGGACACCCGCTTGCCGCGCATTCCCTCAAAAAAGGCTTCTGCCTTCGTCATAGTCCCACTCCTTCACTTCGGGTTTTCCCATCAAGCAAAGAAAACCCGCTAACCTTATTATTATACTGAGATGGCTGGAAAATATCAACAAATCCCCATCATTTTCTTTTCGGAACTTTTTCGTGTATTTCCACGGACATTTTTACGGAGAAAAGGCGGATTCGTTAACATTTTATAAATAGTAAGCAATTTAGTTGCGGATGTCAGGAAAAGAAGGTACAATAATCAAAAGGAATCGTACGATCCCTGAAAAAGTATGGTTACGTCGCTGTTCACCATCGAACAGACGGCATTCATACAGGAGGCCGTTTATGTTTTTTTATGAGGGGTATACCTGCCCTGTTTGTGGTGAAAAGTTCAAAGAGTCCGACGATATCGTCGCCTGTCCGGAATGCGGAGCGCCTCACCATCGGGATTGCTGGAAAAAAGAGGGACACTGCCATTTCGTAGCGGATCACGGTACCGATCGGCAATGGGTCCGGCCGCAGGCCGGCGATGGTGCGAATCCGGTCGAACCGGCGGCTGATGGGAAGCTCTGTCCGCACTGTGGAGAGAAGAATCCGGAGTTTGCAGAATTCTGTTCCCGCTGCGGCAAGGATTTGCCGGCAAGCGACTGGAGCAGCGTACCTCCCCCGCCGCCCCAGGGACCGCCGCAGGCCAGCTATACGCCTCCTCCCTATCCCGGAGGCGCATACGGGGAGTACACGCCTTTTCGGATGCCGACTATCGATCCCTGCGGAGGCGTTCCTAAAGAGGAGACCATCGAGGGGGTTTCGGCGGAGGACATGGCCAGCGTTACGGGCATGAACTCAGCCTACTATGTACCCCGGTTTTATAAAATGTCCAAGGGCGGCTCGAAATGCAGCTGGAATTGGCCGGCCTTTCTGCTGACGCCCTATTGGCTGCTCTACCGCAAAAACTACTGGATGGGTGTTGTGCTGATGGTTCTGAATGTAGTGCGCACGGCTGTCAGCGCCTACATTCTCAACGTACAGATCGCCCCTGTGCTCAGCCCACTGCTGGGCGAAGGCTCCACCATCGTGGACGAATATCGAATCCTGATGGAAAAGTTCATGAACGGCGATCTGGCCATCGTTATGTGGATTATGGCGTTGATGGGGCTGGCCGATTTGCTGATTCGACTGTTTTTCGGGCTGTCGGGCAATTATTGGTATATGCGCACCTGTGTTTCCCGGGTTAAGCGGCTGCGCACTAAAAAGCCGGATATGTTTCCCGCTGAGCTGACCGCCGCGGGCGGCACCTCCTTCCTGCTGGGGGCCTCGGCGTATGCCATTTTGTATTTCTCCTCGCTGCTGATTTCCACATTGATCGCCACGGTATTCCGATAAAGAGCCTTTACGGCGGAATGGACGGTGCTTATGCTGGATTATACCCACTATACCTGTCCGATATGTCATAAGCCGTTAAACGCCGATGAGGATATTGCTGTATGCCCCCAGTGCGGTGCGCCGCACCATCGCCGGTGCTTTTTAAAAAATGGACAGTGCGCTTACGCGGCGGATCACGGCGGGCCCCGGCAATGGAAACCGCAGCCGGATAAGGATGGGGACGGGACGGTCATCTGCGGCAACTGCGGCACCGTCAACAATGACACAGAAACGGTTTGCCACAAGTGCGGGCATGCGCTGGAGGAGGTCTTCCCCCCTTCCCCAAGCGAACAGCAGCCGCCGGTGGACGAGGGAGTTTTTTATTCCCAGTTCAGTCCGTATATCGGGATCGCGCCGGACAGCACAATGGACGGATATCCGGTGATGGACATCGCCACTTTCCTTGGGGCAAATTCGGGATACTATCTGTCCCGGTTTCATTTTATGCGTCTGCAGAAGAGCAAAATGTCCTGGAACTGGTCGGCGGCTATTTTCCCGGTGTTTTGGGCGCTGTATCGAAAAATGTACCGGTTGTTTTGGATCCTTCTGGGCATATCGGTCTTGCTTTTTCTCCCCTTTGCGTGTATAATGGCTCGAATAGTGGCTTATCTGCTTAGTGATCCTACGCTATTGCGGGATTTATCGATCGGATTACTTCCAGAAACGGTGCTTCCCGCCTGGCTGATGATTGCAGCCAACGTTGCGACGACCGGAGGCTTTGTTCTGCGGGCAATGATGGCTTCTATGGGGAATCATTGGTATCACAAGCATACCCTGCGGCTGATGAACAAGGTGCGGGGCGTCGAGACGAATCCGCTGCATTACCGGTATGCCCTTTCCAAAAAGGGCGGGACGGCACCCGTGCAGGTGGCTGTCGCGGCGGCGGGGATCGCGGCCGTTTTGCTGCTGTATCTAGTGCTGCTGATTGTGTTCTGCGGCTGAATAAGACGTTAAAAATCGAGGAGGACTGCCTAATGGCTCAAAAAGTGCGGAAAGCTGTGATTCCGGCGGCTGGATTAGGGACGCGTGTGCTGCCCATTTCCAAGGCGATGCCCAAGGAAATGCTGCCGATCGTGGACAAGCCCGCCATCCAGTACATCGTGGAGGAAGCGGTCAAATCCGGCATTGAGGACATTTTGATTATCACCAACCGGGGAAAAGGCATCATCGAGGATCATTTTGATCACGCCGTGGAATTGGAGGAGCGGCTGGAAGCCTCCGGCCGCACAGAGGTGCTCAACGAAGTGCGTTCCATCGCTCACATGGCCAATATCTATTTTGTTCGACAGAAGGAAACCAGAGGGCTGGGGCACGCGGTCAACTGCGCGCGCTCCTTTATCGGCAACGAGCCGTTTGCAGTGCTGTACGGCGACGATGTGATTATCGGAGAGGATCCGGCCTGCGGCCAGCTGTGCCGCGCTTATGAAGCCTATGGCAAGGGGGTGGTGGGCATTAAGCAGGTGACGCCCGAACAAATTCTGAAATACAGCTCACTGAAGGTATCCCATATTGACGGAAATCTGTTTCACGTCACCGATATGATCGAGAAGCCGTCGCCGGATAAGGTGCTGTCCTTGTACTCCATACTCGGACGCTGTGTGCTGCCGCCGGAAATCTTCTCGATACTGGACAACACGCCGCCGGGAGCCGGCGGGGAAATCCAGCTGACGGACGCCATGCTCACGCTGACCCGCCGCGACGGCATGACCGGCGTGGATTTCACCGGAAAGCGGTACGACATGGGCAACAAGCTGGGGATCCTGGAGGCTACCTGCGAGGTGGCTCTGCAGCACCCTGAAGTGGGCGAAGGCTTCCGCGCTTATCTGAAAGAGTTGGTTAAGACGCTGTAAAGAGTTTCATAAACAAATAAGGGCAAAAGGTGAAACATCATCACCTTTTGCCCTCATTTCTTGTATGCCCGCAGGCCGCATGCTATGATAAGAACAACCGAATGCTGCGGGAGGAAGTCCAAATGTCTGCGAAAGAAGTCTGGTCGAAATATCGCTTAGCCCTGCCAGTCTTTCTTTGTTTGGCGGTGGCGGGATTCATCATCGCCATGCTGCTGCGTGCTGGCCGCAGCGCCGAGCCGCCGATGTATGCGGTGGATTCCAGCGATTTCCGCAGCCGACCGTCCAGTCAGACGGCGACACGCTCTTCCACTGGGAGCCGGCCGCCAACCGTGGCGAGCGAAACAACCGGCGAAAAGCCGAAAGACGAGACCGCCAAGCCGGTTACCCGGTCCTCCCGGACGGCGAAAACGACGACACTTCGTACATCCCGCACCACAACGGCTAAGAGCACAAAAAGTACCAGTGCCAAAACCACGCGCTCCACAGCCGATCGATCGGAGCTCTATCAGAAAAAGCTGGAGGAGCTGCAAAAGGAATACGAGAAAAAACAGGAGCGCGTGCAGGACAAACTCATAGACCTGGAGATACAAAAGGAGATTGACCTGGCGGCTCTCGACCTGTATTATGCCTCGGCCGGTTTGGCGCATGGCGGCGCTTATGAGGCGGAAAAGAACCGGATATTGAGCCAGTATGAACAGGAAGCCGCCGCTTGCCGTCAGCAGGGCGAAGACTGGCAGCGGGAGTACGCGGACAAAGTGAAGGAACTGAAAGAGCAATATGGGCAGGAGTGATAAAAGCCGGTACAGACGCGGGTGTGTTCCGCATCCGTACCGGCTTTTATCTGGTTTTAGCCAGGCTGTGCGACCTTATGCATTTCCAGCTGGGCCATGACCAGGCCGTAATATATGCCTTTTTTCCGCATCAGCTCATTATGGGTGCCGATTTCCGCCACCGTATGCTTATCGATGACGATAATCCGATTCGCCTCTCGCAGGGTGGAGAGCCGATGGGCAATGGCAAAGGTGGTGCGATTTTGTGTCAGCCGGCCGAGCGCTTCTTGAATTTGGAATTCGGTTTCGGTATCCAGGCTGCTGGTGGCCTCGTCCAGAATCAGCAGATGGGGATCGTGGAGAATAGCGCGGGCAATGGCGATACGCTGTCTCTCCCCGCCGGAGAGCGTGTAGCCGTGCTCACCCACATAGGTATCGTATCCATCAGGGAATCGGGAAATGAAATCGTGGGCATTGGCCATTTTCGCCGCCTGGATAACCTCTCGCTGGGTGGCATTCTGCTTGGCGTACCGGATGTTGTCGTAAATGGTTCCGGTGAACAGAAACGTCTCCTGCAAAACCACACCGATTTGCCGGTGCAGACATTCCCGGGATATATCCCGCAAATCCACCCCGTCCGCCAATATCTGTCCGTCGTCCACATCGTACAGCCGCATCAGCAGATTAATCAGCGTGGACTTTCCGGCACCGGAGGAACCAACTAAGCCGATCATCTCTCCGGGGCGTATCTGAAAATTCAAATGCTCCAGCACTGGCAGATAGGATTTATACCCAAAGGTCACGTCTTTAAAGACGATTTCCCCTTTTAGCGTGTGCTCCCCGGCGTTCTTGCGTTCCTCCAGATCCGATTCCTCATCCAAAATTTCATAGATGCGTTCCAGGGAATTGGTCAGCTGCATCAGCATGCGGGGCAGACGGGATAAAAAGCCGAGAGGGCCGTAAAGCATGCCGGCATAGGCCACAAACTGGGTGAGCTGTCCGGGCGTCATACGTCCGCCGAGGACGGAGGCGCCGCCGAAGTAGATGACGAAAAAGGTGCCGACCGTCAGCAGGAAGGTCACAAACGGATAGAGCGTCGCCCAAAACCTCTCGTTGCGGCGCTGCAGCTGCATGAGCCGTTCGGTATATTCCTGAAAGCGCTGGGTTTCCCGCTGCTCCTGTCCAAAGGATTTCACCACGCGTATGCCGGAGATGACATCCTGCAGCCGGTTGTTTACCTTGTCGTTGAAGCGCCACTGTTGCCGCCAGAGCCGTTTTTCCTTCCGATGGAAGGCCCTGACCAGAAGGACGGCCGCCGGCATAAATGCGATGGCCAGCAGAGCCAGCTTCCAATCCATCAGCAGCATGACAATCATGGCGCCCAGAATGGTGAAGCTCTGGGTAAACATGTCGGCAAAAACCTCTTCCATGAATTGGCGGACCTTTGCCGAATCCTCCACCACTCGGTTCATAAGCTCGCCGGCCTGACGGCTGTCCATGAAGGACAGGGACA
Organism: uncultured Oscillospiraceae bacterium; assembly: GCA_900546265.1. Classification (GTDB taxonomy): domain Bacteria; phylum Bacillota; class Clostridia; order Oscillospirales; family Acutalibacteraceae; genus UMGS856. The sequence continues at coordinate 28,558 of URCA01000005.1, read as the reverse complement.
GAGAGTTGATTTTATGAAACACGCGGGCGCGCAGATCCCGGCTGATCCGGGTGCCCAGGCTGTTGCTCCACAGGTTGCGAACCACCGTCAGCGTCAACGTCAGCAGCATAAAACCGAGCATAATACCGAAGAAACCCAGCACCGCCCCCAGCGTTCCCTGGGCGGGAACCAGAATGTCGTCCACAAAATACCGCTGTATATACTGCTGCCCGATGGTGATCGCGGAAATTACCAGCATAAACAGGGTGATGCACAGCAGCGGTGCCATGTACGGCCGGCATAAATCAAAAAAACGATGAAAGCTGCGACCGCGGCCGTCGCAGCGGGGGCACAGGCTGGTTCCCGGAAGAACCCGTCCACAGCGCAGGCAGTGCTTTTCCTTTTCCCGACTGACCACTTCCCTGCCGTCTCCCCGACAAAGAACGTCCGTGCCCCGCGCCACATAGGAGCAGCGAACCATATGCCGCATGGTAAAGCGGCACAAAAGCCGTTCTTTCTCCCCTTGTTTGACCAGCAAAAGACCACTGTCGATTTGCGGCACGCACAGAATGGCATCCGCCGCCGCCAGGTCAATGGAATCAGCGATAGCGCCGTCCTTTAGAATATACAGCCGCTCGCCGGTCACCGCAATCCAGCCGTCTCCGCATAGATTCCCCTCTTTGTCCAGGTCATAGGGAACGCAGTAGCGGAGTTTCTGACCGTGCAGCGGGCCAGCCAGCAGTTCCTGCTCTCTGTCCGGCAGGGTATAGTGCAAATTCATGCGGTGTTTCACCCGCCTTTCTTTCCAACACGCCGCCTCTAAATAAACAGATCCAGCTTTTTGATTTCTTTGGCCGAGAGGGCATACAAATCCGGTATTTCAAACCGGTTGCCGTCCAGGTCGTTCACCAGATACCGATTAGAACCGATGGTATATACCGAACCGCCTCCCATACGGACCGTGAAGCGGCAGCGGCCCTTGTCGGTGGTGACATCCCAGTAGGAATAGCCGTATTCCTCCTTGATGGCGTGGATTTTCTGAATCTTCGGAGCAAAATACCGCAGCGCCATCTGTTCCTCCAGCATCTCCCGGGTGCCGGCGGGCAAATCGGCCAGATTTTCAATGAGGCCGATTTCTTTGCCGTCGCCCTCGGGTTCCCGAATGGAAATATAGGCATTTGGGTCACTGTGGGGAAAACACCGGTGTACCGCGATGCGGGAATAGTCCTTCCCGGCGAAGGTCATGCGTACAAAGCCGCCGCCCGTGCGTTCAAACACTGCGTTATCGGCGGTGATGGCTTTGATGGAAATGATGTCTTCCACCGATTTCTTTTCTTGTTCCAGAATATCGTTTTCTATCATAGAATCGGGCATCAGTCCCCCACCCCTCTCATAGCCAGCGCCTTGGACTGCAGTTGAAGCAGTTTGAAGTAGACGCCGCGTTTATCGATTAGTTCTTTATGGGTGCCGCTTTCCACCAGTTCGCCGTTCTCCAGCACGATTAAATGATCCGCGCCCCTCAGGGTGGACAGCCGGTGGGCGATGGAGATGGTGGTGCGCCCCTTGACCAAGGCGTCCAGCGACGCCTGAATGGCCCGTTCCGTTTCGGTATCCACCGAAGCTGTCGCTTCGTCCAGTACCAGAATCTGCGGATCGGCCAAAATGGCCCGTGCAATGGACACGCGTTGCCGCTCGCCGCCCGACAGCTGCCGACCGCCGGCGCCGATTAAGGTATCGTATCCATCCGGCAACCGGCAGATAAAGCCATGGGCGCTGGCGGCTATCGCCGCCTGTACGATTTCCTCATGGGTGGCGTCCGGGCGCGCATAGGCGATGTTTTCCGCCACGGTTCCCATAAAAATATAGGTTTCCTGGCTGACCATGGCCACCGCGCCCCGCAGGGAGGCGAAGGAAATGTCCCGAATATCATGGCCGTCCAGCTGGATATCACCGCTTTCCGCGTCATAGAGCCGGGAAATAAGATTGACCAGAGTAGATTTCCCGGCGCCGGACTTGCCGACAATGCCCAGCATCTCCCCGGCCTTGACATGAAAGCTGATGTCCTTGAGCACCGGCTTATTCGGCTCGTAGCTGAAGCTGACCCTATCCAGGCGGATATCGCCTTTTAGCTGGACATCCAAGGCCTTCGGGCGTTCCACAACATCGGGGTGCGCGTCGATAATTTCAAAGATGCGCTGGGCAGAGTTCATGCTGCCCGACCACCACTGAAAGACATGGGAAAAGAAATCCATTGGCCCCTGCAGCATGGACAGATAGCCCACAAAGGTCAGCAGAGAGCCGTAGCGAAAGGCGCCGTCGGCATGCAGAATGATCAGCGCGCCCACGGCCCAAACCAGCAGACTTGGGACGTCCTTGGCGATGCTGTAAGCCACGCTGAAGCGGTTTTGGTAATGCACAATGTTGATTTCTGCTTCCCGAACCCGGTTGTTGCTCTTTTCAAAGCGGATATCCTCGGTGCTTTCCTGGCCGAAGGCTTTGACCACCCGCGCACCGGTAATGTTGTCGTTGAGCACCGAATAGAGGCTGCGCACCACCCTGGCCCGCCGGCCAAAGGCATGCCAGAGGCGGGGCAGCAGCCAATAGCTGACCAGAAACAAAGGCGGCAGCAGGAAAAGGGCCACCAGCGCCAGGCGCCAATCCATAACGAACATCACCACAGCCGTTACCAAAATGGTCAGCACATTGAACAGCAAATACGGCAGGCCGTCGATGAAAAACTGCATGACTTCGTTGGCGTCGGCATTTACCCTCTGCATCAGGCTGCCGGTCTGCCTTCTGGTGAAGAAGCCGACCGAGAGTTTTTGCAGGGCGGCAAACACACTGTTCTTAATTTTACAGACCACGCCAGGAACCATGTACGCGGTCATTCGCCCGTGAATGACGCCGGTAATCTGCTGAAGCAGCTTGGTCACCGTCATGATGAAAACTAGGAAGCCCAGCATTAGCATAAAGTTGCCGCCGAAGCCCAGCGAGGAAGCGAAGTCCCCGTTTTTCCCCAGCACCTTATCATAAAGGACGGTGCCGGACAGATAGGGCCAAATAGCATTGAGAACGCCAGACGCGGCCACGCACAGCAGCATCACGACGACCCGCCAGCGGTATTCTTTGAAGTAGGCCAAGATTCGGAGCATCACTGTGCTCTTTTCCATACAGCGAGGGCAAACGGCACGTCCGCGCTCCGGATAGGGTAAGCCGCATTTCGGACAGCATTCCTCTTCTTCCCGTTCGGGAGGACGGCGGCATTCCCTTTCCGGATGCAGCAGCTGCTCAAGCCGATCGGTAAACCGGCGCATTTCCCTCATTTTACTGCCGGAGAAACGGCAGAGCCAGGTTTCTGTGCCGCTCAGTCGAACGGCCAGCAGGCCGCCGACCACTTGATTATGTATTTGCGGCTCCGAAAGGGTTTCCAGAGGATATTCATGCACTTCTTGAATGACCTCTTCCCTGCCGGCCGGCGCCTTGCCGAAGCCGCCGGAGAACTCCATCTCCCCTGACAACGCCGACACGGCCAATAGCAGGCGATCGGCCTTCAGGAACAGATGGACATGACGAAACTCCCCTTCTGGGCTCATGTCCGCGCAAGCGTAAGCCGCCAGAGGCTCTGTCTCTATGCCTCTGCGCCGGCAGGCCTGGAGAACCGTTTTGGGTACGGCAGGCGGTTTCGGCTCTTTGGCTGTGGAAGACACTCCCATCACACTCCTCCCCGTTTCACAAACGAGCGACAAAAAAAGCACACCCTACGCGGATGTGCTTACGGCCGTCTTCCTTCACGGAAGACGGGTTTATCTGCCCGAAGGTGAAACAGACAATTTGACATCCAAACCTTTGTTTTGAATTGTGCGGGTCATATTGTCCATCTCCTTTCCTGTAAGTTTCCTTATTTTAACACAGTATTTTGAATAATGCAACTAGTTTCGAACGTTTGTCCAAAAAAGAATCGGGAGGCATTCCTGTATGGAATACCTCCCGACAGACAATCAGGTCGCCTGGCTGAACTGAAATTCGCCGTTTTCCGCGTCAATTTGAATGACATCACCGGCCCGGAATTTCCCTGTCAGAAGCTGCTCTGACAGGGTATCCTCAATTTTTGACTGAATGGCGCGGCGCAGGGGCCGAGCCCCGTAAACCGGGTCGAATCCCGCTTTGGCAATTTCCGCTACAGCCCGATCGCTGACCTGGCAGGACATATCCATACCGGCCAGCCGTTTATCCAGTGTGCGCAGCATCCGGCGGGCAATCTCCTGGATATTTTCCTCAGTCAGCTGCTGGAAGACAATGATATCGTCCACCCGGTTCAAAAATTCCGGCCGGAACGCCTTTTTAAGCTCAGCCATCACGTCGTTTTTTATCTGTTTCTGACTGGCGATTGGATCAGCGGTTTCCGCGATAGAGGCGAAGCCCATCTTTTTCTGCTCAGTGATCAGGCGGGCGCCGACGTTGGACGTCATGATGATAACCGTATTCTTGAAATCGACCCGCCGGCCCTGGGCGTCGGTCAGGATGCCATCCTCCAGAATTTGCAGCAGCATATTGAAAACATCGGGGTGCGCTTTTTCAATTTCGTCAAAGAGCAGCACCGAATAGGGCTTCCGGCGGATTTTTTCGGTCAGCTGTCCGCCCTCGTCATACCCGACGTAGCCGGGAGGCGATCCGACCAGACGGGACACGGTATGCTTCTCCATATATTCCGACATATCCAGGCGGATCATGGCGTTTTCATCCCCGAACATGGCCTCTGCCAGCGCCTTGCACAGCTCCGTCTTGCCCACGCCGGTGGGGCCGAGGAAGATGAAGGAGCCGATGGGGCGTTTGGGATCTTTAAGCCCCACCCGTCCGCGGCGGATGGCCTTAGAAACGGCTGTGACAGCCTCATCCTGTCCCACGATGCGTTCGTGCAGGATGGACTCCATATTCAGAAGACGCTGCCCTTCCGCCTCAGTGAGCTGCACGACCGGCACGCCGGTCCAGCCAGAAACGATTTCCGCGATTTCCCGGGCGGTCACCTCGCCGGTGATGCCGGCGTTCTTTTCCTGCCATTGCTGCTTGTGAATGGCCAGCTGTTCGCTCTTTTCCTTTTCCTCGTCCCGCAGTCGGGCGGCCCGTTCGAAGTCCTGCTCGTTGACCGCCGCTTTCTTTTCCTCGTTCAGACGTTTGACCTCTTCCTCCAGCTCTTTCAAGTCCGGAGGAGCAGTAAAGGCTTTTAACCTTACGCGAGAGGCGGCCTCATCCACCAGGTCGATGGCCTTGTCCGGCAGATAGCGGTCGGATATATACCTTGTAGAGAGGGCCACGGCCGCTTCCAGCGCCTCGTCGGTGATTTTCACCTTATGGTGCGCTTCGTACTTATCCCGCAGCCCTCTTAGAATCAGAGCGGCCTCTTCCGCCGTCGGTTCGCCGACCATGACCGGCTGAAACCGGCGTTCCAGGGCAGCGTCCTTCTCGATGTGCTTACGGTATTCTTCGATGGTGGTCGCGCCGATGACCTGCAGCTCTCCCCGAGCCAGAGAGGGTTTGAGAATATTGGCGGCGTCTACCGCGCCCTCTGCGGCGCCGGCACCGATGAGGGTGTGCATTTCATCGATAAACAGGATAATATCTCCTGCTTTGGAGACCTCGGCAATGGCGTTTTTAATTCGCTCCTCAAAATCGCCGCGGTATTTCGTTCCGGCTACCATACCGGTCAAATCCAGCGTGACCACGCGCTTGCCCCGCAGGAGCTCCGGGACTTCATCGGCGGCGATTTTTTGGGCCAGGCCTTCTGCGATAGCGGTTTTGCCCACGCCGGGTTCGCCGATGAGGCAGGGGTTGTTTTTGGTTCGCCGGGACAGGATTTGGATCACCCGTTCAATTTCCGCGGCTCTGCCGATCACCGGATCCAGCCGGCCTTCCTTTGCCTGCTTGGTCAAATCCCGACCGAACTGATCGAGCGTCGGGGTTTTCCCGCCGCCCTTAGCCGCAGGGGCTTTCCCAAGCCGTTCGCCACCGGCGGTCGTTTGCGCCGTGGGGGCGCCCACGGCTTTCGCAATATCTCCGAACAGTTCGTCCGGGCGGGCGCCAAGTGCAACAATCAGGCGCACGGCCACGCTGCTGTCGTCCCGCAGCACCGCCATGAGGATGTGCTCCGTCCCCACATAGCCATGCTGCATCATCGCCGCCTCAGCCAGCGCCATCTCCATGGCGGTTTTGGCCCGGGGGGTGAAATCCTCGGGCGTCAGCCGGCTAAATTCCCCGCTGGATTCCACTTCGACGATTTTTTCCTCATAGAGAGCCGCCGTGACACCTCTGGCCCCGAGAACAGACGCGGCCACGCCGGTCCCCTCCCGCAGCAGGCCGAGAACGATATGCTCTGTGCCGATGTAGGTGTGCCCCAGCTCCTGGGCAGCTTCTATGGCTAAATTCAAAGCCGTGTTGGCCTTTTCCGTAAATCCTTTAAACCGATACATATATCTACTCCATTTCTAAGATTCTTGCGATTCAGGCCAGGCGCTCCCTAACCATACGGGCGCGTAAAGCATCCCGCTGCAGGGGCTCCATGTCCTCGCCAGCGTGCAGCATGAGCGTCGCCGGCTGCGCGTCGTTGAGCAGTTCGCCGATAACATCCAGAGACAGCCCTTCGATAACACGAACGGCAATCCCGACCCGTACGTTGGAAATCAGCGCCATAAACTCGTCGTGGGACAATAGCCGCGCCGTTCTGAGCAGGCCCAGCGATCGCCAGACCCTATCCTCAAAATGCGGGTTTTGGCTGAGGCTTTCCCGGGAGACCCGTTCCTGCCGGATAATCTGCGAGGCGATGCCGAGGAGGTTTTCAATGGCGGCTTGTTCGGAAATTCCCAGCGTCACCTGGTTGGACAACTGGTATAGGGCGCCTTCCGACTTGCTACCCTCTCCATAAATGCCCCGAATCGTCAAGCCTAGCTTGGAAACGGTGTTGGCCAGCTGTTGGATGGCGTTATGCTCTTGAAGGGCGGGCAGGTGCAGCATAATGGAGGCCCGCATGCCGGTACCTAGATTGGTGGGGCATTGCGTCAGATATCCCAGGCGGTCGTCAAAGGCAAAATGCAAGGAGGCGTCTAGGCGGGTATCCAATTCATCCGCCTGCGCATACGCCTCTTCCAACGCCAAGCCGGCCCGCAAGACCTGCAGACGCATATGATCCTCTTCGTTGAGCATAATGCTGACGCTTTCGTCCTCGTTGAGCAATAAGCCGCTTCCCGGCTCGCACCGGGCAAATTCCGGGCTGATCAGATGACGTTCCACCATCGACTGCGCCTCCATCGGCGCAATGTTTTCCATGGGACTAAACCGCAGCGGGCCGGCCGCCGCTTGAAGCGTTTTCTCAAAGATATCCATAACCTGCCGACGCTGCTCGGGTTCCATGCTGCCGGGGAAAGGATAGTTCTCGATATTGCGGGCCAGCCGCACGCGGGTGCTGATGACCACGTCCCCTTCCGGCCCACTGTGCTGATACCACTTATTCTCCATCGTGTCTCCCCTCCTCCAGCGCGCGGATGCTGTCCCGCAGCTCGGCGCATTTTTCATATTCCTGGCTGGCGATGCTTTCCGCCAGCTGCTTTTTCAGCACATCCAGCTCCCGTTCCTTTTTGGCCTCTTCCCCAGCGGCTACGGGCGTTTTGCCGGTATGGCGCGTTTTGCCGTGGATCCGGCGGATCGAGGGGAGAAGCTGATCGTAAAAGGTGGTGTAACAGGCCGGACAGCCGGCTTTGCCGTTTTTCGCGATATCGCCGAAGGTGCTCCCGCAGCATTCGCAGCGAACGGTGTCGGTTTTTTCTCGGACAGCCGGTTCCGCGAACAGACTGCCCCAGAAATTCCCCAGATCCAGACCAAGGCCGTCCCACACGGTGTTCAGGCCCTGCTTGGCGGCGCAAGCGGCACAGAGATGCAACTCTGTGGTTTTTCCATTCATCGTTTTCTTCACATGGGTAGTCGCCAGATTCTTGCCGCAATTCTGACAGGTCATACACAGCCCCATCCTTTCTCTATAACGCTGCGGCGGCCAGCATTTGTTTCATCACTGCCGCCCGCAGTCTATCCCGTTGTTCAGCCGGTATATCCCGGTACGCTTTGTCCGACAGGGCCGCCGCCATAATCCGCGCCTGCTCGGTTGTCAGACATTTCTCGTATAAAAGATTCTCCAATATAGCCTGGGCCGAGCCGGCTGCCAGTTCTTCGCCAATAGCGTTCAACGTATGCATCATCGGCGCGGCCGTGCTTTGGTATCGAACACGCTGAACGCGGATATACCCGCCGCCGCCCCGTCGGCTTTCCACGATGTACCCTTTTTCCGGCGTAAATCTGGAGGTTAATACATAACTGATTTGACTGGGAACACAGCCCAGCTCTTCCGCCAACGTGTTTCGCTGCAGCTCCGCCGTGCCGTTTCCGGTACGTTCCATTACACCTAAAATATAGGCGGCGATCGCGTCGCTTATACACATATTCCTATCAACTCACATTCCTGTCCCGTCATTTATTAATCCTTTTGCTTATTTTAGAGTATAATCAAAAGGTCAACAAAAGTCAAAGACTAAGAAAGTCTAACATCGTCGAAGGCAGTCTTTTTTTCTGTGTTACCTTGAAACATCACACGATTTCTTCTGTTTTCTTCGGATTTCAAGTCGTTACGGGGGCACAAATCCTTCCAGTTTCATCATATGGGTAGGGGACCGTTTTTATCCGTGGGCGCTCCCGTAAGATTCCGTAACCACTTCCCCGCCCGGTACATAGTATAGGGTGTAAGCGATGAAAGGAGGCGGCAAGATATGTGCCTGAGAAATCTGTTTGGCGGTAATGACTGCACCTGGATCCTGTTCATTATCATCGTCCTGTTGCTCATCGATAACGATGACTGTGACCGCGGCGGAAGCTGCGGCGGTTGTGGCTGCGGCTGCTAACCTCCAATAGAAAATGCCCGGCGCGGAAAACCGTGCCGGGCATTTTCTTTTATTGACAGACGGTTTCGCTATGGCTATAATGTAAGGGAAAAGGACTACCACATCATGGCAGGAGGTATCCTATGAAAGACGACAAAATAAACGGCGCCTCCGCAAGGCCGGAAGAGCCACAGGATGATTTTGAAGTGCGGGAACGGAAAAGATGGACATTTTTCGGTCTCCCCTTCACGTTTACCACATATACCCTGACCCCTAAAAAGCTGACCGTTCAAACGGGGCTGTTCACCACGGCGGAGGACGATATTCTATTGTTCCGGATCATGGATACCTCCTACCGGCGGACCTTTATACAAAAGCTTTTCGGTCTGGGCAATATTCTAGTGGCCTCCTCCGATCACAGCATTCCTGAGCTGATTATTCGCAACATACGGAATGCGAAGGAGTTCAAGGATCTATTGGACGAGCAGGTGGAAAAGGAGCGGTTTCGCATGCGGTTTCGCTCCGGCGAATATGTGGGGATGGAATCGGAAGGCTGTGACGATGATTTTCATGGTCATCCGGGAACCTAATAAAACCAACCGTCTTCGGTCTTAGGATCGAAGGCGGTTTTGCTTTCGGCAAAATTCTTTAAATCGCGGCTCCGACTGTTGCGCACCGGCATCCGCTCGTTTATAATGGAAACGGATGTTTTACGCTTAGGAGGGGGAGCTATGAATAAGGATAAGCGGCGGCTTGGCGATCGGTATGATGGCAGGAGGCTGCGCCGTACGCCGGCTTTTTTTACGGTGATGCCGCATATTATGAAGAGGCGGTCGGACAGCATCGTCCTGTTTGATGAAGTAATCGATATTGAAAACCTGGAAAAATACGTGCGAAGGAAACGAAAGGAGGACAATTTGCCGGGCTTCTCCACCTATCATCTGTTCATTGCGGCGGCCGTTCGGATGATCACGCTGCGGCCCTGGCTCAATCGGTTTGTGATTGCGGGTAAGATCTATGCGCGCACCAATCTGACGGTTTCCATGTCTATCAAGCGGGGGCTTAATCGAGACGCGGAGGAGACCACCATTAAGCCGGAATTCTCCCCCACCGATACGTTGTATGATGTATATCGTAAAATCAACGACGCGATTACGCATGAGGTCATGGACAGCACGGTGGAGAACGATACCGACATGGTAGCCCGGATTCTGAACCGTTGCCCGGCTTGGCTGATACGCGTGATTGTGAATTTGGTTAACGTGTTGGATCACTGGGGATTGATGCCCAAGGCGCTGAACCGCTTGAGCCCTTTTCATACGAGCATCTATATTACCGACGTCGGATCTTTGGGGATCGGCCCGGTCTTTCATCATATATACGATTTCGGCACCACTTCGGTTTTCATGGCTATTGGAAAAAAGGAGACAGAGCTAATCCGCGGATCCGACGGCTCGCTCGAGGATAAGAAGGTAATCCGGCTGCGCTTTACGGTGGATGAGCGTATTTGCGACGGATACTATTACGCGGAATCCATCCGCTCCATGAAACGCATGCTGAAAAACCCGGAGGTTCTCGAACAGCCTCCGGCCAGCACACCGGCTGATGCCTGGATTTGAAAAAAGGCGGGACGTGACTTGTACGGTCACGCCCCGCCTTTTTACAGGAGTCCTACTAGATTAACAGCCAATGTACCGAACTGATACACCATAAAAGAAACAATCCAGGCCACTACCGTCTGGAACGCAACAGTACCAAGCGCCCATTTCCAGGAATTCATTTCCCGTCGGATCGCCGAGAAAGCGGCGACACAGGGCATATACAACAGCACGAATGTCAAAAAGGACAGAGCTGCGACCGGTGTGAACACTCCTTGCAGGATGCTGTACATGGCGGCATCGCTGATGGGGTTAAATAGGATGGTCAGGGTTCCCACCACCGCTTCCTTAGCCACCAAGCCGGCCACCAGGGCGACGGAGGCCTGCCAGAAGCCAAAGCCCAGCGGGCTGAAGATGGGGGCGATGGCCTTGCCGATAGAGGCCAGCATACTGCTGCCTGTTTGTTCCGGCGACAGCATGTTCAAATGAAAGTCAAAGGATTGAAGGAACCAAATGACAATGGAGGCGGCCAGCAGGATAGTTCCCGCCCGCACGGCAAAGTCCTTGACCCTCTCATACAGATGCATCCACAAGGTTTTGAGCGTGGGCAACCGGTAGGGCGGCAGTTCCATGACAAAAGGGGAATGCCCGCCCTTCAGCACCGTCTTTTTTAGAATCATCGCGCAGACAATGGCAACAAGCAGCCCCAAGGCATAGATGCCGAAAACCACAAAGCCGCGGTACTTCGGAAAGAAAGCCGCGATGAACAACGCGTAAACCGGCATTTTCGCCGAACAAGACATAAACGGCGTCAGCATGATGGTCATACGCCTGTCCCGTTCATTCTCCAGCGTACGGGCCGCCATAACGCCGGGAACCGAACACCCGAAGCCCATCAGCATGGGAACAAAGGAGCGGCCAGACAAACCGGTCTTATGCAGCAGCTTATCCATAATAAACGCGGCCCGCGCCATATACCCGCTGTCCTCCAGGATAGAAAGGAACAAAAAGAGTAACAGGATCTGCGGAAAGAACGAAACGATGGAGCCGACGCCGGTGATTACCCCGTCACAGACCAGGCTGACGGCCCATGGAGATGCGTGCGCCGCCTGCAACCCCCTTCTGGCCCACTCGGTGAATATATCGATAAGACCGGTGAGCCCATCCGTCATCCAGGTGCCCAGCGGGCCGAAGGTGATGAAAAACACCAAAACCATGATGCCTACGAAGACAGGCAACGCCAGATACTTATGCGTGGCGATGCTGTCGATGCGATCGGACAGCGTCAATTCTCCTGGGGCTTTCAAGTGCGTCACGCACTGTTCGCAAATCTGACAGATGAATTTGTATTTTTGATCCGCGATGATCATATCGCGCTCGACGTACTTGGCCTCCAAATCGCGCACGATCTCATCGATCAAATGGGCCTCTCCGTCTGAAAAGTTCAGTGCTTCAATGGTGGGGGCATCGTCGTCAATGATTTTGACCGCCGACCAACGCAGGGCCATGCCCGTTTTCATGCACTTCGGTTCTATAATATCTTCAATGCGCAGGATGGCTTCCATGACGGCGGTGGAGTAAATTTCATCAATCACGTGGGTGGAAAGGTATTCGGAAGCGTGATGCTCCCGCCTGTCGTGGAGTTGATGCTTAATATACGGGTTGCCGCCATGCTTAGCGTCGATCCGTTCGGCCAGCCGCATTTCGTCGAAGGCGGATAAAGTCTGATGGCCGCGCTCTACGCCGTCATGATGAGCCCGGTCAATCAATTCCTTAATGCCGCGGCCCCGGCTCGCGGAAATTGGTACAACCGGAACCCCCAGCATGTGCTCGAGCTTCTGCACATCGATTTCCACCCCGCGGCTTGCCAGCATGTCCATCATGTTCAGGGCGATAATCATGGGACGGCCAAGCTCGGCTAGCTGTAAGGTTAGATAGAGGTTTCTCTCGATATTCGTGGCGTCCACCACATCGATAATCACATCGGGGTGCTCATCCAATATGTAATTCCGGGTGACCATCTCCTCGGCAGAATAGGGCGACAATGAGTAGATGCCTGGTAGGTCCACAACCGTTACATCTTCGCCGTGGCTTTTTAACTGGCCGCCTTTCTTTTCCACGGTCACGCCCGGCCAGTTACCGACATATTGGTTGGAGCCGGTTAATTCGTTGAACAGAGTAGTTTTGCCGCAGTTCGGATTTCCCGCCAGCGCGTAGGTCGTACTCATCAGCGTGCCTCCCCGTTGTCCGGCAAAACCCATATTTCTTTCGCTTCTGAGCGTCGGATGCTGAGTTCATAGCCCCGCACATTGATCTCCAAGGGGTCGCCCATCGGCGCGGCCTTACGCATGATAACAACAGCACCGGGGGTAATCCCCATGTCAATGATCCGCCGCCGTAAAGCGCCGGAGCATCCCAGTCGTGTCACAACGGCCTTTTCGCCGATTTTCAAATCGTTGACCGTTTTCTCCAAACTGAGTCTCCCTCTTTCTCCCCTGCTCCCATCCCGGGGGTGTCCCTTCCATATATACGAAAAAAGCAGGACAAATATCCCGAGTGTTAGTCTTTGCTAATTTTAGCATGTTCCATTCGATTCGTCAATATTGAAATTGTGTGGCAATATGCCACATCTCTGCCACTCTTACATTTTTTCCACATATAATCCGTTGACAATTTAGACAGAAATTGGTACTATAAAAATGTCGGCGAAAATCGACAAAATCAAACAAACGCAGAAGCGACCAACGCCCTGTTCTGCGAAATGTTAAATGGAGGAAATAACATGAAATCAACCGGTATCGTCCGCAAAATTGACGGCCTTGGCCGCATTGTCTTGCCTATTGAACTGCGCCGTACCCTGGAAATCGGAGACAGCGATTCTCTCGAGATCTTCATCGAGGATAACACCATTATTCTGAAAAAGTATCAGCCCGCCTGCGTGTTCTGCGGCAACGCCAAAGACATCAGCACGTTCAAGGGGCGGAACATCTGCCCCGCCTGCGCGGCGGAAATCGCCCGTAAACTGTAAACTTAGCCTGTCTACCAAAAGCGGAATGTCCTTAACGAAGAAATATGAAAACCAAATAGGATACAGATGCAAGGAACCGTCGAGATGCTATAGCACGACGGTTCCTTGCGATCTATACGCTTCTATTTTTTGCAGAGAGCGTTATGTTCTCCGCCGCCTTAACAAATCTCAGCACATCCTCCGGCGCATGAAAGCTGTAAAGAAGTCCAAAAGGAATACTATAATCCCAATTGACAGGGATAGAGACAAGACCAGGATGAACTTCCTGCCAACATTCAATCGTAAGCAGAACATTTCTGGTCTCTGCACAGCGGTTAAATACAGATAAATCATAAAAGTAAGGCGTGTCTTCAATATGAATCTGCGGGTGATTTTTTTCCAAATCATTGCGTATGAAATCATTTACACCGGAATCTCCCGCACTCACCATCATAAGTGTTTCGCCGTATAAATCTTTGATATCAATACGGCTTTTCGATGCAAGAGGATGTTCTCTTGATACCGCAATCATTTTTTTGTTTCTCCCAAGCGGCAGAAAATGGCATAAAGACAGCCACACCTTGGAATCACATACGCCAATTAAGAAATCAAATTTTTCACCCAACTTTTCGATTTCCGACAAAATGCCCTCGTGATTATCTTCAAAAGGAACGAGATGCAGCTTGTAGTCAGGAAAACTTTGATTTACCTTGTACCACAAATCCATAAAAGGCTTTGCGGGATTGAGCAAAGATGTACCAACGCAGAAGGTGGTGTCATAGGTATGCATGGCGGTATTTGCGGCGGCAATGGACTTTTTTGAGTAATCGATCATAAACTTTGCGTCACGGTAAATTACCTTCCCTGCCGGCGTTATATGTACGCCTGACGGAGTTCGTTCAATCAGCTTTAAGTTTAGATGGCTTTCAAGCGCGTTCATCTGTTTCATAACGGCAGTGGGTGAAATATACAGATGCTCCGCCGCTTTGGTAAAGCTACCGTAGTTGCTGACGGCGATAAAAGTATCAAGCATAGGATTATACATAGGGTACCTCCAAACGCTAGTATAAACTTTAAGTTTATACTACGATAACATATCGGATATTCTGTGTCAAGGATTTCTATGTTATGCTTTTAGCAGAAACGGATGGAGGTATTGAAATGTCGAAAAAGTTGATTGCTTTTTATTCAAGAGCCGATGATAACTATGTAAACGGACTGATTAAAACCTTGGAAGTCGGCAATACGGAGGTTGCAGCGGGTATAATCAAAGAGTTGACAGGCGCTGATTTGTTTAAACTCGAGCAGTTGAAGCCTTATGCAAGAGATTACAACGAATGTATCGCACAGGCGCAAGCTGATCAGCGGCAGAACGCACGTCCCGATTTGAAAAGCTTCCCGGAAATGCTCGACGAATATGATGTGATTTATTTAGGCTATCCAAACTATTGGAGTACCATGCCTATGGCAGTATTTACTTTTCTGGAGCATTTTGATTTCAGCGGAAAAACAATCAAACCTTTCTGTACCCACGAAGGCAGTGGTCTGGGCAGCAGCTTAAGCGACATCAAAAAACTGTGTCCTGCCGCAAAGGTTGAAAAAGGTCTTGCCATTCACGGCGGCAGCGTAAAACGGTCGAGAAAGGATATTGAAAAATGGGTTCGGGAGGATTTGCTATGAATATACCGGAAGTGAGCCTATTCCCTATAGGAGGAGCAAACGAAGCTTTTGCACAGTATTTTATCGGGCAGAGCTATTTGAATATGCTATCCACAGAGCAGGTCATTATCGGCAATGTAACCTTTGAGCCGAAATGCCGCAACAACTGGCATATCCATCATGCGGATAAGGACGGCGGTCAAATGCTGCTTGTTACCGCAGGAGAAGGCTGGTATCAGGAATGGGATAAGCCGGCAAGAAAGCTGAAAGCCGGAGATATCGTTCACATTCCGGCAGGGATAAAGCACTGGCACGGTGCGTCGGCTGACTCATGGTTTCAGCATTTAGCAGTCGAAGTGCCGGGTGAGAATTGTGGGACGGAATGGTGCGAGCCTGTTTCCGATGAAGAATACGATAAACTGAAATGAGGTGTTGTTATGGCGAAGGTAACAGCAGGAAGAGACGAACTCGGCACATTTGCCCCGAAATTTGCCGAGGTGAATGATGATATACTCTTCGGCGAGATTTGGTCGAGAGAAGATAAGCTGTCCGCAAGAGACAGAAGCATCGTTACGGTGACGGCATTGATGGCAAGCGGAATTTTGGATAACTCCTTAAAGTTTCACTTATCAAATGCGAAAATTCACGGAGTAACAAAAGAAGAAATTGCGGAAATTCTTACACATGCGGCTTTTTATGCAGGCTGGCCAAAGGCTTGGGCGGCACTGCGTATGGCAAAAGAGATTTGGGAGGGATAACCAAATGAAACGTGTATTGATTATTTCTGCAAGTCCGAGAAAAAACGGCAATTCCGATATACTGTGTGACAGATTTGCCAAAGGCGCGGCCGAAAGCGGTCATAAGGTAGAAAAGATATTTCTGGCATCAGAGAATATCGGTTACTGCCGTGGCTGTGGTGTGTGCAACTCCACGCACAAATGCGTTCAAAAAGATGATATGGCAGAAATTCTTGACAAAATGGTAACGGCTGATGCGATCGTTCTTGCCACACCTGTCTATTTCTACACGATGGACGGACAGATGAAAACCTTCATTGACCGTACCGTTCCGAGATACACGGAAATTACCGATAAGGATTTTTACTTTATTATGACAGCAGCTGACACCGAAAAAGGAAACCTTACCCGTACTATGGAAGCGTTCCGCGGTTTTACGGAGGATTGTCTTGCAGGAGCGAGAGAAGCGGGGATTATCTACGGCATTGGCTCTTGGAAGGTCGGAGAGATAAAAGACACTCCGGCTTACAACGAAGCCTATGAAATGGGAAGGAGCATTTTATGATGGAATATGTAACATTATCAAACGGTATAAAAATGCCAATTTTGGGCTATGGCGTTTATCAGGTAACAAAAGAAGAATGTGAGCACTGCGTGCTGGATGCCTTAAGTGTGGGGTACCGACATATCGACACGGCACAGTCGTATTTTAACGAGGAGGAGGTCGGCTCCGCTATTGAGAAATCCGGAGTGCCGAGAGAAGACATCTTCCTTACCACCAAAGTGTGGATTGAACATTATGGTTATGAGCAGACAAAGGCTTCCGTGGCGGAGTCTCTTCGCAAGCTGAAAACGGATTATCTGGATTTGGTACTACTGCATCAGCCGTTTTCCGATGCTTACGGTGCGTGGAGAGCACTGGAAGAATTATACGATGAGGGAAAAATCCGCGCGATCGGAATCTCCAACTTTTATGCCGATCGTATGGTCGATTTTGCGTCTTTCAACCGCATCAAACCTATGGTCAATCAGATGGAAACGCATATTTTCAATCAGCAAAAAAATTTAAAAGAGTGGGCTGACAAGTATGATATCCGTTTGGAAGCTTGGGCGCCTTTCGGGGAGGGGCGCGGAGGCACATTTGACAATCCGGTCCTTTCGCAAATCGGTGAAAAGCACGGAAAATCAGCGGCACAGGTTATGCTGCGCTGGAATATTCAGCGCGGAGTGGTTGTGATTCCGAAGTCAACACATATCGAGCGTATGAAGGAAAACTTCGCCGTTTTTGATTTTGTGCTGTCAGAGGAAGAGATGACCACCATTGCGGCTTTGGATAAAAATGAAAGTTCCTTCTTCTCTCATCAGGACCCATCCATGGTTGAATGGTTTGTAGGCATGGTTGAAGAAAGAAAAAAACATCAGGACTGCAGCAAAGAGAAAAAAAGCCGGTAATACATTTATAAATCAGAATAAAAAGATAACAGAGGCAGTCGTGATGAAATTAAATTTAACACAGGAATGGGATAAAACCTATCCTAAAAGCGATAAAGTAAATCATAGCAAAGTAACATTTCATAACAGATACGGAATTACCCTTGCGGCGGATATGTATACGCCGAAAAATGCCCAGGGTAAGCTTCCGGCAGTTGCGGTAAGCGGACCTTTCGGTGCAGTTAAGGAACAGGCATCCGGATTGTATGCACAAACGATGGCAGAGCGAGGGTTTCTTACGATTGCCTTTGACCCGTCATTCACGGGTGAAAGCGGCGGTGAACCGAGATATATGGCTTCTCCCGACATCAATACCGAGGATTTTCAGGCAGCGGTTGATTTTCTGTCCATACAGGACAATGTAGACTGTGAAAGAATTGGAATTATCGGCATATGCGGTTGGGGTGGTCTTGCACTAAATGCGGCGGCGATTGATACCAGAATCAAAGCCACTGTAACCTCGACCATGTACGACATGAGCCGTGTAAACGCGAAAGGCTACTTTGATTCTGAAGATAGCGAACCAGATCGTTATGAAAAAAGAAAAGCATTAAACGCTCAACGAACAATAGAATACAAATCCGGAACTTATGTGCGTGGTGGCGGTGTCGTGGACCCGTTGCCTGAAGACGCGCCATTTTTTGTAAAAGACTATTACGATTACTATAAAACCGAACGCGGTTATCACAAGCGTTCTCTCAACTCCAATGAGGGCTGGAATATTACAGGCTGTATGTCCTTTCTGAATATGCCGATTTTACGGTACAGCAATGAAATCCGCAGTGCAGTGCTGATGATTCACGGAGAAAAAGCACATTCCTGTTACTTCAGTAAGGACGCCTTTTCCGATATGATGAGAGATAGCGCTTATACAGATAACAAGGAGTTAATGATTATTCCTGATACAGTGCATACCGATCTATATGATGGCGGTAAAAAAAGTGCAATTCCCTTTGACAAAATAGAACAGTTTTTCAAAACAAATTTGAAATGAAAAGAAAGGAGTAGTAAAGAAAACTTACTATGAAAAAATTATTTTCAATCATTATGAGCATTTTGCTTATAGTATCTCTTACTGCCTGTGGCAGTCAAAACGCGGATCACTCCGGCGGCCAATCCGGGACTTTGGAAAACCTGCAATCAGGCAGCGGAAATGCTGAGGCGGAAATGCCTTCAAATGAAGCTTCTGGCAAAAAAACATTAGTTGTTTACTACTCTGCAACAGAAAATACCAAAAAAGCCGCCGAACATATTGCTTCTGTGACAGGTGGCGATCTGTTCGAACTTGTACCTGTAAAGCCTTACAGCCGTGAGGATTTGAATTGGAACGATGAAAACAGCCGTGTTGTTTATGAATACGAGCACCCCGCGGAAAGAAAGGTTGCCCTGACAACCGTAACGGTTGACAACTTCGATAAATACGATACCGTGTTCATAGGTTACCCTATTTGGTGGGGAATTGCTGCATGGCCTGTTAACGGTTTTATTGAAGCAAATGATTTTACAGCAAAGACAGTAATCCCTTTCTGCACATCGGCAAGCTCCGGTTTAGGCGATAGCGGAAAGTTGCTCAAGGAAGCGGCAGGAACCGGCAACTGGCTTGAAGGCAAGAGATTTTCTTCCGGGGTATCGGAAACAGAAGTTTCCGAATGGATACAAAATCTCGATTACTGATTATTATCCACTATGCGTTCCAGCTTCCCAAGCAAAGCGGAATGCCTGCCGTAGAAGTCCTCACCAACCCCACAGCAAAAGCCGCATAAAAAGCAGTAACCGGAAGGCATTTTGTCTTCCGGTTACATACTGTCCTCTATTCTCCGTTAAGAACATCGCAGAAAAGCAGATGGGCTTTTCGTTTTCCATTCAGATGGTATCGTCATCGTCATCCGGACGCGCGTCTTTCTTGTAAATCCGCCTGCCGCGTTTCAACTCCTGCTCATTGTACTGCTTAGGCAAAACGCGGGCCGGTTTCTTCTCGCCAGCCCCCTCTTCCTCTTCGTCCTTCACAGTACGGCCGGTATCCTGGAACACTGGCGCTTCCTCGTCGGCTGTATCTTCTTCGTCCTCGATGTTCAACGCCCGTTTGGCGTCTTTATCCTCACCGGGATGCTCCTTATAGTAAGGATCGATCATGTGTTTCTTAATAAGGGGAAATACATTATATTGAATCAGCAACGAACGGAATGCCGGAAAAATCAGAATGTACAGGAAAAGAACGATGGTAATCCCGATATAGCCAAGCCCCCAAATCAGAAGGAAACCCACGGCATAGCAGAGGATAAGCACCAGGGAAATAAGCAGATTCCGTTTAAGGCCGGCAAAAGCAAAAATCAGGCTGTTTTTAAACACCTGCTTAAGGGAAAGCTTGAAGGTGATGATCATCATGGGAATATAATATTTCATGAACGAGAAGACGATAAAGACCATGAAAATGACGGCCAGCAGGATATACTGAATAATCCCGGCTTCTTCCGCGGCCGCGTTGGCGTTGAAGAACCAGATATCAAAGGCAATCAGCACGCTGAGTATGACGTTGATTATGCCGTAAGGCAGCGCCTGTTTCCAATTCTTCTTGATAGTGTCAAAGAAGTCGCCGGAAACGAAAGCGTGTTTCTCTCGGGCAAAATTCCGGGTGATATACGTCATACCCGCTTCCGCCAAGCCCATGGTAAGAACCGGCAGGGAAATCAGAACATATAAGAGATTGACGCAGATAAGCTTCCAGAATTTGCGAAAGAAAATTTCAAAAAAGACAATAAAGCCTTTTTTCTTCGGGGCATTTTTGTCAATGCCCGGTCCTTCCTTGCTGTAGTCAAACAAGCCGAAAAATCCCGCCACTGCTATCAAACTCCTTGTGCTTGAAAATTCCTGCCGCTGACAGCGGCAACGATTCAGGTAAACCAGGAATAACACGCCAGCCGCAGACATACATCCACCACACCCGCGGCAAAAGCCAGACCGAAAAAGACCAGAAACCGTACACAGTAAAGCCGGAAATCCAGCCACAAGCCACCGCAATGCGCGTTGGGAAGCAGCTGGCCGCTGAGCAAAAGAGACATCCGCAGAGATTCGGAACAGCCCATAAGCAGCGCGGTGGCCGCAATCAAGGTGCGCGGTACGACCAACAGCGCCACAAACAAAATGCCCGGCCGGCCGGCTCCGTAGTAATAGGCTTCAGTCAGCCCCACTCCCAGACCGAAAAAGATGGGAACCAGCACCGTGACCGGTGCTCCATATGTGGACAAACCGGCCAGAAACAGCGCCAGCAGCAGAACAAACGTCAGAAAGCAAGAAGAAAACAGAACCGACATGCCCCCCTGAAAGCCCCCTTGAATCGCGGGGATATCCAGCATAAGAGACAGCTCATGCTCCATAGAGGCGTGCGAAACCGTAAATATCAGAACGCCGCCCAATACCCCCGCCAGAAACACGGCTAAAAATATCAGCAGACGACGGTTCTGTTCAAAGAATTCCTGCAGGGTCAGGCCGGGGGTGCTATGGGTTGTCCGGTTCATATGTAATTCCTCCCACCATCATATCACAAAATACTATGCAGGGAAAGAAGAAAATATGAACAGGATGGCATTTGGAAAAATCTTGCCGTTTTTTGTCGATGCTATTCGCAGGCAACGGCCTGCGCTGCCTCCATGACCTCCGCAGTCCCCAAGGCCGCCTTAATCATCAAAGCGCATTCCAATCGCTTTTTCTCCAATTCACAGGAAAGCGTATGCGCGCGAAGGATGTCTCCGGCATATTGCAGATTGTTCGCGTTGCAGCCGCCTGAACAATAGAATTTCGCCCAGCAGGAACGGCAGCTTTCTTTTTGATAAACCGTTGCCTTTGCGAAACGAGCCTTTTGTTCCAGGTCATATTCGCCGGTCAGAACATTCCCCATCTGCCATTCCGGCTGGCCCACGAACTGGTGGCAGGGGAATACGCCGCCATCCGGATCCACCGCCGCATATTCGTTGCCGCAGCCGCAGCCGCGCAGCCGCTTGATGGCGCAGGGGCCTTGATCCAAATCCAGCATAAAGTGAAAAAAATTAAAGCAGTGGCCGGCTTTTTTCTTTTCCAGAATCACTTTGGCCAGCTTATCATATTCCTCGAACACACGTGGCAGATCCTCTTCCCGGATGGAAAAGGGCAGGGACGGGTCACTGACTACCGGTTCCACAGATATCTGATCAAAACCGAGGGACGCCATATGCAGCACGTCTTCGGTAAAATCCAGGTTTTCCTTGGTGAAGGTTCCCCGGACATAATAATCCTTATCCCCCCGCTTAGCCACAAAACGCTGATATTTCGGCACTATGCCGGCGTAGCTTCCCTTGCCGCCCGCATTCGGACGCATAGCGTCATTGACTTCTGGACGGCCGTCCAGAGATAAGACCACGTTATTCATCTCACGGTTAAGGAAGTCCGCGATCTCGTCCGTGAGCAGCACCCCGTTGGTCGTCATGGTAAAGCGGAACACCTTGCCGTGCTTTTTCTCCAGGCTGCGGGCATAAGCAACGGTTTCTTTGACCACATCGAAATTCATCAGAGGCTCGCCGCCGAAGAAATCCAGTTCTAAATTGCGCCGCCCGACGGATTTGTCAATCAAAAAATCAATGGCGGCTTTAGCCACTTCCAGACTCATGACTTTTGGCGTGCCGCCGTATCCCCCCTGCCCCGCAAAACAGTAGCGGCAGCGCAGGTTGCAGTCGTGGGAAACATGCAGACACATGGCCTTCAGCGGAGAAGAGACCATCCTATCAGCAAACTGCTCATAATCGTCCGGGCTGAACAGCAGGCCGTCGGTATATAGCTGATACAGCTCCTCGTACGTCTCCCGAATGTCGTCTTTGGGATAGTCCGCGTCCAGGCCGTCGTAAACGGTGGCCGGACAATCCGCCGTCATGTCCGCGGAAAGAAAACCGGCTATCCGATATGCTAATTCATCCACCACATGGACGGCACCGCTGTGCACGTCCAGCAGGATATAATATCCATTGTTTTTAAATCTATGTATCATTCTATTGCCTCTCTTTATACAGCGAAACAGGGCGGATATCCTCCGCCCTGCTGAAATCTGAACTGGTGCAGGTTTACTTCTCACACTTCTGATTGGCAACGGTGCAGGAAGTTTTGCACGCCGATTGGCAGGAAGCCTGGCACTCGCCGCAGCCGCCCTTGGCCGCAGTATCCTTCAGATTTTTTTTGTTGATGGTTTGAATGTGTTTCATGGAAATCTCTCCTCCAAATTAAAATTCCTAATGTTTGCGTGAGTTCACGCCCAGAATGCCGCCGATCGCACCGCAGCCAATGAGAATGAACAGCTTAGCGACCGCAAAAGAACCGCGCACCTCTTTCAGCACCGCAAATCCCGCAACCAACACCAACACAAAAAGAATCAGTCCGCAGGCGGCGCCGAAAAGTAAACCCTTTTCCTTGGCAATTTTCGCGGCAACGATACCGCCGACAAAAGCGCCAACCGCTGAAGCGACAACAGCCAAAGGTGTTATGGCCGCCTTGGGAACATCCACCGCCGCAATGACAGCCGCCATCAGCAGCAGCAAAAGCAGGCAGACGACGGCCCCCATACAGGCGCCTACCAAGACCGGACGCAATATTTTTTTCACCATGGCTGTATCCTCGCTGCGAGATTTCATATCTATCCCCTCCGCCATATTCATCACCATATGGTACATGCATATGTGGCGAAGAAAATATTTATGACCGTAAGGCCGGAAAAGCCGGGAAACCCCTGCATTCCTCCTTAAGATACGCGACAGGCGTTAATCAATCGTCGTCATCATCATCGTCATCGTCATCATCCACGATGTCGTTCGGATCGTGGATCGTATCGACGGTCTGAATGGCCCACTTTTTAATGGTCATTTTGTTGCGATCCGCGCCGGTCTCAATAACAAGAGAATCTTCCTTAATATTAAGAACACGGCCGCAGATGCCGCCAATGGTGGTGATTTCGTCACCGACGCGCATGTTATTACGCATCTTCTGCTCTTCTTTTTGCTTTTTGCGCTGCGGACGTATCATAATGAAGTACATCAGCACTACAATCAAAACAATCGGTCCGAACTGGATCAGCATCAGCAGAGCCGAGTTCCCAGCAGACTGCTCCTGAGCGGTCGTCGTGGCCGCTTGACCGGCCGCCAGTATAGCGTGCAAATTCAAATACAGCACCTCCTAAAAATCTTTTCTATTATAACGAGTTTTTCCAGAGTTAGCAAGTAAAATGAAAAAAATTTACAAATTATATCCGCTTGTCCAACACACCGATCAATTTCCTGTACAGTTCGTTGAATTTTCCCTGCTGCAGGCTGTCTCGAATCCGTTCCATCAAGGTGTTGTAAAAGTAAAGATTATGCATTACGCACAGCCGCATGGCCAGCATTTCATCCGCCTTGAACAGATGGCGGATATACGCGCGGGAATGACGGCGGCAAGTGGGACAATCGCATTCTTCGTCAAGCGGCGCCATATCCCGTTCGTATTTCTGATTGAGCATATTTCGATGGCCGCTCCAGGTGAAAACGTGGCCATGGCGGGCGTTACGAGCCGGCATGACGCAGTCAAACAGATCCACGCCCCGGAAAACGCCTTCCAATATGTTTTCCGGGGTGCCCACCCCCATGAGATACCGCGGCTTGTCCGCCGGCATATGAGGTTCGACGGCCTCGATGATCCGATACATGTCGGCGGCGGGTTCCCCCACGGCCAATCCGCCGATGGCGTAGCCG
This sequence comes from uncultured Oscillospiraceae bacterium, assembly GCA_900546265.1. Classification (GTDB taxonomy): domain Bacteria; phylum Bacillota; class Clostridia; order Oscillospirales; family Acutalibacteraceae; genus UMGS856. The sequence goes on along the minus strand of URCA01000005.1, from coordinate 4,429 downwards.
TCCAAACCCATGGCGGCAATTTCCTGCATATGGGCCACTCGCAGGTCCTCATACGTGCAGCCCTGGTTGATGCCAAACAGCATCTGATGGGGATTAAGCGTATCCGGCAGACTATTCAAATGCTGCATTTCATTCCGGCAGCGCCGCAGCCAACGGGTGGTGCGGGCGCAGGAATCCTTGGCATACGTATAAGCAGCTGGATTTTCTACGCATTCGTCAAAAGCCATGGCGATGGTGGAGCCCAAATGCGATTGAATCCGCATGCTTTCCTCCGGCCCGATGAACAGCTTGCGCCCGTCCACATGGGAAGCAAAATGCACGCCCTCTTCTTTAATCCGCCGCAGCTTGGCCAGGGAAAAGACCTGAAAGCCCCCGCTGTCGGTCAATATCGGTCCGTCCCAGCCGGTAAACCGATGTAGTCCCCCCAGCTCCCTGACCAATTCGTCTCCCGGTCGAACGTGCAGATGATAGGTGTTGCACAGCTGCACCTGGCATTTCAATTCCTTCAAGTCGAAGGCGGATACCGCCCCCTTAATAGCGCCGCAGGTGGCGACATTCATAAAAGCCGGCGTCTGAATAACGCCGTGCGGGGTTTCAAACGTGCCCAGCCGGGCACGGCCGTCGGTTTTCTGAATATGCATGTGATGTTCCCTTCCCATTTGCCTTATTGAAACAGTTTCTCCGGCAGGCGAATGTCGTCCAAGGGGATTTTATCCCAGGAAAACAGCGGCAGCACTTCCCGCAGGCTCATGGCCTGGGGCTGCGACAGCAATCCCGCTGTATAGGCCAGCCGTCCCACGATATCCTCCGCGCCATAGCCCCTTGTCCGCAGCGCGTCCAAATCCAAATCCCGATCTCTTTTGGATAGCCGCCTGCCGTCGGAAGTCAACAAAAGCGGAAGGTGGAAATACGAGGGCGGCGGCGCGCCCAGCAATCGAAACAGATACAGCTGCCGCGGTGTGGAAAGAAGTAAGTCCCGCCCCCGTACTACCTGGGTAACTCCCATAGCGGCGTCGTCCGCCACCACAGCCAGCTGGTAGGCGAATACGCCGTCGGCTCGTCTAACAATGATATCGCCGCACTCAGCGGCCAGATGCTGCCGGCACAGGCCGTAATGGCCGTCTGAAAAAGAAACCGTCTCGTCGGGCACCCGCAGCCGCAGAGCGGGCGTTCGTGATTTCATCTGTTCTGCAACCGTTTCTGCCGAAAGGTGCCGGCAGCGTCCATCGTATACCGGCTCGCCGTCCGACGCGTGCGGGGCTGTGGCGGCGTGCAGCTGAGCACGGGTGCAAAAGCAGGGGTATATCAGTCCGCGGCTTTGCAGCTTGTCCAAAAGCTCTTGATAAAAAGCGGTTCGTTCGCTTTGATAATAGGGGGCATGCGGCCCGCCCCAGCTTCCTCCCGCGTCCCAGTCAAAGCCCAGAAAGCGAAGATCAGCCTCCAGCTGATTGGCATACTTCTGCGGAGAGCGCGCCTTATCTAAATCCTCCACCCGCAAAAGAAACTGTCCGCCTTGTGAACGGGCGGACAGCCAAGCCAGCATGGCGCAAAGCAGGTTGCCGAGATGCATACGACCGCTTGGTGTCGGCGCGAAACGCCCCACAACCGGATTTGCCATCTCCCCCACTCCCCGCCTTTGCCAATCGTTTCCTTTCTATTGTAGAGTTTTGTTATATTCCTGTCAAGTGTTTTACAGTCGCTAGTTTTGCAGAGCGCGATACGCGCTGTCCAGCAGATCACCGCCGCTGTCATGAGGCAGGGACCAAGCGCCTACCCCCGCCAGCCCCTTCTGGCGGGCCAAGCGAACCTTGGCAGCAATGGAAGCCGGATCGTCATATGAGATAAAGGTGTTGTTGCCATATAGATAAGGGACGCCTGTTTCCTTGTGTTCAAACCGGGAATATCCCGCTTTATCAATATATCCCTTGACCAATTGCGCATACCCCAGAGACGAGGCGGACGAAAAGCGGCTGTAAAGGCCATTACCTTCCTTTGAAACCCCCTGGTATTTGTACCCATAAAACGGCATGCCCAGCACCAGCTTGGACGCGCTAGCTCCCCGGCGCAGATATAGATGGATCGCATCGTTTACGCTGTTTTGATAGTGCGGCGTGGTGCCGGAGGGCGTGTATAGCGGAGCGTTAAAGTCAGCGAATGTGTCCCAAGGGCCGTGCATATCGTAGCTCATAAGAAAAATATAATCGACCAGCGGAAGAATACGGGTCAGCTCGATGCGATCTAAATAGCTGGAGGAAACCGCCCCCGCAATAGTAAGCAGATAGGATTTCCCATCTTTTCTTCCCTGCGCATCCAGTTGTTCCCGCAAGGTCTGAAGTAAAAGAGTAAAATTCTGTTTGTCCTGCGGTCGATTATGATTTCCTGCCATTCCGCCGGACACGGGATATTCCCAATCCAAATCCACGCCGTCAAATCCATGTTCCCGAATAAAAGCCACGCAGCTTTGCGCAAAGGCTTTTCGGCTGTTCGCGGTGGCAGCGGTATCGGAAAAGTATCTGGAATAATCCCATCCGCCAACGGAAATAAGCGTTTTCAAATGGGGATGTTTTGTTTTTAGCTGACGCAACTTTTCAAAGTTGCGCCGGTCTGTAACCGGATCGGCCAAAGTAATCGTCAGCGTCTTCGGATCGATCTTAGCAAAAGCATACGGAATATGTGTCAGCTTATTTGCCGGTATTTTATCCGGCGTATAACCGGTTCCCGCGGACCAGCCGGTATAGTAGCCTACCATTAAGCTCTTGGAGGGCGCTACAGCTGCCGGCGGCTTAGAAGTAGCGGTAGGTTTTCGGTTGGTTGAGACGGTGCTCTTTGAAGTCGCCGCGGTGGTAGAGGACTGCTTGCTGAAGGACGTTGACTCCTGACCAATTTGTTGCGAAGTCTGCTGGGAGATACTTTGACTCGGTTGCGTGGAGCTGGCGCTCGATTCGCTTTCCGCTGTTGTGGGCGAATTTTCTGTAATCGTGGTCGTGTTTTCCGGAGAGGGAGTCGTCGCGGCCAGTTCCGCGCCGCAGCCCATCATAAATGTGGGAATAAACATTCCTATGATTGCCCAAAAGGCAACATATCTCCATCTATTCATATACCATCACCCTTTGCAAATACTCGATGTCCGCCACTATCATAACAAAGGTAGAATCACTGATACAATGAATAAAAATTGGCAAGGAAAATCCAAGAAAACGGGTTGAAAAAAGCTGTAACCTCCGACTCCAGTTCTTAAGAAAAACCATTTGGGGTTGACCGACGCCAAAAGCACGATATAATAGACATGTGTTTTTGTAACTCATGTAAAGAGAGGATTCATTATGGAAAAGGATTCCGTCAAAAGCGTGTCCATCTTGCGCGTTTTGTTCCGTGTCATTCAGGGAGCCGTTATCGGTCTGGGGGCGGTTCTTCCTGGTATCTCAGGCGGTGTACTCTGCGTTGTATTCGGTATTTACAAGCCAATTATGGAGCTTCTTTCTCATCCGCTTAAAAATTTTAAAACCCATGTGCCGAAGCTGCTTCCGGTCATCGTTGGCTTGGGCGTGGGGTTTATGGGGATAGCCAATTTGCTGTCGTTTTTCCTGGAGAAATATCCGGCGCCTTCTGTCTGTTTGTTCGTGGGGCTCATTGTCGGCATGATGCCCTCCCTGTTTCGTGAAGCCGGTGAAAAGGGAAGAAGCCAGGGCTCTTTCATCTCCATGGGCATTGCCATGGTTGCTGTGTTCGCCCTACTGCTTGGCCTGCAGTTTTCTTCTGTGCAAATTACCCCCAACTTCGCCTGGTATCTTTTCTGTGGTTTCTGCCTGGCTTTGAGCGTCATTGCTCCGGGTATGAGCTTTTCCACCCTGTTGATGCCGCTGGGACTTTATACGCCCTTTGTGGATGGTATCGGCCATTTAAACATGGGGGCTTTGCTCCCCGGCGGCTTAGGGGCACTGATTACAGTCATTCTTTTGGCGAAAGCCGTCAACGCTCTGTTTGAACGGTATTATTCCTTGGCTTTTCATGCCATTATCGGCATTGTAATTGCGGCAACAGCCATGATCATTCCATTTCAAAGCTTTGCCATCTCCGTTGGGCAATGTGTCGTCAATGTGCTCTGTCTGGCGGTTGGCATTATCGCCGCTCTGCTGCTTGATCGTTTTAACAGAAACGTCACGAAGACAAGTGAATAAGTAGCTGATTTTAATGAGTTTTATAAGAAGGCCCCGGAAGTTTTTACTTCCGGGGCCTTCTAGCTTTAGCCAGGCAACCACCGGCTAAGCCGGTGGAGTAAGAAAAAGCGAAAGCGTCAATTAGGGCAGAAAAGACCTCCTTTGGTAAAATGGAAGCGGGTAACGCCACCGCACCAAGAACCAAAGGAGGTCATGACCGAATGGACGAACAAAGCTTATCACACACGAAATGGAAATGTCAATATCACATC